>CAWAXJ010000048.1:0-149291 GCA_963785905.1 uncultured Nitrospirales bacterium
AAAAATTGCGCTGCAGCTTGATTACCGGTGAGTTTGGCGACCCGAGCGGCAGGGAATGCGGCACTTCCCAGGCGAGGGAGCGTCAAATACGGAAGCGGGACAACGGCTGGCACCAATTCGAATGCATTAGGATAAAGTGGAAGAAAAGTGCCACTCTGGCCAGGAATCGTGTCATCACTAAAAAAATTGGCGCTGGTATATTCAGTAATGCCCACATTCGTTCCGAGGGTTGCTCCCGGGTTGTTGCCGGTATACGTGTTCGTATCAAAGAGGTTGGCCAGTGGGTCAGGCGGTCCCCCACTATGCGCGATTTGTAAGAGGGACGGATCGGGACTAAACAATCCCCCTCCAGTATAATAAGAGGCAACACTTCTTCGTGCCATATAGTCATGTAAGCCATCATCATCTATAAGAATAGGATGGATATCGTCTCGTACATGCGAGGGATTGGCCGAATCCTGGATTAGATGCATTACCTGGCCCAAGGCGCGGAAAGTCTTGCCCCAAAATTTATCTCGCTCAGATTTTGTGGAAGAGGTCAGCGCTTTAAAGTAATACTCCCGCGCATCCTTCCAGGAATATGAATTCTCTCCATCCTGTGCCCCAATTTCTTCCAGACTCCAATTAATAGCAGAGATTCCTCCAAATTTCCCCAAACCTCTATCGCCTATAGGCTCATGAAAATGGTTAACGAATCTAGGGAAATCATCTTCCTTACTACTCCCTTGGACCATCAATTCTCGTGGACTTCCCCCCTTAACGGATGCATTCAAGCCACCTTCCAAGCCAAGGTTATTTATGAGATAGGCATTCAGTTCAGCTTCCTTTGTGTTGATGGCCTGTTCTGTAAGTTCCCTATGGGTGTTCACTTCCCAAGCCCATACGTTGGTAAAGGAGAGAAGAACCTCCATCATGACCAACAGGGAAAACATAGTAGGATTAAATGATAGCCATGGATTCTTAGGAAGAATCGAGAGATAGGAAAAATGACAACAAAAAGTACGAAAAAATTTACTTTGCGAAGCTTGGTTATTGAAGTTGGAACAATTACACATACATCTCTCTCCTTCTTAAGCTAATACAGTCAAATCAAGGGGCAAGGGGAAAACTTTTTCAATCCCTGAATTCATTTATGTCCGTTTCCAATCCGGGCATAGCAAGTTTTTTGTTTTTGAAGTTATTCCACGCTAAAGATAACAAAATTAAAATAATTCCATAGGAAATTTGAGGTTTATAATTTTTCCTGTGTCATCATGAATTCTCTTTTTCCTTTGATGAAATAAATATTACAGTGATGAGGGAGGGGGATAATGGGGGAAAAATCGTTCTAAAAGTGCTCCCGCAAAACACCCAACTAGGGCATAAATGAAGGTTCCTCCAAAATAGCAAGTCAGAACAAAAGCGCTTCCACCCAACCCCACTGGTCCAATGACAAAATTCCAGAGAAGCACAATAGGAAAATCTATTAATAGAAGAATGAAACCGAGGCCTTCTCCGCCCACAAACTCAACTAGCGCGACAATGAAAAGATGCAGTAGTGCTCCCAATGAGCCCCCAACAATTCGAGACTTGTACTCCCGCCAGAAATTCGTCATAGACATTCAGCTTGGTCCTTAACGTCAAATAAGTGTGTGATCAACCATCCCCTAGGACTATCCATTCTTGATTCTTCTCATTGTTAGGCTCATATTTCTCTCCAGCGCCTTTCTTTTCCAGCGATTTATCTCAAGCGTCCCTAAAAATTCCTGATCCGCCATTGGCCGTCGGTATCCAGAATGAACTCCACTTCAAGGGGAAACAGAACGGCGCCAAGGGTCAAGGGATTCGAAGATTGAGCTACCACCCGTGTTCCCTGCCCGTCTGTGAGATGCAAGGGAACAGAAAAGATAGCAGCCAGCTCATCCAAATGCTCTTTGAGCACCGTCCAGTCATGGCGCATGATTTCGCGCTTTCTGATGAGAATGGAAGCGAGGGCTTGTTCAATATCGCCCTGGGCCAGCGCCTCCATCATGCCAGACCACTTAGCATTCAGCATGGCTTCAAAGGCCACGGCATCTAACACTTGGACTACTGCCGTGGCTTCAAATGTGTTTCCCATGATATCCGTCACAGTAACTTTCGGCAGATACACTCCTGCCTGGGTGTAGGTGACAGATTGTTCAAGGAGGTCAAGCCCCTGAGCGTCGATGGTTCCATCACCTTGATGATCCCATTGAATGTTGGCCACCGGTTGATCACTATCGATAGAGGCCCGAAGAATGACCTGGCTGGGAGCCACATTTCGATCCGGCGACACTCGCAATTGCACCTGGTTTGTTAACAACTCCGTGGTGTGAACTTGAATGCTGGAAGAAGCGCGCTGGCCACAGGCATTGGCGGCTTCCACGACGACAGTGGTAGGCCCAAGCGTGCCGGTGTACTCACGAACGGGCACCCGATCCACCGCGTAAGTTCGATCCAATCACTTTCGCCGCCTGATGATTGACGACGACCCCAACGGGACTTAATCCACTGCTCATGACAGTACCTTTCACCAACATAGTCGGTTGATTTATCGTAGCATTGGCCAACGGAGCGTCAATGGTCACCGCCAAACAATTGGCGGTACAGGCGATATAGGCCTGCACTTGAGCTCCAATCGGACCCGCCACCCGAACCTCAAGAGCATTCCGTGCTTGCACAATGATGGGCTGCACAATCTGGTTGTGAGCAGCCGTGAAATTTTGGTCGCTGATCACTTCCACTCCATTGAGCAGGACCCTCCCTTGGGTCACACGATTCGCGCCACCCGAGAGGCCGTTCATCACCACCAATTGGTAGTGGGCCGCTGGTTCGCAATTCGAAAAGTTTGTCGTAAAAGTTTCTTCAACAGTGGTTTGCTTAACCCATTCAACCGGCCCCCAAATTGGGGTGAGATGGGTTGGGGCAGCAGAACGAGTAATCGTGAGAACCACGGTATTGGTATGTCCTGTTCCATCCACTCCGGTGACGACCAACGTATTGCTGCCTACCTGTAATGCAATGCCATCTGCGAGAAACATTCCCTTCGAGATTGTGGCGGCAATTCCATTGACGGTGACCGTAGCAGCGGGATCATTGATAAAGCCGGTTACGGTGATCGGACTCACACCCACCACACTGCCTTCTAAAGGGCTCGAGATCAGCAGGGTCGGCAATTGAGCAGGAGTCACAGATTGAACACCGATCACAACAATATCGGGAACGCTTGAAGCCTTCCCATCCGACACCACGATTGTGATCACATAGGTCCCGGGAATATCCGGAATAAAGGTCGGCTGTGCGAAGGTAGGATTTAAAAGAGTGGCTGTACTGCCTTGAGGCCGACTATCCAACGTCCATTGAAAGGTTAATGCATCGCCGTCCACATCGTGGGAACCGCTTCCATTGAGAGTGATTAATGAAAAGACCGGCACATTTTGATCAGGTCCCGCATCCGCCACGGGAGGCGTATTGCCTGAGATGATCGTTACGGTGATGGGATGGCTATCCTCGATCCCATCATTGACGATAAGCTGGGCCACATACAGGCCCGCAAGATCCGCGACAAACGTGGGTTGAATGGTGGTGGGATCCGAAATGGTGGCTGTGGCCCCGATGGGCATGGCGATAAGCGACCAATGAAACGCAAGGGAATGGCCATCCACATCATGTGAGCCGCTTCCATTAAGGGTGACGAGACTCCCTACCGGTACCGTCTGATCCCGACCTGCGTCAGACACCGGTTTGGAATTATGTGTGTCAATAATGACCATATCCGGTGCGCTGTCTTCGTTTCCATCGTTAACAATTAATTGCACCTGATAGGTCCCGGGGACATCAACTCGGAAATCGGATATGGACGACGTTGGATTGGAGAGAACAGCCACACTTCCACTTGGAATGCTCACAAAAGACCAATTAAAATTCAGGGGGTCGCCGTCTACATCATGAGAAGCACTTCCATTCAATAAGACTCCTTGTGTGACAGCAACCGTTTGATCCGGTCCTGCTGCGGCCACGGGAGGCGAATTGGTCGTCGTGATAGTCACCGTGTCGGGATCACTGTCCACCGTTCCGTCATTCACGATGAGTTGAAGGATGTAGATTCCTGAAGTGGCTATGGCCAAGACGGGCATGATGGCTGTGGTGTCGGAAAGCGTGGCCGTACTCCCTGCCGGTTGCGCGAGTAGCGTCCAGTGATAGGTCAGAAGATTCCCATCCACATCGGTGGAATCAGCCCCATCAAGCTGTACCGTCATTCCAACCTGTACGGTCAGGTCAGGGCCGGCTTCAGCAACCGGTGGAGAATTTCCTCCCTGCCCCAACCCAAATCCTCCTTCCAATGCGATCATGGAATCATTGCCCATCCGAACCCATTTTCCCACAAACGCGCCGGTGGCCATGCTTCCGGCTTTAATCCACAGGAGGCCATTGGGGGCATAGACATTCGCCCGTACCGTGCTCTTTTCCCCAAACTGTACCGCTTCCGGGGTGTCATCGATGGCACCTTTCTTTCCATTAATGCCGGTCCCTATGATGATGACATCGCGCGCGGTCAGATTCCCTGCACCTGGTGCCGGCCCCACGACCGTATGCTTGCGGGTTTCGATATGACCATTCACGCGAATCTCGACGGGTCCAGCCGCTAACACTTGAACACCTTCATGAAGATCCCATTCTTGAAAGTGGTAAAGGCCACCCGAGAGGGTGACGATGGCACCATGACGTGCTTTGAGCCGACCATATCGTCCAGCCTGGAGAGTGAGCACTCCATTTGCAGGAACGTCAATATTCTGAGATCCAGGATTCACAGATGGGACTGGTGGCATTTTAGACACCAGGGGGAACAGGACAGGTGTCGTCACCGTTCCTAGAATCTGTCCTTGTCCTAAAATATTGTTAGCCAAAATATTCTGCACCTGTGATCCACTTTTAAGGCGAACGGTATCACCCATGATCTGACTATCAATGCCTTGAACCACGACGTCATGGCCGATGGTCACCTCTTGCTCACCGTTCAGATATGGCCCCGCACTCGCCTGATTTCCCCCGATATCTCCACTGAGAATAGTAGATCCCTGCCGGACCCAAACTCCTTCATTCCCTAAAACCACAAAATCCTGAGCCGCCTGGACCTTGCCAGACACACTCAGAAATATGAGAAACACAAGACTGATCCAGGTAGAGATTGCATGGATTCTCAATTGTTGCGTCCAACAACATTTCATAACCTGTGATCCCCCACTTGTTAAAAACACATGGGAATTCTTAATCGGTTTTTTTCAGAGTTAAAACTCCGGAAGTATGAAAGGGGACAGTGGAATCGCCCATACCCCGTTATAGGAATGGCATTGGAGTATAAAAATCGCATGAGAAAGACGTAACAAAACTAGCTTCGGTACAATTTCCGGAAAGGTCTACACGGTACCGATGTGGATACAAAATTTCTTTAGGAGTTGCAGTAAAGAATCAGCAGACGGTGTATGGAAGGCTATCCCAAAAAGGTTGGTGAAACATGAATAAGTAAGCGTGATGAGGTAAGCAAGGCTTACGCGACTACAAAAAGGCTATCTGAATTCTACTAGCCCATAGGCTCATGTTGTCGGAGAACTATGAGATCTGGACGATGCTTCAAACGACCATCCATTGAGTCTTATCTGTACGGCCAGAGTATTGCCTTTTGGCAATCTTCAGAAGTATCGCCAGATTCAAACACAAAATCCCCGGAGTTACTTTTCATTCACGGTTGGATCTCTGAACAAATAGGATTTTAATAACTTTTGATGTGCCATTGATTGTCGGGTTCCCACACAAATTGAACTTCTAACGGAAATTGAATTTCCCCCATGGGCAGCGGATCCGCAGATTTGGCCACCACTCGATACCCCTGCCCATCCATGAGTTGAAGGGGGACGGAAAATGGTTTCACCATGTCTCCCAAATGATCGGCAAGTACCGTCCAATCATGTCGCATGACTTCGCGCCTACTGGAAGCCACAAATGTCAGAGCCTCATTGATATCTTGCTTCTCTAAAGCCGCCAGCATACCCCGCCATCGAGCATTGAGGGCGCCTTGGAGGTCTTCCGGATTCTCGATTGTCACGCCTCTGTTCTCCCCTGATTGACTCTTTCCCTCCCAAGGCGTAGCCTTTTATTTTCATGCCTCACGCTGACTCGATATTTTAGATGCCACGATTTATACTGTGTTCTATAATTGAATCCTTACAGTCCGTCTGCTCTTAACCCTCATCTCGCTAGATGCCAATCCAAAACCTGACCCGTTTTCATATTTTTCTTGATACCCCTGGAGATTCTCTGGGGTTTTCCTTCACATTCGTCCATTTATTTGGAGGTTTTCAGGCATGTTTGAGCAATCTCACATACACGTAGATGTCCCAAAGGATTTCGTCCCTCCCGTTCTCCTGAAAGGCTCTACGTCCCGGTTGGATCAAACGACTCCCGCATCCGATTTGAGAAAAACGGGTATTCACCCGGGCTATTGGTATCCACTCGCACGTTCGAAAGACCTGAAAAAGGGGAAAACGCTGGGCGTATCGTTTGCCGGCGAGCCTATTGTGTTGGTCCGGACCGAAAGCGCGCAGATCTATGCTCTCGAGGACCGGTGCGCCCATCGACAAGTCCCCCTCCATCACGGCGTGGTGCATGGAGAGCATCTCCAGTGTAGCTATCATTGTTGGACCTATGACCGAACAGGAAATTGTATTGGTGTCCCGTATTTGGAAAAGAATCAGCCCCGGCCGGCAGGAGTCAGAAATTATCCCTGTCGTGAAGCTTACGGACTGATATTTGTATTTCCGGGGCCTGCGAGCAGGGTAGAAGAGGTGGAGTTTCCAAACGTGTCCTTAGAAAGCGATCCGCATTATAAAACGCGGTACCTTGACCGTCAGGTAAGCTGTCATTACTCATTCATGCATGAGAACCTCATGGACATGAACCATCAATTTTTGCATCGTCGACTCATGGGCGGAATCCGAACCGTCTTATTGGAACTTCGGGAACGGCCTCATGCCGTGGAAGTCGACTATACGTTTTCCCGGATCAAAGGGGCCCAACCCCTCGGAGAGAAACTCATTCTCCAGAGGACCAAACCATCGGGCGATGGCCCGAAGCATGATCTCATGACCATCTGCACTGACTATCCCTATCAAACGCTCAAATTTTGGACAGCCGGGAGCACTGAGCCCGCGTTGAATCTGTGGAATGTGTACGTTCCACTTGATGAGGCGCAACGTCTGAATCACACCTTTGGGTTGATGATGATCCGGAAACCTTCGATTCCCGGGCTCATCCACCTCTTGTGGCCGTTCATCGTGTGGTTTACCAATGGCATCTTTGCCCAGGATCGGTGGATTGTGGAGGAAGAACAGAAAGCCTTCGACCGGCAAGGCGCTGACTGGAATCAAGAGGTGTTCCCGGTGATCCAGAGCTTAAGGACCTTGCTCAAGCGAGAAGGTGTGGCCTTATGAGGGTGCTCCCGTCCTGTATCAAATGGTCATCGAGGGCGACCGAAGGTATGAGCCGCCAAGGACAATTGGAACGAAACAGGGTCCGTCCTCTGATCAGGTACAGAATCATTCAGGCATAGGCCACCCCATTTCAAGCCAATAGTATTAAGTAAGACCCTCTTCCGGCCATTTAATCGTTTCTCAATATTTACAAAAGCTTACCCAGTTTTAAATAGTAAACGCGGATGATGGCGCCATTAGGGTGTTGATTCCCTAGGTATCACACATGATGAACTCGTAGTGCGGCACTGATAGAGTTGTAACATCTAATACCGAGATTTGCGGAGAACATAGGAACATGACAAAACCCATCAAGATGGTTGCCGGAGAAAACATCCCGTATGCGAAGGAAGCGTTTACCAATCTGGGAAACGTGACATTTCTGCCGGGTCGGTCCATCACCTCAGCCGATTTGAAAGACACAAACGCCCTACTCATTCGATCCATCACGCGAGTTGATGAAGCCTTAGTGAACGGCACCCCTGTGGAATTTGTCGGATCGGCCTCGGCGGGGGTGGATCACATCGATGTCGCCTACCTCAAATCCCGGAACATCGGCTTTGCCTCGGCTGCCGGATCGAATGCCAATTCAGTGGCGGAATATGTCATGGCGTCATTGCTGCTCCTTGGGAAACGCCACGGCTTTTCTCTCCAGGGAAAAACCATTGGCATTATCGGTGTCGGCCACATCGGGAAACTGGTCAAGAGCAAGGCCGAGGCGCTGGGAATGCGCGCCGTCCTTAATGATCCGCCCTTGGCGGAAACGGGCCAGATTGATCACCGTTCGTTAGAAGAAACCCTCGGGTGCGACGTCGTCACGCTGCATACGCCGTTCACGACCGGCGGCGGCTATCCCACCTATCACCTGCTCAATGCACACACATTCAAATGGGTCAAGCCATCAGCCATTTTCATCAATGCCGCACGGGGGGAAGTCGTGGATACCCGCGCCTTGTTGGATGCCATCAGGCAAAAGCGAATCGGCCCGACGATCATCGACGTGTGGGAAGACGAACCCTGCATCAATTGGGATCTCTTTCAGGCCGTCACCCTCGGCACACCCCATATTGCCGGCCACTCACTCGATGGCAAAGCCAATGGCACCTTCATGATCTATGCGGCGCTGTGCAAGCATCTGGGCATAGACCCCACATGGAACACTGTCCAGTCGCTTCCTCCGCCCATTATGCCCTCCATCCAAATTGACCATAACCAGAAATCCGATGAAGAAATTCCAGGAGAAGTGGTCGCGAAGATGTATGACCTGGAAGCCGATTACCATCGAATGCAAGAACTGCTCACGGCCCCTCCGGAAGAACGGCCCATGCTTTTTGACGGACTTCGCAAGAACTATCCGGTCCGCCGGGAATTCCACACAACCAGCGTCATACTCCCCCGGAACAAGAAGAAGTTAAAACACCTGCTTGAGGGAATAGGATTTTCGGACATCAGGGAGGAAGGATAAAGGCAAGCTCCCGATTGGCGGGCCCCTCGGCGAGCCTCAGGACAGGCTTCTCCAACATCCTGCTAGGAATGACCCTGCTGGGCTGACCGGTACAGCGACAGATAGACGGTATTCGCCCGTCTCTTGATCCACGGAAACTGGAACAATGTGCGAATTTGACTGGAATAATTGCCGATATTCGCTTGCTGCCAGAGCCCCTGTTCAAAATAGTGCTTATTCTCCCCCTCGCTCAGGAATCCGGCATACTTCTCGTCGGTAAAAAAACTCACCCCCCAACTATTTGTCCACGTCGGGTGACATCGCTGGACATAGTCATCAACCTGGAGAAGGAGAGATTTCATTTTTTCAAGATCGGTCATGATATTTTCGGTGGCGAGGAGAAACAGCACCTCATGGTCTTGAGGAACAGTGATCAGACCAATGCGGTCTCCCAATTCGAGGCAAGCCTTCTGATCAATGGCATACACATCCGGTGGACCGGGATCGTCTTTCGGAATTGTAATGGTATTGGGCGAACCGGCTTTGCACACAAATTTTAAGGATAGCCGGAGGGCAGTCCCACTGCAATTGCACGCCGGCTTGCTCGATATCAGTTCAAAAGCGAAGGAAACCGGGGAGTTTAACGCCACCCGATCTTGAATCGATTCGCCCGGTACCAGCCGAACCATCCGTGATCCGAACCGCCCAATCGGAATATCCTGCTTAATAGGACTGTGTTGATCATCCAGCCGAAAGGCTGAGAGCCAGGTGGGACCATCGGTAGGATTCCAGGGCAAGTCCCGAACATCGACGTTGACCGGTTCATCACTGATATTGGTCAAATGAACGTGCAGTTCATATTGGTGGGAGTTGGGCTTCTTAAGAAAGACCTCCATGGCCAGCGGCAACCGGGGATTTTCTTCAGGATCTTCGGCAGCATGGAGTGAGGGAGACCCAACAATGGTCAAGGCACAAAGGCAAAAAATATATGTAAGGCAACGAAATGGTTTCATCGAAATCCCTGGGGAAAGGTTCTCACAGAATCCTTTTGTAACCTGTAAACGGGTTTACAACAAATCTAACAAGCTATGGAAAAACTCGGGGTTCGTTCAAGAAGGCCTCGTGAGATCTAGAAGTGTCGACGACGCCCGAACAGCCCGCAGGAAGCTCAAAAAGGCCATCCAGCGCGGCCACAACGAGCGAAGAGGCGAAGGGTGTCCTCGTTGACGGACGTTGAGCCTCTGAGCGATGTGAGAACAAAGCTGGCGGACTTTTTCAGCATCCTGCTAAACAAGATATTGCCTTTTTAGGCAACCGGTCAAATTATTTGATTAGAAATTGTGGCCAGAATAAACAGGTCAGATGTCTTTGTTTTTCACAGGAGGCATGGCGTCGGCTGGAGAAACTTTGCCCGATGCGGGGTTGGGCATCACCTGGTTAGAGAAAAGAGTTGATAGCTGATGGCTTAGAGAAAGGACAAAGATAAGCCTGCACTTGTTCTGCACCATGCCATCGGCCATTCGCTATATGCTCTTCTTTTAAGACGAAGGACGCACTCGTCGCTGTGGGCAGCAGTCGAGGATAAACCATCAGAAAGAGACTGACGCCCCCCTGCTCTCATTCGAGGGCCTTTGTGATGATCGCGACGAAATCGGAAAAATTGTAAGGTTTGTTAAGCACTGCCACAACTCCCGCCTGATGGGCCTGTTGCTTCATCTCGTCGGTCATGTTCCCCGAATATAAAATGAAGGGAATTGAGCAGAAATGCGTGCTGGCTTTCACATGGGCGAGAAATTCAAGACCTGTCATGACCGGCATTTGGTTATCCGAAATGATGAGATCTACGTTCTGTCCTTGCTCCAACCAAGCGAGAGCGGCGGCCCCATGTTCGGCTTCTTGACAGGCATACCCATGGTGCTCCAGAAAAAGCTTCATGGCCTTCCGGGCCATCCCATGATCATCCACAAGAAGAATGCGTTTCATGATGGACGAGATGCTCCAAAGCTAAGAGCATTCCCTGTTTACAGAAGGAAAGGTCGCGACCTCATAGGTTGCGCGTGTTTTCCTTGCCACCCGCTTACTGTACGCTCTTTTGTCAAAAATTTCAAAGAAGGCGGAGGCTACAGCTTGTTTTCCGCAAAAACCCTTTTCTTGACCTCACCCAATATAGGTGGAGTGGGTAGGGCAGGCCCATTGAAAGATCTGTCCAAAGACTCTCTATTTTATTCCTGACCTAGAAATCAGGTCTGAAGACCGGTGGGATTGCCCATAGATCGCAACCGGTTTTTATAGAAGGGAATTCTCCCGTTTTGGGCAACGGTTGACTCAAATTGTGGCCCTAGTGCATGTGGTCGAGCGGCCGGGTTTTGGGGAAGTTACTCTCACCATTGGGGCGGAAGCCGTGGCCTATAACCCTGCTCCGGTTCCAGATGTGCATCTCACCCTTCCGCTGAATGTGGATCGATTAAATTTTGGACTGTGGTCCCGGCAGGAAACACTGGGCTGGGTCGGGAAACGGGGCTTGGACGGGCTGTGGGCAAAGAATGCGCTGGGGCAAAACCTCACTTCAGCCATCTTCTCCATGCAGGACGGCGAACTGCGGTTGGCGCATCCCAGCCGGCTCGTGATGGTCACGACGAATTCGGAAATCGCCAAAAGCGATTGACCTCTACTACATCCGTCCCGAATATTGGGGAAGCACACCCTTCAAATCAAGCCGTAGGCTTTAAGTTGCCTCGCTGCGCTCGAGACGAAAACCTTGAGGACGACGATAGTCGGGATCGCGAGTAGCATCCCAACTGCACCGAACAAAATGGCGCCGCCAGACACGCCAAGCACCACGATGAGCGGATGGAGTTTGACCGCACCGCCAAGGACCAGGGGTTCGTAGATAACGTTCTTGAGTAGCTCAGCGAGTCCCAACGCCACAATCACCCAGATCCCAAAATTCTCCATGTTCACCATCGGCAGCATCGGATGGATTTCCTCCGCCAGGAGGACATAGCCCAGCCCGCCCAGCATTGCGACCGCGAAGCCGACGTACGGAACCAGTTAGTAGCCCCCGCGAAAAGCCCGATGGCGATCGCCCAGCGGAGGGGAACGCCGACGATCGTGAGGAATAGCCCCACGGTAAGGCCGAGCAAGGCGCACTCGAGGAAAATACCGCGCACGTAGTTGCCCAACGCACGGTCGAGATCAGCCATGACCGTTAACGCCGGCTCGAACAGCCGGTTGGAAACAGCAGCGAGAAGGCCGCGTTTGAGCTCGCCGGTATCGCGTATTAGGAATAGGAATACCAGAGGGGCTACGATCCAGGGGGAGAGGATGTCGGCCAGCGCTGCGAGAGGTGTCTTCGGGACCAGTGTCGGCGATTGGACAACCGCGCGACGCGCCAGGTCCACCGCGTCAGGCTCGGCGGGCGCGGTCCGCGAGCGTAGCTTGACGTCTGGAGGTTGGCTCGATAGTGATTGAGCAGCCGGTCGGATCCGGCTGGCGCGTCGTGGCGCTGGAGGCGAATAATTGGACACGCTCTTCCCGCGTAAGGGCGAGCTGATGGTTGACACGATCTACCAATGGGTCCAAGTCACGGGTACACCAATTGGTAAACCCGATTGCCTTTTGCCAGCGATTCATCAAGTCCCATCAGCGCCTTGTAGCGCTCGTTGATCTTGTGGAGCACCTCAACCTTGAGCTCGATGGCCTGGGTATCCGTGGGCATAACAGCCCGGATACGGTTCACGATGAAAAGGGAGGAGAGCACGAATCCGAGCAGCAACAATCCAATTGCCACGTCGCGGGGTACCCTGTAACCCTCCAAGCCGGCAACGAGGGGTCGACAGATGTATGCAAGCATGCCGCTCACCACCACGGGGACGATGAGGCTCCGAAACTCCATAAGCAGGTACGCGGTGAAGGCCACGCCGGCAGCAGCTACAACAGACTTGAAGAGCATCGCCCGATTATTGCTAGGCGTCACGGTTTAGACTCCTCATCATCCTCCTTGAAGTACTCACCCTCCACGAGCATCTGGAACCTCATGGCGATGATCTGGCTCAGCTTCTTGAGAATCTTGTTCGCGAGGAGCGGGAAGTTGCGGCTGAGAGCATCCAGGTCTGAACACCCGTAGGGTCACCAAGGAGACCGGACCACGAGCCCGGGCCGAAGTCCAGCGAACCACCTCTGCCCCCGTGACCGCCAACTCCTCGAAGGAGGCGGGAGGCTCCAGCAAGGCAAGAGGCACTTCCTCAGCCGTTCCGCCTCCGCTTCATGATCTCGACGACGCCCCGTCGTATGATGAACAGCGCCACGCCGGGCTTCCCCTCTTCATAGATAAATTCGCCGTCCCGGTAGCTCCGTTCATGAATGATCCTGGCGAGCTGCCTGAGATCGCTCGGGCGGCTGAGCTCCTCGAAGAGGGTAACCTGCTTGAGGAAGTCCACAAGGTCATGTCCTCTCTCGCCCGCCGCGGTGTCCGGCGGGGCGCCGAACAGCACGCGTGCCTGATCGGTCGAAGTATCCAACACGTCCTGATCCTTAGGACGCGGGAAAAGGAGCTTCTTGAGACCAGTGTGAAAGAACTTTCTCTTCATCGAAATCACCTCACGCAGGCCATTGCAGAGACAGTGACCACCAATTGTTTGTACCAGCCGGGAGTTGCCTTCCTGAATCGCCGATAATGTGTTGCTGACCATCCCAAATCCGAAAGTCCGGATTGCCGGCTTCGGTCTTTTTGGGAAGGGTCGTGACATGTGTCTTTTTCTTGCCAACAGATTCGGCGTAGCGCCCAATGAGCCCTTCCAAGCCGGAATAGTAACTTTCTTCTCGAGCATCGCCCTGCTTGGCAACTTCGAAGATTTGCTTGAGGTAGGAGTTGAGCATTCCGATGTTGTTTAATGCGGAGGGATCCGCCGCACTTTACTAAGAGCCTGAATTTAAGTCAAACAAATGAAAAAAGGATTCGAAACAATGAAAGATTCAAAAGGATTGAGAGCTGTATTGCTCTGCTCGTGCGGTAAAACCAAGTCACATGGTCACCCCCTCCCGCCGAGGGCCTTCCGACAAAGACGAAGGAATGTTTTCATACCGAAATGAGAAAAGATAAAGGGTCGAGGAGAAAAGATAAATGGTCGGGAGTCTTTATATTCAGTTTTAGCCTTTCGGCACCGCCTAAAATAAAAATCACATTAAAATTCACCCCTCCTATTTTTTGGTACAGCGGGGGTCTGCTTTTTGAAGCGCTGCGATCTTCTGATCATCGAACGGGATCGGGGCACAACCATGCCCCTTTTCACACACGAAGTCGAACCTGGCCGCAGGCTGATGACAACTTAAGCACGTGACCCCTTGCGAAGCATTGACGACGTCGATTCCCCGATCTGTGATCTTGGTGCCTTCTTTGGAGACTTCCAAAAAGAAGAACTCCCAGCCGTTCGTTTTCGGGAACTTTTCATGCGGATGCTTGACCATGGCTTCATTAGGAATAAGTTGCAGGATGGTTCCAACGGGATATTCGGTCTCCGGAACGCTGTCCCGTAAGATACGCATGGCCTCTTTGAGTTTTTCCGGGTCGTCGTGCTTGATGCGCGTATTCCTGACTTTCGGCCAATCGAGGATGCAACCGAACGTTTGTTCGGACACAGTGATTTCTTGAGCCGACACGCTATACACCAGACAGCAGCTCAGTCCCGCCGCAAGGACGCCCCGTTTCCATACACAAGCCGAGAGTTGGCACAAGCGCGCGATGAGATGACGCATTGACGTACTCCTTTCTTCTTTCTTTCCGCCCTGACGGACGGCATGTTTAAGTCATGTATCCCTCAAGCCCGTAATTAAGAGAATCGTTTTTATCTTTTCGCGTACCTATTTTGTGCATCATACATCAAGACGATTTTGTTGGTTTTTTTTGAAAATCAAAAATACCAATCTAACTAGAAGATAAAGATGAACCCGTTGAACACAACTTACGGAGAGCTCCAACTAAATTTTTTATTTCTCTTTTTTTTATTTCGTGATTTAAGGAAATACGAAAGCCATTTCTTAGCTCTGTCTCCTCAAAAGGTTTCACTGCAATTCCATAATTCGACAATAACTGTTGCGCAAAATGTTTCGGATTCATTCCGTTAGGTAACTGAAAGGAAATGATGCCAGGAGCATGTTTGCCCTTCCATTGAAGGAGCCTAAGTTCTTCAACGATTGATAGGGAATGCAATATTTCTCCCTTTAATTCCAATAAAGTGTCATGACGGCTAATCTGATTCAACAGGTAATCATCAATTGCAGCCTCAAGGCCTGCAATTAACCCAAGATTCAGAGTTCCCACCTCAAAAGGATGCTGATCATTATTTTCCTTTGTGGTCCAACTCGCCCATACGTTGCCGTGAGTTGACAAAAATTTTCTATTGGCCCAAAGACCTCCTGTACCCATGGGACCACACAACATTTTATGTCCAGAAAAAACGTACATAGATGTATGGAAATTTTCTAAATTAATTTTTACCTGGCCTACCGCTTGAGCGCCATCAACAATCAAGGAAACTCCATGCCATTTTGCAATTTCTCCGATTGCTTCAATAGGGAAAATTCTTCCATCCTTATATGAAACATGAGAAATGATGATGAGCTGGGGCTTTTCACTTGCCATCTGCCTTTTTAAGTTATTAATGAATTCTTCCTCAGAATTCCCCGAAATTTCAATAACCTTAATTCCTTTTTGGGTCAATTTTTCTAAAGGCCTCTTTACTGAAAGATGCTCTTGATCGGTCGTCATGACAACATCGTGACATTTTAAATTCATTAAAAAAATTGCGGCATTGAGTCCAAAGGAGGCATTGGGAAGAATGGATACGTCCTCAGAATCTTTTGAACCAAGAAGCCTGGTTATATGTACATGGCAGGAATTTAAAATGTTTTTATAAAATTCTACTCCGGATTCTGTGAACCATTCCCTTTTGAAATTATTTTCAGCCTCTTGTTTGGCCATTTCCACAACAGGAGAAGTAGGCCCAAGCCCAGAGTAATTGAAATACGAACTCAACATTTTTTCAACCTTGTTCTCATGATGCATGGGTTTTGCTCATTTTCCGCTTCTGCACTGCGCCATACAAATTAGCTACAGGTATATTGTATTGTAACGGATTGACCCGCAGGGACACTCGTCAGTCGGTATTTCAGTTTGTTGACTTTTCCAGCGAGGCGTTCCCTACAAATCCTCATTCCGGGCATGCCTTTTCAAAAACCATCCAGAAGAAAGGGGTAGGCAGTGTTATTTCCAATAGTGCCTAAGGGCAAACCTAAACAACAAAAATAACTCAAATCTTAAAGTCTGAGATCCTAAAGGAGAATCAGGTTTATGCAGAACATGATTCATATAATTTCCCAGACTTGTCTTGGAGTTTTTACCTCTTCTTCACCTGCGCAACATTCGTTTTGATGATCAGTCCACCATTCCGTATTGCGCGGTGAAATGTCTGAGAAAGGGCGCTTGTTCGAGAAAGCGAAACGGTTTCAAGTGCTCACGCCGTCGGAACACTTCTTCCACCACTTCCACAATATAATCCACATGACTTTGAGTGTAGACCCGCCTGGGAATCGCCAGGCGCACGAGTTCTCGCGGACCCGGTTCTTCTTCCCCGGTTTCCACATTTCGCTTCCCGAACATGGCGGTGCCGATTTCCACGGCCCGAATGCCACCCACGACATATAACTCCACACAGAGCGAAATACCGGGCAGGTCGAGCGGTTGCAGGTGAGGGGCGAATCTGGAGGCGTCCAGATAAATGGCATGGCCGCCCGGCGGGCGCATGATCGGCACACCCGCTTGATGTAAATGATTGCCCAAATACCCCGTGGAGGTGATGCGATAGTGCAAATAGTCTTCCTCCACGCCTTCCTTCAACCCTTCGGCCATGGCTTCCAAATCCCGACCAGCTAATCCCCCGTAGGTGGGAAATCCCTCGGTTAAGATGAAAAGGTTTTGCTCCTGTTGGGCCAATCCGGCGTTGCGTGTGGCGAGAAACCCGCCGATATTCACGATGGCATCTTTTTTTGCGGACATGGTACAGCCATCGGCCAGGTCACACATTTCCCGAACAATGTCGCGGACCACTTTTCCCGCATATCCCGGTTCGCGCAGCTTGATGAAATACGCATTCTCTGCAATCCGACACGCATCCAGATACAACGGCCGGTCAAAGGCGCGGCACACTTCGGCCACTTCTCTCATGTTGGCCATCGAGACCGGTTGACCTCCCCCGGAATTATTGGTCACGGTGATCATGACCAACGGAATACGCTCCCGCCCTTCTTTTTGAAATACGGCTCGCAGACCTTCCACATCCATATTCCCTTTGAATGGAAATTCACTGGAGAGATCAGCCAATTCGCGACAGGGCACATCCACCGCCGTGGCTCCACAAAATTCGACGTTCGCCCTGGTGGTATCGAAATGCGTATTATTTGGAACCACGTCGCCGGCCTTGCACATGGTGGCAAACAGAATGCGTTCCGCCGCCCGTCCCTGATGGGTCGGAATGACATGGGGGAACCCCATCAAGTCCTGCACGGCGGCTTCGAACCGGTAAAACGACGGACTCCCGGCGTAACTTTCATCTCCACGCATCATGGCCGCCCACTGCCTGGCGCTCATCGCCCCGGTGCCGCTATCGGTCAGGAGATCGATCAGGACATCATCGGAATGCAACCGGAAGACGTTGTAGCCCGCTTTGGCAATTAATTCCCGACGTTCGGATTCGCTGGTCATCCGGATGTGTTCGACCATTTTGATTCGAAAGGGTTCGATGATCGTCTTAAACATTTTCTGCCTTCCGATTAGGCTGTGCTCTGTCCAATGGTTCGGGGAAAGACAATACCCGCCTGGCGCCAAAATCATATCATTTTCTTGAAAGACAACGAACTGCTTATGGCCCCAAGATCACCGCATCTTTTTCCTCAAATTGTGGAGTTCACCCGTTTAGACAAGAATTGAGTGTGTTGAATACGTTGTATGCTCTCCCCATCAAGATGAGGAAGGCGACAATGCCGGATGTTCCCCCAAAAAAAATCGTTTAATGTCATTCAAATAAACTTCCGCTTTGTTAGGAGCGAAAAAATGCCAGTGCCGGGTTTCGCCCGGCAGCCGGGGTCCTTTTGTTTCGGCAAAAGGACCCAAAACCATTGACGCCCCGCCCGGTCTTCTCAGATTGGACGGACGAAAAGCACAGGAAGGCGGGCCAACTCGCAAGGCTCAGACAAGGCCCGCCGATTGATGAGGGCGTCCTTTCATGGGGACGGGCAGCAGGCGTCGGACAATGGGAGAATTGGAGACTACAGGGAATTCCCTATTAACAAGGGTACCTATACTGGCTTGACTCAAAGACAGGAATGCTTGGGAAATTATTTGGAATCACTATATTGGTTGGTTGCCTGACTTTCAGGCATGGCAGGACGTTGGAGAGATGTTTGTGTCCGTGGTATTCAGTAACGAAACTTTGGTTGTTCCCGGTGGGGATCTATCCCGGGATCGGCTCTTCCTCCTGCGCGTGGAGAAGCGCTTTTAACTCTTCGCCGGTCATGACTTCCGCCTTCAATAATGTTTCGGCCCCCGTCAATAATACCGGCCGAAGTCTCGTCAACAGTTCCCGGGCCCGATTCCCTTGTTCATCAATGAGGCGGCGCACTTCCTGATCGATTTGCTGAGCGGTGTGCTCCGAATAGGTTGGGGGAGCATGGGACTCCATGTTTTTCAAAAAGGTCGGCTGGACGGAATCATCCAAGGCCACCGTTCCCAACATGTCGCTCATGCCATAATCTTTGATCATCCGCTTGGCGATCGTGGTCGCCTTTTGCAAATCATCAGCGGCTCCCGTAGAGGCTTCTCCAAAGACCAACTCCTCCGCTATACGCCCACCTAAAAGCACGGCAATGCGATTTTCCA
Organism: uncultured Nitrospirales bacterium; assembly: GCA_963785905.1. GTDB lineage: Bacteria > Nitrospirota > Nitrospiria > Nitrospirales > UBA8639 > Nitrospira_E. The sequence continues at coordinate 18,902 of CAWAXJ010000048.1, forward strand.
ATTCCGAACGGGTGAGTAAATAGCGGTCTTCAATCGGCAATTGCAGCGTGTAGCCCAACGCCGCAATGCCCCGCGGAATGATCGAGATTTTTTGGACGGGATCCGAGCCGGGCAACGACATCGCAACGAGCGCATGACCGACCTCATGATGGGCCACGCGTTTACGTTCTTCCTCGTTGAGCACGCGGTTTTTCTTTTCCAGGCCGGCAATCACCCGTTCCACGGCTTCCTCAAAATCCCGGTGTTCCGCCGTCTCCCGATTGCGTCGGATAGCTAACAGGGCAGCCTCATTCACCACATTGGCTAAATCGGCCCCAACCATTCCCGGGGTCATGGCGGCGATTTTGTTTAAATCGACGTCAGGAGCCAGTTTGATGATTTTGGCATGAATGGCTAAAATTGCCACTCGTCCGGGACGATCGGGTCGATCGACCAGCACCTGTCGATCAAAGCGACCCGCGCGCAGTAACGCCTGGTCCAGAATTTCAGGGCGATTGGTGGCGGCCAGAATAATGACCCCCACCCGGGGGTCAAACCCATCCATCTCCACCAATAATTGATTGAGCGTCTGCTCCCGTTCTTCGTGCATCATGGGACCCGTTCCCCGGGCTTTCCCCAATGCATCCAATTCATCGATAAAAATGATGCATGGCGCTTTGGCCGTCGCTTGTTCAAACAAATCCCGCACACGGGCCGCTCCCACTCCCACAAACATTTCCACAAATTCCGACCCGCTAATGGAAAAAAACGGGACACCCGCTTCCCCCGCAATGGCTTTCGCCAGCATGGTTTTCCCTGTGCCCGGCGGCCCGACTAGGAGCACGCCTTTGGGAATGCGTCCTCCAATCCTGGTAAATTTTTCCGGGGTCTTTAAGAACTCGACGACTTCCATGAGTTCCACTTTGGCCTCATCGACTCCAGCCACATCGGTCATGCGCGTACGGATATCATTTTCAATATAAACTTTGGCTTTGGATTTGCCGATCCGCATAAAGCCGCCTCCCGCCCCCTGTCCCATTTTTCGCAAAATCAAGAACCAAATCCCGGCAAAGACCAAAATGGGGACAACCCAGGAGGCCACGTCTTTCCAGAGCGTGCTAACTACCACGCCGGCATATTCCACATGCTTCTCTTCCAACAGTCTCACGAGATCGGGATCATCCACCCGCACCGTCTGAAACCATTGGGGGTTATCCCCGCCTTTATCGGATTTTAATTTTCCGTGAATGACTTTGTCGGTAATGGAGATCTCGGCGACCTTATCTTCCTGAACCCAGGCTTTAAATTGACTATACGGCACTTCATCCATATGTTGGGCGGCAAAATACATTTCCTGGAGAATAATGAGTCCCCAGAATGCAATGATGAAATACCAAATGGACACCCGATATTTTTTTTCCATATTTGCTATCCTTAGCTCAACGCCGTGGCTAGTTGAAGTTCTCTCACTCTAAACATGGTATTACTGTACCCAAGATTGAGGAATCCGTCTATCGATGTGGACCAAAATTTTTCACCATACCGGGCCCGGCAGGATATGACTTGTCCCAAACCTTGCAATCCTCTTCATCAGATTCAGATAAGGAGCCGGGAGTTGAAGCGGCTCAAGCTCTTTTGCCAGTTTACACTACTTAAAGGACACTTTGGGTCCGGTTGTGGAATATATTCCCAGGCATGATCTCTCCAAACGACCTCCAATTACTCTGGATTCTGTTGGCCGGGTTCCTGGTCGGAGGAACCATGGCGTGGGCCATCAGTTCCATTCTTTATCGAGGGGGGAAGATTCAAGCTTTACACGATGCCCACACTCAACTCGCTTCGGTCAAAGCTCAGGCAGGAGAACTTCGAGCTCAATTAGCGACCCTTCACCAGGAACGTGACCAGTTCCATCAAGCCTTGCGTCTGATGGAAGTGGCCAAGGTGTCAGCCGAAACAAAACTCGAAGAGTCTCAGCGGCACCTAGCCGAACAACGAGTCTTATTGGAGGACGCCAAAGTCACCTTGTCCGATACCTTCCGATCCCTGGCCTCGGAAGCCCTGGCAGGCAACAATAGGGGATTTCTCACACTGGCCGAGGAAAAATTTAAAGCACTCAAGGAAGAAACTGCGGTCGCCTTCGATCAACGCCATACCTCCATTGAATCGTTATTACATCCCCTCACCGAATCCCTGCGCACGTATCAACAAGAGTCCAAAGATTTGGAAGACAAGCGGCTCCGTGAACTCAGCGCCGTGGGCGAACAATTACGCCAATTGGCTTCTGCTCAGTCCATTCTCCAAACAGAAACGTCGAAATTGGTCAATGCCTTACGATCTCCGCAAGTTCGAGGACGCTGGGGGGAAATCGCGCTTCGCAAAACTGCGGAATTGGCCGGCATGTCCAAAAATTGCGATTTCTTTGAACAGGAAAGCGTGGCCACCGAAACGGGGCGATTGCGCCCGGATATGATCGTGAAACTCCCGGCAGGGAGAGACGTGGTCGTCGATTCCAAAGTTCCGCTCAGTGCTTTCTTAGAAAGCCTGGAGGCGCACACGGATGAAGATCGGGAAGCCGCCCTCAATCGACACCTGGGCCAGGTGAAACGCCATATCAGTCAATTAGCGGCAAAAGAATATTGGGATCAATTTCCGTCCGCCCCGGAATTCGTCGTTCTGTTTATCCCCAATGATTCGTTCTTAGCCGCTGCCGCTGAACGTGATCCTTCGCTCGTCGAATCGGCATTGACGAAGAAGGTGGTGATCGCCACGCCGACCACGTTCATCGCGCTGTTGCGAGCCATTGCCTATGGATGGCGCCAGGAGCAGGTTGCCGAAGGGGCCCAACGGATTAGTGTTCTCGGGCAAGAATTAGCCGATCGCATGAGCACCATGGCTGAGCATTTTTCCAAAGTGGGACAGGCTTTGGGACGGTCTGTAGAATCCTATAATGCAACGGTTACCTCCTTGGAGAACCGGATCTTACCCACCGCCAGAAAATTCAAAGCACTCGGGATCAACACCAAAAAAGATATCATGGACCTCCAATCCGTCGACCACATACCACGGTCGCCCCGTAACATGGACCCATACCAGGAAGACTTTCCTTCTTCCCCGTAAGTAATTTGATGAAATACGCTCTCTGAGTGTCTGCTTTCAAGCGATCTTTCTCCTTCAAGAGACAGTTCACGAATTTCATGCCTTCCTCACCCTTTTCATGGCCCATGGGCCTGGAACTTACCGAATTGGATATTTTTGCTATTTTTAAACACACTCAAAACTGCTACTATTTCTCTATATCTATAGGGAGTGGGAGAGAATGCATCGGATAGGTTCAGAGGAAAGAGAGGTATACGCTGTGAAAGGAAGAACCGCCAACTTCGATACCCGAACAATCCCTCAGGGGCAACATCGCTTACGACGAGAAATTGGAAGATTGTTGGCCATTCTGTGCGTGGGAGCAAGCATATTGATTCTGGCTTTGGTTCCTCTTCCTTCGTCATCGTGGGCCGCAAGCGGCGAAGCTTCTGAGCATCTCGCCAAGTACTTAGATATTCCATTACAAGGTGGAACCATCCCCCAAAAACTCCACGTTCCCGTTTACGAGCAAAATGCTATTCAATACTTTAGTGGCGGGTTGGGGAAAGAGGAACGTAGCCTGTCATACCCACCCTATCCCCTGAAATTGATTTTTGTGAAAGGCGAGCGTGCGTTCTTAGCCGGAGTAGCCATTGAAGTGTTTCACCCTGATCAAAAAAGCCTTATCTCCATTCCTGGTGAAGAAGTTCAAGGTCCCTGGTTGTTTCTCAACCTTCCTGCTGGGAAATATGTGGTGAAAGCAACCGATTCGAATGGAACCACTCTGGAAAAAAGCATCGACCTCACAGCGAAAGCCACGACCACGGTCCATTTCCGGTGGCCCTAGGGAACCATTTCGGCATCCGGTGGGTTGAGGGTTTTCTCCTGGTTTCCCAAAAAAACGCCTTGTTGTTCTAACAAGCCTCATTTCCCCTCTCAAGGCACTGGTTCTATTTTTTCTAAACTTGGTTCATGTATTTTTACTTACATACAAAAATTTACGTATATATATCCTATTCACACATTTAACGTGCCTTTTTTCTTAACGTTTTCATATATATAAGCCATTCTAACCTGGCTATTTCTACAATTATGAGGAAGTTTTAATATTGTGCTAATCTTGACTTAAGCTCAAGGAGCTATATCTACATACAACGCAATCGTACTTAATCTATCGCGATAGGCTGGAAAAGGAGATACAGAATGGGACATTACGGAATACAGAAAAAGACCCCGGTGGGTGGGAAACGTCCTATCAAGCATGAACATGAAAAGGTTCAGCCCATTGCCACTACAACCACACAAATGGTCGATCCACGACATTCGGACACCTGCACCCGATGTGGTGGATTTATGGTCTCTCACTGGTGCATGAATGTGAACTATGACGCTGGTGGCATGGAGATCTTAACCAAACGATGCTTACAGTGCGGAGAAGTCATTGATCCGGTGATCCTGGAAAATCGCCTCAACCCCCAACGGGAGGCGATGAAGAAAAAAACTCGTCCTCTCTTGTCCAGGCCCTTGGCGTCCTCGACCAAAAGCAAGGGTTCAGGGATGAGTTGTACCCCTGTGGGTTAAACTTGATCCTGTCACATCACTGTGACCTTTTTGGACCACCCATGAGGAAGAGCCGGAATTTGCTTCCTGAGGATTCGCAGACTGCTCATTTATTTAGTCTATCCTCCCCAGGATAATCCCAGGGCGCAAGCCTCCCCTCTTCCTTGTGGGTCCCATCTCACAAGTTAAATGAGATGAGGCGTTTCCGATATTCTTTCCCCTCTCATTCGCGTTTTCTTCCGACTACCCTCTTTATTGCTTTCTTGATGAGTGAAAAAAGGAGTTAACAATGAGTATTTCGCGCGCCATCATGAGTTTTCTCCTCGTGCTCATTCCTCAAGTCGCCTTCGCACAATTTGATGACTTCATGAAAGGGCTCGACAAAGTGGCTTTGCCGGGAACCAACACACTTGGAGACGATAAGATCATCTCAGGTCTCAAAGAGGCTCTCAGCGTCGGGACGGAAAACGCAGTGAATCTTACAGGCAAGGCTGGCGGCTTTTTACAAAATGAAGCCATTAAAATCCTACTGCCCGAAAAACTTCAATCCATGGATCAAGCGCTTCGACTCGCGGGCTTCGGCCCTCAGGTGGATGAGTTTGTGGTCAGTATGAACAAGGCTGCCGAACAAGCTTCTCCTTTGGCCAAACCTATCTTTAAAGATGCTGTCACGAACATGAGTTTTGACGATGCCAAGAAAATTCTGGATGGAGGAGATACCGCAGCGACGGATTATTTCCAGGGCAGAACCCGTGGTCAATTGGCCACCGCGTTCAAACCTGAAGTGGAAAAGGCGATGAGCCAGGTCGGAGTAAACGCCCAATACAAAGATCTGGTGGGACAGTATACGACATTGCCATTTGTCAAAGGACCAGCCTTTAATTTGGACGACTATGTGGTCGGGAAAAGCTTGGACGGGCTATTTTATACGTTGGCGCAGGAAGAGCAAAAAATTCGAACCAACCCGGCAGCGCGCGTCACAGGCTTACTCAAAGAAGTTTTTGGGAAGTGATTCGTTCGTCGATCTTTCCCGCATCACCCCACTATGTCCTGAGGGGAGAATGCACCAACCGATTATCGGGTTTCACCAAGATGACGTAGGCGATTGGGTGGCGGATTTGGCCTGTGGTCACGGGCAACATGTTCGACATCAACCGCCACTCAGTTTTCGCCCCTGGGTCCTTTCGTCAGAAGGCCGGCGGGCCCATCTCAATAGCATACTTAATTGCAAAAAATGTGAAGAAGAACCGCTAATCCCCTCGGGAAGTGCCACACCCTAAATTACCGTTTTTTCTATTCCTGAAAACCCATTCCCCTCCAAGACAAATTTATTCGTGGCGATCCCTGACATCTTAAGGATTCTGCCACATCGCGCCATCCGCGTGCTGGTCACCTCCCTGGTGAGTAATTTTCACGGTGTCCCCATTTTTCACATGGGATTCCAATGTGGAGATTTTCTGATTAATGGTCAACATTAATTGATTGGATTGAAGAAAAGGCATCAGCCCTTGAAAGTGATCGGGATAATCCTCCAGCAATTGGCGAAAAGTCGTGGCTTTTTCCAGCGAAATCTCGACTTCCGGATCCTCAACGACATCACGAAGCGCAAGTCCAAATATCAAAATTTTTACCATCCGGAGTTCCTCATGTAAAAATTAATATCGATCCCAACTCAAACTACCACATTTAGACAGGGCACACAATTGACAATGAACGTCTCACCCCTCCTGCATTTCTACCGGGGATGCTCCCGCATGACCTGCGCAATATGCTTGACCTCTGCTATCCCGCGAAGTCCATTTTTTAACTGAATCATGCACGCAGGGCAACTCGTAGCCACCACTTGCGCCCCGCTACGTTCAATCGCTTGTTTTTTTCGTTGAAAAATCTCCTGAGAGGTCTCATAATTTTTTATCATATACGTACCCGCCCCCCCCGCACACCGATCGGCATCCTGCATCTCGACAAATTCAAGATCACCCAAAGACGAGAGCAGGTCTCGCGGGGCCTGGGACACGCCGGCCGCGCGAAGATGGCACGAAGAATGGTACGTGACTTTCGCCGGCTTCTCATTGGGCGATGCCGGAGTTTGGCGCGTGTTTTTTGCCGCAACCCCCCGGTCCACAAGAAATTCAGAAATGTGTTTGACTCGTTTCTGTAAATCCAGAGCCAGGGCTTCCTCCGGCTCTCCTTGAAACAGCTTGGCGTAATCCTTCAGGCTTAATGTGCAGGAGGCACAACTGGTGATCACCGTGGCAAACTGAGCCAGGTGGGCCAGGTTTTCCCGTGCGCCTTCTTTCACCAGATCACGCAATCCATAGGTTTCAATCGGTGTCCCCGAACAGCGTTGTGGCGGCAGAGCCACGCTCACGCCATGATCGGCTAAAAGATCGATCACCGCATCCCCCACACCATCGTCAAAATAGTTGGCCGCACACCCGTGAAAATAGGCAACTGGGGCCTGTCGAACATGATCGGGATGACACAGATCGGGGTACCGTTCACGCAAATGACGGATGGCTAAGGTCGGAAGCACCATGTCTCGAGGAATTTTGGCCGTGGCGGCCAAACCCCGCAACAATGGACGAGTCACCGTTTCCAACACGCCTCGAATAACCGGACGATCCCAAAAAGACTGAGTCCATGCCATGAGCTTCAGCAACGGATCAAAGAGCCATTGACGGGCATGGAGGGCAAAGACCCAACCGGCCAGCCGGTTGGGATGTTCCGCCCGTCGTTGAAGAATCAAATCCGACACATCGACCCCTGCCGGACAAATGGTGCGACAGGATTTGCAATTCAAACAGGCCTCAACGACTCGCTCGGATTGAAGGTAGGAGTAATCTGAAGCCGTCACAATTTCAAACCAGCCGCGCGCACTCATATCTTCCGATTGGAACACGTCATACACCGGACACACCGAATTACATTTGGCACAGGTCGCACAGGGCTTCCCCATTCGTTCATAATCAATATTTTCCGTAAACGACGTTTCGCTGATTTTCACACCTGGATTCATCATCCCCTGTGGATCAAATGCCTGCTTCACCCGAACAAAGATCTGATAGACTTCTTCTCCATACATCAATCGAACCGTCTCAGCCCGTACACGCCCATCTCCATGTTCTCCACAAATCGACCCGTCAAACCGGTCCAATACCGTTTGGTGAATCTCCCGGTGGGCCTCCACCATCGAGTGAAAATCACGTTGATTGTGAAGATCGAGCAGCGGCACAATATGCGCGTTGCCATTTCCCACATGCCCAAAAATAGCGACGGGAACCGTTTGCCGTCCAAAATACTCTTCCAAATACCGAATCAATTCGCCGGTGCGTGAGGCCGGCACCACGACGTCATCGACAAAATTGATCGGTTTTTTCAGGGGATCGAATCGATAAAGGGTCGGATACAAGGCCTTTCGAGCCTTCCACAACTCTGCTTGTTGAGCCGGATCAGAGGCCAGTCTCACTTCACCCGTCAGGGGAAAGGTTCGGCACATCCCCTGCAACCGGTCCCGGCGATCCCCGCCCTTTCCTTCATCAAATTCAATAAGCAGAGTGGCCGCAGCATCCACTGGGATGCCATGGCGATCCCGCCCGATCAAATTCAACGTATTCCCATCCATCACCTCCAAGGCATTGGGTTCCAACTCCAATAAGTGAGGCACCGCTTCGCCCATACCCTCCAAGTGCTGGAAATGGATCAGTCCCGTCACCGTGGCCTCAGGTCGCTTGACCAAGCGGACTTTCGCCTCACTCATGATCCCAAGCGTACCCTCGCTGCCGATAAACAGTTTCGGAACATCAAACACACCACGTTCCAGCCCTTCCACCAAATCAAACACGTTATAGCCGGAACTGTTTTTACTCACCTTGGGACGCCTGGCACGAATCACAGCCTGATCCTGCTGGAGCATCTCCCAGACGGCTTGCAGGGACGCATACTGATTCAACAACGAGGTATGGGCCGCTCCTCCAATATCCACAGCCCGGGCGTCAAGCCAACCATCCGTGAGCAGCCGGATCCGGAGGGTATGGACATTGTCCTTCACCGATCCATAGCGTAGGGTATGTGGACCTGCTGAATTATTGGCGAGCATGCCGCCCAATTTGCACATATCCCCACTTGAAGGATCAGGACCATACATCAACCCCGAGGAGGCCAGTTGCTTATTGAATTCGGACAACACCAGACCGGGTTGCACACGCGCCCACTGTTCGTCTCGATTCACCTCAAGAATCCGGTTCATCCGGGAAATATCCACGATGATGCCGGATCCGACGGCTGACCCGGTCAGGTTCGTTCCGGCGGCCCGCGGAGTAAGCGGCACTCCAGCCCGGACGGCATACGTCATGACGACATCAATCTCTTCTTCCGTTTCCGGAAGGACGACCACCTGTGGGGGAATTTTGTAGATACTGGCATCGACGGAATAGGCTTTCAGCGTCGCCCAGTCCCACCGGACTTTGTCCTGCCCTAACCGTTTGGCTAAATCGGCACCCAGGGAAGATTTTTTTTCAGGTAACAACAGGGCCATAGGATCTCATTCCGCTCCATAGGCAGAGAGGAGACCTATTGTAGGAGAGAAGAACGGAGAGCAACAAGAAGGGCCGGCAGGACGCATGGCCTCAGCCCCAATCAGGCAGAAAGACCGGCGACGCGAGATTCGCCTTCGTCTCCCTCGGAATCAAAAGGAAGCTCCATCGAGAATTGCTCCGGACTTCCTAAATCCTTCAGTTCTTTCAAGGGAGGCAAGTCTCGAAGGTCACGCAAACCAAACCGTTGAAGAAATTGTTTACCGGTCCCGTACAAAATAGGGCGACCCGGAACATCCTGCCGCCCCACGATTCGAATCAATTTCTGGTCCAGTAGGGTACGCAGCACACCAGAGGTTTCCACACCTCGAATTTTTTCAATATCCGCCCGGGTAATGGGCTGTTTATAACTGACAATCGCCAGCGCTTCCAATGCCGACCGTGACACCTTCGAAGACGGTTTGGCCTTGGCAAGTCGCTTGATATAGATACTGTGTTCAGGCCGCGTCACCATGACATACCCGCCAGCCACTTCCATAATCTGCAAGCCACGTCCCGTCTCCTCATATTCGGCCTGCAGACTCTGTATGGCCATCTTAATAGACGGTTTGGGCATCCCTTCGAGCACCGACGCCAGCTTCTCGAGACTCAGGGGTTCGTGCGAGACGAAACACAGTGCCTCAAAGGCGCCTTTGAGTTCATCAAGATCCAACGCTGCCTCTTGGCTCACAGAGTCGGCAACCTCGTCATCTTCGGTATCATGGCCATTGAGGGACGCATCGACCAAGTCAGAATCCTCTGACATATCGGTGTTTACTTCTGAGGGCAAATGTCCGTTGATGAGTGCATCGGTAATCATATATTCCTCCTCCATGGACTAAGGCAGTCCATTCCACACCGCCTCATTCCATGTTCCTGTCCACAACTTCTGAGTCCTCACGGTTCGTGTTTCACTATCAATCAACGGGCAACGGGTGACGCGTTATGACTCCTCTGCAGAAAGACTTTCGAAAGACTCAGGTCCTTCCGCTGGAACAAACCGCCTTATCACCTGAATAGGGCCAAACAACTCTCCTTGAAATAACCGGACCAGGTTCATCCGAACCAACTCCAACAAAGCCAAAAACGTCGCAATAATCAGCGGGCGAGACCACTGCTGGTCAAACAACCCTTCAAAAGGAATCGTCGACTCCCCTTCCAACCGCTCCAAAATCACTTGAATCCGGTCCTGAACCGTCCAGGTTTCCCTGGACAATTCCACGATTTGGTCGGTTGGGGCTCGATCCAGAACTGCCTGGAACGCACTCAGAAGATCAAACAATTGGAGATCCTCGGTGGCGATATCCTCTTCCTCCTGGGACGCAGCCGAAAATGGAAAAGGATCGCGCACATACGACTCACGCCAGTGCAGCTCCCGTGCGACCAAGGTCCCGGCCGCTTCCTTAAACCGCTCATATTCGACTAATTGCCGAACTAATTCACTACGAGGATCCAAACCTTCTTCATCCTCCGTCTCAGGTTTCTCCTCTTTGGGAAGGAGCATTCGGGATTTAATGTACAGCAGCGTGGCCGCCATCACCAGAAATTCTCCGGCCAGAGACAGGTTCAATGTCTTCATTAACGACAGATACTCCAGATATTGCTGAGTAATCAGCGCAATCGGAATATCGTAGATATTGATCTGATGTTTCCGGATCAGGTGGAGAAGAAGGTCCATGGGGCCGGTAAAGGCCTCAAGCTTGACCTGATAGGCATCGTCATCTTCGAGGTCGGAAATAATCAGGGAAGGGACGGAATCCAATCAAGAGCCTCTCGGCTGAGGTCCACGGTGCAGATATTTGAACTGGTATACCATCTTTTGTGGGAAGCCGCAATATCCTAACCAAATATAGTGGTGTTGCCCATTTACGCCGTTTTCTTCCCCTTGGTCATCCAAAGGTAAAATAGCACCACAATGACCAATCCGGCAAAGATACCCAGCAGGGCTTGGTGGCTCCGCCAACCCTGGGCCGAAACCGCATCCAGAGGGACATTGCTTCCGGTCAAGGCAGGGGGGAAGCGGAACTTCACACCTGAAAAATCCAGCCCACCGTCAAATCTGGCATTCGTCAAATCGACGACCTGACGAAATTGAGCATGGTGAAAGGAGGCCGATTGTTTGAATTCCGTGAACCTGAAATAGATTTCCTGATCAACCGTCACGGCTGAAAAGTCCGCAGGACCCTCAAAGACCGACCCTGAAAATCCCGTTCCACTCGCAAAATGGGATCCGGAAAAATCCGCTCTCTGTCGAAATGCGACTTCCAGAAATTCAGCCACACCCGCGAAATGCGCGCCGGCAAATGTGACACGATCGCGAAAGTCGGCCTTATGAAACCGGGAATGGGTGCCAAAGGTGACGTGAGAAAAGTCCACCGCTTGTTCAAATTGTGATCCAATAAAAAACCCCTCAAAATCTACCCGCACGTTTGAAAAATTCAACGGGCCCACAAACACCGTTTTGGAAAGGTCAACCGACTGCTGAAATACCGTCCCGGTGAAATCCACCTCCCCCAGCATCAGGAGAGCGCCTTCGACCAGATTCGTCGCCAGGACTTGTTCAATGCGGGAATGTCGAATGGAGAGAGATCCTCGAATGATGCGAACCGCTGCAATACGCTGTTGTTGAAGCCGTTCCCGCACAGCCGGGGGAATGTCGGAAAGGTTTGACAGGTCGTGAAGAGGCAGGCGATCCAACATCGTATCACCAAGCACCAGCACGCCTTCAAGATCCACACTCCTGCCGTGCTCAAGGGCCTCAAGTATATCGGTTCCCTTTATCGCGAGGGCTTTTTGTTCTTCAGGCGAACAGGGTCCTTTAATATGAACCCGCAACACGTTCTCGATATCCGGAGGGGCCGGAAGGAGGCGGCAGGCCTCTACGCTCACGGGAGACAGGCCAAGCATCAGGCCAAGCACAAGACCCGGCGGCACACCATGGGAAATCTGCATTCCCATCTATTGCTCAATCGAATGAAGGTGAGATGGCATTCCGGTCAACCGACCCCGATCGGGAATTCCCAGAGTGTCAAAGGCTGTCCGAGATTGATGATCGTCACGAGGTGTGTCGGATTGGGTCAGATTTTTCGACCGTGTGAGGCAAATAGTGAGTCGGGTGAATGAAAAAAATCAGAGCATCCGGCCAAATCCGACGCGAAATAGAACTATGTAATCTCGGACAGCCGCCTAGACAGAAGGGGCGCTCTCAGCAGGTTGAGAAGGCTCAGATTCGGGAGGCTTGGAAACCGTCGCCTCAGCAGGCTTAGGAACAACCTCTTCCGCGGCCTTTGAAACGACAGGCTTAGAAATATCTTTCAGGGCTAAATAAAAATCACGATGCTCATATTCTGTTTTCGCTAGGGATTGATCCATTTCTTGAACGGTTTTTGGCGGAGGCACCACCACCTTCTCCCCTTCCCGCCAATTGGCCGGGGTCGAACAAGCAAAGCGCTCTGTCGTTTGCAGGGCCGTGACCAGGCGAAGGATTTCATCCACATTGCGCCCGGCATTGAGTGGATAATACACCAATGCCCGAATGACTCGCTTGGGATCAATAATAAACACAGCCCGCACTGTTGCCGTCGAACTCGCATTGGGATGGATCATTCCATAGAGTTTGGCGATTCGCATATCGGCATCGGCAATCATCGGAAAAGGTATGGTTGTTCCCATTTTTTCGTGAATATTGCGCAACCAGGCTAAGTGGGCATGAATACTATCCACACTCAACCCGATGAGTTTCACGCCTCGCTGACGGAATTGGTCAGCGAGTTGGGCGAACGCCACCAATTCTGTCGTACACACCGGAGTAAAATCAGCCGGGTGGGAGAACAGCACCACCCAGTGCTGCTCCTGCCATACGCTAAAATTAAAATCTGTATGTTGGGTCGTCATCGCGGAAAAGTCCGGCGCATGGTCCCCGATGAGAAGCAATCCTCCTTCTTCAGACATGAAACCTCCTTCAGTTGGCAATACAGACCCAGCGCACCGCAGCCTGACGCCGGGCGACGAATCCCGTCGTTTTTATGAAACCGGGATCACGAACATGTCCTTCGAGATGAGACAACAGAATAGTGGGCACCTCACACGTGCCCACTACGGATCAGCATGCTTACCAGGACCTGGGGATTTCCTCTTCATCATCCTCGGCATGGGGTTCAGTTTCTCGAAAAAACTTTTCAGGGCCTAATTCCTCGGATAAGTCCTCCGTGAGATCCAAATCCTCATCCGCCTCATCGGCCGAATCGTCGGAGAAGTCATCATCTTCAAAATCATCTGCTAAATCATCCACTTCCAGGGCCTCAGGAGCATCATCAAGTTCAGTGGTCAAGGCATCGAGGGTGATATCTCCATCCGTTTCCACTTCTATATCCAATTCGGCATCAATGTCATCCGGCAGGGCACCCTCTCCATTGGTCAGATTTGCCGCGATCGGGGGCTTTTGTTCGTGGCTCCCTTGGACCGCAGTCGCATCCTTTCTGGGTCTCCCAGGACCCTTTTTCGCCTCGACTGCAGCAGGCTTCACCGAGGGAGCCTTGGCGGTTTTTTCACCCGTCGAAATGTGAGCTTTCGTGCTGGAACCTGCAGACTTAGTCACCGCCTTGGCAGTAGTGGCAGCAGTCTTGGTGCTGGTCGCAGGTGTTCTTGGTTTCGCAATCTTTTGAGAATGAGTCAACTTCTTCGCTTTCCCTTTCACCGCTTTTTCAGGCGTCGCTTTGGATCGTGGTGTGGCTTTGGCCGCAGCCTTTGGTCTTCCTTTGGCCTTAGTCTTGGAGCCGACCTTCGTATTCTTGGACTTCGCTTTGGTAGACGGTGATCGTTGAGGCTTCACAGGCTTCTTCGGCTTGGCTTTTGTCTTCGGCTTCCCTTTTGTCTTCGGTTTGGCTTTCGTCTTCGGTTTAGCTTTTGTCTTCGGTTTAGCTTTCGCCCTCGATGTCGCATGGGATCGGGGCGTCGTCTTTTTCTTAGACTTGGGTCCGGGCTTGGCCTTTGACTTGGGCTTAGCCTTGGCAGCCATGTGTCACCCTCCTGATTATGTGATCGACAAATGATCCGTCTGGGACGGATCGCCTCCTGAGTTGCCCCCATCTAACATGGAGAGGGCCTCGCAATCAACAGAAGATTTTCTCGGACCAAATTTCTTCTTGGTTTCGAAAAACTTCCGGCCATTCATGATCCTTGCTAGAATGAGGGTCCCATGGAAATCATCACCACGCATCTAGAGGCAGATTTCGATGGCATTGCCTCAATGGTGGCCGCCAGAAAACTTTACCCGGAGGCGCACCTCGTCCTTCCGGCCGGAGCCCAATCCCGGGAGCGAATATTTCTTTCCCAACATCCCTTACCCCTCACGCCACTTTCGAGTCTGGACATTCCGAACATCACCCGCCTGATCTTAGTCGATGCCCAGCATCAGGACCGATTAGGTCATCTCGAAAAAGTTCTTGAAAATCAACATCTTTCAGTTCACATCTTTGATCATCACCCCATGGAGGAGAACAATCCCCTCCTTCCACGGGCTGACTACTGCAAAGTCGATTCGGTGGGGGCAACCATCACTCTTCTGTGTGAAGAACTGCAAGCCAGATCGCTGAAGTGGACACCAGCCGAAGCCACGCTGTTTGCCATAGCCCTGTATGAGGAGACCGGACAATTCGGATACCTCAACACCACACCCCGTGACTTTCAGATCGGCGCCGCCCTCGTCCAATCAGGAGCCGATTTAAACCAGGTCATGCAGTATATCAGTCGGCCGTGGACGCCTCCGCAGCTTGAACTCTTCCATGCTCTACTTCAATCGGCACAGACCCTGAACCTCGGACACCGGCGCCTTCTTCTCACGACTCTCACCTGGCCGGACTACGTGCAGGATATGGCGCCGGTTGTTCAACAACTGGCGCAATTACATGGAGCCGATGCCATCATCGCGGCTGTCGCCATGGAGGGCAAGGTACAAATCATCGGGCGAAGCCGTCATCCCGACATGGATATGAATCGGATCACCCAGGCCTTTGGTGGCGGCGGGCACACCATGGCCGCCGCAGCCAGCATTAAAGGACTCACGGTCGTCGAGGTGGAGCAGAAAATCCACGCTCTCCTCCAGGAACAAGCCAAAACCTGGCTGCCCATCAATCGTCTCATGACGACACCGGTCAGGACGGTGGAGCACGCTACCTCGATCAAACAGACCGAACGCCTCATGACTCAATACGAAGTCAACGCTCTACCTGTGGTAAAAAACACGGGAGAATTCCTGGGATTAGCCACACGGGAATCGGTGCAAAAGGCCCTGTATCATAAACTGGCCACCCACCCCATCGATCACATCATGTTGAGAGACATTTTCCTGGCCACTCCTGCCACGCCGTTTGACGAGGTCCAACACCAAATGGTCGAGCGCAATCAGCGGATCGTCCCGGTGTTGGATCATGAGCAGGTCGTCGGAATTTTCAGCCGGACCGATTTACTGCGAGCCATGCACCAAGGGCTCCCGTCTCAGTCAGGCGACGCCGAGCCCACAGCCAGCGGGGCCTCTACTTCAACACCAGTTACCACGCAAACCTTGCGAACCTCCAATCTCCAAAAACAATTAGAAATCCGATTGCCTGCAACCCTATTGGCCTTGATCGAGACCATTGAGAAATTAGCCGACACGCAGGAGGTCGCGGCCTTTCTGGTGGGCGGATTCGTCCGGGATTTTCTCATGAACATTCCCAATTTCGATCTGGACGTGGTGATCGAAGGCGACGGGATTCGTTTCGGCAAAGCCTTAGCCCAAGAGCTGAAGGCGGAATGGACGATTCATGAGCGATTTGGAACCGTCTCGATCGCACTTCCCAAGGCACTCAACATTCCGCAGATGCATCACCTGGACATCGCTACGGCCCGGACGGAATATTACGAATATCCCACCGCCCTTCCGACCGTGGAGCGCAGTTCAATAAAAAAGGACCTCTACCGTCGGGACTTTACCATTAACGCCCTGGCCATTCGCTTAAACAGAACGCCCGGCGAACTCCTGGACTTTTTCGGAGGCCGACGGGACCTCAAGGATAAAATCGTCCGCGTCCTCCACAGCCTCAGTTTTGTGGAAGATCCCACGCGCGTCTTTCGGGCCATCCGCTTCGAACAACGGTTCGGCTTCCAGGTCAGCAAAGAAACCCAGCATTTCATTCAACAGGCCGAAACCATGGAACTGTTTCACCGACTCTCCGGCACACGACTGGGGAATGAACTCATCCATATTTTAGAAGAACCCGAACCGGCCAAAGGCATTCAGCGGTTAAATCAGTTCAAACTCTTCCCGTTCATTCATCCCAAACTGCAATGGAAGGAACCGGCCTCTACGTTGTTTGAATCCGGGGAGAAAATTTTAGCCTGGCATGAGGTGGAACATGCCAATCCGGGAACCGACCGATGGGTGCTCTATGCCCTGGCCTGGTTCGAATCGTTAGGCAAAGCCGAACTCGTCAAAACCTGGAAACGCTTAGGATTTCCGCAACGAATCACGGCGACCGTCGGAGAGTTCTTACAGGCCCAGTCCACCCTGATGCGAACCCTCAACAAAAAACACCTGGCTCCCTCAGAAGTCTATGCGCTCCTCACACCATGGCCCAGGGAACTCGTGCTATTCATCATGGCCAAAACGCAAAGCAAGCCGACGACCCATGTGGCAATGGAGAGGATTCGGGAATATCTCACGACCTTCCAACATGTGGCTATCACGTTAACCGGTCACGATCTGGAAGAAATCGGTCTCCCCAAAGGTCCGGCGTATCGCCGGGTACTTGATCGCGTCTTCAAGGCGAAATTGGATGGTCTCGCGGCCACACCGGAAGATGAATATCGCCTCGCCAAAACATTCATCCATCAGGAAACTGCATCAGGAAGCCATTCTAAGTCCCCCTCCTTTGTAAGGAGGGGCAAGGGGAGGTAGTTTTTCTAAAAAATTAGAATCGCCAGAAATTGTTTCATTCATTTCCCATGCACCCCCCTTCCCCGCCCACCGCACCGTCTCGAGTCCGCTGGCGGATTCTTCTTCTGCTCCTGCTCATCAGCATCATCACCTACATCGACCGGGTGAATATTTCGGTCACCGCGCGTCAGATGATGCCGGCACTTGGCCTCACCGATCTGCAAATGGGCCAAATCTTTTCGGCCTTTGTCTTTGGCTACGCCCTCTTTCAAATTCCCGGAGGATGGCTGGGGGATCGATGGGGACCACGCCGCGTGCTGACCTTCGCCGTTATCTGGTGGTCGATCTTTACGGCCCTCACGGCCGTCGCGCCCACGCTTCCACTGGCAAACCTGATCGGGATCATGGGATCGCTCATGGTCGTGCGGTTCCTCATTGGTATCGGCGAAGCGGCCGCGCTGCCCAATTTCAATCGAGCCGTGGCGAACTGGCACCCACCGCACGAACGGGGCTTAGGCATTGGCATTACCATCGGGGGGATCGGCGTGGGCTCGGCCCTCACGCCACCCGTCACCGCCTGGATCATGGTGAATTATGGCTGGCAGACCGCCTTTTATCTTGCAGGAGGATTGGGTATCGGCATTGCGCTTCTCTGGTACTGGTACGCAACGGATCATCCCCGACAACATCCCCATGTCAACACCGCTGAAGCCGACCTCATCGAGGGATCGGAATCTCTGACCGACCTTTCTCCTTCCTTGAAAGGACGATCCGGCAAAGCATGGGGAGCCATCCATGATTCCTTCGCCGATCTCGAAAAAAGTGACTGGCTGCATCCGGCTTCTCCGGCAAAGGGTAACGGCAACGGGACCGGAGAGAGGAAAGGCGCATTCACGCCAGTCATCCCGCCAGAGAAAGGCAGTAAGGGCAAAAATCCTTCCACCACCATCCCGGATGCCAACACCGTTCCCTGGAAAGCCATCCTCACCACACCCACTGTCTGGTGGCTCACCCTCAGTTATACCTGTCTCGGCTATGTGGCTTATGTGTATATGTCCTGGTTTTATCTCTACCTCGTCAACGTGAGGGGCTTTGCGATTCTCCAGGGCGCTTTCTTTGCTTCCGCTCCGTTCATCGCCATGGCCATCTTCTGTCCACTAGGAGGATGGGTGACGGATCGTCTCACAGAAAAATACGGCGTGAATCGAGGACGCGCGAGCGTGGGAGGGGCAGGGATGATCCTGGCCGCACTCTCCATCATCATTGGCGCCAATGTCGAAGCACCCTATGTCGCCATCGGATTCCTCTCGCTCGGGGCGGGATGGCTGTATTTCACCGTGGGATCGTTCTGGGCATCCACTACGGACCTCTCCAAACCCTACGCAGGCACACTCTCAGGCATGATGAACACCGGCGCCAACCTGGGCGGAACCCTTTCGCCCACACTCACCCCCTGGCTGGCTGCAACGTTCGGCTGGTCAGTCTCCCTCGACATCACCGCCGGAATTGCTCTACTCGGTGGACTCTGTTGGGTCTTCATTCACCCAGGAAATGGCCTGAAAAACGGCAAGCCAGCGGATGAATTGTGAATCATGATGACTGCTTCACCATGAAACCGGTGCGAAAATTTTAAAAAATAAAATTGAACCGGATGATGCTTCCTTCGCGCCACTGCGTGGGAGAGTTTGCTTAAATCGTCCCGTTCATCCCCCCTTTTAAAAAGGGAGGCGTGGGGGGATTTTTATTTCCCACCAACTCCACGAATCCCGGTTTTCTTAATTGCCGAATAAAAGAAGAAACCTCATCAGAAGTGATTCCATTTTCCATGAATCATGGTAAACTTAGTCGCCGAACCTGAACCCGAGAAAATAGGCGGTCACAGAATCGATGTGGTTCAGGGCAGCTTTCATAGAAAGTCAATCTCACAAAGAAAGGAGGAAATACCATGGGAGACAAAGGCGGAAAAAAAGACAAAGACAAAAGTCAAAAGCAGAAAGCCAACCAACAGGCAAAAAAAGAAAAAAAGAAATAGCCGAGGCGTTCTCCTCGACGGCCGTGGTGGGCTTCGCTTATGCGAAGCCCACAATTCCCAAGACACTCCAATTCCTGCTTGAGGTAAATCAGGAAAATCCTCAGAAGCAGACCATAGGGAACAAACTCAAAAACATGGGCAATACGAGCAGACAACAAAAAGTTCACCTTACCTTAATAAGAACCGATTGTATTATTGCTAGCTAAGCAAAATATCAATGACTGACGAGGAGCTTATTCGACAGCTCGAATCTCTTCGAAGCCTAATGGTGTCTGTTGCTACCGGAGGATCTCGAATCGACGAGGTCAGCCAAAATTACGAACAGACATATAACGCAGTTGACCAAGAGCTTTCCCATCGAAGAATTCCTAATCCTATTGCCTACGCAGATTTATGGGAGTGGTATGGCCGATGGCGTAGTGGGGATCTTCCATCCTATCAGTCCCGTCGCACCTCCTTGCGGAAATTTTCACGCCATTATTAGAGCAGGTTCACACTAGTTTTCAGGTCGCATCGGGGAACCGCCTCCATTGACAGGGTGGCCTCGGGTTGACCGAACCGTAGGTAGATACGCATCATCTCGGCTACCGCCAGAGCGGAAGAGCAGTTTCAAGCCATCGGATTGTTAGGCCGCGAAGCACTTATTTCCCTGGCCCAGGCAGTTATCTCGTGTGCGACACCGTCCATCGATGGTATCTCGGCAAGTGATACGGACGCACGAAGAATGCTTGGGGCATATATCGCTGAAGAACTCGTTAGTGGGCCGAATGAAGAAGCACGTGCCCATGCTCGTGCCGCATTGAAGTTGGCTGTAGCCCTACAACACCACCGCACGGCAGATTTCCGTCAGGCAGCTATGTGTGTGGAGGCAACTGCCACGGTAATCAATGTAATCGCCATAGTATCAAGGCGCCGAGATCCGTAGACTCGGCCTGACTAACAAGGCCATGCAGAGGAAGCTCCTTCTAATCGCCTGACCAGGCTTTTATGTTAGTTTCTACGACAACATTCCCACTAGATGGAAAAGACAAAAAAAATGTATCGAAAGCCCTTTAAGGCAGAATAGGCATATATGTTTTTTAATCTACGGATGAATAAAGATCCCCGTTGCAAGACCACGGGGTATTCAGGGGAATCGCAATCGGATACCCTCAAACGGTACCCTCGTAGCAAGCTACGAGAATAGCAAGTTTAAGATCTTCCTCATCGTGCTGTCGCGCAAAGGGGACGTTAGCACACAAACCGAATAAAAATGCCACTTAATGCAGCGCTATAAAATTCTTCATCGGACCTATTATAATTTCTCCGGTGCTGTGACACTCGGACCGCATTTCTTGCGCTTGCGTCCGAGAGAAGACTATGACCTGCACATTGAGTCTTCAACCCTGACGATCACCCCGCCGGCCACCCTGCTGTGGCACCGTGACGTGGAAGGCAATTCGGTTGCTACAGCCACTTTCGATGTGCCGGCTAACCAACTGGCGATTGAGAGCGAAGTCGTCATCCAGCAATTCAATGAGGCTCCGCTGGACTTTCTCGTCGCCGATTACGCCGTCGATTACCCGTTTACCTATCAACCCGATGACCGGATCATGCTGTTGCCCTATATGGCCTTCCCGGAGCAGAAAGACAAAATCTCAACTGACTGAATGGATTGCGGGTTTCTGGAAACCTGATGAGCGGATTCAGACCTACACACTCTTGCAGCGGCTTGGCACCCACATCCATCAAACCCTGTCATATCGACTCCGGGAAGAACCCGGCGTACAAACTGTGGGGCAAACACTGGCATACGGCACCGGCTCATGCCGTGACTTTGCGTTGCTCTTTATGGAAGCCGCGCGGTGCTTAGGTCTCGCCTCGCGCTTTGTCAGCGGGTATCTCCACGCACCGCCATCAGCGGCGAATTATGGGTCGACCCATGCCTGGGCTGAAGTGTACCTGCCAGGCGCAGGCTGGAAGGGGTTCGACCCCACGGTGGGAGCCATCGCCGGAACTGATCACATTGCCGTGGCGGTCGCAAGATTGCCCGAATCCGTTCCGCCAATTGCGGGATCATTCGTTGGTCCGCCAGGATCGACTCTTCATGTCGGCGTCTGGGTCACAAGGTATGAGTGAAAAAGCGACTCCGGTGCTTGGCAACACGATCGCTTCTCTCTTCTTCTCGCGATCCAGGACGGGCGGCTGAAAAACTTGAAGAACGCACACAACGTTTAGCAACTGACACTTTCGTCGCAGCCTCCCAAGGCACAAGAATGATCAGATCCATTTCGCGTTCCTGGGCTGGGCAGAGATTCCACTCTGTTTCATCACACCAGTAAGGGCTGGCGTTAGTTTGCAAGTGGAGTAAAGGAGGCTTTTCTGCTATCGTATGCATAGATTTAAGGACGCTTGTTTATGAAGCACTACA
Organism: uncultured Nitrospirales bacterium; assembly: GCA_963785905.1. Lineage (GTDB taxonomy): Bacteria > Nitrospirota > Nitrospiria > Nitrospirales > UBA8639 > Nitrospira_E. Next base: position 40,447 of record CAWAXJ010000048.1, read on the forward strand.
CTGCCGTTGTCGAGCGTGACCCTGATACGGGACTCTACGTGGGGTATGTTCCAGGCTTTCCTGGAGCACACAGCCAAAGCGAGACCCTTGACGAGCTGAATCGCAACCTCCAGGAGGTTATTGCCATGCTGCTGGAGGATGGCGAACCGAGGTTGGAAGCCGAATTCGTCGGTATTCAGACGGTACAGCTCGGCTAACCAATGGGCAAACCGCCTGTTCTCAAGCCCCGCGAAGTCGTGACCATTCTGGAACGACTGGGGTTTCGCGAGGTGCGACAGCGCGGCTCACATAAGCAGTTCCGGCATACCGACGGCCGTGTCACAACCGTTCCCTTTCATCCAGGGCGAGACATCTCGCCGTCCTTGCTTCGTCAGATTGCTCGTGACATCGGCCTGTCGGTGGAAGAGTTTCTTGCTCGACAATAGACCATCTTCCTATCCAGAGGCTCTACCGGACCCATCTCAACCGCCTGCGATTGCCTGTCTTACAGGTTAGAATTCATCGCTCTTGAACCCGGCCACTTCTAGCTGTCTTTCCAACCCGTGAAGGATGAAGGTACGCCATGCCAATCTGGGTTGATGCCGATGCCTGCCCCAAGGTGATTAAAGAAATTTTATTTCGCGCGGCGGAGCGGACAGCCGTACAGGTGACGCTTGTCGCGAATCGATTGCTGTATACGCCGCCCTCGCGCTATATTTCCGCCCTCCAAGTCGCCGATGGATTCGATGTGGCCGATTCCGAAATCGTGCGAAGAGCTCGAGTCCGGCGACCTGGTGATCACGGCCGACATTCCCCTAGCCGCTGAGGTCATCGCCAAGGGTGGCCATGCGCTCGACCCACGGGGTGAGATGCATTCAGCCGATACGATTCAAGCCCGTCTGACCATGAGAGATTTCATGGATACCCTTAGAGCCAGCGGTGTCGAGACGGGTGGGCCATCTGCGCTGAGCCAACGGGATCGGCAATTATTCGCCAAACACCTGGATCACTACTTAACGGTCATCGTGAAACAGAAGAAGGAGAAAGAGTAGATCCCCACGGGCTCACGCCCGTGGGGATCTATTGGACCTCTTGGGTCCTTGGCCTTGATTATGCTGGGATTCAGACACTAATTTTGTATTTCCCATTGCAGAGGTACCGTACCGGGAGATCCGCTCCCTCCCCCCGCCAATAACACTGACACTTCCCCGGTAGTCGTATTCCTGAGGATCAGGTCCGGCCTCCCATCCCCGTTGGTATCTCCCACTTGGTGTATTTCCACGTCGGTGGGAAGGCTTGCCACGTTGCCGGATTGGCCAATGGACGCTCCATTCATGAGCCACACCAATACCGCACCAGTGCTGGTATTGCGCCAGAACAGATCGTGTGTCCCATTGCCATCGACATCGCCCGACCCTTCCAAATTCCATTCCGAGGGAACACTGGCGGGAAAGCCCACCGACCCGATAGTGAACCCGTTCATCAACCACACGGCCACGGTGCCACTGGTGCTATTTTGCCAAATGACATCCGCTTTCCCATCCCCATTCACATCGTCCACCCCCACGATCTGCCAGGCCAACGACACCCCGCCCGGGAAGCTGGAGGAGGCAATGGCTGCCCCATTCATGAACCAGATCGCCGTGTTGCCATCACTGGTGTTGCGCCAGATCAGGTCGGCCTTACCGTCACCGTTGACATCCCCGATCTGTGCAATCTCCCAATCGGTCGGAGTGCTGCCGGGAAATCCCACCGACGTGATCGTGTGCCCGTTCATCAACCAGACGGCCACCGTGCCGGTGGTGTCATTTCGCCACACAACATCCGCCATGCCATCCCCATTCACATCACCCACTCCCGCAATCTGCCAGACCAACGACACCCCACCCGGAAAACTGCTGGACGCAATCGCCGTTTCATTCAGCAACCATATGGCGGTAATGCCACTATTGGTGTGACGCCACACGAGATCCGCTTTGCCGTCCCCATCCACATCGAGATCCGTTGTGCGGTTATGAATGAAAATATCCCGTACCCCATTGGTATCGTTCAGGACTAGATTAGTAGCATCGGAGAAGATGGCCACAATCCGGCCATCCTGGCTTATTGCCGGGTTACAACTAAAATCATTGCCCTTTACTCCTATGGTTGACACACTCATTTGGGTTGTGGTGTTGGTCTGGCGATCATGCACAAACACGTCTCCATTTCCACTTGTGCCGCCTGGTACAAGATTCGTGGCAATAGGATAGAAACACCACAAACCGTCCGTCCCCGCTGATGTCCGGCTCGACACTTCAACGTTACCCTGAGGACTCCCGCCCGTCGGCACACTCACTAGAGTGGTGGTGCCGGTCTGGCGATCGTGGACGAACACATCGCTGACTCCATTCGTATCTCCCGCCACCAGGTTAGTCGATGTCGACTCAAACGCTACGAACCGCCCCTCTGCACTGAGTGCAGGAGCAAAGGCAGGCGGTTGGCCTGATCCAGTACTCTGTCCACCACCTGTTGCCACACTCACCCGTGTGGTTTCGCCCGTTTGCCGGTCATGCACGAACACGTCGGTGCCTCCATTGGTATCTCCCGCCACGAGGTTGGTGGCCGCAGAATGAAACGCCACGAACCGCCCATCATTGCTGATAGCGGGTAAAAAACTGCCGCCAATGGCCTGGACAGCCCCTGTGGCCACACTCACTCGTGTGGTTGCCCCCGTCTGCCGGTCATGCACGAACACGTCGCTGGCTCCATTCGTATCTCCCGCCACCAGATTCGTGGCCACCGACTCGAAGGCCACAAAGCGTCCGTCTCCGCTCAAAGCGGAATTAAAGCTGTCACCAGTAACCTGTCCCCCGCCCGTGGCTACACTGACTCGCGTAGTTGTGCCGGCCTGACGGTCGCGGACGAAGATATCCCTCTTTGCATTGGTATCCCCGGCAACCAGGTTGGTGGCATCGGATTCGAACGAAACCAAATTTCCGTCATTACTCATGTCCGGGAGTCGACTGTGGTTATTTCCCTGAGTTCCCGCTGTGGACACGCTCACCCGGGTGGTCTCCCCGGTTTGCCGGTTACGAACGAACACATCCAAATTACTGTTGGTATCGCCCGCCACCAGGTTGCTCGAAAAGGAATAGAACGCCACAAATTGGCCGTTTTCATTGAGAGATGGTAAGCCACTATTGTTATTTCCCTGGGTGCCTGCAGTGCTGACGCTTACACGAGCCGTCTCGCCTCCATAGGATAGGGAAACCGATAGACCTAACGTAATGCCGAGCATGCCCGCGAGAACAATTCGGTTTTGAGTCTTCATGGCCTTCCCTCCAGAGTCTCACGAATGAATTTAAATGAATATAAAGCCAATCTTTACCATGTGACTTCAACGCATTTTCCGCAGAAGTATTGGAAATAATGCCCGAAACATCTCACATGGAAAATTCAAGATTAAACAAGTCTTTCATTCCCTTGATTTTTGGGCACCTTTTTACACCTGCAGTCAGGGACCTCGCCCAGATTAAATAAAAAAATCCTAGCTCAATTGACGAAAAAATACTACCTTTTTTAGGTGTCGAGAATTTTGTCAGTTGTGGCCAAACCCCCTACAGAAGCCTTATCCGGCGCAGGGTTAGGTTATTTGCTGATTCTGGTGGGTTACAAAGAACGTTGCAAAGGAATTTAAAAATCTCCTTCCTTAACGGCTAACTACGTGTTAACCCTTGCAAATCTATTTTGGCCCGATAGACTGGAGAAGATGTCCTGCCCAGAGAATGTTGAAGGGTCTTCGACTCTATCAAGCGGATCGCGCAATACAGGGGTGAAGGAGGATTCCAAGCTTGTCCTGAGCCCGGAAGGGAAGTTCCTCCAGGGAGCCAACCCGGCGCCGCCGTGAGACACGTCGTTTCTCCTGGCAAGGCCGCAGCCTTATGAATGGGCGGAATCTCCGGATGAGTGCGTGAGATGGATCAAAGAGGGGAAAAGGTCGCGAGGGAAATGCTTCAGCCCTTCTCTTAGAGAATTATTCGACAGGCTTTTTGACTTTTCTGCCGTACCAGACGTACAAGAGTACGACAATATCCGAATTCCCTCAAAGGAGAGTGCCATGAAGTGTGCTTGTCAAAGTGGAAAAGTGTTTGGTCAATGCTGTGAGCCGGTTATCAGCGGAGTCAAACAGGCGGAGACGGCCGAGCAACTCATGCGGGCCCGGTACACCGCCTACACTCAAGTGCACATGGACTTTATCGAAAAGACACATGATCCCAAGACCAAAAATGACATCGACCTGGAGGCCAACCGTAAGTGGGCGGAAACGACCAAGTGGACGGGATTAGAGATTCTTGAAACCAAACAGGGCGGGATTGATGATGAGACCGGCACGGTCGAATTCAAGGCCACGTTTGAGACTGATGAAGGCCCCCAAACACATCATGAACTGAGTGAGTTTCGAAAACAGGACGGTTCCTGGTACTTCTCGGACGGCAAAACCCCCGGCGTTCGAACCGTGGTCCGCAGTGAAGCCAAGGTCGGCCGGAATGATCCGTGCACTTGCGGCAGCAGGAAGAAATATAAAAAATGCTGTGGAGTATAAGAGGAAGGCAACCCAACCCTCCACTCAGATTTTTCCTTTTGATAGCTTTTGAAAGACTTTTCCCAATTTTTCCTGAAGAGTCTGCGTCGAGAAAGGTTTCACTAAATAATCGGACGCGCCCACTTGCACCCCTTCCATGATCTGTTCCACCTTGGCTTCCGCGGTAATCATGATTACCGGAAGAGATTGAAGGGCCGGGTCGGACCGGATCGTGCGCAACACATCTATTCCGGTCATACCAGGCATGTTCCAATCCAGGAGCAATAACCCGAATCCTCCCGCTTTCAGTTTTTTCAGAGCTTCTTCGCCATTGTGCGAATCATGGATGTCTTTGAACCCGATGTCTATGAGCGCCCGTTTGACGATATGGCGCATACTTAATATATCGTCAACCACTAATACTTTAATGGAGAGATCTAATTTGACCATTCCTCCCCCTAATGCATTTATCTTAGTCCACCCTTGCTCTTATGCCAAGAGAAAAAGCTCTTGACAGATGCGAAGAATGGTAATGGCCCCTCCTCATCCCTGCTTGCTAAACCCACATCACGGCATGGATTGTCATAAACTTTTTCTACAATAAATAAACTCTGGTTGCGTGTTCTTCCGCTCGTCGTGTGCATCGGTCTCTTTATCTCAGTGCTGTCCATGCCCTCTGTCCACCCATCGGCGAGTATCCTCGACGTAAATACTTTTCCTTCCCGTTTCCCTCTTAAGCGGGCATAATCAAGCAAATTTCTCCTTAATCCCACCATCTGATTCTGCCTGCCTTTCCTCCAGAACTCTCCCAACGTGCCGATAAGGCCAAGGTAATGCCTTTTTGACCGTGTAGACACTTTTAAGTGCATGCTTTTGGTTTCCCAGGAAAGAACACGTGTGATACTCAGACCTCCTTCCACTGTTTGAGTTTTTCCCATGTTCATCATTGAATTGATCTATTGGCTATGGCAAATCATCCTTCTTGTAATCACCCTTTGTGTGGGAGAGGTCTCAAACCTCTATTGCCTCATCAAACCCCCGCCTGAATCTGCACGCATTGAAGAACTCCGCGGTGCAGGAGAGGTCGTTTTTATTCCTGCTGGTCATTTTCCAATTGCGACCCTGGAAACGTATGCTCAATTCTTTCAAGAAACATACGATCTCCCCATCACCCTTCTTCCACCTCTGCATTTGCCGCTCCAGGCATTTGATCCCAATCGGGGTCAATATATCGCAGAAGAAATCCTGGCAGAAGCCAAAGGACAGGTCCCACACTCCAGATCAAACACTCCGGTGATCCCGATCGTCTTTACCGACCAGGACATGTATATTCAAAAGTATAATTGGCAGTACGCCTTTAGTCTTCGAGAGAATGGAATGGCCGTAGTTTCCAGTGCGCGGATGGGTTATAGCTTCAACCCTTTTCAACAGGCAGATCAAGAAACCCAAGAGGCCCGGTTACGGAAAATGGTGACGAAGAACATCGGGAAATTGTATTACCATCTCCCCTCCAGCGATCACTGCCGAAGCGCCATGTTTGACCGTGTTGGCGGCCCGCAAGAACTTGATTTAATGAGTGACCATTTATAACCAGACACCATGCACTGGGTTCTTAGCCGGATACAAGAATAGGGCTTGACCGCCTAAGCGTTTGTTTCACAGAGTATCTAGCACCGCTTGCAAGAAAACCTCACATGATCATGACACGACTATTCGCGGTTCTCTTCGTACCATTTTTGGCTGTAAGTCTGTGGGCGTTTTGGTGGGAGCCGGCCAGCCTGCATAATGAAACCCACGACTTGGTTATTCCGTCCTGGCCCCCGACGTGTGAGGCTCTTAAAGTGGCCGTGCTTTCGGATCTGCATGTGGGCTCGCCGTTCAATCATCTCAATCACTTGGAGACCAGCATTGACCTGACGCTCAAAGCCAAGCCAGATCTCATCTTGTTGGCTGGAGACTACGTCGTCCATGGTGTCCCTGGCGGGCAATTCGTCTCCCCTCAAGAGTCGGCCGCGCATCTTGCGAGATTGTCAGCACCACTAGGGGTGTATGCGGTCCTGGGTAACCATGACTGGTGGCATGACGGACCGGGCACGATTGCCGCCTTTCAACACGTCGGCATTCAAGTATTGGAGGATTTCGCAGTCCCAATCCAGGCTGGAACCTGTCAATTCTGGCTGGCGGGAATTAGCGATTTTATGGAAGGCGCGCATGATGTTCCGTTGGCCCTATCTCAGATTCCAGAAAAGGCCACCATCCTGGCCTTTACGCATAACCCCGATATCTTTCCTGAGATTCCTTCTCGTGTGGCTTTGACCGTAGCCGGGCACACGCATGGAGGACAGGTCTATCTGCCCTTAATTGGTCGGCCGGTCGTGCCGTCTCAATTCGGAGAACGATTCGCCATCGGGCATATCATTGAAGATGGCCGCCATTTGTTTGTCACCCCGGGAATCGGCACGAGTATCCTGCCAGTCCGCTTCCTTGTCCCACCTGAAATCTCAGTGCTACTCCTTCATTCGGCCTAGAGCTGTTCCCCATGGCTCGTCTGGAGCCTCCCTCAAATCTGCTTCTTCCCATACCTCCCACCCTATTTTATGCACCGCGTTCCACGACTCGACAATATTCCAAGGAGACAGACGTCTCGTGGAGTTCATAAGCGCATGCCTTGAGACAAGGAGTTTATGAATTCTTCGCCGCGCCCTGCCACAGCAGATCGTATCCCAATTCCTTCGTCTCAGAACACATCGCGGTCAATGCGGCAAACGTCTTGTTGAAGATTTCGTCGGCATGGGATTTTTCATGGTTCTCAAACGACTGCCAATAGGTGACGATGGCATAATGTTCGTCTGCGGTCTTGGATGCGTTGAGCGATCCTTCGTCAGAGACAAAACCTGAAAACTTGAACACCTGACCGGCGATAAATCCTCCTTTGTCGCCGCCGTATGTTTCCTTCACGACCATGCACATTTCTCCAACGGCCACCTCCACCTGATCGAAGCTGACACCGGGCTTAAGCTTGACGGTATTGAACAGCATCTTCGCCCCGAATGGGATTGTTATGGGACCAAACATGTCACCCTCCTCGTCAAGACACCCGTCTAAGGCGGGTGTATGTATTTGGAAATGATAGAAAGGCCTTCTGAAAGATTCACCTCTACTGTATCACCTTTATCACCGGCTCCACAGGATGTCCATACTATTTAGTAATCGCCACTCCGCACCTGTCACACTCATCATCACACAATGAGCAGAATGGCGGACCATGCGTCGCGGCACTGTGAGTTTCAGGAACGCATTGACAAATATCCGGAAACCTTCGAGAATCCTCCCATCGGCCTTCCGCTGTTTTTTCACTCGAGGCAAGGGATACAGACGCCATCTATTGGAAGGAGGCGCATGATGGGAAGCTCTTATCGTGGGCGGCATAAATTGCGACGACTCCAAAAGCCCGAAGTTGACAAACCTGTTGACGAGATACTCAAAGAACTGCGGTCCAAACCTTCCTCCGCGAGCAACAGTTCCTACCGGGAACAATCACTGAAGATTCACGGGCTCATTTGTGCCAAGTGTGCCAGAGAGTTCGACTTCAAGACGAGGCACCTGCTCACGGTGCACCACAAAGACGGGAATCACCACAACAATCCCCCGGACGGGTCGAATTGGGAAAACCTCTGTGTATACTGCCACGATGATGAACACAGCCGGGGAATCCTTGGCGATTATCTCCGAAAGGCAAAAGGGGACAAGCCTTAGGAGATCGTTTACAATCCCTCAACAAACTACGAACATGTGACTTTCACTCGAACGCATTTGTTGGAAGAGGGCTGATTGTATGCTGAGGAGAGAATCGTTAAAAGGGATACATGGCATCTATGTGGTCGTTGAGGATTTGGGACCGGAACTCAAGGGGGTGTTGACACGAAGTGACCTGCGAAAACGAGTGGAGACGCAACTTCGGACTGCGGGCATTCGCCTCGTCAAGGAACTCGAAGCGGCCAAATTGCCCGGTGAGCCGTATTTGTATGTCAATCTGGCGGCTCTTCCCCTGGGTCCCAGGCGCTACGCCTGTCGGATCGACATTGAAGTACATCAACTGGTGGCTCTCGTTCACAACTCTTCCACAGGCCATGCCATTACCTGGGAACAAGGTGTTGTGACCGGGGGTGGCGTCAAAACCATATGCGACAATGTCGACGAACTCGTCTTCGATTTTATTTATGATTTTCTGGCGATGAATCCCGATGAGTAACCTCTATCTAGCTATTCTGAATATTCTGACCATTCAGCCAATCCTGGATTGCCTTTTCTTTCTCCTACGTTGAAGCTCCTCACCTGAATCTTCTGACCCTCTCCTCCTCTATCTTGACCGTTGCACACGCAACAATGCCCTGATAGTCCGAAGGACCAACTGTTGTGTAGAAATTCCCCCGAAGATGAATCCATGTGGAGTCTCACCACTTTCCTCGAGGAATCCTGATAGAAATTTGACGTAAGTGCGCCAATCATGAGAAAAAGACTTTTACTCATACATCCAGACTCAAAGGAGAACACTCATGGCGAAAGCGCGTGCCCGTCACATTTTAGTTTCGACAAAAGATGCCTGTGAAACACTGAAGACGCAAATTGAATCAGGCGAAGATTTTGCTGCCGTCGCGAAAGCGCATTCGACCTGTCCGTCCGGGAAGCAAGGTGGGGACCTCGGCGAGTTTGGTCCCGGCCAGATGGTCAAAGAATTTGATTCGGTGGTGTTTAATGGAGAACTCGGAAAAGTCCATGGGCCGGTTCAGACCCAGTTCGGATACCACTTGCTCGAAATTACCAGCCGCACTCCATAAGGCCTAAACAGTCTGAATGGGAGAAATCGGACTCTGTCAAAAAAATTTCGACTGATTCTAACAGTAGTCGTTGCATAGAAAGTGACCTGAGGATCTGAGGCCAGCCTTTGCCTGTCCTGGCAAAGGCTGGCAAACATCCTTCCGCTCTTCAATTATCCCACAAAAGACAAAAGGTGTTTATCCGGTAGAAACAGATTTCTGGATTCCTGTCAAAAACTTTCAGGAAGGACAAAAAACCATCTTCTCCACATTTCCTATTTGTATTTAGTAAGTTCTGCCAGACATTTCTAAACAATCTCACCATCCTAAAAATCCCGGAAGAGAGGCCAGAACTTTCAAGGTTTGGCATCGGGAATCTCCTTCGTGTAGACTCTTTTCCTCCATCGTCCCTTACTCAAAACCTGCACTGATAGTTATGACTGTCACACGACAACCTCATCAATCTGCTCAATTTAAAAAGCTGCTACTGTCCCCGCAGCTTGAGTTTATCTGTGAAGCCCATAATGGTCTCAGCGCTAAAATTGTCGAGGAAGCGGGCTTTCGGGGCATCTGGGCCAGCGGGCTTTCCATATCGGCTCAATTCGGCGTTCGAGACAACAACGAAGCCAGTTGGACCCAGGTTCTTGATAATCTGGAATTTATGTCTGATGCCACACGGATTCCCATTCTTCTCGATGGCGATACGGGTTATGGCAACTTCAATAATATGCAACGGCTAATCCGTAAATTAGAACAGCGGCATATCGCGGCGGTGTGCATTGAAGATAAATTGTTTCCCAAGACCAATAGCTTTTTGAAAGGTGATGCGCAACCACTGGCCGATATGGAAGAATTTTGCGGCAAAATCAAGGCAGGGAAAGATGCGCAGTCAGATCCTGATTTTTGCATCATCGCCCGGGTTGAAGCGTTCATCTGCGGCTGGGGACTGGCCGAAGCCTTACGGCGCGCAGAGGCCTATCACCAGGCGGGGGCGGATGGGATTCTGATTCACAGTGCGCTGGCAGTGCCCGATGAAATTCTGGCGTTTAAACAGGAATGGGGAGATCGATGCCCGGTGGTGATTGTGCCGACCAAATACTATTCCACCCCGACGGACGTGTTTCAACAGCATGGATTTTCCATCGTCATTTGGGCCAATCACATGCTTCGGGCCGCGGTCGCAACCATGCAAACCACCGCACGCATCCTCAAGGAACAGGAAAACCTGTTGTCGATTGAAGATAACATTGCACCGGTCTCGGAAGTGTTTCGTTTACAAGGTGCGGCTGAACTTTTGAAAGCCGAGGAACGCTATCTCCCAAAAAGCGCCGACCGCGCCTCGGCTATCGTCCTGGCCGCTTCCCGTGGGGATGAGCTGGGAGAACTCACGGAAGACAAACCGAAAACCATGGTCAACGTTCGTGGCGTGCCGCTCCTGGCCCACATGTGGTGGACGCCTACAACAGCGTGGGCATTAAGGATATAATTGTGGTCAGAGGGTATAAGAAAGAAGCTGTGAATCTTCCCAATCTGACCTATGTCGATAACGATGCGTTTGCGGAAACGGGGGAATTGGATTCGTTGTTGAAAGCGCTGCAATCAAAAGAAGGCCGCTTCCAGACCATCATCATTTCCTATGGGGATGTCTTATTTAACACCTACATTCCCCAGGCACTTCTTCAGGCCAAGGATGACTTTGTGATTTTTGTGGATAGCGACTGGCAGGAAAAGACGAGTTATACCAGGCTGGGAGGATTTGCCGAGTGCACCGCTCCGAATTCCCGAAAGGCCTTTAACGCCCAGATTCATCTCAAGCAATTAGGCAGGACGGTTCCCCCGGACATGATTCATGGCGTATGGATGGGATTTTTCAAAGTCTCGGCTCAGGGTATCACGCAATTGCATGAGATCCTTACCGGACTGCTTGCCGACCCGATTCACCGGAAAGCAGGAATGGCAACGCTGTTCCAGGAATTATTACGAAGGAATTATCCAATTAGGGTTCTCTACACCGTCGGGCATTGGCTGGATATCAACAGCCTTGATGATGTCGTCCAGGCGGGAAGCTTTTAATCTTCGTTGGGTGAATTTTTCTTGAATGGACGAGAGATGCCGGGTTTCGGCCAGGCAGCCGAGGTCCTTTTGTTTCGGCAAAAGGACCCAAAACCAGTGACGCCCCGTCCCGCCTCATCAAATTAGGTGGACGCAGGCCATGAATGAAGGCGGGCCAACTCGCTGGGCTCAAACAAGGCCCGCCATTTAATCAGAGCATCCACCTCTAAGGGCAGAACGACAGGCGTCCTTCAGCGGCGATGGGGCCAGACAGACTAAAAGGCTTTGGAAATTATGTGTAATAACTATAAAAAGTTACATGCTCATTTACTTATATGAATGGAGATTTCACAATGAAGCTCTCAGATCTCTCTCAGAAGGAATTCAAAGAAATGGTGAATAGTATGGTGGACGACCGGCTGTGTGAACTGCTGGGCGATCCCGACCTGGGCTTGGCTCTGGACGAAAAGGTGCGTGCGGAGTTGAAGCAGGTGTTGGAGTCCAAGGAACGGGTGACCGGAGAAATCGTCGCTGAGCGGCTCGGGCTCCGCTGGTGACCTGACATGGCTTGGTACCGTGTCAGCTATCTGCCCTCGATTCTGGACGATCTTCAAACAACTGACCAGAGCATGGCTCAGCGTCTCTTGGATAAGACCAAGTGGCTGGCCTCCAATGTCGCCAACCTACGGCATGAACCCCTGCACGACGACCTTCCCGGACTCGTCCAATATGCCGTCGGTGACTGGCGTATTCTTTACTCCATTGACCGGGATGAGCAGATCGTCCACATCCATCGGATTGCGATCAGGCGAGACCTATACACCAAGTCGCACCACGCAACAGGATTCATGAGTCGGTCTGAACAGATCGAACAGGAACTCGCCAAGGCCGCCAAGGGGCTCCAGGATGGGAATGAAGGTTTGGCCAGAGTGTGCGCACGACGAGCCGTCGCCATTGGCACCCAAAACCTCGCCGAGCGGACGGAACGCCAGCATGGCCTGGAGATGCGATGCATCAACTCCGCAGAATCCAGGAAGAAGAATCCTTCCCCTTAGAAGTGCGGGAGGCTGCACAACGGCTCATCACCACCGTGGCACAACTGGATCGAGCCCCGATGTCGACGGATCCCATCGCCGACGCCCACCTGATCCTGACACATCTTGAACAACTCCTCTGATTCCCAATCAAGATCATTCCGCAAGATAGAGACTCCCGTGATTCAGCAGATCGACCAGTAATTGAAGATTGCCTTCTGTGTGTAAGAAAGCTGCAGGATCGATAGTCAGGTCCGCGCACAATGTCTTGACCAAAGCGGTCTGTATATCCGGGCAGGTATAACGCCGGCCATCAACAAACAACCAGATTTCAGATCCATGCTCTTGAAACGCGAACCGCGATCCTTCATTACGGGCCAGCAGCCTTCCTGCCGAGGCATGCCTCCGGACATCCTGAAGACCATATGTTTCGACATCGCTCTCTTCCTGCTGATACTTCGGCACGGTCATATACCGGCCAAACCAATCGGCCAGCCTATCTTGATCGTCCACGTACCGGCGTAGGATACGATGAGCGGTCTGTAACGCTTCCGCGGTGAGGTGTCCGGGATTGGTCTGCGGAACGAGATCCGGATCGGCGAATCGCACTTCTTCACTCAGTTCGCGACCAACATAGTCTGAAAATTCCTGCAACATTTCCCGGTGGGACGGTGCGCGAAACCCTACCGAGCAAGTGATGCACCCGTCCCCGACCGCCATACCACTATGACCGACCCGGGGTGGCACATACAGCATATCGCCGGGTTCAAGAATCCACCGTTCTTCCGGTTCCCAATCAGAGAGAATCTTCACCGGAGTATCAGGGCGACGAGGGGAAGATTCATCAAAGAATCCCCCGACTTCCCATTGACGCCGGCCACCGACTTGAACCAGAAACACATCGTAGTTGTCATAGTGAGGCCCGACACCGCCCCCGTCACTGGCATAGCTGATCATCAGATCATCAATGCGCCAGCTCGGAATGAAATTAAATTGTTCAAGAAAGTCGCGGCTTCCGGCACCCAATGATCGACAGCCTGCACGAATAGCGTCCAGTGCGTGTTGGTAAAGCCCGAAACGTCTCATCGGAAAATGGCCCATGTTGAAGTTCCCATCGTTCGCCAAGCGCATCACGAATAATCAGACGAGACTCTACACCTTCTTCGCAGGCCAGACCCGCCAATTCATCTCCGGCGATGGGGGACTGACACCCCGGCAGGGCGTTGCGTATCAGAAGCGGCTTCTTTTGCCAATATTCCGCTAGAAACGTTTCAAGTGAAAGATCGCCCAAAGGCAAGATGTTCATAAGGTGCTAATTTTTTTCAGGTAATTCTCACTTTTGGAAGGAGAGGATTAAAGTGGGCTAGAGTCCGCATATGTCATCAAGATTCTTTCAGCATCTCAACATGAGGGATGCCGTCTTCAAGGTACACATCCGATATTCGTGTAAAACTATACTGCGCATAAAATCCTTGAAGATATTCTTGTGCTGAAATTCGAATAGGAGTCTTAGGCCAGCAACGAGAAATTTCATGAAGTGCAGACTGTAACAATTGATGTCCGATTCCCTGCTTACGAGAATTAGCCTTCACCACAAACCGCCCAAGATTGATTTCGGGATAACGCAGACCAGGCGGGAGAATTCGCGCATAGGCGATTAGTTGCTCACCCTCATCACGCCCGGAAAGATGCCTGGTCTCCGCATGCTCGATCGAAACCATCCAATTCCGGATACGCACATTGTTGTTCGACGACGAACACTTCCACCCGTAGCTGCAAAATCTCAAACAACTGATCGACAGTCAATTGCTGAAACCTCTGCACTTCCCACTGTAAGTTGGACATGGCTAGGGTCTGTAATTCAACAAATTGCTCTTATATTGGACAATTTCATTTCGTTGATGCGGAAGAGACGCCGTAAGACTCGTCCCGGAGCATGTGCACAAACAGGCCATCGCGAAGTTTGGGTTCAAACCAGGTGCTTTTGGGCGGCATGACACGGTCCGCATCTGAGACAGCCATCAATTCTTCAACCGTGGTCGGATACAACAAAAAGGCCACTGCCCAGTCGCCGGAGTCCACCATGGCCGCGAGTTGCTTGGGACCGCGAATGCCTCCGACAAAATCTATCCGTGGATCTGACCGTTGATCGGTGATCCCTAAAAGCGGATCCAGCACACGTTCCGTCAATTCCGAAACGGCTAAGGCGCGAATCGGATCCAGTGGACGAAATAAGGAGGGATCGTGTTTGGGTTTGGCTTGATACCACTGCTTTGCCAGATACATTTCGAAACCGGACACTGGAGGATTGCCCGGGTGAACAGTCACTTGCACTTCGAAATGTGGAGTTAACCGATCCAGCAGTTCCTTTGGAGAGAAACCATGTAAATCCCTCACGACTCGATTGTAGGGAAGAATGTGTAATTGATCATGCGGGAAGATGACGGCCAAAAACCCGTCTTCGGATCGCCCCTCGGCTGCACTTCCGGAATTGCGACGCACGGCACGCACACGACTGGCCGCCGCGGACCGATGATGTCCGTCGGCAATGTACAGAGACTGAATATCGCGAAAGACCTCCACCGCTCGCCGGATGGCGGATTCATCTCGCACGCTCCAGACCGTATGCTCGATTTTATCATCGGCCACAAAATGCGCATCCGGTTTGTTACTCGTTACCCCTTTTACCCATTGATCGATTTTGGCGGTCTGGCGAAAAAAGAGCAGAACCGGACCCGATTGTGATTCATGCGTTTCGATGAGCCTGACGCGATCGGCTTCCTTGACCGGCCGCGTATGTTCGTGCTTTTTAATAATGCCTCGGTCGTATTCATCAACAGAGGCCAAGGCCACGATGCCGGTCTGAACATGCTGCCCCCACTTTTGTCGGTAGACCCCTAAGAGGGGCTGTAATTCCTGAACCAACACTCCATCTTGAATGAGTCTTCGAAGATTCTCGGCCCCTCGTTGATAGACCTCGGCGGAATACGGATCGACCCCATCACCAAGCTCAAGCTCTGCCCGGCCAATGCGAAGGAAACAATAGGGATTTCCCTCAGCCAAGTCACGCGCCTCTTGCAACGAGACCACATCATAGGGAGGGGCCGCCACTTGACTGGCCAACTCAGGTCTGGGTCTGACGGCACGAAACGGCGCAATTGTCGCCATACGTTCATTCTCCTTTTTTGTATATGCAATAAACCTATTGGATGAACTACCGCTGTCGTCCGAAAACCGGACATCGCGTTCATCTGAACCAAGAGTAAACGATATTATTGTGGGCGAGCAACGACTTTTCGTAAGTGATCAGGAGAGATTCTAAAAATGAGGCATCGGCCCGGGAGGATCTATTGGCCGATATACCATCCTATACCCGAACGTTCCAGATAGCTTGTCAGGAGAAAGAATGAATTGGAGAAGAGAAGGCCGCCTACTGCTACCAGTAGCACTCCGCTCATGATGGAGAGGGGCTTGATACAGTTCCGGATCTGCTTGAAATGGGTTAAGAAATCGATCGAGCCATAAAGCTGTGACAAGCAGTGGAAGCCCAAGCCCTAATGAGTAGAAAACGAGAAGGGCCAGTCCATCAACAGAGGTATCTGTGGTGCCGGCGTACAATAAGATGGACGTGAGAATGGGACCCACACATGGAGTCCAGCCCACGGCAAAGGTCACCCCGATGAGAAAGGAGCCCAGATAGCCAACCGGGCGGGCTTGGAAATGCGCACGCCTTTCCCGAGACAGAAAACCGAACTTGAATACCCCCAGCACATACAGCCCAAACAGAATAATCAGCCCTCCTCCGATCTTTCGCAAATAGTCCTGGTAATGGAATAACCATTGCCCGAATAAACTGGCCGAGACACCAAAGGCGATGAAGACGATAGAAAACCCTCCGATGAACAACAAGGAATTGACAATGATTGTCTTCCGAACCTGGTGCCGACCCGTGGGATCTCTGAGTTGGTCGATGGACAGTCCCGTGATATACGAGACATAGGACGGCACCAGAGGGAGCACGCAAGGCGAAACGAAAGACAAGAGCCCGGCTCCAAACGCCGCCAATAAAGTGATTTGGGGAATGTGGGTCGCGGATTCTATCATGAGTCTTCTGTCCGTGGGGGAACCGGATAATCCCGGATGATTCAATCGCCCGTTTGTTATTGCAAACTCCTGAGGAACTCCTGGTACTGAGGATTCCGGTTAATGCCTGCGCCACGATGCGCAAGGATCATTTTCCCCTGTGCGTCCATCACGACAAATGTCGGAGTGGCATTGACACCGAAGGCCTGTGCCACCGCATTATCCTGATCATAGGCCGTAGGGAACACAAAGGTGGCAGGGTTGGAGGTGACATACTCCTCCACGTGCGCCCGAGTGTCTGAAAAGGCGATGGTGAGGACTTGGAGCTGCTCCGGTTTGTTGCCTTGATAAAATTTCGCGAGAATCGGCAATTCCATTTGGCAGTACCGACACCATGGGGCCCAAAAAACGAGAAGCGTCGGGCGCCCTTGCAAGGAAGTTTTACTATACGTCTGACCGTCAAATGCCGCGAAGTTGGAATTCCGGGGCCGGCACGGATGGGGCGGCGATACCTGGCAAGACTCCGAAGAGCAGACTGAGGCTCACCATAATGAACCCGATAACCCCGCCTCTGATTGTTGTGAGCCATGGTCTCCAGTGGGAGCCTGGAAGGCTCCCACTGAATGCGGTATTTTTTTGTCTCATCGATATACAAAGCCTCATCCGCATAATTTCTCCTTACGGTTTGATATACACATAGCCCGCGCGTTGAAGATCGGCAATTCGCTTCACGGCTACCGGATGTTCAGTGGGTGTGAACCCGGCCAGCAATTTCTCCAGCGGTGTCCCATAAAGCTTCATTGAGACCTGACACATTTCGGCTTTGATGCCTTTGTCAATGACCACCTTCAATTTGTCCTTCAGTTCCTGATCAACCGTCTCGCTTTCAAACAATTTTAGGGCCGGCCCATGCACGACCAGCACCAGGTCGATCTTATCGGGTCCGCCTTCCGCTTCGATGTGTTTGTTGATCAGGGCCATCGCGTATTTGGCGAGAGCCGGATCGTTACTATCCAGGTGATACAACACTTTCGCTTTGTCCTGACGCGGCGCCTCATCCGCCAGAACCAAACCGGGACTCAGAATAAGTCCGTACACGCCCGCAAACACCAGTGTCGAGAGCATCAGAATTGTTTTAGGAAAGAAATTCAGCATGACAGCCTCCTTGAATTGAACAGTGGATGGAAAGAGACTCCGTGTGGGAGTCTTCATCGTCTGACGTTATTGTGTATGAAATTGAGATGAAGGCGGTAGGTGTGAACCCCTGGAGTCGGGCGATTATTATTCCCGTATCCGAATGGAGGTAAATGCCCCTATTGGGAGTATTGAAAAATGCCGCCAGCGGCGTTCTCGCCGCTTGGCCGTGCTCACATACTCCTCCGTACGCTCCGCCCGTCCAATCGGCTGCGGCCTTGCTGGACGAGCCTTTTTGAACACTCCCTCATTTTTTCCGATATGAGTTTCAGGCACGCATATGCTGATGAAATGGCAAAACATTTGAAATATTCAACAGCCCCTATGGGGAAAACCGGCGGACGAATTCTGCCGCGGCTTGAGAGCGGCGGGTCACTTGCAGCTTCTGAAAAATGTTTTCGAGATAGTGGCCCACGGTTTTATCGCTCAGGTCGAGTGCCACCGCAATTTCCTTATTGGTTTGACCTTGGGCTACCAGTGTTAACACCTTCATTTCCTGAGGGGCTAACGATTCTTTCTTGCCGTCAGAGGAAGGGATGGAGAGATTCTGCATCCTGGTGAGCACCCGTTCTGTGGTTGCAGGATCCAGGATGGATTGTCCCTCAGCCACCGTCTTTACCGCTCGAATGAGTTCTTCTCCGCTGATTTCTTTCAACAGAAATCCTTTGGCCCCTGCCATGATGGTGGCCATCACGGCGTCATCGTCCCCAAACGATGTCAAAAACAATACACGGGTTTGCGGAGACGTATTCCGGATTTCCCGACAGGCATCAATACCGCTCCCGTCCGGTAGGCGGACATCCATCAGCACCACATCGGGATGGAGTCGGTTGGCTTCGGACACAGCCGCTACCCGGGTCCCCGCTTCACCAACGACGTGAATGTCCTCTGTGTCGGTAAAGAGGGTTTTTAGCCCGAGGCGAAGCACCTCATGGTCATCAACCAATAAGAGACGGATGGTGGGCTTGTTACGCCGGGGCATGGCTCCCTTTCTTCTGAACCTCAAAAATGATTCGAGTCCCCCTGTGAGGTTCTGACCATACGTGAAAGTGAGCGCCCAGACGCCTGGCGCGTGCGGCCATATTTTTTAATCCGTGAACGCCCTCGTGAGAATTCTCAAGGTCAAATCCCAGACCATCGTCTGTCACTTCAAGGCGCACAGTCCCTTCCCGTACATGAAGGGATACCGTCCCGGACGTGGCTTGTGAATGCCGCAGACTGTTGCTGATGGATTCTTTCACCACATAGAGAAGATGAGAGGCTTCCTCAGGTGTGAGCAAATTGGCCGCAGCCTGATCGATGTCCAGGACAAAATGCAAGTTCTGTGACTTTTCCACCGTGTGAACAAGCGTGCGCATCTCTTCTACCCATTGCTGCCCATTCATGCATTCCGGTTCAAGGCCGTTGATATGTCTGCGCAAGTCTTGAATCACCAATTTGAGTTCCGTCAGCACGTCACTGATTCCAGTCAGGGCTTCTTTGGGGTTCTGTAACATGAGCCGCTGGCACCGTTCCAGATTCAGTTTCAGCGCAAAGGTCGATTGAATGACTCCGTCGTGAAGATCCTGGGCCATACGTTCCCGCGCTTCCAACACTTCCCGAAGCTGGTGTTCACTGTGACGACTAGCCTGTTCCGCATGTTTCGTCTGAAGCAATGAGGTCCGTAATTCGGAAATCGTGTTCAAATACCCTCGCCCCACATACCCCAACACTAAGAAATAGGCCAGCAACCGGAGGAAATGCCAGAACCACCATCGACTGCCCCAGATCACGGAATAGGTAAACATCAGTTCGGCAAGCCCAAACATGAGGGCCAGGGAGGAAAACAGGATATCTTCGGATCGACCCGAGTTTCGGTAATCTAAAAAGAAGCGGAGCGATCCGGCGAAAAAGAGCATGCTCGCAAAACTTTTCGGAGCGACGGCGGTTGGCGTGAATGCACCTTCACGCACCATCACCGGAAGGTGTTGAGGAAATCCGATTATCCACAACCCAATGGCCAATGCCCCGCCGGTAATCACCCACGGCATATACTTGATGACCGCTTGTGTGTTTCCCGTTTTAGAGAGCCACAGGAGCCCGAAACCCAATCCCCCGACAAAGCTCGCAAGGCTCCGCAACAAAACAAATCCATTCCCGGGTATTGAAACCGCGTGAAAGATCTCAAGAATACCCATTCCAAGAAAGCCGCCGGCGATTGGGTAAAACTTCTGGCTGATAGGATCAGAGGTCCTTTGGAGCAACACGATTCCCATGGAAATTGCCGCCAATCCACCGATCGTTTCCAATGTAGAGTGAAGAGGTTCATGAGGCCAGAGCCACCCTGGAAAGACACCCGGGAGAAGGACGCCGATGACTAGCCCGGCGATACCGCCCCCGCCAATCACCAGGTATAGAGAGAAGGGTTTCATATGTCCGTTTTCCGCCTTCATCTTTACAGTCATCATGAAGGGTTGTCTAGCCGGTATGCCATAGGCTGCCCACTGCTTATTCGATTTGTGGCACGTGTCCAGGCGACATCAGTGTGGGGATTCGGGCATGGACGGAGGATAGATGATCACGGACAAGGCGTTGTGATCACTCAGCACGTCTTTCAATGGAAGGAATTGGGATTGGCCGGCGCGGATATTCCGGACCGCAATCAGATCCGGCCCGCTCTGGCGCACCAGTATTAAGGAATTGGCTTCGAGAAATTCTTCTAAGACTTTCGCATCTTGCATCTCAAGATCAGGCCGAAGGTTCGAGTCCATTCCGACCAAAATGGGCGCATCGTCCGGGATGAGCCATTTGAAAGCCGCCGTGATCTGCCGGAACTGTAGCGTCCGAGCTTCAATGCTGTCCTGTCCCCGTCCGGCGTCCATATGACTGTTCAGAACCCAAAAGCCGGGGAATTGAACGAGCTGAAATCCCTTCGAAAAAAAATCATCCGCCTTATTCAGGTCCGTGTTCCACCCCGAGAAGGCTTCATAAGGCTCGGCATAAATAAACCCGGGCTTCTCCCGCGCGAGCATCAGCAAGCCGGGACTCAGGCAAATCTCGCACATCATCCGGAGGGGCCACCAGTCACCGCCGCCACCCTCGGTAAACAGCGGGTAATCCGCCCAGGCATGCCTGGTAAAACGTGCGAGTTGTGCCGGACGAACAAACGCTTCCTGGAAAAGCACAAGATCAAACCGGGAAGCTAGATCCCCGATACACGCCACGACTTCTTCGGTGTGGGCATAATTTGAAAAGATCGAGCCGGGGAGAAGACGGTCATGAATATTAAACACCAGCACGTGTAAACCTTTGGTCGCGGTGAACCCGGCCAGCGTGGACGACTCGATGCCCGCCTGCCCTTGCCAATCTATCTGACAGACGGATGTCAACGCGGGTTTCGTTTCAAACTTCCCCACACATGCACTAAGCCCGGTCAGTATAGTTGCCGCCAGGATGATCGAGTTAGGCCAATTCCGTCGAGTTTTCGTTGAGTACACCGGCCATGTCCCTGTGTCGATAGGCATTGGGAATAGAGCCTTCTCTTACCATACTATTGCGATTTGCATCTAGCAGCCGGATGCATGAGTTCATGGACTGCCTGTTTCCTCACAACCATTCAGAAGGCCAGGATGGGAGGCAACCAGTGATCGATTCCACTATTGGGAAACCAGGCAGTATGCCCGATTGCACGGAAAGCTCAACCATTCTCAGGAAAAACTCTTCATCTTATCTGTTTTCCGAAGGGCTGGAAGGATTAAAAAAGTGGTTTCAGGCAGGAGTGGTAGTCAGGAGGAGCTGGGAAAGGTTACCGCATGTAGCTTCCTAGATCGCACACATGACGTCTTACCACCATCCTCACGCTATGGCGTAATCATGACGTCAACATAGACCGGCACACTATCGGCGCCTCGGATGTCCGTGACCCGGAGGGTAAAACGGAAGGTGCGTTCTTCGACCACAAAGGGGGCCAGGAATTTGGCTTGGGCCGAATAGGGATCAAGCAGAGGGACTTTACTCCCTCGTACCTGGGACCAGTGGTACTGAAGGGGACCGCCGTCGGGATCATAACTCGCTAACCCATTCAAGGTGACACGTTCTCTCGATGAGACGCTATGGGGCTGCCCTGGTTTCGACACCGGTGGGTGATTCGGGTCATCGTCGACCTCGACAAGGATTTCAAGGGTACCTTCCTGATTCCGATTTGTCGCGGTGAGCATGGTCTTGCCATTGCCAACCACACGTAGCATCCCATCCTGGTTGACGGTGATAACCCCTTCGTTGGACGATCGGTAGGTGGTGCCGGCGGACTGCCGACGAATGGTACGAGTGATGCCGTCTGCAAATTGCCCCATCACCGGCAAGGCAATGGTCTTGCCTAAGAAGTCTACTTGGTCATACACCCGGGCCCCTCCTGCCCGTCCCAATCGAAGGGGTTTATCCGTATGAAAATCGATTTCCAGAAGTTCGGCCGTCGGCTGGAATTGAACCAGGACCTCATCGAAAATGGCCAAAGATTCATGTTGGGATTGTTTTCCGCCCTGTTCAGCCACTGCGAGCAGGCGATACGTGCCTATTGCCTCACTGGGAACAGGCAGGTTCCCGCCAAAGGGCGGGGTACTGGCGGCCGTCGCGACCAGGGCCAGCTTTTCCTCGACCAGGGCTTGAAGCATATCTTCATCTTCCCCATACCAGTAATAGTTGACCTTGGTGACTCCGGGGACATCACTCCAGGACAGGGCAACCGCGATGGGTTGCCCGCTCTGATGCACACTGGATTCTCTGGGTTCACTAATCGAGAACGGCCAGACGGACTGGATACTCACCACGAAAGCGAGAGCAGTCAGAAATCCTAGAATCTTGGGGGAGAGATATACGCGGGACATTCACGCACCTCCTATTAACTCAGATGTGTTCATTATATCACTCTCTTCCTGACCAAAGATGCTCCCCTGTTTCGTTTTTCAACGTCACCCGGGCTTTTGAATTCCCATCTTTTTGATTCGGGCAACCAGCGTGGTAGGTTTGATATTCAGCCGTTCCGCCGCACCACCTTTCCCATAAATTTTCCAATCGGCCTGCTGGAGGGCCGCCAGGGTATTGTCCCGTTCCCGCTGGCGCATTTCACTTTCGGGCATCACGTGCCGTCCTCGGAGTAAGGGGTTCGACTCCTGATGGTGTCGAGAAGCTTCGCCTCCTCTTGTTTGCGGAATATCGAACTTCAATTCCTGACGTCCTGAAAGAATCAACCCACGCTCAATCACGTTCTGTAACTCCCGGACGTTTCCCGGCCAATCATACCGTTGCAATTCTTCAACCAGTGGTTGCGTCAATCGTGGTTGCACACAATGCAGCTTTTTGGATGTCACGGTGAGAAGATATTCAGCCAGGAGCGGAATATCATCTTTCCGTTCCCGGAGTGGTGACAGTTCAAGAGGAAAGACATTCAGTCGATAATACAGGTCCTGCCGGAACCGACCGTTCTCGACTTCCTGTTTTAAATCTTTGTTAGTCGCGGCAATCACTCTGACGTCCACCTGGCGGGTACGTTCCTCTCCCACGCGTTCATATTGCTGCTCCTGTAGCACGCGAAGGAATTTACTTTGAAGATCCAAGGGGATTTCCCCGACCTCGTCAAGAAACAAGGTTCCGCCATCCGCGGCTCCAAATCGTCCGGCCCGATCCTTGACGGCACCGGTAAATGCCCCTTTCACATGGCCGAAAAATTCACTCTCATACAGTTCCCTGCGGGATTGAGGCACAATTCACCCGGATTAAGGGCCGAATCTTTTCGGGGACTGCGTTTATGAATTTCCCTGGCCACCAATTCCTTGCCTGTTCCGGATTCACCCAGGATCAACACGGTGGCTTCCGTGGGTGCCACGAGATCTATTTGACGGATGACGTTGAGCAGGGCCGGACTTTGTCCCACCAGATCCCCAAAGGCTCCGGCTTCAAGAACTTCTTCCTGTAGGTACCAGTTTTCCGCTTGCAACCGATTTTGCTTTTCCAGTAATTCTTCGGCTTGCTTGCGTCCACTGATATCGACAAGAAATCCCTGGTACCATTGTACGTCCCCTTCCGCGTTACGGATCACCCGGGCATTTTCTGAAATCCAGGTTGGCGTCCCGTCAGCCCGATAGACCTGCGACTCAAAGTCGGTCATGACGTCATGGTGCTCGAGCAACCGGCAAAATTCCTCACGCCTTGTTGGCTCCACATAGAGTTGCCGTCCGATGTCTTTGACGGTTTCCATTAAGGCTCGGGGGGAGTCATATCCCAAGAGGTGACTCAAGGCGGTATTGGCATGGAGGAACCTGCCCGCAGGTGTCGCCTGGTAGATCCCTTCCACCGCTTGATTGAAAATAGCCCGATATTTTTCCTCAGATTGTCGAAGCGACTCTTCGTCTTTTTTTCGCTGAGAAATATCCCGAATGATTCCGCTGAAAAAAAGTCGGTCGTCTTCTTTCCAGGCCGATAGCGTGAGTTCGAGAGGAAATTCCGCACCGGTTTTGCGCAGACCGCTCAGTTCAACGGTCTCACCCAGAATTCTCGTCTCTCCCTTCGTGCTGTACCGGGCAAGTCCGTCTTGATGCGCTTGTCGATATCGTTCCGGCATGAGCAGGATGAGCGGTTGACCGACGGTTTCCTCGCTTTCATAGCCGAATATATCTTTGGCTCCCTTATTCCAAAACAGGATGGTTCCGGATTGATCCGCGATAATGATGGCATCGTGAGATGATTGGGCCACGGCCCTAAACCTCATTTCTGCCAGGTAGTGGTCTTTTTCAGTACTCATTGTCTCCGTCTTCTACTGCTTCAGATTCTCTTCCATTTTGCCGTGTTTAAATATGCGCCTTGAGCTTGGCACATTTAACAATATTTTGTTGATATACAGCAAAATATTGCTATTCAACAAAATATTGTTTAATTCAAGTTAAATAAGTTTAAAATAAAATATTATAAATCAATATGTTATGAATATTAAACTATGGCATGGCATCTGCTTATAAACAAGAGAATTACATGTCGAATCGGTTGCTTGCCCAATCAGGAACCGTCTTAATAATCACATTCCATTTACTTGGAAAGGAACGCAGCATGAGATACCCGTATGCAGCTCGGATGGGAGAGAAAATAGCCATAATCGCGATGACCGGAAGTCTTCTTGCCTTTGCTCCACATGCGGAGGCCAAAAAGGTGAAGGTGGAACTGACGGCAGTGGAAACGGAGGTCGTCATTGACGGCAAAGGCACCACCTATAAAGCATGGACCTTTAACGGACAGTTCCCCGGCCCAGTCGTACGCGTCACCGAAGGCGACCAGGTGCTTTTTGTCCTGACAAACCACAAGGATAATAGTCGCCCTCATTCCATGGATTTCCATGCAGCAGAAACCAATTTTTTAGATCATTATAAAGATGTCAACCCGGGTGAGTCGTTGGAATATGTGTGGGAGGCCAAATGGCCTGGTGTGTTTGCCTACCACTGCGGTGCGTTTCCGATGATTCAACACATTGCCCGTGGCATGTCCGGAGTGGTCATTGTGGACCCGAAAGATCCAGGATCGATGCCAAAGGCTGATCGGGAATATGTGCTAGTGCAATCGGAGTTATTCCTCAAAGATCCCGATGACGTCGCGGCTATGATGGACGGAAAATACGACCATGTCGTGTTCAACGGAGGGGTGTTTAAGTATGACCCCGTCCATGCCTCAAAGGGCGGAGAGTTCCTCACCGCCAAGCCGGGAGAACGAGTGCGGTTTTATTTCGTGAACATCGGCCCGAATAACTTTTCCGCCCTCCACCCGATTGCGGAAATCTGGGACGATGTGTGGCCGAGCGGGAATCCCGCCAACCGCATGGAGGGAGTGCAAACCCATGTGGTCGGTCCGGCCGATGGTGCGATTTTAGATGTCGTCGTGGAGAAAAAAGGCATCTATCCCATCGTTACTCATTCCCTGAAAGATGCCCTACGAGGAGCGATTGCTCTTCTGGAAGTGAGTGATGAAGCCAAGGATCTGGCTCTGATGCCGTCGGTGGGCCCCAAAGCCCCAGATAAAACTGCCAAAGCAAAATAACTGACCAATCTTTCTCGAGTCTAGGTCTTTTCTCTCGTGGGAGGCGCCCTCGTGGCCTCCCACGAAGAATCTGATTCCTATCAACCCACAGGCCCGATAGTCGCCTTGGAGGAAAAGTGGTTCCCCGATCACCTTCAGCATTCCATCCAGGATGCGCGGTGATCTTCAATGTCACGCACAAGATCTGCCCTTAAATTGTCAGTTTTCCATCATTTCCAGTCTGGTATCAAACTCATGCCCGCATTGGACACAGCGAATACAATCCGATTCCACCAACGGTTCGTCATCCCGGATTCCCATTCCCCCGCAGTCGGGGCATCGGGCTAAATGCACTTTTTGATCGTCGACCGTTTCATACTGCGTTCCGCGAAGGCAAAACACCGGTTGGCCGTCAAGCGCCCATGGTTTCCCGACTTTATCAATCACCGGCAGGGCAATATAATGTTGAGCCGCATAGCTCTCTTGCTCCGTTCGGGTCGGAAGACCATCTTGAACAAGTTTGCCGGTTTTGACTTCGTACAGCGCTCCCTCTTTAGGAATAACTTTTGTCGGTCCCATCTTCACCTCCTCTAAACATGAACACACTATTTGGACATCTAGTTGACTCCGGTGACCTCTGAGGTGGCTGTCGAGTCATCCTCGTCACATGCGTCGGGTTTCTTCTCTAGCTCTCAACATGACTTGAGAAAGCATAACGTCTTATGACTTTCATATTTAGGCCATTTTGATCAGTTCGGAAATCGCCCCGCTCACCCCCTCGAAAATTTGATGAGGTTTGGCCGTGCCGTACATATAGGCCGGTGTGGTGATGACCTTATTGCTATGATCCACCACATATTTCTCGACGGCGCAATTCTGATGCTTGGCACCTGTTTTCTCCAACTCCGACGCAGTTCCGGCGTCCTCCCCTATTGTCACATTCACTCCTTTATTGCCCAAGGCCAATGCCATGATCGCCGGCGAGATGCAGATTGCGGCAATGGGTTTATGGCTGTCGTTAAATT
Organism: uncultured Nitrospirales bacterium; assembly: GCA_963785905.1. GTDB lineage: Bacteria > Nitrospirota > Nitrospiria > Nitrospirales > UBA8639 > Nitrospira_E. The sequence continues at coordinate 67,229 of CAWAXJ010000048.1, forward strand.
CTTTGACCACTCTGGCTACCTGTGGATCGATCTGTCCGCCACTTCCCTTTTCTGCAAAATTACATAAATGCAACGCGGCTCCATAGCCACCCGGAAATGCGAGTGCATCAAAATCCGTGGCTTTCAAGTTCTCTAATGGTTGAATGTCTCCGCGGGCGATACGTGCCGATTCCTGCAACGCATTTCGTTTCTGGCCCGTGGGCTTTTGCGTGAGGTGATTCGTTTCAGCCACGTCCTTATTTGGCGCAAACACTTTGTAACTAGCGCCATTTTGCCCGATGGCAATCAGGGTGCTGATGGATTCCGTAATTTCGGCTCCATCCAGGAATCCACAGCCTGAGAGAATGACGGCAACTTTTTTCATGATGGCCTCCTTTCGTACTCTGAGTAACCAATACGCGTAACGCCTCTATCCAGTATGAATGAACCCTCAGTGCCATTCCGGATTATCAGTATATAGGTAGGCTAGTATGATGCATCCGGACACGTCAACCGCATGATCTCACTGCATTCATATGGATGGATATGAAGATTCTTCTGGCATCACGACAGCAGGGACTTCATCGCCTGCTGCAGACAATGCCTTTTCTCGATGTCCTTCTGGGAAAATTGTCGATAGGAAAGAAGGCTGAACTTGATTGATAGAGCACTAAGTCGTTTCAGCGGATTTTGCAGCCAGATAGTCCTGTTGCGCCTTATGGATTTGAGTCAGCCCGTCTTGTATCAACCCGAGAATCACGACCCAGGCGATAAAACCCAGGGCAAGCTCCTTCAAATAGAGCGGCAGGGAAAACGGCATATTCCAAATCATGTGCAACCCCATCGCAATACCGAGCACCCGGAGAAAGCGGGGATCTTTGACCATCTGAAAATAAAAATCCTGATTACCCCGAATTCGCCATAAGGCGGCTCCCACCATGGACGTCCACAGTACATGTCCCCCGACCATACTTAAAAACCCGCGATGGGTAATGTTATCCAACATGGCTCCTCCGCCGGAGACCAGCAAACGTTCCAGCGCATACCCGGCCGATTCAAACGCGGCAAATCCGGTGCCAATGGCGGCCCCGAACAACATCCCATTTAAGGTCCATCGATACTGAAGCCTATTCACAACCAACAATAATGCCGCGGCTTTTCCGATTTCCTCGATGATTCCGGCGCTGGCCGCGCCCAACCAGCTGGACAACCCGGTTGTGCGGAATAAGAACAATGAAAGAATCAGAGATAAGATTCCACCGAGGAAGACCAACTTTAAGACCTGATACAGGGAAATATTGCGGGCGACGTTGACTTCAAAGAAAAAAACCAGTAGCGCAAACGGAATCATGAAAGACCCGGTAATGATCAGGCCGGGAACGAGCTTAATATTTTCAAAAATATTCAGGGCAAAGACAAACCCCAGATAGACTAATAAGGAAATGATGAACACTTTAAAAAACGCCCAGGGTTTCGGCCAGGCCGTATTGATCTCCAAGAGGTCGGGCGTCGTGGTAAGAGTGCCAATATGGAAATAGTCTTCAACCTCTTCGTCTTTTCGTTTTCTAATCACTTCCGAAAACATTTCCCAAAAATTAAATCCTTGCACACGCTCCAGACCTGCGACAGAATTGATTTGACCCCCGATGTGATCGAGCCATCCGGGAATCCCGCCGTGGGACAAATCCCCGGCCAGTTGCCAGATGCTCCGGCCAATGCGCAGTTGCTGATTGTATTCGAGGGTTCCTTCAAGCATGCGATGCCCATCGACAAAGACGGCGGAACTGTCACAGGTTTGATAATGTGGGCGATTCTGACGGAGGGAAAAGCTGATGTGCTGCCCGGCCACTTCCTGGTCGTCACTCAACACATGGCACTCGGTGGACCGTCCCAGGCGGATCTCACTGTCGCGAATAGCCACCCGCTTTCCGCGATCGGGTCCCGCAATACAAACCAAAAAGACATACTCGTCATTCATCGTCGGCGTGTCGCTTCGAGGAAGGTTCTGGAAATGAGAAACGTGTGGACTGGAAGTGTAGCCGTTACATGAAATTCTTTCAATGCAAAACATTGGAGTCATTACGGATCGACACCTTATCTATCCCATCTATACCGGCCTGGTAAGGGGTCTATGATGCTGGGTCACCCCTACCCCCGACTTCAATAGGCATTTCTCGAACCGGTTCATTCCGGGTATGGTTGAGAAAACCAACAATAATCCGTCAAGGATCGGTGGGCAGATTGGCGCCATATTTGAACGATTCACAATCTGAGGCAAGGCATGAACGCAAGCAGGTTTGATTTTCGCGGAACAGGGTTCAGTTGTTTATGGTTATTTATCTGGACGTGGGCGTTGACTGTGATCACCTTTGGCTTATTTTTCCCGTGGGCGTATTCCGCTCAACAACGGTGGATTTCTGAGCACACCTTCCTCGGCAATCGCCAGCTCCCCTTTCACGGCACCGGAATCGGATTCTTTGGAAACTGGCTCCTGATCATCGTGCTAACGATTATCACCCTAGGGCTCTATATGCCATGGGGCTTTTGCCGGTTGAAACGATGGCAATCGCATAATCTCTCTTTCGCCCATGAAGGATACCAGGGTGAACAGCAGTCAGGCGATGTATGAATATTTTGATTTTGGCCATAGGCAGTTATGGGGATGTGCTGCCACTCGTAGGACTGGGACGAGAATTTTGTTCGCGTGGCCATGACGTCAAATTTTTCACCAACCGCCACTTTGGCAGTCTTATTCAACAGGCCGGAATGAATTTCGTGGCATTAGGATCGGCGGATGATTATGATGACATGGTCAACAATCCGGCGTTGTGGCATCCCCACAAAGGCTGGCGCCTCATCATGAAACGGCTCGTTTCTGGGGCCCTGGAGAATGCCTACACTCTCCTCAAGTCAAAGGTCGTACAAGGGAATACTCTGATCATCAGCTCCACCTTGGGGTTTGCTGCTCGACTGATTCAAGAAACCCACCATATTCCCCATGTCACCGTCCATTTCTCACCCGGCGTGTTTCACTCGGCCCACCAGGCCCCGAAGGTACCCGGCCTTCCTCTTCCGGATTGGTTGCCCGTGACTTTGAAACAAGGCATATGGAAGTTTTTGGATCATACGATGATCGATCCGGTGGTGAAATCCAAACTCAATCGCTTTCGCCGTCAGCTAGGCTTACCGCCAATCTCACGGATCTTCCATGACTGGCTGCATTCCCCCGACCTGGTCGTGGGCTTATTTCCTGAGTGGTTTGCCTCTCCACAGCGTGACTGGCCTCCCCAAACCCGAGTCACCGGCTTTCCCCTGTTCGATGATGCTCATGACAACTCTTTACCTTTTGAGGTTCAAGATTTCCTTAAACAGGGTTCACCGCCATTGGTGTTCACCCCGGGGTCCGCAATGAAGCATGGAGGAAAGTTTTTTGCTGAAGCCACCCGCGCCTGTCAATTATCAGGTCACCGGGGAATTTTTCTCACCCGGTATCCCGAACAACTTCCCTCATTTTTACCGAAAGAGGTAAAGCACTTTTCCTATGTACCCCTCAGTCAGCTTCTCCCCCATGCGGCTGCCCTGATACACCATGGAGGCATCGGCACCTGCTCACAGGCCTTACAAGCCGGTATTCCTCAACTCATTCAACCCTCGGCATTTGATCAATTTGATAATGCCGCACGAGTCAAGAGATTAGGAGCCGGAACCATGATTTCAAAACGATCGTTCCGCGCTCCCAGGATCGCTCAGCACCTCCAAGCCATGCTGAGCTCTTCCGACGTGAAGACGCAGTGTCAGAAACTACAGAACCATTTCCAGGGAAAAGATCCACTGAGGGAAAGTTACCATCTAATCGAAACAACATTCGGACTGGGGTAGCTTCTCCACAGAACACCTTGCCGGAAGAATGGATATCTCCACTTGTCAACACGTATTTCTCAGATCCATTTTCACTGAAATGCCGATGAGGCTTGATGAACTTTGAAAGCCCTTGGTAAAGTGCGCAGGTTGTGACAACACTATCCCCTTTGCAATTTAAAAAGAAAAACCCCAAGGTCATCATCTCCACCAAGTATGGAGATATTGAAATCCGTTTTTATACGGACAACGCCCCCCGACATGTGGAAAATTTCCTCAATCTCACCAAGCTGAAATTTTTTGATGGGACAACGTTCCACCGGGTCCTCCCCAAGTTTCTGATCCAAGGTGGGGATCCTATGAGCAAACACCCTAACCGGGACCTTCATGGCACCGGGGGACCGGGGTTTAGCCTCCCGCCCGAACCAAGTGATCGGCCTCACCGTCGCGGGACCGTGGCCATGGCCAAAGTCCCACGAAATGAAGATTCCACCAGAGACATTTCCGACAGCGGGTCCCAGTTCTATATCGTCGTGGAAGACACCAGCAGCCTTGATCGCATGTACACGGTGTTCGGAAAGGTTGTGAAAGGCATGGATGTGGTGGATCAAATTGTGGCTCTGCCCCGCGATAGCCGGGACAATCCGCTGGAGTCGGTGCCGATGAAGGTCAGAGCGGAAGACTAGCGTCAAGGCAAACGAGAGCGGTCAGTCACAGGCTGCCATCTGATGAAAAGCTGATGGAGCCTTCCACAAGACTCAGAGTGGGCTTTTTCACCAGCCGGTTAGACAAACACGATACTGGCGTACGTCACCGTGGAATTAAACTGATCAGTAATGCCTCGATCGTAGCGCAGCACCTGCCCTTTGAGCGGTTCACTGTTGCGCTGCAGCAATTTTAAAAGTGAAAAAATGACGGAAAATCCTAAAATGCGCCGCTGATCGCCTTCTTTCAGGATAAATTCCGCGAACCCTTCCGGATCAGCCTCTTCCACCTTCTTCAACATTTCCAGATCAATCTGCATACATCGATGAAATGAAAAATCGGTCGGCGGTGTTTTGTCTCCATAGCGAATCCCGATATGCGCCAGGTTGGCGCTGCCAATGACACACACCTGTTGCCCACTGGCCTGAATCGCTCGTTTGGTGATGGTCAAAAAGTGGTCAACTCGCTCAAAGAGCTGTTGATACTCTCCGCCGGTGAGTGTGGCGGGAGGAAAGGCGACCAGAATGGGCACAATGGAAATCGCACGACCTTCACCCAGCGCATGTTGAAGAAACGGCAGTTGCAATTCAAGGCTATGCTCTCGAAGATGACAAAGATCTTCCGCAAAAAACGTCTCACCGCTTTCTTTGCGAATTAAGTCGATAATCGCTCGATTGACGGGCATCGTCCCAAACGGCGTTTCAAAATCCTTATCCGTAAAGGCAATACCGCCTTCGAGACCGGCATGGCACGTTCCAATCAACACGAATACATCCGGGACCTGTCCCTTCCGTAATTCCTGATAACCCCAGGCGTAAATCGGTCCGGCATCTTTCTGTTCAAAATTCGGGACCACCAAGCCTTTAATCGACTGATCGGCACATTCGGCTTTGCCCTTTTCCGGCCCTTCCTTCGAAGCATAAAACCCGTCGATCTGCTTACGCAGTTTCGCTGGATCGGCCTCATATTGCTTGCCCGCAAACGCCATGGGCCTCGCATCCAGCTTCCGATAGGCTTCAAAGGCTGCCGCTTGCACCTGGGTCAGACGATCTCCTTCGAGAAACAATTTCTCATCAAGATCGGAGACCAGTTTGGACAGCCGGTCCGGCATCATGAATTCGCCATATTTCTTGAGATATTCCGCGCCAACCTGCTCGAGGGAATGTTCTCCATCAAAAAACTGAAACAGATAAAAATAATTGAGTGGCAATACCAGTTTTTCAGAAGACAACCCGGTCGGGTCCCACAAAATAATGTATTGCTCCTCGCCTTGCTTCAGCGGGGAATATTGCAAATTACGGAGAATGGGGTAGTTTTTGGAATCTTTTTCTAAGGTTTCGGCACTCATAAGGGTCCTATCCTGGCTTGAATGGGATATTTGTCTCAAACCAGATTATTATACGGATGCCTTGTTTAGGCCCGCAACCAAATATGACAAGGGTGTTTGAAGTATCCTCTGATGAGCAAAATGTAAGGGGTTTAAGGAGATTAGGAGGTTTAAAAGGCGCCAGGAGAGATTTGAAAAAAGGTAGTCTACAAATTCAAGGAATCATTGGATTAAGAAGTGGGTGATAGGGAAGGATCATGTCTGCTCACCAGACATCCGTTTCGCTAATCGCTGGGCGACCCGCTTCATGGCGGTGGACCGGTCACCGGGGTCGAGAATGACATTCAGCACATGGACTTGCTTGTGGTCGTCAACAGCAGTTTGCATAGCCTGAACTAATGCTCCGAAGGTTTCGACCCGATGTCCCACGCCTCCCCCCAACACATCACAAATCTTTTCATACTGCCATTCGTGAATGTCATTGAACGGCCCTTCCAGAATTTCCCGTTCCGTCCCATAGCCCCGGTTATTCAACACCACCACAATGGGAGCCTGCCCATAGCGAATGCATGTGGACAATTCGGTGCCGGTCATTTGGAATGCCCCATCACCCACCAGCACCAACGGCCTGAGTCCCGGATCGGCAAACCCCGCGCCCAGGGCAGCCGGCACACTAAACCCCATGGATGTGTAATAGGCTGGAGATAAAAACTCCGCGCTTTTTCGTACACGCAGATCGGCAGCGGCAAAGAGCGACTCTCCGACATCGGCAATCACAATCGTCTTGTCATTCAGCAGCCCATCCAGATACCCAAACACATTGCGAAGAGTCACGGCCGCTTCCAGCCCAGGCGGATCAAATCTCACGCTGTCGCGATGAGGAAGCGTCCGCGCGGGAAATGACGGCAATGGCGACGTCACCAGGGCTCGAACAAAATCTTCAAAGCGAACGCCGTCATAGGTATGATGCTTGATGGCGATGGAGTCCGCCGTCGCATGAACCGTGCGTCCGGCTGCCAGGAGAATCGAATGGGCCTTCACGTCTTCGACGTCGGTCAGCAACGTCCCTAAGGTCAGCAGGCAATCGGCATTCTCCACAAACTCCAGGATTTCTTCTCGCCCCACCAGTCCGCCATACACACCAATATACAGAGGATGATCTTCGCGGATGACCGACTTTCCCAACAGGGTCGTGGCGATGGGCACGTTCATATGCTGAACGAGTTCGGTCAATTCATCCTGAAGACCAAAGCGGTGAATTTCGGCGCCAGCCAGGATAACCGGACGCTCGGAACCCGACAGAAGGCCGCGAACTTCTGCGACGGCTTCTTTCAGAGCCGCCGGATCGCTCTGACAGGCAGTTTTTTTCGGAGGATCCGTTGATGCCACGTGCACGGGGGCCAGCACGAGATCCCGTGGAATTTCCAAATAGATGGGGCGTTTGTATTGCATCAACGCCCTCAGTGCCCGATCAATTTCCCGTTCTGCGATATGAGGATCATCCAAAATAACCGAAGCCACGGTAATCTTTTCGAAGACATCACGTTGGGTCGAGAAATCACGGACCATGTGATGAAGGAAGGGATTATCCACGCGTTCAGATAAGCCGGGTGAGCCGGAGATCATGACCACCGGCGATCGCTCCGCATACGCGCAGGCAATGGCATTCACCATGTTCAGGCCACCCACGCAATAGGTGACGCACGCGCCGCCAATTCCATGTATGCGGGCATAGGCATCTGCTGCAAAACCTGCGCAATCTTCCCGGGTGGTTCCGATGTGCCGGATGGGCGATTCTTCGATAAGTTTGTAGAGCGTCAGCACATAATCGCCAGGAATGCCGAAAATATGGTGCAGACCCAGCTTATACAAGCGGTCCAGAAGAAGCGTGCCAATAGTGTAGGTAGTCATTCATGCATACGTTCAAAACCTTCTTTCATTATATCGGATTAAATCCTAATAAAAAGAAGCGACCCACTCAATGAGTCCACTTGCACAGATCTCAACGAAAATGAAATCCGGAGAATACTTTGTAACAACTGAAATTTCACCATTCAGGCATTGGATGAACCCGTGATGACTTGGTGAGGCCCTACCCAAGGGTCATCCTGAGCCAACGGCGAAGGATCTGTACCAGGAGGAGAAGCCAGTACTCGTCACGTAATCTATTCAGCCGATCGCGCTTCTTCGCCATTTCTCTTGTTGGCCTGATTACCAAAGTTTGCGGATCCCATAGGAGGGCGCATGTCTTTTATAATAATTTGGTCAAATGAGAAAAGGCTCGTTATATTTTCCTTGCAATTCTTAAATGTTTCATTGAGGAAAAACAACATCCTATATTTACTTACAGGCACCTCTTTATCTTTCCTCCTTAATGCAATTACACCAACGAGTCTTTCATTGAATGGGTGCTTTTCAAACAGGCCATCCGGATTTCTCCTCCAAACAAGGTGACCTGCCCTGGGACCATCAAACTCTGAACCGAATACGGCATCGCAAATGTCAATATCTTTATGTAATGCGGAGTCCATTGCAACGAGATTTATAATTTTTTCATTGGCACTCCAATAAAAGGCTCCAGTTGCATTACGCACGCTCTGCTTGATTTGTTCTTTGGCAAGCCCAGTTTGTTCAACCATATCAATGTCGCCGGAAACACCCAAAGACAAATGAGATAAAGAAATTCTGTTGGGAAGCCAAAATTCCAATTTTGCTTTTGGCGATGTCTCATTTCCGAAGATAAACTCTTCGCTTTCATGAGCCGTTGTCGCTACCTGCGAAATATAAGCAATAAGATCTGCAATGTCGCTTTGGGAAAAATCTTCCGCCAGTTTACAGCTAAGAATTTTACCAATTTGTATAGCCGATATTTTCCTCCCAATTTCTTCGATGATTTTAGCCCGTCTGTTCTCTCTTTCTAATCTCGACAAATTTTTTATTTGAATCCAATACGTAATGGCATTTTTAGTTATTTTAAAATCTGGTGGTCGCTGTAACCCCTCGTTTGGTTCATAGCAGATAGAAACGCTGGGATCGAGCACCGAAACCACTGAAACGGCAAAATTGTGCTCAACAAGTGTGTCCCAAAAGCTTGTGCGACAGCAAATAAGTCTTCGATTCAATTCTGTGAGCCCTCGCTGCTCCAACATAATTATGTTTTTTGATAGGTCACTTATGTCTTCATCACTGGCTTTGTATCGTATTCCTTCGAATATTTTCCGAGAGATCTGCAATGATTCTAATTTTGAAATTGTTGATTCTTTCATTTTGTATAGATGGGTCGGCCAACTATTGAAGATAAAAAACGGCATGGGAAGCGAACTCGTGCTGCAAATTCCTGCCTGATTGTCGTCTTGATTCATAAACTAGTCAACGTTTCCACCGCATAGTGTCGGCCTTGGATACGGGACAAGGGAGTTTCATTATCGCTGCGAAGGGGTGAGTCTCTGGCCAGCGAATAGGCCCGCGCTCGGGAGGACCGATTTGAATCAATTGGGGTTCAACGGTTTTGCAGTGGCCCATGACCTGCGGACAACGTGGATGAAACCGGCATCCACTGGGCAAATTTAAGGGCAAGGGAACCTCGCCAGGAAAGACAATAGGTCATGGTGCAAACTCAAGCAATCCCCCTATTTCTTTTTTCCATAAACCTCTTCGCCAGCCTCAAAGCTCATCCACCGGACTGGAAGAGAACAGGCTGATTCTTTGTCAAAAAACACAATAATTCAAGTGGTTGGTCTGCAAAGAGGGTCGATGATGCTGAACACCGTTCGTGCCATTATCCGAGAGGGTCGGATCGAGTTATTGGAGAACATTCAAGTCCCGGAAGGAGCCGAGTTGCTTGTCACCATCCTGCCTCAGGAGGAAGCCGATTTCTGGGTAAAAGCAAGCCAAAGTTCGTTAACTCAGATCTGGGGCAACTCAGAGGATGATGTCTATGCCGAGCTTCTCAAAGCATGAAGTCGTCCTCGTGCGCTATCCCTTCTCTGATCTGACCGGAGCGAAGGTAAGGCCCGCCGTGATTATCGGCACCTCTCACGTCTCGCAAGACGTGTTCATTGTCCCACTGACCAGTAAGACCACGTCCCTTCTGCAGGGTGAATTTGCCTTATGCGATTGGAAAGATGCAGGCTTAAACGTGCCGAGTGCAGTCAAGCGTGGAGTATACACCGTGCATGAGAGTTTGGTGGTGAAGAAGGTCGGGAAGATTTTTGATGCAGATGTTATGAGTCTCAATAACATCGTTGCGGAATTGGCTGGATCTTCATTGAAAGCGGAGGCAGCATCACGAAGGGGAGGGAGCCGATTCAAAAAGCCTTCTAAGAAATAGCCATTAATTGGTAAAGAACCCCGCCCTCCCAGGCGGGGCTTTTTTTAAAACAAATCCAATTCCTCCGGATGTTGTTTGCGTTCTTCATGAAACCGAATGTATGTCCTGATGATCTCTGTCGTGACTTTATCCCCCACCGTGCGGACAAAATACCCATCTTCCCAAAATTCCCCACCCCACAGTTGTTGTTTCACTCCAGGAAATTCCGTCCGAATGATCTTGGAACTCACCGATTTACACACCTCTACTACCCGGGCAATGGAATATTTGGGAGGGAAGGAGAGAAAGAGATGCACATGGTCTTTATCAACCTCCATCTCGACAATTTCGAACCCATGATGTCGGGCAATCTCTTGAAACACCTCCTGCACCCGAGTTCGGATCGAACCGTCGAGAACCCATTTCCGATATTTCGGAGCCCACACTAAATGATATTTTGTGTCGTAAAGGCAGTGACTAGCTCGTTGAAGCCCCATGCACCCACATTACCGAATTTCTGCTGCCGGTGGCAGCACGCATTTTTCATCCCCGCCCTCCCAGGCGGGGCATTCAAATGCGATTTCTCGTAAAGAGGTTCCCTCAAAAAAACCCGGGGTCTCAAGGTACCTTGAGACCCCGGGAATTTGTGCAGCCAGTGAGAAGTTGGTTGTTAGGCAAGTAGGAGATATTTGGCCTAACTACTTTCCGGCTCATATGGCGTGATTATGTTAGAAAATAAAGTGCAGTTTACCTCCCAGGAAGGCAGTGTTGTCATAGTCTTTATCGGTAATCTTGTTGCCGTTATTATTTTCCAGGCGTATGTTCCCGTTGGTGGCGACGCTGCCAAATAATTCCACGGCAGCAGCCTGCGGTATCATCCACCACGTCACCTTTCCATAGACCGGCACCAGTGTCTCTTCCCCCACCGCATCATTCGTTTCCAGGCGGTAGCGGCGACGTTGAAACTGAAGACCACCCGCCAACTCCATTGTTTTCGTCACATTCCAGCCCACTTCACCGCCCAACCCTGGCGTGGGACCCAGGCGGATAATACCAGTCCGAAGGGTCCAGCTCTCTGCAAATTTCCAATTGATCAGGGGGATCGGGGCCACTACCGCCTTATCTTCAATTTGACTCAAGGCTCCAATCAGCAGTCCAACCGAGAGGGTGGGGCTGGCCGCATAGGTGAAACCCACCAACCCACCGCCTGTGAAAGACTTACTCACGTCGGCTCCGCTCTCTCCCATCCATTGAACCACTGGAGCAGCCATGAGTGACCATTTTTCACTGGTCTGCCATTTAAACAGCGGAGCATACAAAAACCGATGTATCTCGTCCCACCCAAAAGGCGAGTTGGCCGAAAACGAGTAATTATGGTTTTCATAAGCCAGGATGTTATCCAGTTTAAACGTGTCACTGAAGGAGATCTCCGCGTTTAAACCAGCCCGGAAGGAATTGCGGTGAAAATCGCCATTGGACTTTTTAAAATCAGTATTGGCCAGATGCCCATACCCCAAATCCACATCGAAGGGCTTGGGACGCGGCTTGGGATCGGCCTCAATGACGGCCACCTGCGCCAGGACGGGTTCCGCCAGCGTCAAAAGGCAGGCGACCAATAAAAATACCTGATACACCCATTTCCCTGAAAAGTTGCGTGAGGGTTTTCTCATATTCCCAGATTCTCCTTTTGAAAAATTTAAATGAACGTTTGATTTAATTTAATGGTGGAAATAAATATTTATTAACAGTGCTGAAGAAACAACAAGAAAATTTTTCATTCAAAAAGCAGACAGTGGCGGAAGGAATGTTGCGCCTGTGATGAGGCACAGAGAAAAGAAAACAATTTACTTCCCTTTAGGTGAGGAAATTTAGAATTCAATTTTAGCTTAAAATTTCAATAAACTCCAGCGAAAAATTTGGTGGAGACATATATGGACTCCTCCCTTTTGGCAAGCAAAAGATCTTTCTGATGAGAGAGGGGTTGCAGTCATATATTCGGCTTCATGGTGGAACCTTATGTCGTTCCGAGCCTTGATGGTTGTCGCGCGGCAGCTCCTCAACATGCCCCCGGCTTGCGGCTCCAGCCGATGACGAAGACCAGGGTTTGCTCCCGCGGGGGTGACCACTCTTGCCCATCCTCGAACGATCTCCTGCTACGCACTCCCCGGTGAGGACTCCTTTTTTACGCGACGCGACAGGCGTGGGTTGCATCATACTCCTGAGCACGGGAGAGCACCGCGAAGGCCACACGCGCATTCTTATTGGCCAACGCCACCACCGCTTTATTCATGCCCCGACGCTCAACCAGCCGGTGGACCCAGCGGCTGACCGGATCCGGTTTCTTGCGACGGTGGCCCTGCCCTCGCTTAATTGCGTTTTGTTAGCCAGCACCCCAGGTTACGACAGAAAGCTTCTCAAGCGCCCTATATTTACGAATATTAGTTTAAGTTTTATAGCTTAATGCCACGAGTCAGAGAAAGAGGTTCCATAAAGAACAAGTCCTTCCTCCTCAGTCACATTAGGAATACAAGTGGCACCAGACCTGTTGGCCATTTTCCGGAGGACCGATCTGAGTCAATTTGGGTTCTACTGTTTTGCAGACATCCATCACCTGGGGACACCGTGGATGAAACCGGCATCCACTGGGTGGATTTAATGGCGACGGCACATCGCCGGGAAGGATGATTCGCTTGGGAGGTGCCGTCGGATCGGGAACCGGATTGGCGGAGAGCAAGGCCTGGGTATAGGGATGTTTTGGATCGTTGAATAAATCCTTGGCGGAAGCCACCTCTGCCAGTTTCCCCAGATACATCACCGCAATGCGGTCGGCAAGATATTGCACGACATTCAAATCGTGCGTAATGAAAAGATATGACAGATGAAACTCCTGCTGGAGATCACGCAAGAGATTCAGAATTTGCGCTTGAATGGACACATCCAATGCGGAAACGGCTTCGTCACACACAATGAACTTCGGATTGAGTGCAAGGGCACGGGCAATACCGACTCGCTGACGTTGGCCGCCTGAAAATTCATGCGGATAGCGTGACTGATGTTCCGGCCGCAGACCCACACGAATAAACAACTGATTCACCCGATTCTGCAGTTCCTGGCCTTTGGCGATCTGATGAATCTTGAGCGGCTCCGCCACAATGGACCCGATGGTCATGCGGGGATTGAGTGAGCTATACGGGTCCTGAAAAATGATTTGCATCCGGCGACGTGTCTGCCGTAACTCCCTCGATGAAAGCGCCAATACATCTTTGTCTTCGAAGGTCACCGTTCCCGCTGTCGGCTCCATAAGCCGGAGAATGCTGCGTCCTACGGTGGTTTTGCCACAACCTGATTCCCCGACAAGGCCCAATGTTTCCCCCTGTTCCAGGTAAAACGAGACATCGTCCACGGCCTTGACCCAGGCCGACACACGCGAAAAGATTCCGCTTCGAACGGGGAAATATTTTTTCAACCCTGTAACTTGGAGCAAAGATCTGGTGGAGTCGGTCATAGGTAACGACAAAATCTTAGATTGGGATGAAGCGTTTTTTCACCACAGAGTCGGGCCTGACGATATTTCCTATCATGTCTGTTTTTTGTCATATAGCCAGCACACGGTTTCATGCGACTCCCCCACCTGAACCGTCGGCGGAGGCTGAATGGGACAATGCTCCATCACCTCCGGACATCGTGAAGAGAAATGACAGCCCGGTGGATATTGCAAGGGTGAGGGCACGGTTCCGGGAATGGCCTCCAACCTCGCTTGACGTTCCCCTGGTCGAGGCAATGATTTTAATAGCGCGCTGGTATAGGGATGACTGGGATTGCGGAATAATTCCTTGACCGGTGCCCGCTCGGCAATTTTACTCGCATACATGACAATGACATCCTGTGAAAATTGCGCCACCACTCCCAAATTATGCGTGATCAGGAGAATGGCCATGCCCATATCCTTCTGGAGAGCTGCGAGCAGATCGAGGATTTGCGCCTGTATGGTCACATCCAGCGCCGTTGTCGGTTCATCCGCAATCAACAGATCAGGATTGCACGCCAGAGCCATGGCGATCATCACCCGTTGTTTCATCCCGCCCGACATTTCATGGGGGTATTGATCGATCCGGCTTTCAGGAGCCGAAATGCGGACTCTTTCCAACAATCCGATGACTTCTTTTCGAATGTCGCGATCCGAAAGAGTGGTATGGATTTTCAGGACCTCCCCGATCTGATCGCCGATCGACATGACCGGATTGAGCGAGGTCATCGGCTCTTGAAAAACCATGCTGATAGACTTTCCACGAATCCGGCGCATGTCCTTTTCCGGAAGGTCCAACAGATTCCGCCCTTTGAAGTGGACCGTGCCGCCAATCACCCGACCGGGGGGTGAGATCAGCCGCATAATCGATAACGCCGCCACGGATTTTCCGCAACCGGACTCTCCCACCAAGGCCAGGGTCTGCCCGCCCTGAATAGAAAAGCTCACGTCATCGACGGCTTTGATTTCTCCTTTGTCCGTAAAAAAGGAGGTACGCAGGTTGGAGACGTGTAAAAGTGGGTGCACGCGAGATTCCATCTACCGGCTTCGTAATTTAGGATTTAACGCCTCACGCAAGCCCTCTCCCACGAGATTAAAGGCCAGCACGACAATAAAAATCGCCAGACCTGGAATAAAGAATAACCACGGCGCATCAAACACAAACCCTTTGCCATCCGATAGGATATTGCCCCAGGTGGCATCCGGCGGGGGAACCCCGAAGCCCAAAAAGCTTAAACCGGATTCCGTCAAAATCGCGGAGGCCACACCAATTGTGGCGGACACGAACACCGGTGCCAGGGCATTGGGCACCATATGGCGAAAAATAATCCGGCCCTCTGGTATCCCTAAGGCTTTGGCTGCGGTCACATAGTCCTGCTCACGAATGGACAAAAATTCAGCCCGGACAAACCTGGCCGTCCCCATCCAACTAAACAATCCGATAATGATCATGATGGTGTAAATGCTTGGCGGAAGAAGAGCCACGGCGGTGCAGAATGAGGAAAAAATGTAGGGAAACACATCATCGCATCGGTGAATCGCATAATCAGCGTATCCACCGTGATAAACCACAATTTGACGTGCCCGTAAAAGCCGGACAATCCTCCCAACAAAATCCCAATCCCCAACGAAATCCCAACCGCCACAAATCCAATTGACAGCGACACAAACGAGCCTTGAAACATTCGGGCAAACACGTCCCGCCCCAATTCGTCGGTGCCCATGAGATAGACACCGCCAAGCGGCCGATCCGCCGAGCATACTGTCGGGAGAAGGTGAGGACAGTGGGGGAAGAAATTTGTCGGTGAGCCGGACCACTTCAGGATCGAAGATCACCCACCACTCGGTAAAAGCTTTCCCGGCCAAGGCCGTGAGCAAAAGGATGATGAGTACCCAAAAACCAAAGAGGGCCTGGTAATCTTTGGTAAAAATCCGAAGAAATTCCTCCCACGGCGTCTCCTGAGGAGCCAGGCCTTCTGCATCCAGTGAGACCGATCCCGCATTGAGTGGATCAGCCGACCTTCGGATTATTCATGAATGGACTCGTATTTCAATTCTCATGATTAATTCAAGCGGATTCTCGGATCCACTATCGCGTAGAGAATATCCGAGACCAACGTGCCTAATAATGTCAGTACCGCCGCAATAAAATTCAAGGTCATGATAATCGGAAAATCTCGTGAAAGAATGGCTTCATACGCCAACCGTCCCAACCCCGGCCATGCAAAAATCTGTTCAAAGATGACGGACCCGCCGATCAATCCAGGGAGCAGAAGACCGAACATGGTCACAAACGGCAGCAGGGCATTCCCCAACGCATGGCCATAAATCACCGTATCTTCTTGAAGGCCTTTCGCCCTGGCCGTCCGGACATAATCCTGGCCCAAGACTTCCAGCATCTGAGAGCGAACATACCGGGACAGAATGGCAATCCCTCCGATCGCCGTCATGATGGACGGAATGACCAAATGCCAGACACGATCCATGAGCTGATAGGCGGGTTGGGCATGCTCCATTCCGAATGTTTTGATGCTGATCACCGGAACTCCCAACAGCCCCACCACCCACAAAATGGCTAAAAACGACAGGAAAAACCCCGGAACAGATATAAGCGCATAGGACAAAAACACGGTGAACCGGTCATACACTCCGCCTCGATGCACCGCCCCATAAATCCCGGCAGGAAACGCCCATGTCCATACTAAAATGGTCGCCAGAATAAATAAGGGTAGCGAATTGAGAAACCGATCCCAAATCTTCGGGAGGACCGGCTGGCTGTCCTTGAAGGATTTAAATTCTCCCGTGGCTAAATCGCGAATCCAATACGCGTATTGCAAATACAGCGGATCATCCAAATGAAAGGCCGCCCGAATCTTGGCGATATCTTCCGGTTTCATCCGGGGATTCATGGGATCCACTTCACTGGGTTCCCCTGGAGCCAGATGAATAAACGAATGCGCCAGAAAGGACACAATGACCAGCAGAATCAACCGTTGTGCAATGTTACGGATAATGAAATTCCACATGATTGATCTGTTGTCTGTGAAAACCCGTGTAACCGCCTCAACTAAAAATCCGGCGTAAATTCCAGCTTCCGCCATTTATGGAAATAGAACGTGATGTCACCGCTTTTGGTGGGATAGATCTTTTTATACTGTTCTTTCCCATCCGGCCCTTTTTCGACCAGCACAATTTTCTTATCCAACACTCGTGTACTCAAGGGAGCATACAGGAAGGTATAGGGTTGGTCCTCATGAATCAACCGATGCAGTTCGTGCGTCAATTGGCGTTGTCGATCCCTGTTATATTCCTGACGGATCCGGACAATTAGTGCGTCCGCCCGTGGGTTGTTGTACCCCACAAAATTCAGTTGCTGCGGACCAGCCTGGCTGGAATGCCAAATCTGATAGAGATCGGGATCAATCCCCATGCTCCATCCCAACACTACCGCATCAAAGTCGCCGGTATTCACAAAATCGTTCAGGAATACCGCCCATTCAAAAACCTGAGTCGTGACTTTGACGCCGATTTTTTTCCAGGCATTCTGCGCAATGGTCATCAAATTTTTTCTAATAGGATTCCCGTTATTCGTGATAAGGGTAAACTCGAAAATTTTTCCATCTTTTTCGAGCCACCCATCCCGATTCATTTTCCATCCGGCATTTTCAAAGATGGCGAGGGCTCCTTGAGGATCATAGGGAAGGGGTTGAATGGACGGTCATACCATTCGGTATTTTTGGGATATGGGCCGGTGGTCCGCTTCGCCCTCTCCATACACAAGATAGTTGATAATTTCATCGACATTAATCGCCATTCCCAACGCGGTTCTAACCATCGGCTCGGCAAATAGCGGTTTCCGATTGTTGTATCCGATGTAGGTGTAGGCAAATGCCAGACTGCTAAACCATTGATAGGTGGGATCATTTTTATACCGTTCTACCTGATGAGGCTGCGCGCCATAAAAATCTATCGCGCCCGTGCGAAATTCCACTTCCTGCGTAAACAGTTCGGGAATAATGCGCATATAAAAATCGTGATATTCAGCCGGTCCCTCCCAATAGTCCTCAAACCGGCGAAGATGAATAAATTCATCCCCCTGCCATTCGACAAACTGAAAGCGTCCGCTACCGATAGGATGTCGATTAAATTGACTATCTCGCATCCCAAACGTCTTTTGCGCCTCTTCTGACAATCCACGCTTCTGCTTCTCACGAGCCAATGCGTCTTCGTTGAGGAGATGCTCGGGGAGCATCCCCATCGTCCAGGCATTGATGGCCGGGGAATAGAGGCGTTTATAGATAATCTTGACCGTATACGGATCCAGGATCTCCACGGTTTTAATCGGCTCAAAATCCGGAGTGCGTGGAGACAAATTTTTTGGATTCATAATGGATTCATAGGTAAACTTCACATCTCCCGCATCGAACACATGCCCATCATGGAATTTCACACCCTGACGAAGATGAAACACAATGGTCGGATTATGTTCGCCTACGGGAAGAATGTCCGGAAATTTTTTCATGAGCGGTTCTTCCAGCTCCTTCGGTACGGATTCCTGTGGATGAATTCGCTCATGATACGGAAAGTGCTCGAAGTACTGTTTTCCGAGAATCGGCTTTAACCGCTCGAATAAATCTTGATCCACCTGCGAGAGGGTGATGGCCACACGTTCCGGCACATCGATGGTCACGGATATGTTTTTCAACTGAGGCTTTCCGTCCGTATTGGGCAGCAGAAGCGAGAGGGTTTCCGAGCGTTGGCCGGCGGGTAATAATTCCACGCCTTGCACAAGATCCTTCAATCCCTCAAGCGTTCCACCCTTCCAGGCTCGATGAATCTTTTGAAAGAGGTTGGTCCCGGTCACCGCCGTTCCATCAGGATACCGGTGGTGCGGATTGACCAAGACATACGCCCGTTCGGTAATCTGCCAATCGATGGCCAACCTGCCTCGAAGCTTCAGCAGTTCATCTAAATCCAGCAGACCTTCAAACACCTGGCTCACGATACTGGAGCTGGCTGAATCTGCATTCAAAATGGGATTGAGTATCTTGGCATCCCCGCTTGACCCCTCAATATAGGTCACTAAGCGATCGGGGTTGCCCGCGGCCTGATTTTCATAGGTGGGGACCCAAAAATAGGATTGAATCAAAAACAGGACCAGGACCAGCGGGATGAGCAGCAATAGGCGTTTGACAAACATGGAGGTCGGAATCAACCCAACACAGTGTGATGAATCAATGGTATCAAGAACCCAAAGGGGATGCTATTCCTGTCTTTTGTTATCCACAGGCCTGATGACCCACAGGGAGCCGCTTTGGGCAAACCACTGATTTCAAAAAATGTCTTACGAGTTTGCTTGCGGTCTTTTCTTCATTTGGTTACACTCGCCGTTCCATTTATTGTGACAATCTTTGTGGGACCGGTGCGACTGTGAATTGTCCCCGCAGAATTGATCTTCATCCTATCATTTCGCATCAGGCTGCGAGCTTGCTGTGCCGTGATGCCCATTCCTCTTCCCTCCGTTATTTATCCCGATTCATTCCTGCATTCTATTCGTCTTTATCTAGCTCTCGATTCCACATTCGATCCACGCAGGTCGGCACCTCAGTTGACATGATGAAGGGGGGCATTCATGGAGGACAGATGGCATCCACGCACCATCCTGATCGTCGACGATAATCAAGGGCTTATCGCTCTCATTCAACGCTGTCTTTCCCGTGACGGATTTCATACGGCCGTCGCCTATAGCGGGCAGGAAGCCTTGACCTGGCTTTCTCAATATCGGGCTGACCTCCTCCTTCTCGATTTGCAACTCACCGATATGACCGGCGAGGATCTTATCAATCATCTCGATCATCGCGCTATCACCCTCCCGTTCATCGTGGTGACCGGCCAAGGGGACGAGCGCCTTGCCGTGAAAATGATGAAGCGAGGGGCCCGTGATTATTTCATAAAAGACAGCAGCCTTATCGAACTCCTGCCCTCCATTGTGACCCAAACCTTTGAGCAAATCCAACAGGAACAGCGGTTGGCCCAGACCGAAGAAGCCTTGCGAGCCGAACGCGAACGCATGGCCATTACTCTGGCGTCAATCGTGGAAGGAGTCTTGACCACGGATACACGTGGTCGGATTACTTATATGAATCGTATGGCAGAGGATCTCACCGGTTGGAACCAACAGGAGGCCTTGGGCCGGCCGATTGAGGAGGTTGTTCGATTCCTGCATGACGGCATCAATGAGAACGACGAGCATCCCGTCACCCACGTCTTACGAAACGGCATCGCCCTCCACCCACTCCGCCACACTCCTTTGTGTGATCGCACACTGAGAGAACGGCCGGTTGCCTATAGCGCCTCTCCTCTTCGCCGGTCTGACGGGAATCTGTTGGGGACGGTTTTAATCCTCAGAGACATGACTGAACGAATCACATTGGATCAGGAATTGCTGAAGGCCAGCAAATTAGACTCCTTAGGCCTCCTGGCCGGGGGGATCGCACATGACTTCAACAATCTTCTTACCGCTATTCTGGGAAATCTTTCCATGATCCAAACCTGGGTAAACCCCAAGGACCACTTGTTTCCGTTCGTATCAGAGGCTGAGAATGCCTCTCTGCGAGCCAAAGCCCTCACCCTCCAACTTCTGACATTTGCCAAGGGCGGAAGCCCGCTCAAAAAGCCGCTTGTCTTACAACGAATGGTTGCGGAGTCGGCGACCTTTGCGCTCTCCGGATCTTCGACACGCTGTCATTGTGACATTCCTGATGACATCTGGATGATCGAGGCCGACGAAGGTCAGCTAGGCCAGGTCGTTCACAATCTGGCCCTCAATGCTCAACAGGCCATGCCCACGGGTGGGACACTGAACATCCGTGGAGAAAACGTGCTCGTGTCAAAAGAGGAAGCCACACGGAAGACGCTTCCCGAACCCGGCGAATATGTCAAATTGACATTTCAGGATTGCGGGAGCGGAATTCCTTCTCACGCCATCCACAAAATCTTTGATCCCTATTTTACGACCGAATCCACCCGTAGCGGCTTGGGGTTGAGCACCGCCTATTCCGTCATAAAAAATCACCATGGGACGATCACCGCGTCCTCCATTCCCGGACAGGGAGCGACATTGACCATTTATCTTCCCGCCCACGCCAAAACACTCACCGCACCCACACCTTCCCCTGTATTGGTAAACGGTGAAGGCCGGATCCTGGTTATGGACGATGAGGAATCCATTCGACTGGTGTTAGGGGAAATGCTGCGATACCTTGGCTATGACGTCCACTGTGTGGCCGAAGGGAAAGAAGCGCTAGACCGCTACCAGGAAGCCTTTCATACCCAACGACCTTACTCGGCGGTCATCCTGGATTTAACAGTACCCGGAGGTCTGGGAGGGAAAGATATCATGCGGCAACTGCAGGAATTTGATCCGCATGTCAAAGCCATTGTCGCGAGTGGTTACTGCAATGATCCCGTCATCTCCCGCTATTCGTCGTTTGGATTTCATGGCGTCGTGGCCAAACCGTTTCGTCTCACAGAATTAAGCCAGGTGTTACATCAAGTCACGGCAAGTGTGACATCCGGTCACGGGGTGATGTAAGAGGCCCGCCTCCCACGAAATCCACCAAGTAGAACCGATCTTTACATACACTGCGCTGAAACACCGCCACTCTCATTTCCGTAGGGACCACCCTGGACAACTACAATTCTACTTTGACTTCTCCATTTTCAACGACCGTCACATAGGATCTCACATGACTCGAGGGGTTATTCACACACTGTCCCGTTTTGACATTGTACTCCCACCCATGCCAGGGACAGGTCACGGTATCCCCATCGAGATCGCCTTCTCCTAAAGGACCGCCCCTGTGAAGACAGGTGTTATCGATGACATGGAAGGCTCCCTCCACCTTAAACACCGCCAGACATTTATCACTGACCTCCACCACGATACCTTTTCCCTCCTCGACTTCATCTGTTTTCGCGACACGAATCCACTCCGACATAGGTCCTCCACATCGATGGCCAATAGCATTCCACCTAAGATTTCTTTAGGGGATCTGTGATTTTTTTGAGCAAACTGGAGATGGATGGAGCGGCGTCCCCGTTGCCTTTTTCCGATTGCTTAATGTTGGCCACGAGGGTTTGGGCAATCTGAAGAAAGGCCTGGGCCTGAGGCGACGAGGGATCATTGCTCACTATGGGTGTTCCCTTATCTCCCCCTTCCCGAATGGACGGATCAATAGGAATTCGTCCCAAAAATGGAATCTCAAATTTTTGCGCGGCGCGTTCACCCCCTCCGGAAGAAAAAATTTCTGTCCGTTCTCCGCAATGCCCACACACGAAATAACTCATGTTCTCAATAATGCCAAGCAGCGGGACATTGACTTTTTTGAACATCATCATGCCTTTTCGCACATCCTGGAGGGCCACTTCCTGGGGTGTCGTCACGGTTATCGCTCCCGTCAAGGGCACCAGTTGTGACAGCGTCAAGGGCACATCCCCTGTTCCTGGAGGAAGGTCGATCAATAAATAGTCCAATTCCCCCCACACCACATCCCGGAAGAATTGCTGGATCGCCGAATGGACCATGGGTCCCCGCCACACCACCGGAGTATCTTCAGGGACAAAAAATCCCATGGAAATAACTTTGACTCCCTGTCCCTCAGCAGGGAGAATTTTCTCCCCTTCTTTAACCGGCTCTTTCGTCACACCGATCATCATGGGGATATTGGGTCCATAAATATCCGCGTCCATCAACCCCACCGCGTAGCCTTGTTGCTTGAGCGCGACAGCCAGATTCACGGTCACGGTGGATTTTCCCACGCCACCCTTCCCACTGCTCACGGCAATAATGTGTTTCACCCCCGGCAATGGGTTTTCTTCAGGTTGATTGGGTGGGGCACCAGGACCGGAAGGGGTATGTTCAGCAGACATTCAACATTCTCCTTTGTCTCAACCACTCATAAGGTTTTATCAAAATTTTACACGCTCACACCATACCATTGCCCATCCATCAAAGCGAACCCGAAATCCCCAATGCCCTTATGAGGATTCCGGGTCTCTTCTCTCACACGTTGAGTTTAAAATGGAGTCAAGAGGAGGAAAGTTGGCCAGTACCATCTACCCTAATTGAGTGGCAAACTTTTTTCGCGAGCGTCCGATCAGAGGTTCATGATGATGTTGCCGATTAGCAGAAATAACAGGATCCAATATTTCACCACAGGTAATACAACGCCAACCGGAAAAATACATGGCTCCGGATTCATCAGCGACATCGCCGAACTTATCTTGAATCATTATTCCCTGACACCGTGGACAATCCATCTTAGGCACTCCTTCCCAACACTCATAAAATTATATAATTAATCCCTATGTCCTGGAATAAAATAGCAATACGTATGCCGAGATGGATTATGGCAAAAGGATTGATAAACAAAGACTTTTAAATTTTTAGAATTCAGATATGTTCCAAATTGGAACAAAAAATCTATCATCTAAGGCGTTAGCTCTATCTAAATAATTGAATGTATGGTCATTTTAATTAAACGTTACCATAAGGTATCAAATGATTCCAAAATGAAACATATCATCATTCTCGAATAATCCCAAACTGTTTCATCTTACGCCATAAGGTTGATCGACCAATCCCCAACTGTTGAGAAGCTTCCTTCAGGCGCCACTCTGACTTTTCCAGCGACCGACAAATGGCTTTTCGCTCCAAGGCATCAAGTGATTCCGAAACTGTCCATTCCCGATGTTCCCCGACATACCGCTGTAGGTCTGCCGGAAGATGCTCAAATTGTATGGTATCTTCGTCACAGCAGACAAAGGCATGTTCCATCATATTTTGGAGTTCCCGGATATTTCCGGGAAACGGATACTGACTGAGTGCGGTCAAGCATTGCGGGGACATTCCGGTAATATGCTTGCCCATTTCACGGTTAAATTTTTCGCGGAAATGATTCACCAGCAAGGGGATATCTCCTGTCCGTTCACGAAGTGGAGGCAACACAATGGGAATCACGCGTAGGCGATAATACAAATCCTCGCGAAACTGCCCACCCTGGACGGCTTCTTCCAGATTCCGATTCGTGGCCGCGACCACCCTGACATCTACCGTAACCGTGTCATTGGATCCCACCCGTTCAAACCGTCCCCGCTCAAGTACTCCCAGCAGTTTCACTTGTGTGGCGATGCTCATCTCCCCGATTTCATCGAGGAAGACCGTCCCACCGTTGGCACGTTCAAATCGTCCGGGTTTATCGAAATAGGCATGGGTAAACGCCCCCTTCACATGACCAAAAATTTCACTTTCCAGAATTCCCCCAGACAAACTGGAACAATTCACTACAACAAACGGGGCATGCTTTCTTGGGCTATGCGCGTGCAAAGCATACGCAATCAATTCTTTGCCCGTCCCGCTCTCTCCCGTAAGGAGAACCGAGGATTTCGAGGCGGCAATGGCCGGTAATTTAGCCATAAGGTCCTGCATGCGTGGACATCGGCCAACCATATTATCCAGTTTGATTTGCTCCCCGAGGCGGTGTTTGAGCTCAGAAACTTCCTCCTTCTTGGCACTCAATTCTCGAACAAGTGAAATATCCCTGATGACTTCAATGAGACCGATGAGCTTGCCCTCTGTGTCCAAGAGAAAGTCGGTGTTGATGCTCACCGGTATATGGCTGCCATCACGCCGGCGAACGACAGCTTCAAAGTTAGAAACCCGTTCACCCTGAAGAGCCCGCTCGAGCACACATTCTTTCGTCGAGCAAATATTGCTTTGGACCAGCACATCACAGGCCGATAAGATACCCGGGACGTCCAGGTCATATCCCAGCATCCTCTGCATCGCCCGATTCAAAAAGGTCACCCGTTTCTGCAGGTCAATCGTTAAGACCCCGTCACTAATGCAGTCCAAAATGATTTCTGCGCCACTCGCGCGAGCACATGATCCAGCTTCAACCATGATGTCGACGACCTTCGCGGAAATAAAGATTTCCGATTATATTCAATCCACCTTTTCTTTCCACGGCATTTATGTTAGGTAAATGTTGTGAAGATAGATGCACAACTGATCCTGCCCGACCAGTATTAGTGTAAGGCAACTTTATTCTCCTCCACAAACCCTTGTTTATTACCTTTTTTGCTGACTCTCCGCAAAATGTCCGTTCTGAAATTTTCACTGTCCTTGCCAGAGACTTTGGAATTTCGCTTTCATATTCGGGCGGAGAAGAGCCGGAGACCCTTCAGAAGGGACACTGATGCCTGCCGATCACCTCTGTCGTGAGACGAAGCCGGTCGCCCATTGATATCTATGGATCCTGTTACCCTTTTGACCAGTCTTGCACGTCTTCCCTACCCGGACATTGATCCGGTCTTTTTTCAAATCGGCCCGCTCGCCCTTCGTTGGTACGGCCTCATGTATCTCCTCGGATTAGCCGGGGCCTATTGGCTCATCAAGTCCAGAGCCGCCACAAAACACATGGTTCTTCCACCTCAACAGTTGTCAGATTTGATTGTCTATGCCGCCTTTGGCGTCTTCCTTGGTGGGCGTTTGGGGTATGTATTGTTTTATAACCTTCCCTTTTATCTGGACAATCCCCTCAAAATTTTTGCGGTATGGGAAGGCGGGATGTCTTTCCACGGCGGGCTGCTTGGAACCTGTATCGCGCTCTGGATATTTTGCAAAAAACGAAATTATTCTGTTGGAGCCATCGCCGATCTGGCGGCAGGAGCCGCCCCCATTGGCCTGGGATTTGGGCGAATGGGGAACTTTATAAACGGGGAACTCTTCGGGCGACCGACCGATGTGAATTGGTGCATGGTGTTTCCCCAGGGTGGCCCGGAGTGCCGGCATCCCTCACAACTCTATGAAGCCGGATTGGAAGGCGTCGCACTTTTTGCAATTCTGACGATTCTCAATCGCCGGCCTACGCCACCAGGTACCATGTTTTGGACATTTATTGCCGGATATGGAGTCGCTCGTTTTATTGTGGAGTTCTACCGTCAACCGGATAGCCACTTAGGATTCATCTTTCAGTGGGTCACCATGGGGCAGTTACTGTGCATTCCGATGATTGCTGTCGGAGTGTTCATGATTATTCGGGGCTATAGAAGGTCATAATCCGCCACGGCATACCCCCTAAGCCCTTCAAAGATTGTTCTGGATAGGCATTTTCCGAACACCTGGCCGGGTTTATTAATACCCAACACCCCCTCCTCCCGGACTTGCCCCCCCACCAAAACCTGGGATCACCGGGGCCGAGGTGGCTTTTACAGGTGCATCGGGAACATTCCCATACCGCCGAAGGGGTGGGGAATTCCAAATAACTTTATGGCCTGGAGCGAGATTGGCGGCTTCAATATAATGTTTTTTCGCTCCGGCCTGATCGCCCATCCGATCCATAGAGAGCGCCAAATTATAGTGGGCCTCCGCCAGATCGGGTTGTTGTTGCACAGCAGACTGAAATTGTTGCCGTGCCGCTTCCCATTGGCCTTCGCGAAAGAGCCGACTCCCTTCAGTGAAAAACGTCATAACTTGAGAATCCACATTGGAAGGAGGGGCCAAGGTCGTCAGCGGAGCAGGCTTATCCGAGGCGCACCCCACCCAATTCATCAGCATGAGACCGACCCCAACAATCATCATAGACCTCCAACTACTCATACAAACCTCCTTCTCATTTGTTGTCCTTCATGAACGATATTATAATCTGTTGGCAGATCTACCGGAACTACCTCCCCACTACGAATAAAAAAGAGTTTACACCCTTTCACCACCGGACCCAAGCACAGGCTCGCCGCTGTCGCATAGGCATGAGCCTGGTCCCGATAGATTCTCCGATTTCATGGCCATTGTGGCGGAGGACACCCGATCGGTTTTATAGTCGCCAACCCACACTTCCCCATCGATTTCATACACCACGTCCATCACTCCTTCCATCACGCAGGTCTCCGGCACGGAATGATTCCTTCGCCTGGTAGGCCAGGGAATCGCGAAGGGAACCTCCCGACCCATAATGGTCGACCGCTGTAATTCCCGATAGGCTGAAGACTGGAGAAAGTGACCCAGAAGGCTCTCAAGTTCTCTGAACATATCCGCCTGGTCCTTCTCCGGTTCGGAGGAGAGATATCGTTGCCAAAAATCCGCGAGATACCCCGGAACACTACCGGAATCACACCGAAAGTCCCATCGTTGAAGCAACTGATGCATCAAGGTCCCGAAACGTTGACCGGCCTTCCGGGGAAACCGTGGTTTCTCTCTTACGCCCTGGAGACGTCTCTCCTGATGCAGTGAAGATGGAGTGACGTACGCCTCAACCTGCTTGGCCTGTTGCCACCTCTCTTCACGTTCACTCCACTGGGGAGAGGACATGACCACCTCCAGGTCGCCGTCAGTTTTAGATTGAGGCAATGGTGGACTCCAGGATTTCAACACGTTGCGTGTGACCACCGTCTGCGGTATGGAGACCCCACCAATCCGTACGAACGAATGCTCTGGATTTCCGAATTCTCCTTCAGCAATCTGCTGCAGAAGACTTAACAGACTATCTCCCCCTCGTTTCGGAAGAATTCCCCCAGATAAGATTAAACGCTCCCGCGCCCGTGTCATCCCGACATACAACACGCGCCGCTGCTCGGCTTCTTCTCGAATTCGTTGCTTTTCCCATAACAGAACCTGCCCGGCATTCCACACGGGAGGAAGCGTACAACCATACAAACCGCTAATCCAGTCAAATGAAATATCTGCCTTCCGATCCTGTCCGGCTGCCTTGTGATGCAATCCGGGCAATGCCACAACAGGAAATTCGAGACCTTTGGCTTTATGAATCGTTAGCACACGGACCGCTTCCAGTGTGTCCTCGGCCAGAGGGGCCTCCGGCTCTGCAGGATGGGTCATGAGGGCATCAACCAGTCGATCCACCCAGGCGGAAAAGGACAATTGAGGAACAGCCGCCTGTTCACTCATGAGATCCCGCAGTTTCCATACATTGACGACCGCCTGCTCACCGTGGCTCGAGGCTGCGGCTAATTCCACGATGGGGAGTTGGATAAACAAGTGATCGAGTAATTCAGGAATGGGAAGTCGATTCGTGTGGGAATGAAGTAAGGCCAGGCGTTGAAAAAGACCCTGTATCACCGGTCTTCGTGAACTTTCCCATGCTTCCAGCATGTGAGACCGCCGGATATCCAAAAGCCCACGTTTTGTCACATCCATGATTTCCTGATCCGTCAGACCACCTAACGAGGATCGAAGAATTCCCACAAGCGCAATGGCATCGGTGGGATCATCCAACACTCGAAGAACATTGACTACATCAATCACTTCCTGTCTCCGGTAAAAATGCCGCTCGCCATCGGTCATATAGGGAATGGCATGTCGCTGGAACGCTTCAAGATATACTTGGGCATTGGTGAATTTTCTAAACAATACTGCGATATGTCCTGGACACAAGGGGCTTCTTACTCCCTTCTCAACTATTGAGTGTTTGCCAGATCGCAATTGTTCTTCAATCCATCCGGCTAACCATTCAGCTTCTACCCGCGTGGCGCGGTCAGCATCCCATTCTTCTTCCTCATCCGTGTTGGCCATGACCCACATCTCCACGCCGGTGCTGCTGAAACCGGGTTCCCGAATCCGGCCCACCGCCAAAGGCACATTCGCTGGTTGCACATTTGCTTGAGAGATGAACAACCGGTCGAACACCGCATTGACAGATTCAAGAATGGCACCGTCACTACGAAAATTTGTGAGGAGCGTGCACACCATCCCGCCTTCTTGAGTCAATTTGTTCACCACCTGATCGAATGCCTCGATATCAGCACGACGAAAGGCATAAATCGATTGCTTGGGATCTCCTACGATAAACAGCTTCCCCGGCACAAGACGCATGTCCCGCCAAAACCGGCCATGCTCACCAGGCCATTCGCCTAAATACAGTAAAATTTCATATTGAATCGGATCGGTATCCTGGAACTCATCGACCATGATGGCCTGATACAGTCCCTTCAACTGTTCTCGAACCAAAGGATGATCCCGCAGGAGATCCCGTACACGGATCAGCAGGCCATCAAATCGAATCCAGCCTTTGTCCGAAAAGACCTGACGAACTCGTCCCGCAAACGGCTCAAGTAAATCAATGACCTTTCTTACCACCGTTTCATTCACTTGCAGCAGCCGGTGGGCAGCTTGAATGGCGCGTTTAGCCTCCTGAAAGTCCGAATGATCCCACTCGCCCGGCGCCTTGCCGATCACTGAATCGAACAAGGCCGTATCAGATTCAGACAAGGGAGAAACATGTTGCCATTCCGGTTGTCCAACGTGATCAAACACGTGTCCAGCGAGTGCTACCAACCTCTCAATTTTCCGAGGTTTCGGTCGATCATACTGCCTCAGCCACGTCCGCACCTGCTGCTGCTTGCTCTGGAGCCACGTGGCAAAGGCCGGAACCAACGTTTCAGACCCGACCTGTTTTTTTAGTTCAGGGATGGACATGAGATCCTGGCAGAGCGAGAAGGCAAAGGCTCGAATCTCTTTCAGGCCCATGTGATTTAACACCTCCTGCCACTGGACATGAGCGGAACCCTGAGCTCCTAATTCATGTTCCAACCAGACATTCCACGCCTCTTGAAACGTCTCAAGAAAATGGGCCCCTTCATCTTCGTGAAAATTGGGATCAACCCGACTTTCCAGGGGATAGAGGCGAAGGACATGGGCGGCAAAACTATGGAGGGTGGCGATTTGCGCTTTTTCAAGATCGCCCAGGGCGCTCTGAATTTTTTCCCGCATGTACTCAGTAGACACATGATAGCGTTGTCGGAATTCCTCCAGACGGCGGTTGCCTTCATCTCCGCTCTGGACGTCAGCCTCACAGTCAGCGAGCAACCCATGCAACCGGTCGCGGAGTCGGGCTTTCATCTCATTGGCGGCTTTATTGGTAAAGGTCAGAGCCAACATCTCGGTCAATCGTAATGGATGCGGTGCCCTCAGAAGCGCATGAATCAGTCGGTTGACCAACAGCGTCGTTTTGCCCGTCCCGGCTCCCGCCAGCACAACCACGTTGCGATCAAACGTGGTTTCCGCTGTCAGCCGCGCATCGGCATCCGGTAGAGGAACGTAATTATTCATGTTTCGCCCGTTGCTTTCGTAACTGTCGAAATTCTTTTGCCAATGGGAGCCCGTAGGCTCTGACCCACGAAGGATGATGTTGGAAACGACAGGCCGCCGACCAATGACATCCACGACAGTAGGCACCGGGCAGAACAAAGAACTGGCCGGCGCGCATGCCCTGAACCCAACAATGGATCGTGCGCAACAATTGATCGCCAACGGGCGTCCCCCAGACCGAACTTGCAAAGAAGGTGAACCCGAGGGGATCATCATTCAAGGGACGGATATACCGGAATTCAACGGAATGAATCGAAGGATGTGACAACACCGTCTGTCCGGATTCGGAAGGAAGGCTCAAGGAGGACATGAGCGAATACAAAGGAGGTTGTAACCGGCGCCCGTGTAAGGCGTCGCTCAATGGATCCGGTTCATCGGTTCGAGCCCCCAGTCCGCCTGAGAACTTATAATCCACAATGCGTATTCGTGAGTCATGGGATTGCCGGTCTACGCGATCCACCCGTCCATGAATGTTGATCAAGGGCAAATGACCCGGCATTTCGCTTGGAACATCTCCCTTTGCCTCCACCTCAAAGGCCACCGGCACCCTCGCCTGAGCGGCATACTCCCGGCGATCGTGATCAATCATCGCCAGCATTACCCGGGCTAATTGCGTTTTCATCCCCTCCCACAACACCACATACCCTTTTCCAAAGTGCGCCGCATACTCCTCGGACACCTGCTTTATAGTGGAGGTTATCAGGAATGAGAGTGGAACGTTCTCCAAGTGCGATGCCGGCCAGCCGTGATCGATAAGCTGTTCATATATCCGGCGAAGCATGGCATGCCCCAACTCTCCCCAGGCCCGGCTTGGCATTTCCCGTGAAAGAGGTTCTCGCACATTGTGCGTACCGAGAACATGTTCCATCCAATACCGGAAGGGACATTGGGCGTAATGTTCTACCGCCGTCGGTGAGATTCCACCGGATACGAGATCCTGCCAGTGAGGACCATCCGCTGCCATGATCCCATCAAAAGGTCCCGCGCCGGCAGAACTTCCTTCAAGAAAAGGAATCGCCTTGAGTCCATGATGAAACAACTCCCACCAGAAAGATGTTTCCGACGAGTCTGATCTAATGACCCGGCGCTGAAGCAAATAGCGCAAGCGGGTTTCTTGCGCTGTCTCTCCGCCGGGAGAATAGTACGGAACCGTCACGCGTTCGGCCAAACGCAAAGGTACGCTGATCTCCGGCCCGGAACACCCCTGTCCATCCCCCACACAGTCCATCAAAAGTGAAGAAGGCAACAGGGGACGACCCTTGTGGTCAGCGCGTTGATAGACGAGGTACACCCGGTCACGGGCTGAGTGCCGGAGTATGGCAAATAATAAGGCCTCTTCATCAAATCCGGTGATTTTCTCATCAATTTTATATCCCAGACTTTCCGCCAGAACCGTCCGATCCCGATCCCGTAAAAACGCATCCTCCCGAACAACACGCGGAAAAACCTGATCGTTCATTCCCAGGAGAAATACTGTTCTGAATGCATGTCCCCGTGCCGCCATCGCATCGAGCACCTGCACTCCCATGGGGCTTTGTCCCGGCATGGGTCTACTCGTCGTTTCTAAGGCGCTTCGAAACACATCCATCCATGCTCCCCACGTTACCCGGGCACCAACCCGATCCAGTTGCTTCAATAGTGTCATGACCTGCTCAAAACTTTGGGACAAACCCGACAGCCGCCTCTCATCCCGTCCATTCAGTTCGGAAGACGTCATACCATCCGGCAAGCACAAATGCGTGCTTGCGAGTGATTCAAAGGCTTGTGTTAATTCACCAATCGAGCCGGATTCCGGGAGAGCCTGACAATCGGCGATCAATCGAACGACCAGCTCAGCAAACTGCTGTAACGCGGAAGATGCCTCGTTCAGAGGCATTCCGTTCTTGCGCTGCCAATCCCGGATCAGCTCTGGATTATTCGCTACGGCCACCAATCGTTCCCAATCTTCCCGGCCTCGCACGATACGGAAATGGCGAACCGCTTGGCTCCAGATATTTCTCAATTGGTGAGCTGAAGCGCCGTTGACATATAAACCATGAAAAAAGGGAGAGGTGACCACATCGAGCAAGCTACGCCACGGGTACTGATCTTCCCTCAGTCCGGCAAGCTCCCACCAGACCTTGGCCACCGGTTCTTCCAACAACGGTGCGGTCGCCGTCGTGCAAAAAGGAATTCGATGTTCATCAAACACCCGACGCAAAAAAGGCATGTACGGCTCAAGATTTCTGGCCACCACTCCAATTTCAAAAAAGGTATGGCCGGTGTTTTCCACCGCATGCAGAATAGCCTTGCAGGTGAAAGAGAGTTCCCCTTGCGCCCCAATCACATTGACCACCTGTACGGCCGGAGTCGAAGTGGTCCCATTTCGCATCCTGAACGATTGGTGCGTAGCCTGAACGGATTGATGCACGACACCGGCTTTCAGCAGATGCCTCTCTAAAAATCGTTGAGCAAATCGATAGGCTGGTTGATCCGTAAGGGGGAAAAACACCTTCACTGAGCTGGCACGAGCAACTTCTTCCAACAACGAGAGTTGCACCTGGGTGATGTCGTAAAAACCGTAATAGATGACCGTCGAAAGTCTGGCAATAAATGGTGAGCACGCCACCCAGGGAATCACCGAATTAGCCAGATCCTCCGGTAACCCCACGCCTAACTGCCGGCTCAAAGCCGTGAGCTCCGCTTGAAGGCCCAATAAGCCGCGCAGGCGATCCGTCGCGATCTCATCGAACAAACCCTCCTCGACGGCACGGAGAGCAACACTTGGCTCCACTTGCGCTTCCTGTAAATCCCGAATGCTCCGCCATAATGCCTGCCGTATGCCTGAAGAACCTTCGAGATGGGAAAATGGCTCTACAGACTGCCCGCCTTGTTCAAGGAGTACCGCCAAGAGGTATTCGTAGAAGAAATCGCCGACGAGATCCAAAGAAGAAACCCGTGCCTCCGGCGGACTCTGCGCACAGCGTTCAGTATGAAGGTGCAGGGCGAACTGATGGAAGGTCAGAAAATGCACATCGAAGAGTGCACAGGAATGCTCCGCGCACAGCAGCCACTGGACTCGCCGACGCAATGATTCGGAAGGCACAATAATGGCCAGGGGGGCACGGCGATCAGCAGACTTGATCTGCTGAACCGTTTCGACGAGAGCTGATTCAAGGTGGGGATTGAAGGGGCCGCTTAGGAGGGTAAACATCCGGACCTTCGCGTTCGATCGGACGGTAGGCAACGAACCGACCAGACAGCCAATCTACCCCGTCTCAGGTCCTATGAGTTCACCATTACAATCCGTGCAACTCCAATCCCCATCAATCAGGGACATGGGGTCACCACAAAATGGACATTCAGGACGAGGACCGGAATTCATCTTTGGAAGGACGGGCAATTCAATATCTAATTCTATTTCATCATCATCTTGATCTTGCATGAGAACATCTTCCTTATTCTCTGTCTGTCACACCCGCAGATTGTTCGGGGGGATCAATCTTTGGGCTTTCAAACCCGAAGCGACTCTTCATCCTCATCTTTTTTAGGCTTTGGCTTGATCTTGGCTTGCAGAGCTTTCTCCGCACTCTCCCGGGGAGGGACGCCGATAAAGGTCAACCGTCCATTGATCAACGTAGCGGGCACCGCACGAATCGAATGCCGCTCAGCAAGTTCTTGACCGGCCTCCGAGGTAATATCAATCTCGCGATAACTAAAACTGTATTTCACCCGCATGCCCTTCCAGAGTGTTTTCGCGGAAGGACAGGCCGAACAGGATTTGGAAACCAACAGGGTCACATTCGCCATCGTGTATACTCCTCCTTGCCACACTCAACAATGGGATCATGTTAGCACTGACAAAAATAGACGGGCAAGGTGAAAACGAAGAACAGGTATTCCTTAACCTATGAAACGAACCTGAGAAGGAATGAAAATTACACGTATGAAGCCACGGAGGTGACGATTGAAGGAGAACATGCCTCCTTCACGGACACCATGCCACTGCCTGAGGACACTATGTTCTCAACACGATTGGGTTAGGCCTTGCGGGGCTCGAGATCAATGATCCCTTTGCGAATGGCCAGGATGGCAGCTTGCGTGCGATCATAGACATGGAGTTTATGGAAGATATTGCGAACATGATTTTTGACCGTTTTTTCACTAAGATCCAGGACATTGGCAATTTCTTTATTGGTTTTGCCATCCGCCACTAATTGCAGCACAGTAATTTCCCGGTCGGTGAGATCATGCTCCAAAATACCGCGCTTCTTGCCCTTGCCTTCTGACAGTAAAGAAAATTCTACGAGGATCTTACTGGCCACCGATGGGTGAATGAGCGACTCTCCGCGAGCAATGGTCCGAATGGCTGCCACGATTTGCGCCGAATCGCTATCCTTAAGTAAATACCCAGTGGCTCCGGCTCGCACCAGATCAAAAATATATTGTTGCTCTTCATACATCGTCAGAGCGACCACGCCGATATGAGGAAATTCCCGTTTAATAATGCGCGTGGCTTCCACTCCGGTCATACCCGGCATACTGACATCCATCAGAATGACATCCGGCAGGAGCAGTCGGGTTTGTTCGACGGCCTCTCCGCCGTCTTTTGCTTCTCCCACCACCTGAATATCGTCTTTGGTTTCCAGAATCGCACATAATCCTTCACGCACCACGCGATGATCATCAACGATAAGCACTTTGGTTTGTTTGGGCATAAGCCACCTTTTCCTTTATCACAAGAGGAATGGAAATTTCGACCTTCGTGCCTGTGCCGGACTTCGACACCCACTGGACAGTTCCGCTTAGCATCCGCGCCCGCTCCATCATACTTCTCACACCAAAATGGTCCCATTTTTCGGGGTTCTGTCCTTCCGCCTGGACATCAAATCCCTGACCATTGTCGGAAACTTTCGCTTCCAGCATATCCTTCTTGAGCTGAACTTTCACCATCACCTTGGTGGCCCTGGCATGCTTAGCCACATTGCTCAGCGCTTCCTGAACCATGCGAAATACAAAGACCTTCGTTTTCGGCTCAAGGCGGGATTCATCCCCAGTGCCCTCAAATTCGGTCCGTATCCGGTGTTCGCGTTCATAGGCTTTCAGATAATTCGATAAGGCCGGGATAAACGCCAAATGATCATATTGACCAGGGCGAAGATTATACACGACCTGCCGGGCCTCCTGAATGGCATGCTTTAATTGCACAGTCGTTTGATTGAGCATAGCCAAACATTTAGTCGGATCCTCAGGCACCAACTCACGGACCCGTTCCATCTTCAGATTCACTCCCACAAGGGTTTGCACAAGACCATCATGTATCTCACAGGCAATGCGTGTCCGCTCCTCATCGACGGCCCCTTCGGCTTCTTCCTTGACATACAAACGAAAGAGCGATTGATATCGGGTGAGCGTATTTTCGATTTCGGCGGAGGCCCGAATGCGAGCTTCAATTAATTGCCACATGAACTTGGCACTCGCTCCGCCCACCAATGCCAGGTGGGGGGCATGGGCCTCAAGTAGGGCCTTCTCAACGTCGGGATTGCCCGTCACGTCAATAACCAGATCCACATCCTTCATTTTCAGGAGGTCTTGATAACGCCGAACGACGGGAATCCCAAGTTTTTTGGCGAGGCGTACTCCCATAGTTTGTGGACGGATTTCACTGACGCCCACGACCGTCACCAAGGGATCTTCCGCAAAAATTTCCATGAGCGCGGTGCCACCATGCCCACCGCCCACAATCGCGACCCGACTGGCGGTCACTTTCTGCGTTGGGAGCCGTTGACCTTTTCTGTTGGTACGCGGGGGACGAATAGAGGGTTTGGGGGATGGCATGCATACCCACTTTCATGAGCAGGAGCAGATTGAGAAGCTCAATGAATCAGAGACGTCGCCTCTTTTCATTGTCGGGAACAGACGAACCAACTGGACTTCTACTCGACCACGGACGAATGAGAATGACTCAGGAAACCCTGGTGTCTTGGGTTAAGGCTCTAATAGTATCCATAAATTGATCGATGTCTTTGAATTCACGATACACGGACGCAAATCGGACGTATGCCACGGGGTCTAATTCTTTTAAGGCCCGCATGACTTCTTCACCAACCGTTCGGCTCGGGACTTCCGTTTCCCCCAGGTCTTGAATTCGCTTTTCAATCCGATCAACCGCCGCTCCCAATGCTCCAATACTGACCGGCCGTTTTTCGCAGGCCTTCTTTAAGCCTGCTAGAATTTTGGCCCGATCGAACGGTTCTCGCCGATTGTCTTTTTTGACGACCATCGGCAGATTTTCTTCGATTCGTTCATAGGTGGTAAATCGCCGTTTGCAGCCCAAACATTCTCGACGACGCCGAATCACCTCTCCTTCGCGAGCGGTCCGCGAATCAATGACCTTATCTTCTAACAGATCGCAAAAAGGGCATTTCACAAGAGAGCGGTCCTTAGGACGTCAGACGGAGGGGAAGAGTTAGTATGGGTGAAAAATCGGAAATCGTGCGCACAGATCTTTGACATCCCGCAGGATTCGTTTATGAAGAGCGGCTTCCTGAGAATGCTGGATCACCTCATCCATCCAGGAGAGGATCTGTTCCATCTCCGGTTTCTGCATGCCACGGGTCGAAACGGTCGGCGTGCCAATACGAATGCCACTCGCCACGGCCGGAGGTTTTTCATCAAACGGTACCGCATTTTTATTGACGACGATACCAGAGGCATTCAACGCTGCTTCAGCTTCTTTTCCTGTCACGCCTTTTGGAGTCAGATTCAGGAGAAACAAATGATTTTCCGTCCCGCCAGACACCACCCGATATCCACGCTTCAAAAAGCCCTCAGCCAGTGCCTTGGAATTAGCAAGCACTTGTTTCTGGTAGGTTTTAAACCCCGGGGAAAGCGCTTCTTTAAACGCCACCGCTTTGGCTGCAATGACATGCATAAGCGGTCCGCCTTGAATGCCCGGGAAAATCATTTTGTCTACCGCTTTGGCATGTTCTTCCTTGCACATGATCATGCCCGAGCGTGGCCCACGCAACGTCTTATGGGTCGTCGTAGTGACAAAATCGGCATAGGGAATCGGACTGGGATGCAGGCCGACGGCCACTAATCCTGCAATGTGGGCAATATCCACCAATAAGTAGGCTCCGACCGATTTGGCAATCGCCTGAAACCGGGGAAAGTCTAAAATCTTGGAATACGCACTGGCCCCCACGACAATCATACGAGGGCGAACTTCCTGTGCCTGACGCTCCACCGCATCATAATTGATTTCTTCGGTTTCGCGATCCACTCCATAGCTGAAAGACTGAAAAATTTTTCCTGAAAAGTTGACCCGGCTGCCGTGGGTGAGATGACCACCATGGGCAAGGTCCATCCCTAAAAGAGTGTCGCCAGGCTTTAAAACAGAGAGGTAGGCCGCCATATTGGCTTGGGAACCGGAGTGAGGCTGGACATTCACATGCTCGCACGCAAAGATCTCTTTGGCTCTGGCAATGGCCAAACTCTCAACCGTATCAACATGTTGGCATCCGCCATAGTAGCGTTTACCTGGATACCCCTCCGCGTATTTGTTCGTCATCAAACAGCCTTGAGCGCCCAAGACAGCCGGACTCGCATAATTTTCTGACGCAATGAGGACCAGATTTTCCCGCTGCCGTTTTTCCTCAGCCCGAATAGCCGCGTACACCTCGTAATCGGTGTCGCGGATCGCTTTGAGAGTGCCTACCGAGTGTCTCATCGCTTATTCAGTGGCCGTTTCATCTGTCTGATCTTGAGGGACGAGTTCTTCGGGAACAGCCACTTCTCCATCCTTTTTGATAAGGGTTACACTGATCTTTGGAACAACGTCTCGATGCAGCTTGACCGCAACCGAAAAGGTGCCCAACTCCTTAAGAGGATGGGGTAATTGAATTTTTTTCCGGTCCACTTCCACGCCCTGAGCGGCCAATTTTTCTGCCACATCTTTAGAGGTAACAGACCCGAACAACTTGTTGTCTTTTCCTGTTTGCACTGCAAACGTCAGGGAAATTTTTGACAGATTCTTTCCGTCCTCGCTCAAGGCCTCCAATTCTTTTTTGACCTTTTGGTCGGTCTGCCGTTTGATATGCTGCAACAGTTTGACCTGTCGCTCTTCCGCCACAACCGCTTTTTTCCTCGGGAGCAAATAGTTTCGCGCATACCCTTTTGCCACCGTCAATACATCTCCCAAATACCCCAAACCCTCTACATTTTCCTGCAAAATAACCTTCATACACACTTCTCCTTAGCCTAGCCAATAAGGGAAACATCTTAAGACCGGTGGTCGAAAAAGTCAATGTAATTGCTTGACTAATCAGCCAATACTCCCATCTTCCACCTTACCGGACGCATAGAGATCGGTTCCAAGTAAACTCCCATTTTGATGGAGAATTTTTACTCTATTCTCAGCAAAATATATGGTATCCTCTCACAGTCGCATATAAATATTATTACTTACGTATACATTGATTAAGAAAAGACGTCAGACCCAAACGGTAGGTAAGATTCTACTCTCATGATGGATAATAAAAATGTCAGCTTTTCAATTGTATGAGGTAGCTCTAGTGGGTAGAGCCATGAAGCATCACAAATTCAATAAGAAAAACCTTTTAGCCCTCATTGTCCTCAGTGTATTCTCTCTCGGTCTTTTGACCAATCCCAGTCTAAGCCGGGCTCAGGAGGGGTTAAAAGATGAAGCCCTCGAAACCCAACCTTTCTCGGATTTAAATCTTCGTTTTAGCAATCGGCCACTATCTCCCCCCGAGACACTCATCGTCCAAACCATTCCGCTCACCGGCCTATCGGTCGCCAGACCTTTTGTAGCACCCGACCCACAAGCCGTGATTTTTGAGGATGATCGCAGACAACGTGTCGCCGTTCTCTCGACGGACAGCTCTGGAACTCTGACGTTGTATCTGCTCGAACCTCTTCCTCTTGATCATAAGCTTCCCGTCCTGGTTCAATGTGCAAATGATCGAGGCTGTGAGGCAGATCGCACTCCGCTCACCGGAGGACTGGGCTGCCTTGCCCTCTGTATCAAAGATCTCCTGGAACTGTCGGCACTTCACCAATAGCACTTATGAAACTCTACGATCTCCTCACACTCGCCGCCGGTCAACTCACCGACGAACGGGAGGGAGCCATGAGTCGGGGCATGGACGCCCCATTGGACATTCCCCAAGCACGTCACCTTCGAACAGTCGGATCGCTTCACCTTTATAGCTGCGACGTTCTGCCGGGAAGCAAGTTCTTGCCCGATATCCCTATGACATTGTTGCCGGGCAACGACATGGAACCAACGGAAGGCTATATTCTGGGGTGGCATCAGGGCGCACTTATTATTCAAACTTTTGATCACGTCGGACAAACCCTTCAGCATTGCACACTTATCCCTGACACATCGGGATTCCTCGAAACCGGAGCAGCCCGACTGTCGGACATGGCCACCAAACCTGACTCATTTACTCTCGGTCCGGCCGAGCGGCTGGTGCCATGGCTGAACCCTGAGCCACTCTCGGATCCAACGTCGGCTCGGGATGGCATTCCAACCACCGTGCTGATGACCATATGGGGGGATAACCGGCAGACACGCTGGACAAAATTGACCACATTAATTGTCGATCAGGTTCGCAAAAACAAACGCATTCTCCTGGTCGCCCCGGATCATCAGACCATCGACGAGTTAACCGGTGCGGTGGCTCGCGCCTTAAAAATGGCCGCCATGCCCTATCGCAGTTTGCTCTGCCGTTATGAACTACCCCTGGTCAAAGATTCGGCGGGTATGCCTATCCAGGAATTCGGCTTTGAAGCCCAGATGTATCATTTTTTTGCAAAGGCCAACGCCAACAAAGCATCATTACGAAAAAAATATGACCGATTCCGGGAATTGACCCCGATTCTGGCCTATAAACGCGACAAACAAAAAGATCTCAACGAAGTGAAGCTGCTGGAATGGCGGCTCCTCACCCAACTCAGTGACTGGCAAGGGAAGGTCAAAAATATCGACAAGATTCTTCGCGACTATGAAGCGCTTCCCATCTGGAAACGGATGGGTATGCAAATAGCCGGTAAAAACGTCGAAACCCTGGCGGAATACCGGGTGATTTATCAAGGCAAAATTCAGGGACTCATGAAAGAAGTGGAAGTGGCGCAAGCACGAATTAAAGAATTGATTCCTGAAGCCACCATTCCCAAAGACATGCGCCCGGAATACGATGAGTTAAAGGAAGAAATTAAACGGTTGGGTGGCACAAAAAAAATTCGGGAAATGCTCGCCGCTGGTGAAGGTACCAACCGGCAGGCCTTCGCGCAAAACAAACGCATTATGGCGTGTACACCGGGCCGCATCCTCACCGACCCGCTCTTTCGCAAGGTCCCCTATGATTTGTTGATTGTGGATGATGCCCCGCGCATTCCTGCCCCCCTCTTGCTCGCAGCCACAGGCACAATCCGGGAACGCATCATTCTCAGTGGCGACACCACTGACCTGCTTCCGGGAGAACAGGGAACACCAACTTCTCCAGGCCGCTGGCCACAAGCTTTTCTGGAAAACCTCCTCGACTCTTCTCCTGAACCCACCAGCGTCGGATAATGCACCGAAGAATTCCCACGCCCGATGGTAATGAGGGACGTAGTTGACGGGGATTTTTTCAGATGGGATCGATTGAAGAAAACGCCAACCTAACGACAACTCAGCTTGACCGCATTTCAGTAAAAGATGATAATCCCACCCATGTGCCGAAGTGGCGGAACTGGCAGACGCACTAGATTCAGGGTCTAGCGCCCTCCGGGGTGTGCAGGTTCAAATCCTGTCTTCGGCACCATATTTTTTCTTTTTGTGTCATCAATAGTCATCCTCCATTATCACGCTACGTGATTTATGAAATCGAAAATGGCCATAAGAGAAAAGCATTCTTTTAAACACAGGAGGGGCAATATGAAAGCGGTATTACTGTGGACATCCTTCTGGCTGGTTCTTTTCTCTGGATTTGCCATTGCTCAAGCAGTTGAGCCCATGGATCCGAAGTGTCAAAAATTAGCGCATGAATTTTCAGAAAATCCAGACTCCCTCAATGAAATGCTACTAAAGGAACTACAATTTTGTGTGACCCAAACCATCGAACATCGCTATAAAACCAATCCACCTGAACTCCTCAAGGGCACAATCATTGAACCGCCCTCATCCGCAATTGAGGCCCCCGGCACGACAACTCCTGTTCCATCACAAGATTCAGATCTACAAAAATAATAATTGCACAATCGAATTCATTCAGTTGAGTCGTACCATCCCTTGCTCTCTTGTTATCGGTTATGTGAATTTTTTTAAATAAATGATCACGCTTTCCTGATTCCGGTCTATCCGAGGACCTGAAAGAAAACCGGATAACATCTGTATAGGATTTTTGAGGAATTACAAGGATCCTCCCCACATACCATGCCGGATAATAACTACTAAACCAGAGACTTATATGTTGATTGAAGAAACGGAAGCGAAAGAAACCTGGATCGATGGGAAGGAAGTCGTGATCAAAAAATTCGGAAGAGAATATTCCCATCGCTCCGCCAATGAACCTGGTGATTGGATTCAAGGGCTTCCCGATGGCATGGTGTGGGCCGACCCTCAAGCCATTTTTGAAGATTCCCTGTAGTGTCATCAATCTTTACCTATTGCCAAAAACCTCCCGCCTCTCTTTTAATAGCAGGATTAAACTGTTCACCAAAATTCTCCCAGCACCCTGTCCATCTAAATCACTTTGGCATACATCCACATTGCGCTGAAGATCCCTCACTGGCCACTCGGACGGTCGCCACTAAGGCATAATCAGCAATTCAGTGTGCAGATCCTCCCTCACAAGAAGGCGTCCAATGACAATAGGTCATTTCGCCAAGGATTTTTTACCTTGATAGCCCCTTCCCTCATTTCTAACTCGTCCGGGTTCCATGTTCAGATTGACGAAAGCCGATTTTGATCCAAATGGGTATTAAAATGATACCCACCAGAAGCAGTCCGCCAATCCACCCTTCCCGCCATGGCATCCATCCAGGAGCGGGACTTCCCACAAGCCACGTCCCAATCCCGGTGAGCAAACAGAATATGGACAATGCCGTGAGCCCCATCGCTAATAATGCTCGCCAAAATCGCCGTACACTATCGTTTTGTTCAGGATGGACTCGCTCTTCTATTGGTCCCCAAAATCCAGGAGGAAGCGCGCGCCTGTAAAAATTTTCCAAGCGATCGAAATCTTCCGGGCCGGTGAACCAGGACACTATGACACCAATCACGCCCGCTCCTATGCCCATAATCAACAAACGCATTTCCTCCTGCTGTCCCGGAAGAGCCCATAATAATAGAGGCGCCATAAGCACAGACGCGGCAATACAGGCTAATTCACCCCATGCCGTGACTCGCCACCAGATCCACCGAAGCACCAACAACACGCCCATCCCCGCCCCAAGCAATAAACTGAATTGCCAAGCAGTTCGAATAGATGACAACCACGGGAGAATACAAAGCGCGATCAACAGAATCAGCAGGTTGCTTCCGCGTGCCACCCAAACCAGCCCGCGTGGAGAAGGAGAACGCCCGAGCCAGCCCTCACAAATAAATCGACGATAAATATCATTCGTCCAATAAGATGCTCCCCAATTCAAATGTGTATCAACTGTTGAAGCCAATGCCGCCATCATCCCGACCACCATCAACCCTTTGACCCCCGGCGGTAATAATTCATCAATTCCTTGCACAAAGGTAAATTCGCGAGCCGCGATAAAATGGGCGTCCATCATTCCTGGAGGTGGTGGAAATAAGAGGAGTAGTCCCAACGCCAAGGGCAACCAGATCAGACTCCGAAGCACCACTTGGGCCACCGTAAACACGACCGCCGCGGTTCGCGCATCATTATCGCTACGACAAGCCATGGACCGTTGGGCCAAATATCCAGTCCCATCCGCGTTCATTTGCAGCAGCCATTGAAAACCATAAACCAACAGCACCATGATAGTTGCATCTTTGGCACCGAAAGGGGTGAAAGCAAGAATTTCATTTCCCGTCAACGGATATCCTGAAGAAACCGAAAATTGATCATAGAGGCGTTGGGTCAACGACGACAGTCCCCCCACGTGCTCCACTACTATCCAGGCAAACGCACCACTCGCGACAATGGCGATTCCAAATTGCACGAGATCTGTGGCAACCACGCTCCGAAGTCCGCCGGTGGTGGAATACATCAATGTGACCGCGACAATTGCCCCGATTGATAGAAGATTATTAGTCGAGCGAACCCACACATTCTCCGCTTCAAGCCCGCCAACGGTAAAGGGAACGCCTGCCCATTTCACAATAGGAACCAAAGTCTCGAACAGACCACGAGGAAGCCATTGATCCCAGAGCAGAAATGGTTCGGCGAGACGAGTGGCCGCTAATAACACCATGGCCAACACAGTGCAATTAACGATGGTGCCGAAATAAATGGCTTTGATCCCCCGCAAAGCCGAAGCCGCCCCGTGGCCATATCGCACTTCCGTCAGCTCGGCATCGGTAAGCACTCCTACCCGCCGCCAACTCGGAGCCAGCAGAAATCCCATCATGAGAAAGGCCAGGGCATAAATCCACAATCGCCACAATGCAAAAATGCCGGCCGTGGCCACCAAGCCGGTGACGAGTAAGGGCGTATCGGCGGCAAATTGGGTGGCCGCCATGCTGATTCCCGCCTTCCATCCGGAAAGAGTACGTCCCGCCAGAAAATATTCTTCGAGGTTTTGAGACGCGGCAGCACGTTCACGAAACCCTGCTTGCAGGGCATAGGCAATGAAAGCCGCAAAAATTGCCCAATCCCACCCTGTCATGATGTTTGCCTCAAGATTCTTCCTTCGGCCTTGCCCTTGCTGCTAACGCTCGTGACGAAATACTGTGAAAGATGCTTGGACATCTTCATTTATCCGGCCTTCTAGGAAAAATTCCCCATCGTCGCCATTCAAAAGAGGAAAGAGTCCTTTCCCTTATAGAAGAAAAGGAGTCCCCGGTTGATTAGAAAAAGGCATTTCCAAGTTGCCAGCCAACAACCGGCAACATCAACCCGCACCCTACAAGCACAAACCCAAGACCCATCACACACGCCCCCACGAGCCTGCCTCGATCGCCTAACATGATGGGAGACTCAGCTCGAAATCCCATCCCCGCTGGAGGCCACTGCTGCGTGATACGAATTCTTGACCCGATGTACATGACATAGGCGCCCATTCCCACCGCAGGCATTCCTGCCAGCATCGTTACGACCAAAAGCAACATCCCGATTTGGTGCCCCATGGCTCCGGTGGGTGGAATGTCAGTCTGGGTGACCTGCGAGAGATACTCCATTGTGAAATAAATCAAGGCTCCGCCAAAAATGGCCAGGGTAACCAACATGATAAGCAGGAACCATCGATTGGTAGACTTCATGATGATTGAGAATTCTGAGAAGGAGTCTTTACCTCCTCTTGCACTAGCTAGCTTACTTCCTCCCGCAGAGCGCCTTCCTGGGCTGCGAATGAGGGATTCGGATGAATGCCCGGAGGTGATCGCTTCGTAAAATAATCGACAACGATTCACGTGTCATGTTCGACCCATCGGACCGGTACACCTCAATGAGAGAACGTCGATAGATCGGATCTTTAAATCGATCCGGGATTACCCAAACATGGGGACCCAATGGGCTGTAGACACGTCCCTGGGTCGTCCATCTGGAGCAATCATTTCCGGATAGATGCGATCCGTAAAACGAAACTGCGCGAACCCCTGGGCTTCCGCTTCCA
Source organism: uncultured Nitrospirales bacterium (assembly GCA_963785905.1). GTDB lineage: Bacteria > Nitrospirota > Nitrospiria > Nitrospirales > UBA8639 > Nitrospira_E. The sequence continues at coordinate 111,876 of CAWAXJ010000048.1, forward strand.
CCCAGGACAACACCCGACCCGTCACCGCTTCCATTACCTCGGAGATTTGCAAAGTTCCATAGGTAAACAGCGCATCACTCTTCTCATGGTTCCAATCGGCTTGTATAGGATGATCGGATTCACCAATGTTCTCTCCTCACATGGAACCCTCCCGACGCAATGACGGGCAAAACCCAATAACAGACTTCATCGTCGTCGGATCGCTTCGTGACGTCGTCCAAGCCAAATCCCCACGACGAGCCACATCCCCGCGATGGGCATTGCGGCAAATGCCATATGGGATAAGGTCATCCCCCATGCATGAAATACGGAGACAATACCTGTCCCGGTCATATCGGCCCCTCGATGGACGACCGTATCAATCACATTTTTCGCCTGATATTTTTCTTCACGGGGAACCACGGTAAAGAGGGTTTCTCGCGTGGGCTTGGTGATGGAAAATTCCCCCGCCCGGCGCAGGACACCGAACGCAATCAAAATCGACAAGACGGTCACCCAGCCAAACACCCCAAATCCAATCAATGACACCATGGGCATCACGGCCAACATGCTCAAAACACCAAACCGTGTCAACAACCATCCTGTTGCGAAAAACTGGAGCGTGAACGCCAACAAATTGATCCCAAGATCCACAGAGGCAAACAATTGCATGCGATCTTCGGAACTCGGCATGACTTGCGGAATTAATATGGTTTGCTGCGAATACAAAAATGTGGACAGAATCGAATAACACATGAGATAGAGGGCAATGCCTTTCAAATAGGGAGAGCGAAAAATGCGCACGACCCCTATCCACAAACTGGGAGGAATGCCTTCAGAATTCTTGACAGAAGAAAGATGTCGATTTCCCAGATCAATGCCATGATGAGAGTCATACCATTTCAGCAACGCCAAAATGCATCCCACCGCGATTAATAAGAATACCGCTGACACCAACAATAATCCCGAAACCCCGACACCTTTTACCGCCATTGCAGTGATAAACGGGCCTGTCATGGCGCCAAGACTGCCTCCTGCGGAAATACAGCCAAATAGTCGACGGGCCGCGTCAGTCCGAAACACATCGGCCATAAAACTCCAAAACACCGATACGACGAATAAATTAAAGACACTTAACCACACAAAAAAGATTGGCCCAAAGGCTTGCAACCCGACTCCACTTTGCAAAGCCACGAAAAACACCAAAAGATTCAGGATAAAAACCACGTAGACGGTTGGCAATAATCGACGAATCGTGAAATGCCCCGCGACCCAGCCAAATATCGGGATCACGGCCAACATCGTGACGAACACCGCTGAAAAGAGCCAAGGGAGATTATGGGCACCGCTGAGCACTCCCATTTCATCGCGAACCGGGCGCAGGATGTAGTAGGCCGCCAGCACACAAAAAAAATAGACAAACGACCATACCAGCGCAGGGAGTTCATTCCGTTCAACAGGCACCACCCGACTCAGCATCCGATGGAAAAACTGGTTAAAAGATTCCGCCATTGTGTAGAGATGCGATTGCGGCACTATACCTCAGGGGCATCCCTTGAGACATCAAAACGAAGATCCTTCCTCACGCCCCTCGGGCAAAGAGGCGCAGTCAATCCCATCATGCCTTCGCAATATCGCTCTTCAGATTACCGTTCGAAAAAAGACCAATCGATGGAAAACGAAAAACCCTGTTGATCGCAATCAATCGAAGAGACCGGGGAAATACCATGGATATTCCCCATCAAAATCAAGGAAATTGCCATCAATAGAATTTCTCAGGTCGGAGAGTTGCCTATTTCCTCTCCTCGCCAAGATTTATAGTTTGGAAGGGGAAAGTAGAAGGAGATCCGCCATTTCGGGATGGTCGACATAGGACCTGACAACTTCACAAGCCAACCTGGACACAATTCCACGAATTTTAAGGATTGAAGCTCATCCCTAACCCGGCACAACAACCGCGCGGTAAACGACTCCAGCTCTGTCGAGACCCAAGCAAGACGACTTGCACAAATTCCTACTCGTAACCCTTTCCAATCCATCACATCTGCAGTTAGCGAACGCTTTGCTTTCGACTTGGCAGGAAACACTTTCCGTTCACCGCCAGGACAAATCTTTCATTTCACAACCTCAACACTATTGAGTTCTCTCGCCTTTTCTGAGGATAATAGGGCATCCTGCCACATGTATGTACCTTCATCTCAAAGAGAAACCCACATGAACACTTTGTGCGCAATCCCGGAAGGAATGTTTGCGTGAGCAAGCGGACAATTACCCTCATTCTTGTTGGGTACCTGATCACCATATGGGCAGCAGTCATTTTTCGCATTGATTATTTCCCATTAACCTGGGTTCCCATGTATAGCGTATACGAACCTCGCGAAACTATCGCGGTCAAGGTTTGGGATAAAGACAAATATCGAAAAGGCCTTAAGGTCACCCATCGCGACAGATCAACGAGTTACGTTTCCTATAAGGATCTGAATATTCCCCAACCGAATTTTCGACGATTGTACTATTCAAGGATATTTGGCACCGCTCCCCCGAAACACAAGCAAGGCAACACGGAACTGGGGGCGCTCAACCGATGGGTCCGCGGATTGGAGGAAGATGAGCCACGTTTTGCGGTTGATTGGGAGTGGCGGATGTTTTGGACTCTCAACAAAACCTTACGGCATGAACCATCGGACCCCAAATTTATCATTCGAATGGAGGCCGATCATCAAAAACGGGTGTACCGGAAAGAAGATTTACTCAGACAGGATGTCCGTCAGGTTCAAATTGACACCAGACAGGCTTTGATCGAATGGCGGGAGGAATGGCTGCCAAGGTGGGAACATGGCATTCTCTAACATCATCAGCCGGGCCTGGAATCAATTTTTCTTTACGGGGTTTTCAGGGGAAAGTCTTGGCCTGTTGCGGATGTATATTGGATGCGGACTTCTGTTCTTTCACACCTATCAATTTGCCACGGTGTTGGGGCTTAACCCGACCGGTGCGATGTTTTACTTCATTGACCCCATTTGGTACTTCCATTTGCTCGGGATTCAATACCATATCCCTGCCCTGTCGTTTGCCGCCTATGGACTCCTGATGAGCGCCACGGTCACCATGATGATGGGAAAATGGACACGGACATCAATTCTTATCGTCATCCTGTGTATTTTTTATTTAAAAGGGGTGCGAGACAGTTTTAGCGGCGACGTCCATCATCGCTATCTCATCCCCATGCAAATGCTTTTTCTGTTTCTGCTATCGAGATGCGGCGAAGCCCATTCCCGTGATGCCGCCCATGGCACATTTCCCGCCGGTCCAGGAATGGGAGGCGAGCTGGCCGATCAAGACCATGCAACTCTATGTCGCCCTGTTTTATTTTTGGAGTGTCATTGCCAAAGTGCGAGTCAGCGGATGGGAATGGTTTGCCGGAGAAGGCCGGATTCAAGAAGTCTTGATCGCACGATCTGTCCGATGGGGCATGACCGGCGAAGGGGAACTTGTCAAAAACAGCTTAAGCTTCGAGCTGGCCCAACGTCCCGATCTTATACAGATTTTTTCACATTTAGTTTTAGCGTTTGAGCTGGGCTTTCCTCTCATCTTGTTCATTAAATCCCCCACCTTCAGATTGCTGTTCATCGCGGGAGTCACTACTTTCCACATTTCTACATTTATCTTAATGGACGTTAACTTCCTGTTGATTCCGTTTGTCTATCTCATTTTTTTCGATCTCGTTCCCATCCATCAATGGCTCAAAATCCACGCATGGCCATTGTTCAGGCGTCGTCCCTCCATAGCCGATTAGTCCTTCCCCCTTCCCATGAAAACGTGTATGCCTCTCAGGTACTATAATATAATAAGGGAAGCCATCCCTTGCAAATTGACCGGCACGGATCAAAAGCAGGATCGGAGAAAAGAGCACGCCACGTGAAACAGGGATCTCCATTACAATCTCATGCATGGGGTCATTACGAGAGGGTGATTGTCTTTGACGGGGTTTGCAATTTTTGTAATGCGTTTGTCAATTTTGTTCTCGAGCGTGATCCCCGGGGATTATTTAAATTCGGAACTCTTCAATCCCCACCCGCCCAGGACATTCTCACTCAGCTACACCTCTCGACCCGGGATTATGAAACCTTTCTACTGCTGGAGAATGGGAACGTCTTTACGAAATCCACGGCAGCCCTCAAAATTCTTCGCTACCTTCCTGGGGTTTGGCCCTGGTTGTATGCCTTTATCATCATTCCCCGACCTCTTCGGGATATGGTGTATAGCTTTATCGCCAGCCATCGCTATCAGTGGATGGGCAAATCGGATATCTGCCGTGTGCCTACTCCGAAAGAACGAGCCAGATTTATTTAGGAGTTCCCGGTTGTGTTCCGGCCGTATCCTGTTGTCCCGATCGCACCTCTCCACCCTCCCCACGTGTTACACAGCCAGATTGATAGAATAGTTCTTCGACTTCAAAGGTATCCTGAATACGCGGAGCGCCATATTCGGCGGATCCTGTCATAACCCGTAGATTAGAGCGCATTTGAACGAAACCGGCGTGATGGGTATGGCCGCACAACACAGTGATGAGGCAATCAGGTCGCGCGTTCGCTACGTTCAGCAACACCTCCCCAACCGCTTGGCAGGCAAAATACGGAAGCCAGTCGTCGTTCCCCGTTTTTCCCTGATACCAGCAGGCTTCCTTAAACGGCGGAACATGCGTAAGACAAATCACGTGCCGATACGATGCCAACGCCTTTTCTAATCTTTCCTCCAAATAGCGCGCAGCCTCATCTCCCAACGCGTGAAGGGCGCCCAATACCGCATCTCGATCTAAATCCTGGAAATCTTCAATCAATTCTTGATCGCTGAGTCTGACGGGGGAAAAAGGATAGTTCCCGTAGCGGCCGTCTCCCCACCCATCATGTCCGACAACTACCGTCGTCGGAGTCAGTTGAACCATTCCTGCCGTTGAAAGATAGATGAGTCCCGGCTGAACCTGACAATGGTGTTTCAGCCCGCTTCGGACCTTGGAAATTGAACCATGGTAAAAATCGTGATTGCCAAGAACGAAATACAGCGGCACGCGAATGCCCCGGAGCATTTCATCGAGCAGAGATACCAGCGATGGAGCCTCAGCGATATCTCCGGTCACAAACACCGCATCCGGCTGGCGGTCACGGATGGACGAGAAAAATAAGGCTCTCTCCTCTGCACCCAGAAAATTCAAGTGAATATCCGTTGCCCACACAACCCGCATATGACAGCTTCCTCTCAACTTGACCAGGTAAAAAGAGGTCATTCAAGCCTATAAAGAAGCATGCCAGGAAGTAAAGCGAAGACGTGACAGAAAGGAAAGAGAACCCGCGTATTCACCAGTGGCCCAAGAAAAAGTGGCGTGGTATAACTCTGTAATCTTGTCATCGATCTGATATTCAGCCTTTTCCTCTTCCAGAAGGAGTGACTCATGCCTGACTCGCCCACATCGTCATCAACAGGAAAGGAACTTGCCACTCTGGGTGGCGGCTGCTTCTGGTGCCTGGAAGCGGTGTTTGATCAGGTAAAGGGAGTCGAGTCAGTGGAATCGGGCTACATGGGTGGGGGCCGCTCCAATCCGACCTATGAAGCCGTCTGTTCCGGCACCACGGGACATGCGGAGGTGATACAGATTCGATTTGATCCAACGGTCATCACCTATCGGGAACTCCTGGAAATCTTTTTCGGCATCCATGACCCCACCACCCTGAACCGACAGGGAAATGATGCGGGCACCCAATATCGCTCCGCCATTTTCTACCATTCATCAGAGCAGGAAACGACTGCACATGAGGTCATTCGCAAACTGACGGAGGAAAAGCTTTTTGACGATCCCATTGTGACTGAGGTGGTACCCGCTTCTCCGTTTTACATCGCCGAAGATTACCATCAGGAATATTTTGTTCAGAACCCGTCACAACCCTACTGCACCTATCTGATTAATCCCAAAGTCGCAAAATTCAGGCAACGCTTTACCGACAAACTCAAACATCCATAAACGCGAGGAGCTGATGTGTGTGGAAGTCGCCCTGGTCAGCGACTAGAGAAGAAATGCGAAAGCGTGTCGCGCAGACCACCCCATAAATTTGCCTGTAAAGTCACTTGATGAAGGTGAACCAACACCGGCATCCTCGGTGGGCAAAAAGGTGGCGTCGACTTTTCTAAGGCGATCGGCTCGGCAATTATCAAGCCGCCTGGCGGAATCCCGATTGTCTGCACTACCAATTGCACACGTGGCTCCAGAAAACACGTCATGGACTGTTTTCGTTTCCCCTCAACATTGGAGTCGATCATGGATACGCGATGACGATCAGTGGCAAAGACGACATCACCAACCTTGATGGGTCCTCCCGGCCCCAAAGAATACAAAAAAACCGGCACCAGGAGGACGGCCAGGATCGTGCATCCGATCGAAATAAGCGGCGTGCGGGAAGACGGCGAAGGGTCTTCTTCCGATGAGCCATTCCAATTCATCAACAATCCAGAATCTCAGTGTGGTGGAATAGTTGGTCCTGAGCCTTTCAGGCTTCTTTTCATGGACAATGACAGGAAGTCAGCACTGGAACGGAAAACACGCTATCTCCTTCTACTAAGCCTGCCGAACAAATCCATGGCGAGGTGGCGTGAGAACGCCTAGGATGCTGTTCCATGACATTTGAGCAATTACGGGCTCAATGGCCCTGGCGGCCCATTCGCAATTGTCCGGGGCGATATGTCTTGCCCCGGCGGGAGGAACCGCTTTCTTTCGAGACGCTACTCGGCATGCCATGTTCCCCTCAAGCCTTTTCAAGCCCTGGGGCCAAGGATCGGGTGCTCGTGTGGTCTCTGCAAGACGGTGGGCTCATTTCCTACGAACAGCCTGATGGACACTTCATCCATACTCTGAATACTCCTGACGGGTTTGGCCGGAAGCTTGGTCAGTTAGGGATTACCTTGTCGGAGACCAAGAACCCTTTATGTGAACAAGGGTCATCAGGAGAACCAATCTGTTAAAATGGATTTTTACGAATGTGGAATTTATATAAGATGGGAGAAAAAATCAGTTCAAACGTCATAAACACCCCCACGGTGACCATAATGCCCATAGCCGACAAAGACAGCGCCCCCCACACCCCTAACAGGGGCAAAAGACTTTCCGGGATTTGGTCCAAGCCCAATGCCATCTCGCCTGAGTCATAGCCCAACCGTCGCTTAATAAAACTCGAGAGGCAATCGCCGGTCATAGCTAACCCTCCAACCAGCAATCCTATTTCCCACCGCAGGCCCAGCACATCCGCCGCCAATACCGCGCCCGTTAATGAAAAGGCCACCCCCCGATACGTTTTCGACTTTCCCAAAACAGGTCGCCCATCTATGAATGTCGCTCCCCTATCAATGGGAAGACTCCATCGCCCTTTCATAAGCAGCCTCCCAAGGATGGGTGCGGCATTGGCTGCGATAATGAGTAACAGGACCTGGAGATAGACCATACCCATAATATTACAGGACATTGCCCGGAAGACCGGAATACGGAATCGAATCAGATCGGCATGCCGGCCGTCGTTCAAAAAATACGACCGCCACTTCAAATCTACCGGTCAGGACACCGATAGGCATGAAAGTCAAACAGGTGTCGATCGAGGAGATGACTGGGGATGACCTTGGACAACGCGGCAAACACACTGTCGCCCGAGCCGGGATAACGAATGTCCCACTCCTGGAGCATGGCTTTCACTTCCTTGCGTTTCAAATTTTCCTGGGAGCCGCACAGGTCGCAAGGAATAATCGGAAAGTTTCTCAATTCCGCGTACAGGGCCAGCTCGGATTCTTTGACATACGCCAAGGGGCGGATCACCACATGCTGTCCATCATCAGATCTCAGTTTGGGGGGCATGCTTTTCATCGTGCCGTTAAACAACAGATTCAGCAACAAGGTTTCCATGATATCGTTGCGATGATGGCCAAGGGCAATCTTGGTCGCTCCCAACCTTTCAGCTAACCCGTACAAAATGCCACGACGCAACCGGGAACACAGAGAGCAGGTTGTCTGGCCTTCGGGGATAAGTCGTTTCACCACCGAGTAGGTATCGCGCTCCTCAATGTGAAACGGCACGCCAAGGTTCGTGAGATAGTCCGGAAGAACATGCTCGGGAAATCCAGGTTGTTTTTGATCCAAATTGACGGCAATCAGGTCATAAGAAATCGGAGCACGCGACCGTAGGGACAGCAAAACATCCAACATCCCATAACTATCCTTTCCACCCGAGAGGCACACCATGACCCTATCGCCCTCTTCGATCATACTAAAATCAGCAACGGCCTGCCCCACCATCCGGCAAAGCCGGGTGTGAAGCTTCTCTGCTGATTCCGTCAGATGGGACAATGGGTGAATTTGTCGAATGTCTTGCAACATTGATCTCGTCTCTGCTCCTCAATCCGAATGAAGGTCTGTGAGTTCGTTAACTCGGAGTATTGAAAAATTCCAACCTATTAATTAATCAGCCGTATTCTACCCTCAGGAACCTCAAAGAGATAGGCAATCAGATCGGTTGGCTGCCGGTGTGGTACGAGGAGGAAAAGGTAGAATATCGCGGTGAGATGAGTTGTTCTAATCGGGATAAGGGCAGGAGGACCGGACAGGACAGGTGGCACATTGAGGTGTTCTGGCCAAACACTGAACCCGACCATGCGTCTGCATGAGATGACAAAACCGGACCTTACTGTCATCCGGCACCAACGCATTGAGCTCGGGATTCGATCTTGTCAGGGTCGGTCTGAGTGGTGAATCCCATGCGCTGAGCCAGCCGTCCCACATGCCGATCGACCCCGATTGCCGGTTGCCCGAATGCATTCCCTCGCAGGACATTCGCGGTCTTTCGTCCAACCCCCGGCAAAGAGATTAACTCCTCGAGAGTCTGCGGCACCTGTCCTCCAAATCGTGCAACCAGTTCCCGGCAACAGGCTTGAATGGCTTTGGTCTTATTCCGGTAAAAGCTTACAGATTGGAGGTCCTGCTCCAAGACATGGCGATCGGCTCCAGCCCAGGCATTTGCTGTTGGGTATTTCTGAAACACCGTCGCGGTGACCACATTTACTCGTTCATCGGTACATTGCGCTGCCAGGATCAGAGCAATCAACAACTCCAGAGGCGAGGAGAAATTCAGGGCTAACGTGGTGTCGGGATAGGCTTGATTGAGACCGTGAAGGATCGCCTGCATCCGTCGCTGTTGTTGAGACAACGATTCTTTCACAGACGAAGGGTGAGGAGCCCTCTTCATACCTGTCTTTTACGTTTTCCCGCCTTATTCCCATTCATCCAAACGAGGACATCTGCGAGCGGTAAGACCTGAGACGCCAAACTGGACTCACGCTGATAGAACCCCTGGGTATGGAAGGAATCTTTCAGACCCAAACAGTCGTAATCCAAATGATGGCAGAGTTCATGAAGCAAGGTTCGCAAAAAGGTTCGAAAGGCTACCACCTGATGCCGCTTGGCCGTGCGCATCCACAATTGCATCCTTGGTATCCGTCGGCCTTCGGCCGGATAATACAGGCCATAGAGTTCCATCCGCGGACTGGAGGGTCGGATATCCAATAATTCTAACCGAATAGGCCGGATATGAAGTTGGCTCGTCAACCTGTTCAGGAGGCGTTGCGTCCATTTTTGCGTTCGCAAATGACTCCCCGCCTGTAAAGCCTCATAAATTTTTCGTACAACGGGTCGAACCACAACGACATTGGGCAATAGAAAGTCGGATACCTTGTCACTAGCCCGGTAAATCCGCTTTGCCTTGGCGTTGAGTTGATGGTAATAGCCGAATGGCATTTCTGAGTCCTCATGCTTTCTGTTGATTGTCCTGGGGCCCACAAAAGAGTAGCACCACGTCAGTCTGCCGGAAAAGACAGAAAATTTCCTAAGGAAAAATTTTAAATTCCTGTTTAATTTCATAGTGTTAATTGGAATTTACGCTTTGTATCAATACTGCCGTAACGTAAGCTTAAATACTTATTTATAAAAAAAAGAAGCAGGAGTGAGACCCTTCAGATCTGTTCTCCATCGCGACAGAATGACAGGAGGTGGGAGTCTTGGCAGGCACCAAGCCAAACTTTAAGGTACCTTCTGGAATCAAGAAGAAAAACGGAAAGACCATGAACGCGAATGTTCAACTCACAGGAGGGATAAGATGATGAAGCAAAAACGCCAACTCCATGACGGAATCGCCGGGGCACTCATCACTGCCGGCGTTGCCCTTGGATACTATATTAATCCCGGGTGGTTACTCCTTCCGGGAATCCTGGGAGTTATTCTCCTGCAAAGCGGGTTCACCGGCTTCTGCCCGGTCTATTTTATTCTGGACAGGACCTGTCCGGAAGAAAAGTCGTGAGGAGCACTTTCACGCGAACCAAAGCTTCTCCGCCTTTTCCATAAATATCTCTCAGGGTTTCCGTTGTCGCAACACCGGCGGGAAACGGCAATTTGTCCCGAAGCAGCCTCTGTAGACGGAGTCCGACCGCAACTACAAGCCCATCAGACTAACGGCAGAGGCCAAGTATTGCTCATCCGCCAGCATGAGTTGAAGGTGAGAATCCGTGAAACCGTCCCCCACCACCATTTTGACGCGGTATTAATTAATTGAAGCGACATCTTGGGGGCAGTCAACGAACTCCCGCCCGAAATGCCGACCATGCTCATCGCCCATAATCGGGAGCACCAGGGGCTTGGGTCAAATAAACTGACCCCTTTTGAACAATGCCGGAGGAAGGAGTTACAGTACATTTATCCCCCACCATACTGAACGGAGAGCAATTGCCCTTGTGGATGAAGGCGCACCCATAGCCAAGCGCTGTAAAAAAAACCAGCCATCAAAGGATAGGTTAACCACTCAGCCTGGGCTGCGGTTGCCGCAGCGGTTTTTTTACCTCCTTCGCCAGTAGCATTCTGCATTCATGAGCAACGATGAAATCAAACAGGTGCGCGAATTGGTGGACGCGGTGTACCGTGCCGAATCCCGCCGGGTTCTCGCGACGTTGATTCGCCTGCTTGGCGACTTCGATGCCGCCGAGGAGGCCCTGCACGAAGCGTTTACCGTTGCCGTTGAACGATGGGCGCGGGATGGCGTACCGGCCAATCCGCGGGCCTGGCTCGTGTCGACCGGCCGGTTTAAGGCCATCGATGGCATGCGACGGCGGGCACGATTCGACGCCTCCCTGCCGGAACTGTCCAGGCACTTGGAAACCGACACCGGCGACCGCGAGGAGAGGGACAACGAGAGTCTCGAAGACGATCGCCTGCGGCTGATCTTCACCTGCTGCCATCCCGCGCTCTCCCCGGAAGCGCAGGTGGCGATGACTCTCCGTGAGGTTTGCGGCCTCACGACCGAAGAGATCGCGAAAGCCTTTCTCACGTCCCCGCCCACGGTAGCTCAGCGGATCGTTCGCGCCAAGGCCAAAATTCGCAAGGCGCGGATTCCCTATATCGTGCCCTCGGAAAATGATTTGCCGGACCGTCTGGACGCCGTGTTGCGGGTAATCTACCTGGTGTTCAACGAAGGATACTCCGCCTCGTCGGGTGGATCGCTCATCCGGCATGATCTCTCCGCTGATGCCATACGGCTGGGACGATTGCTGATGGAACTGCTCCCGGACCCGGAGGCGACAGGACTGTTGGCTCTGATGCTCCTTCACGACTCGCGGCGCGACGCGCGCACCTCCCCGACGGGCGAGTTGGTTCTCCTGGACGATCAGGATCGTTCGATGTGGAAGCAGGATCAGATCGCAGAAGGCGCTGCTTTGGTAGGACGGGCGTTGTCCTCAGGACAGGTCGGTCCCTACACGATCCAGGCGGCCATCGCCACAGTGCATGCCGAGGCGCCTTTCCCCGGAGCCACGGATTGGTCTCAAATCGTGACTCTCTATAACCTGCTGATGCGAGCGAATCCCTCGCCCGTGGTGGAACTGAATCGCGCCGTCGCGGTGGCAATGCGTGACGGTCCGACTGGCGGGTCTCGCCCTCATCGACGCTATCCTCACGCGGGGCGATCTTGAAAACTATTACCTGGCGCACTCCGCCCGTGCGGATCTCTGCCGCCGGCTCGGCCGAACCTCGGAGGCGAAAGCCTCCTACGAACGGGCCTTGAACCTCACACAACAGGAACCGGAGCGGCGGTTTATTGTGCGTCGGTTGGCTGAGTTGCAAAACCAGGGTTAATCACCGTCACTCCGAGCCACTTTGCGCATGCGTGAATTTTTTCAAGTCCACCAGATAGCGAGCGGGTTACCCTCAATAACTTGTGGGCTATTCATGGAGATCCCCTATTCCATGAATCCCGAGATGATGCTTTACTCGTTCCCCCGACCTATAAGAATCCCGATGTCGATTTTTTCCTTTTCCGTCGACTATCTTGTGTCAAAAGTCCGTTGTCGATTTCGATCTTCCCGAACGACTATCTGAAAAAGACGGCAATTCCCACCATATGACGGGAGGTTGGAGCCATGAAATACCTGCTCTTTTGTTGCCACGAGGAGAAGAAGCTGACCGCTCTGTCCAAGAGCGAGCTCGAGGCTCTCACGGACGAAACCTCGGTCTACTGCGAGGAGCTTCAGAAGAGCGGCCACCTCATTGCGGCGGAACCCCTCGAGCCAATCCAGATGGCCATAACCGTTCGGGTTCAGAACGGGAAGGTGTCCGTCACTGACGGTCCCTATGCCGAGACGAAGGAACAGATTGGCGGGTTCTTTCTCATCAATGCCAGGGACCTCAACGAGGCCATCCAGGTGGCCTCGAGGTTTCCATCGGCGCGCCTCGGGAGCCTGGAAGTGCGGCCGGTCAAGGAATTGCGCGGCTGTAACTGGCCGGCGGCTGCATCGTGAAGGAAGGTCACTCATGTGTCCGGTATGCTTTACCACTCTTGCACTGATTGCGGCCAGCGCGACCTCGACGGGAGGGCTGACCGCACTCGTCATGAAGAAGCTCTATGAGAATAGTATCAACCCGACAAACCAAATCAAAGGAGGTCAAGTCATGAAAGCAATCGAGACATCGATGTCAAACCACAAGGTCGTATCGCGAGAAGAATGGATTGCGGCCCGGAAGGAGCTGCTTACAAAAGAGAAAGAATCCACCAGGCTGCGCGACCAGTTGAGCGCCGAGCGGCGCAAGCTGCCCTGGGTGAAAGTCGGAGAGGCAGTACGTGTTCGACGGACCTCATGGCAAAGAAACGCTCGCCGAGCTGTTCGAGGGCCGAAATCAACTGCTGGTACAGCACTTCATGTTTGGGCCGGGGTGGGAGCAAGGTTGCCCCAGTTGCTCCTTCATGGCCGATCACGCCGACGGCATGAACGTGCATCTGCCACATCGCGATGTCACGCTGGTGGCCGTCTCGCGCGCGCCGCTGGCCGAGATCGAGACGCTTTCGCCGAAGCGCATGGGCTGGCAGTTCAAGTGGGTGTCTTCGTTCGGCAGCGACTTCAACCACGACTTCCACGTGAGCTTCACGCCGGAAGAACAGGACAAGGGACAGGTCTACTACAACTACGGCATGCAGCCTTTTGAGTGTGAGGAATTGCCCGGCATCAGCGTGTTCTACAAGGACGATGCGGGCAATGTCTTCCACACCTACTCGACCTACAGGCGCGGTGTGGAGGTGATGATGGGCACCTATAACCTGCTCGATCTCACACCCAAAGGCCGCGACGAGGACCACCTGGCATCCACGATGGAATGGGTCCGTCACCATGATCGGTACAGTACCACCTAGTTCGCTGACGCGACCAAGCCCTATTGGCCGGCAATGCCATCGCTCGGAGCGGCGGAGTCGCACTCGTGAACACTCGACTCTGCTGCCAGATCGAAACGAGAGGTAGCGACAACGCTCGTCGGCCGGCGTCGCGATTGTTGCATTTTACCACGGTTGGGGAGCGGCCGGTCAGGGAGCTATACCGGCAGTAGCGGTGCTTCAGCTGTTACATGAACCTACAGAGGCATGCACGATGATAAAAAGTTTCACACCGGCGCGTCGATTCTGGCACTCGCCGTTCGACGACTGATGGAGGGCACTGGTAAAGTTTGAATCAGTACTCGAAAGCGACATTATAGAGAGCCGGAACCATTTCAGCGCCCATGTGCTCTAGCTTCGACTTCATGGGCGCCGCGCTCTTTTCATAGGCTTTCCAGTACAGGTCTTCGTTTTCCCACATCGCGACATTAATGAAGTTGAATTTGCTGTCTGGCTTGAGGCTCTTATGAAATTTTCCGCTGATGAACCCCGGTTGCGTGGTGATATTGGCCTTCACGTCTTGCCACCACTTCACGAATTCATCTTCTTTGCCCTTGGGGACTGAAAACACGTTAATTAAGGTTACTGCCATGGCGCACCTCACAATCTTGAATGTTGAATCGAATTCTTCTAACAACTGCGCATGTTCGCCATACCTGCGTGCATTTCGATTTTGGCATGCCGCATTGTGCCATAGCGAATGTGAGCCGTCATCACATTCAGACGTGCAAACTTTTCCAATACCTGATGGAGGCATCCACATGAAATACCTGTTGTTGGTTCACCACGACGAAGAGGCCTTTGGCCAAATCAGCGAGACCAGAAGAAAGCAGATGCTCAAGGAATCCGTGCAGCTTACACATCAGCTCCATGCCAACAGGCAGTATGTGAGTGCTTCTCCGCTGCTTCCCGCATCGACGGCGATGATCGTTCGGGTTCGGGAGGGCAAACCGTTGGTGACCGATGGTCCGTTCGTGGAGACGCGCGAGCAGCTCGCCGGGTATTTCCTGGTTCATGCCAAAGATCTCGACGAGGCCATCGGCATCGCCGGTCGAATTCCAGGGGCGCGGATCGGAACGGTGGAGGTCCGGACAGTGGAAGAGATCACGGGTTTGCCTCAAGGAGAGAACTCATGACCATGCATAAAGTCGTTTAGACAAATAAATTCCTGGGATGTCGATTTGGCGAACCCTCGATCGACTAAGGAGAGTGAGCCTGGTTGTCCTATACCGGAGAGGAAATTTTTCAACAAAATCAGAAAGGAACAATGACGATGCGATTCATGATTATTGTCAAAGCCACCAAGGACTCGGAAGCCGGTGTGATGCCGAGCGAACGGCTCCTCACTGAGATGGGCAAATTTAATGAAGAACTGATGAAAGCCGGTATAATGCTGGCGGGAGATGGACTCCACCCGAGTTCAAAAGGCGCGCGCGTCAGATTCTCAGGAAAGCAGCGGACGGTGGTCGATGGCCCGTTTGCAGAGACCAAAGAGCTGATCGCCGGCTTCTGGCTGTGGAAGGTGAATTCGAAAGAGGAGGCGATCGAATGGGTCAAGCGCTGCCCCAATCCTCATGCCGGGGAGTCCGAGATCGAAATTCGTCAGGTATTCGAGGCGGAAGACTTCGGCACCGAGTTCACGCCTGAGCTAAGGGAGCAAGAGGAGCGCCTACGGAAAAATTTGTCCTCACGAACGTAACCTGTGGGACAGTCGCACACAGCATGACACACTTTCTATCAACTGTTTTCATTATCTAATCACAAGGAGGCATCTATGCGTTTTACATCAATCACACTCACCTGTCTGTGTATAGTCCTGACGGCAATTCCCGCATTCGCCACAGACAAAGAAGTAGAAAAGCAGATGGACCCACAAGCCATGATGGAGATGTACAAGAAGCTGGCCACTCCTGGGGAACCGCACAAGTTGTTTGCCAGCCTGGCCGGTAGCTGGACGACCAAAACAAAGTCCTGGATGGAACCCGATAAGCCACCGGTGGAATCCACCGGCTCCGCGGAAATGAAGATGCTGCTGGACGGACGTTTTCTCAAACAGAAATTCACCGGGGAAATGATGGGACAACCCTTTTCCGGCATTGGAATCGACGGATACGACAATCTTCGGAAAAAATACGTTACAGCCTGGATCGATACGATGGGCACAGGGATATTTCTGATGGAAGGTACGGCAAGCGCCGATGGCAAGACCATCACGCTGCAGGGTCAGCACGATGAACCGGGCGGAGGACAGATGACCCATCGGGCGATTTGGAAGATCGTCGACAACAATAACCAGACGTTTGACATGTACGGGACTCACCACGGCGGCAAGGAAATGAAAATGATGGAGATCACGTATATCAGGAAGCAGTAGCTGGACAGGGTGAAAGACGGGCGCCATGTATGAGTGTGACGGCAAGAGGGAAGTTGGAAAGAGGCGCTTGGAGACAGCCGAAATATCCACCTTAACCAGATCACGATCACGCTGGTTATGATTGAGCCGTGCGAGGTTCACAACAGTTACAAGTAGTTTTATTTGGATGGCACCGGGAGTGGCAAGGACTTCGAGGCCGGTCTTGCCAGGCTAAAGGCCGTGAATGAACCGTAAAATAAACAAGGGAGAGGTTACATGCGATATGTCGATGGATATGTCTTGCCGGTTCCGAAGAAAAATCTCCAGGCCTACCGCCGGATGGCGACGAAGGCGGGCAAAATCTGGCGGGAACACGGGGCGCTCGAATACCGGGAGTGTGCCGGCGACGACCTGGATGTGAAATGGGGTGTACCGTTCCCGCGCCAGATCAAACTTAAGCCAGGCGAAACGGTGGTGTTCGCGTGGATCATATTCAGTTCGCGCGCGCATCGCGATCGGGTCAACGCCAAAGCCATAAAGGATCCGCGACTGGCTAACATGGATCAAAAGTCGATGCCGTTCGACTACAAGCGCATGGTCTATGGGGGGTTCAAGATCCTGGTTGACGCCTAAACATTACGCATAGCAGAAACTCAAGCCTGGGGTATTAGCGAGGTGAGCAACCCTGCAAAAAAAGATTATTCGGGATGTCGATTTCGAGTGATCCTGTTCGACAAAGAGATATAGCCGAAGTTAGACCCTGGTGGAGGCTTCATCGTTTAACGTTTGTGGAGGGATTCATATGAAATACATGCTACTGATTTACGGTACTGATCAGGCCTGGGATGAGGCGGGCGGGAGAAGTGTTATGAGGAATCCACGCAGCTCGCGCATCGGCTCAAGGCTGCCGGACAGTATCTCGCTGCCGCCCCACTTCATCCGGTCACGACGGCGACTAGTATCCGGATTCGTGACGGCAAACGACTCGTCACCGATGGTCCGTTCGCGGAGACGCGTGAACACCTGGGCGGCTACTTCCTCATTGAAGCCAAGGATCTAGATGAGGCGATTGGCATCGCCGCACAGATTCCCGGGGCACAGGTGGGCACTGTCGAAATCCGGCCCGTGCTGGAGCTTGGGGGGTTGCCCACAGATTAATGTCCCAGGAAAGAGCGGTCGAGGTGTCGATTTCGCACGACCGGTTCGACTAATTGGCAAAGGCCGGTCAAATCCATCAGGGAATCCGGTTCTCATCTTATAACCAGAAGGAGTGCTGACGATGACGAAGACACAAATCAACCCTATTCCAGATGGGATGCACACCGTGACGCCACACTTGATTTGCGCGGGCGCGGCTGATGCCATTGAATTTTACAAAAACGCATTCAATGCCGTGGAATTGGGTCGGATGCCGGGCCCTGAGGGCAAATTACTCCATGCTCTCATCCGGATCGGTGATTCCGCTGTTATGCTGGCCGACGAATGCCCTGACTGGGGTGGGTTCGGGCCGAAAACACTCAAAGGTTCCCCGGTTACCATTCATCTCTATGTCGAAAATGTCGACGCGTTCGTTGCGCGTGCCGTCAGTGCGGGAGCGAAAGTGACGATGCCACTGGAAGACACGTTTTGGGGGGATCGGTATGGCAAACTCGAAGACCCGTTTGGCCACCATTGGTCGGTTGCCACGCATATTCGCAATGTGAGTCCGGACGAGATGCAACAGGCAGTCCAAAAAGTATGTGGCTAACTGCTGCTCATGGACAAAGCAGAGATGGATCACTTTGGCCACCGATCGGCTAGAGTAGACGTTTCGCCCTCTCAATGCCGGTCAGGGGCGAACAACCAGCGGGAAGGATAGCCGCCGCTCGGCGAATCGATCTCGACCAGAAACATTGTGGTATCGCCAAAGGAGAAAACTTTCATGCAGAAAATCACCCCGTGCCTATGGTTCGATGATAAAGCCGAAGAGGCGATGAATTTTTATGTGTCGATTTTCAAAAATTCTAAGGTAGGATACGTCACCCATTATGGCAATGAAGGCGCAACGGTTTCCGGAAGACCCAAGGGATCAGTAATGACCGTGACATTCCAGCTCGACGGACAAGAATTTATGGCCTTAAACGGTGGACCGCATTTCACATTCACGGAGGCCGTATCTTTCATCGTGAACTGTCAGACCCAGGAAGAGATTGACGAGCTATGGGAGAAGCTCTCCGAAGATGGTAAACAAGGGCAGTGCGGCTGGCTGAAAGACAAGTATGGCCTGTCATGGCAAATCGTTCCAACCGCGCTGGGCGAAATGATGCAAGACCAGGATCCTGAGAAAACAAATAGAGTCATGGGTGCCATCCTTCAAATGAGGAAGCTTGACATCAAACGCCTACAGCAAGCTTTTGCACGAGATAAGTCGCCATGACGCATTTATGCAGGTTACGACAAATGAAACAGGGGCAGCACGTTGACCGGCACTCTTCAGATATGAACTTTTCTATCATAAATACATTCAGGTCGTGTCAGCTTCAGACTAATCATCTCATGTGTAAAGAACGTTCATGTTCATACCGTCGCAAACTTTAAAAAGGAGAAAAGTATGAGTGGAGTACGGGTACTAGTCGGGACACGGAAGGGGGCGTTCGTACTGACATCGGACGGCAAGCGTAAACAGTGGGACGTTCGCGGTCCACACTTTGGCGGTTGGGAGCTGTACCACGTCAAGGGATCGCCAGCCGATCCCAATCGACTGTATGCGTCGCAATCCAGCAGCTGGTTCGGGCAGATCATCCAACGCTCCGATGATGGCGGCAAAACCTGGTATCAACCGGGGACACCGCCCGGCGAGCCGACCACGGCTCCGGACGGCACGCCCAAGGGGGAGAGCAACAAATTCGTGTATGACAGTTCTCCGGAAACCGGGAAACCCCTCACCACACATCAATGGTACGACGGCACGCCGCACCCCTGGGAATTCAAGCGCGTCTGGCATCTCGAGCCATCACTGACCGATCCGGACACGGTCTATGCCGGGGTTGAAGATGCCGCCCTTTTCCGTTCGACCGACGGCGGACAGACATGGCAGGAGCTTCCCGCGCTTCGCGAGGTGAAAGGGCATCTCTGGCAGCCGGGCGCCGGGGGGATGTGCCTCCATACGATCCTGTTAGATCCTGGCGATCCTAAACGGATGTTCGTCGCCATTTCGGCAGCGGGTGCGTTCCGAACCGATGATGCCGGCAGGACGTGGCGGCCGGTCAACCGCGGACTGAAATCGCCAGTATGAACTTCCCGACCCGAAAGCCGAGGTCGGCCACTGCGTGCACTGCATCGCCAAACATCCGTCGCGCCCGAACGTGCTCTTCATGCAGAAGCACTGGGATGTCATGCGTAGCGACAACGCGGGCGAGTCGTGGCACGAAATCAGCGGAGACCTGCCATCCGACTTCGGATTCCCCATCGCCGTGCATGCGCACCAGCCGGATACCATCTACGTGGTGCCGATCAAGAGCGACTCTGAACATTATCCGCCAGAAGGGAAACTGCGTGTTTACCGCAGCCGGACAGGCGGGAACGAGTGGGAAGCGCTGACAAAAGGGCTGCCGCAACAAGACTGCTACGTCAACGTCTTGCGAGACGCGATGGCCGTCGACTCGCTCGATCCCTGCGGTTTGTATGTCGGCACCTCCGGCGGGCAGGTGTATGCCTCGGCCGATTCGGGAGACAGCTGGACGCCCATCGTTCGAGATCTTCCACCCGTCATGTCGGTTGAAGTCCAGGCGTTGCCGTGAACACGATTCGGGTCGTACTTCCGGCTCATCTGCGGACACTCGCACGCATCGACGGCGAGGTGAACCTGGAGATTGATGTTCAGGCCACGCAACACTCAGTCCTCAACGCGCTCGAGACCCGCTATCCGATGTTGCGGGGAACGATCCGCGACCAGGTCACACAACATCGCCGCCCGTTCGTCAGGTTCTACGCCTGTGAACAGGACCTGTCTCATGAACGACCGGACGCCCCATTACCCGAGGCTGTCACAAGGGGAGAGGAACCGTTCCTCATCGTCGGAGCCATGGCTGGCGGCTAGGAACCGGCGAGAGCATTCGTTTTCCCGGCCACAGGACTTCGTTTTGCAGCGGCCACTCAATCCGTCTTACTTGGCGTCGTGGAAAATGATACCGACCGTATAGCGTTGTCCCGAGCGAACGCAGCTGACCCCATGCCGCAGATTCACACGATACCAGCCTCGTGACCCTCGGACCGGGCGATGATGCACCGCGAAAAAAACGCCATCTCCCTGTCGAAGCGGGACAACAATCGGCCGCGATTGCATTCGTGGCCGCTGCTCGGTCATCACAAATTCGCCACCCGTGAAGTCTTTCTGAGGATCAGATAACAGAATAGTCATTTGGATCGGAAAGACATGTTTGCCGTAGAGGTCCTGATGCAGGCAGTTGTAATCGCCGGCTCCATATTGGAGCAACAGCGGTGTTGGCTTGTCCTGGCCGGCTTGATGACAGCGGGCAAGGAATTCCACATGCGTCGCGGGATAGCGCACTTCAATGCCCATGGCCGTATTCCAACGGTTGGCAACCGGGACCAGATGCGGGTACATAGCACTCCGGAGTTGTCTGATAGGACCGGGAAGCGGGTACCGGAAGTATTGATATTCTCCACGGCCAAAGCCATGGCGGCTCATCACGATGCGTTTGCGGAACAACTTATCGTGGGAGTAGGACATGGCCAATGTTTCACATTCTTTGGAAGAGAGAAGACGTTCGGCCACTGCATTCCCTTGAGCGTCGAGATCGCATGATACCTGGTCCCAATCAATCGCTTTCACCCGTTCGGCTATCCTGCTGTGCGACGCAATGGGAGCCGTTGATTGTGCGACCACATTCATATGTGTGCCTCCCGTTCGAGCAACGCTCGTTTACGTTCGATCCCCCAGCGATAACCCGACAGCTCGCCGTTCATGCGCACCACACGGTGACAAGGAATCGCCACAGCTAAGGCATTGGTGCCGCAGGCCCGGGCGACCGCCCGGATCGATGTCGGCGAACCGATTCTCGTTGCGATGTCGGCGTAGCTCGCCGTCGAGCCGGACGGAATTCTTTGCAACGCCTTCCAGACCCGTTGCTGAAACGCCGTGCCACGCACGTCCAGTGGCAAATTAAGACCCCGCACCGGGGCTTCCACAAAACCGACCACTTGTGAAACAAGGTGTTCGAAGTCGGCATCGCCGCCGATGAGATGAGCGTGAGGGAACTGGTTCTGCAGATCGCGCGTCAGTTGATCAGGATCATCCCCCAGATAGATCGCGCAAACGCCTCGCTCACTCCGGGCGACGAGGATCGACCCGAGAGAACTCTCTCCTACGGCGAACCGTATGTCTGTCCGGGAGCCCCCGGCGAGGTACGTTGAAGGTGTCATCCCCAGGACTTCATTGGAGGTTTCATAAAATCTCCCGTTGGAGTTGTACCCGGCTTCATAAATAGCATCCGTCACTGTGCCCCTGCGGTGAAGTTGGGTTTTCACCCGTTTCATTCGATGCGCCGCCGCGTATTCTTTCGGCGTCAACCCCGTCATCGCCTTGAACACACGATGAAAGTGATACAGGCTCAGTCCTGCGTGGTTTGCCAATTCTTTGAGGCCCGGTGCATGCTCCGAATCCTCGATGAGCCGGCAGGCTGCTACGACTTTCTCCGCATGCCGCTCCTGCAATCCCGGCTTGTTGGGTGTGCAACGTTTGCAGGGACGAAACCCGGCCTTTTCGGCATCTTCCCGCGTGGCATGGAACCGGACATTTTCAGGCCGCGGCAAGCGAGCTGCGCAGGAAGGACGACAGTACACACCGGTGGTATCGACGGAATAGTAGAATGTGCCGTCGGTATTCGAGTCACGGGAAACCACGGTCATCCAGCGAGGGTCATGTTCCACGGCGGAATCATACTGTGAGTGGTTCGTTGGTTTCTTCATGATACTCCTCCTGTAAACACTCCACATATGTCAGCATCATATATCAGCGGCATGAGCCCTGACACTCAAGGATTTATTTCCTAATTCGGGACAGAGGTTCTTCCTGTGGTCCGAGGAGATACGGTCGAATGCGCGCCCGGTAAGCACCGTTCTCCCGCGCGGCGCCCGATACGCCGCCACGGCGACGAACCCGTTAAACTATTGGCCTTATGGGTAGCGTTCATGGTTCTTAATCCCTCTCTCATTTCTGGTTTCTCATTGTGTTCCAGTTATGGCGTCCCCAACATCCTTTTAAACGACGCGAGTGCGGAGCGCACCCCGATTCTTGCTTTTGAATTCACATTTCCCATGGTTTCCGGTTGATGAATCCTTGATGGCTCGCCTCGGGCGACTATCCTTCTATAATTCAAGCAATCACTCAAGGAATGATGGCGGGTTTGAGACGGGATTTCTTGAGTAAAGAAGGAGATCCAGAATACAGCCATCAAGTCAATGTTTTCTTATAACTCCAGGGTTCTTAACAGTTCACCGTTCTCCTGCGATACGACTATGCTTCGATACAGCTCAGGAAAGTATTATAAATTTTTAAAGGCCCATTGTGGTCATTCATCAGAAAGGAAGCAGGCCATGGACATTTTTCAGATTTTAAAAAAGGATCACCAAACGGTAAAGGACTTGTTTGAAAAATTAGAAGGAACCGGTTCGCGCACAGCCAAAAGCCGTGAAAAATTATTCTCCCAGTTAAAGGAGGACCTTGAAGCGCACAGCCAGGGAGAGGAAGCCGTATTCTACACTGCCCTGAGAGAACATACAGAGATGCAGGAAATGATCGATGAGGCTACGGAAGAGCATGAGGAGGTAGCCAGTTTGCTGGAAGAAATGGAGGAGCTGGATTCTGAATCGGAGGATTGGAGCTCAAAACTTGCCGAGCTCAAGAAAAATGTCCTGCATCATGTGAAGGAGGAAGAAGGAGAAATCTTCAAAAAGGCCAAGGAGATGTTGGGAAAGGACGAAATACAAACATTGGGGAAAGAGTTTCAAGACGCGAAAAAGCAAGCCGCGGCGGGTTAACGATTACCTTCATCTCATTTCCCGATCTTTTTTCGCAGGGAGAAGTTCTCGATCGAGAGGCTGTTCTTTCTATCAAGCAGATATTTGAACAGCTTCTCGGTTGGAGAATGACCGCATCGGCTCTACCGAGGCATTTGCTGCCGGTCCCCTTTTGTTCCCCCATCCTAAATGCTGTGCTCCATTTCCAGATATGAATGCAGTATTGTTGAATGCCGTGAGGAATGATAACTCCCGGAATCCTAGCAGGAATCAACTGGACACTTTAGAAGTTCCGATTTGTGATTTGTCCCTAATATGTGCAATTGTTAGTGTGGTTGTATTGTGTAAGAGGTTGAAGTGTGCACGACAAACTCACCTCATTCCAAGTTTGTAGCCATAGCGCCAATTCAGGCGGGGATCGCCTTGATGTGAGTTCTCCTCCCCTTCGTATAAGATCGGGCTCTAGCCTCACACAGTGAGAATGACAAAAATTCCGTTCCTCATCTCAGAAAGTGTTTTCCTGAATCGGAGAACTCGCGTGATTAAAGTGACCCTTATACACTCATCGCGGGCCGATAGACTGCATCGCTTTTAGAATTGAGAATAAAAAAGGTCAGCGTGCGCGTAAAAGGAGTAAAGGATAGAGCTTTGTTTCCTGCGACTACTATGCAGACTGTGGAAAATGTTAAACTGCAGATGCTTATAATGGAAGTGGTCGTAACTATGTTCGTTGTGCCTTCCTTATTCGCCGCGAGCATATCTCAAGATGTGCTGATGCACCACACCCTAGCGGCGGCACTATAAATGTCTCCACAAGTTCTCTCAGCGGCCTTCCTCGTGTTGTGTTCCCTCCTGCTCTATGTGTTGGCCCTCATTTTTGCTCCGTTTATGACACCCATTTTGTGGGCCATGATTTTGGTTCGTCTTTTCTATCCCCTCTATCAGTGGCTGACCCGAATGCTGGGAGATCGGACGACGGTCTCGGCTGCTCTGAGCACGCTGAGTGTCATGTTGCTCGCCGTGTTGCCCGTTGCATATCTGATGTTTCTGGTGGTGACAGAGACCATTAATGCCTATCAACTCGCGATGACTTGGGTGCAAGAGGGTGGACTGCAAAGACTGCCTGATCTTGTCGCAGGACTGCCTCTGATCGGAAACGTCTCGCAAGGACTGTTGGGCGGATTTGTCGTGGCCTATGGGGATGTTCAGGCGAATCTGGTTGAAGGAGGGAAAGCTGTAAGCGGGGTTCTCCTGTCCAGTGTCGGCGGGCTGGCAAAGAACACCCTTGATCTCGTGATGGATTTCTTTGTGATCCTGTTTACCCTATTCTTCCTGTTTCGCGACGGCCATCGGCTCTATGATGCATTTTACGAAGCGCTCCCTATCGAAGAAAGCTATAAGGCGGTGATCATGGAGCGCCTTGACCACGTTATGGCGGCAGTGGTCCAGGGCACCCTCCTCACCGCCTTGGCACAGGGTTTCACGGCAGGTCTCGCGTATTGGGCGTTAGGCGTCCCGTTTCCCGTGTTTCTGGGAGCCCTGAGCGCACTTCTTTCTCTTGTGCCTATTGGAGGCACGGCACTAGTCTGGGGGCCGGTCGCCGCGTACCTGTTATGGACCGCTCCCATTTGGAAAGGAGTGGTCATGATCGGCATCGGGGTCGGGTTGGTCGGACTTATGGACAATTTACTGAAACCTCTCCTCGTCGGATCGAAAGCGGACTTGCCGGTCCTATTTCTCTTCTTCGCCTCGTTAGGCGGTCTCGCCTACTTCGGGTTCCTCGGGTTGTTTCTTGGTCCGATTCTACTCGGGATCGCCCTGGCGGTCTTCCAAATTTACCGTGACAACTATCAGGCTCAGGCCGGTCTTTTGGTGAAAGCCGGGTCAGGCCATCCACAAGAACCGGTGAACCCAACCATTAAATAGGAGGGATGGACTATGAGCGTCATCGGGTGGATCGTCTTTGGACTTAATTGTGGGAGTAGTCGGAAAGCTTTTAATGCCCGGGAAAGATCCGGGCGGGTTTCTCGCCACCGTCGCCATCGGCATCGTTGGGGCTCTCTTCGGTGGCATGCTCGGGCGAATGCTTGGCATGTATGGGCAGGACGATCCCGTCGGTTTTGTGATGGCTGTGATCGGGGCGATATTGTTTCTCTGGCTCTATCGAGTAATAACCCGTCGTGGGGACACGTGAAATCCGGCAGCCAGTGCAGGACAATGAGGTGATGACTCGTCTCGGCCATGAGAGTCCGGCCACACGTCTCGCAGGAAAATCGTTTTTACTTTGTCAGATCAATGGCTTTGAGGGAATCCGGACGCCAGAAGTTCTGCACAATCGTTGTACACGGCTACGGCTCCTGCCTCAGCAAGTTCCTGACGACTAAAGGCACCGCCGGTCCTCACCGCAATCGTCTGAAGCCCGCAGCCTTGGGCGGATTGAATATCCCAAATCGTGTCACCGACCACAATGCTCTCTTCCGGCGAACTTCCAGCCCGCTCCAGGGTTAGTTGGAAAATATCCGGTGCAGGTTTAGCACTCTCTACATCAGCAGACGATACCATGCCGGCCAGTTTATCTTTCGCCTCCAGTGATTGAACGTGGTGTTCTAATTCTTCAGATTTTGCACTTGTGGCCAGCCAGATGGCGATATGTTGCGATGAGAGCGCTGCAATGATTTCTTTTGCTCCAGGCAACGGATAGCCATGATTTTTCATCTCCGCAAAAAATTGGCTATGTAACTCATTGGCCCGTCCCTGGAGGGCCTCATCCGGAAGAAGCGTATCCAGCATCAGATCCGATCCCTTACCAATCTGACGATGGATCTTGGCACGTGGAACCGGATGTTTGACTGCCGAAAAAGCACGAGCCCATGCCTCCACATGTAAATAGTTCGTGTCCATGAGCGTGCCATCTACATCGAAGATCACCACCTGTATCATAAAATATCTCCTATCGATTTAATTAAGACCCCTAACGAATTCTGTAAGAATCCATCCGAGAATTAGCATAAAACAAATTTTAAAATAATCAGACCATTCAAGCGGACGACTTCATGACGTGGTCCAGAATCATGGCACCCTTGACCCACCTTCTCCGGCCTCCTCTCACTTCTTCAAATTCTTCCTGTCTTTTTTCTTGTTGATGCTTTTCTTCGGCTTTAATTGCTGTTGAAGCAGCATCAGAACAGCCGCTTCTTCTGCAGGTAAGCCGCGAAGAGAGTGAGAAAGTTCTCGATTCACCCGTTTGCGAAGGGTTTGTATAAGAGTGCCCTCCATATATGAATTCAACACATGAGGATGGACATAACATTTCTGGCAAACCGCTTTCGTATTACCCAGTCGTTTGGCCACAGACTCAATGGCTCGAACCACATTTCGTTTGGCCTGAGCTTGAGAATCAAACGATTGGAACTCTTGCAGTGCTCTAGCCGCCAGGACAGTTCCTGCCCATGTGCGAAAATCTTTGGCGGTAAAGTCCTGCCCGGTAATCTCCCGGAGATAAGCATTCACATCGGATGATTCGATGGACTGTTTTTCACCGCTGACATCGATATATTGAAAGAGTTCATAGCCGGGAAGCTCTTGCGATTGTCTGACGATTTTCGCCAATCGTGGATCAGTGAGATCGACGGCATGACTCACTCCGCTTTTCCCTTTGAACTGAAATTTGAGGGTAGAGCCCTTTACGTTGACATGCCGGCCCCTCATGGTCGTTAACCCGAAGGACTCATTGTCACGCGCATACGCTTCATTCCCGACTCGAATGAGAGAGGTCTCGAGCAACCGGACGATCGTCGCCAGAATTTTCGTCCGCGGTAAACCCCGTTGAGAAAGATCCCGATGGACCCTTCTCCGAATCCGGGGCAATGCCTGGGCAAAGGCCATCAAGTGCTCATATTTTGCCTTATCCCGAATGCCCCGCCACCGCAGATGATATCGAAATTGCTTACGGCCTTTTGCATCGCGGCCGGTCGCCTGAAGGTGGCCGTCAGAATTCCGACAAATCCACACATCCTGCCAGGCAGGCGGAATAGCCAGAGCCGTAATTCGCCCTAATACGTTTGAATCCCGGATCTCTTTGCCATTATGTCCGACATAACGAAATCCCTTTCCTGCTCGTTTTCGCAGAATGCCAGGAATTTCGTCTGTGACATACCTGAGTCCGGCAGCTTTGGCCGAAATAAGCGGATCATCTAAGGTTGTGTTTGATGGCTTCACGGTCAAAGGATGGCACTTTCATGCTCGATTAGTCTTGAGGTCGCAATACAAACCAAATAACGGTCCATGACACTCTGAACAGCTCGAATATTATTATAAGGAGACTCCCTCTCTTGAATGAAATGGATACTTTTCCATTTTCGTTAGAGGATTCGTCTGTTCCCGGCACATCTGTAGATCTTCGCGGGCAACACTTTCCAAGGAATTACGTGACATTTTTTCCAATTGTGAGTGAACGCCCACGGGAAACCACAGCGTTCCTTGGCCTTACTGTTCGAAAAAGATAGGAATGGTTTGGATGAAAAAAAGAGAACCGGAAACGCGTGGGCTCAATAAAGCCGGGTGCGGGGAATTGGCTGAATCTTCTCTGACAGCAGAGGCGAGGATATCGAAGGGATGAGCCATCTCCCTGCAGCCTTCTCCCGGGCATCGATTAGTATGAATTTTTAGATTTGCCCGCTAGAACTTCCACGCACAATGTGTAGCGGTGGCACGTCCGCGTGAGCCCACGGCGAAGGTTCTGTGCCCCAGGTGTAGGGGATTTCAACGGCTGTCGAAATCCTTCATGGAACCTGCGCTGAGCATGGGAGCAAACACATCAACCGGATAGGCTCTCCTAGTCCAGAAGTTCCTTCGGAATATTGCCGCCGTTCTGTGCGAGTTTTTGCAGCACGGCCTTGTGCAGCCACATATTCATCTGCGCGGAATCCCCCATCTTGTCAGCGGGGCAGCCGAGTTCGGTCGCCAGTTCCTTGCGGGCCGCCAAGCTGCTATCGAGACCCAGGAGCTTCAGTAGATCCACAATCGAAGTTTTCCAATTAAGCTTTTGGGAGTTGGAAGCCGCGAGGCCTTCAAGCTTACCCTTCACATCCACCACCGTGATTCCGGCCGGAGGTGCCGGGGAAGCTGTCGCGGCCTGCGGGGAGGGAGCGGCTTGAGGGGCAGAAGCAGCCTGTGCCTCGGGACGATTGAAACCGAGCTTATCAAGGATTTTGCTAAAGAAACTCATGGCGGATCCTTTCTCTTTAAAATGATCGTTTTGAATTCCGAAAGGAAAGCTTACCCCAACGCGCAAAGACAATATCGAATTGAAACCATGTCGCCTTTAATTGGGAGCATTTTTTCTGAAATGGCGCTACATACTGGATGACAGGCACGGCAGTATGTATCTCTGAATTATAATGAAACTTTATTTCCCTGAATGAAATGGATACTTTTTCATTTTCGCGGGAGGATTCGTCCTGGTTTCCTGGGCCTGATCAGCCCTCTGGGTCGGGCTTGGATGGAATTCAAATGATAAATGGTGAAAAGAACAAAAGAAAGAGAACATAAGCAGGAAATCGGGAAAAAGGGCATCCTTAGGCGTTCGATGATAGGCATTTAAAGATTTTTGCCTTTGTGGTCGAACAATCACGGGAAACCACAGCGTTTCCTCACCTGATCGGTTCAAATGGGTTGAAAGGGACTTTGCAAAAAAGTTAGGAGAGAGGCTGCGGGCGCATGCTCTACAGTGCAATTGCCTGGATCTCCCATGACAACGGAGGCTAGCCACGTAGACATGCAACCGGACGTTATTTTAGACCACAGGAGCTAAACCCACTATGAGCTGACGTTCGCGCGGGCCGTCCAGCTCAACCAGCAAAACTGATTGCCAGGTACCTAAACGCAACTCTCCATTTCTCACAGGCACGGTCAAAGAGGCCCCGATCAAGGAGGCCGCCATATGAGACCATGCATGGGAGGGATCATGGGCATGACGGAATTTGATCTTGGGAATGATCTTTTCGGCGACTTCGAGGAAGTCTTCCTCCGTGCCTTCTCCGATTTCCCCGGTCGTCAAGGCGGCGGTGGTATGAGGCAGAAAGACGTGGCACAAGCCATTCTGAAATTCCCGCTTTTGAATGATGCTATTCAGTTTCGGGGTGAGATCCACAATATCTTTTAATTTGTTTGTTTTCACCTGGAATGTTTCCATAAGCTTCTCCCTTCTAGAAGATTCATTCGGACTATTTATGATTTCGAAGAAATGTTTATTTTGTGTTACAAAGTCCTATACTCCAAATAAGAGCAAAAACTGCCAAATATTTCTATGTACAAAAATCGGATTGCATGACCGCACCTTCATGGGTATGGTATGGATTCAGCGTAAGTGGTTAAGAACATTGGAAGGACGAGGCGCACATGCCGATTTGTGAAGCTGATCCCTGGAGAATGCAGTATTTCGAAGGCATTCCATGCCCGTCGGACGTCAGAATACCTACCGAAGATGGCGATGCCTGGGCGTGGTACCCTCAGTATAAGTGGGTCTATAACAAGCTGATGATTGCAGAGAGCCAAAACCTGACGTGTGGTCCGCACGGGCTGGATCCATCCTTCTTTCCCGTATTTTCGAAACCCATTTACAACATGCGCGGCATGGGTGCCGGAAGCCGCGTGTTGCGTTCATTAAAAGAATACAAACATTTGGAACGTCCGGGACACATGTGGATGCCGTTGCTCCAAGGGGATCATGTATCCAGCGACGTCGCCATGATCAAAGGCGAACCGCGCTGGTGGCGGCATGCCATCGGAAAACCGCTGGAAGGAGGGATGTTCGATTATTGGACGGTGTTGGCGACGCCATTTCCGGACATCGAAACCTATTGCGGCGACTGGCTTCGCCGGCATCTTGCCGGGTACACCGGCATGATCAATTTCGAGACAATCGGCGGCAACATCATCGAAGTACATTTGCGGTTCGCGGACCAATGGCCGGATTTGTACGGAGCCGGTTGGGTTGAGTCGCTCGTTCGGTTGTATGCGGAAGAGATCATGGCAATTCGATGATTCCCATCGACAAGAAGGATACAGTGTCGTCTTGTTTGGCGCCCACGGCGTCCATTATCAGCATCCTTCCCAAGACTTGGTCGCGCAGTTGCGTCAAACGCCAGACGTCTCCAGCATTCAAATCACCTTTCATGAAGAAAAACCTCCAAAGGACCACTCCATGCCGCCAGGCGGATTTCGTCTGGCTATCATCAACTGCTGGGATCTTGAAACAGGGTTTGCCGTGCGAGAAAAGCTGGCGCTGAGTTTTTGGTCCACCCATCAATTTCTCCCCAATCGAGCAACCGCTCCAACATTTAATCCGTGACCCGGCTGCGGAACTGCATTAGGGCGAACATCCGGCAATATCCAGATGATCATCGACCACACCATCCTCGACCGTATTACAGAAATCGAAAACACCTGGATTACGCTGTCGGACGGATGCCGGATCGCCGCACGCATCTGGTTGCCGAAGTCAGCCGACACAGAGCCGGTTCCGGCTATTCTGGAATACATCCCCTATCGCAAACGGGACTTTATGCGATCACGGGACGAGCCCATCCATCGTTATTTTGCGGCGCATGGGTATGCCAGCATCCGCGTAGATATTCGAGGATCAGGGGATTCGGAAGGGATCCTGCATGATGAATATTCCCATCAGGAACATGACGACGCACTGGAAATCATCGCCTGGATCGCCAAACAACCCTGGTGTTCGGGCGCGATCGGGATGATGGGGATTTCCTGGGGAGGATTTAACGCGCTCCAGGTCGCGGCGCTGAATCCGGCGAATCTGAAAGCCATCATCACGTTGTGTTCATCTGATGACCGGTACGCAGATGACGCGCATTATATGGGCGGCTGTCTCTTGAACGAGAATATGCAGTGGGGTTCCATGCTGACCCTGTACTCGGCGCTGCCGCCTGATCCGGAAATTGTCGGCGACCAATGGTGGGACATGTGGCAGGAACGGTTAAATAATCTCGAACCGTTTCCCGTTGTCTGGATGCGGCACCAATCGAGGGACAATTATTGGAAACATGGCTCGGTGTGCGAAAACTACGCCGCCATTCGCTGTCCGGTCTATGCCATTGGAGGCTGGGCCGATGGCTATACCAACGCCATCCCACGTCTGATGACCCATCTCACCTGTCCGAAAAAAGGGCTCATCGGTCCTTGGGCCCATCTCTTTCCGCAAGACGGCGTCCCCGGCCCCGCCATCGGCTTTCTCCAGGAAGCCGTCCGGTGGTGGAACCACTGGCTAAAGGGCGAAGAGACAGGAATGATGAATGAACCCGCATTTCGGGTATGGATGCAGGAGAGTCAGCCGCCGCAACCTCAATACGCCGTATGGCCGGGGAGATGGGTGGCGGAAGACACCTGGCCGAGCCCCCGGATCAGCGAGCAACGCTGGTTTTTAGAACAGGGGCATCTCTCCACTATTCCTGAGAAACCCACGGAGTTATCGTTTTGCTCACCACAGACAACCGGGGTCCGGTCCGGAGAATGGTGCGGATTCGGCGCGGATGGTGAAATGCCGCGCGATCAACGACCCGACGATGGCGGCTCGCTCGTCTTCGATAGTGATCCACTGACCGAACGACTTGAGGTGTTGGGCGCACCGGTCGTGGAGCTTGATCTGTGCGTCAATCAACCGGTGGCCATGATTGCTGTCCGTCTCGGAGAAGTGGCACCCGACGGGTCCGTCCTGCGTGTCACGTACGGGCTGTTGAATCTCACGCATCGCGAGAGTCATGAAACACCGCAACCGCTCGAGCCGGGCCGATGGTATCAGGTACGGGTGCAACTCAACGACCTTGCCCATGCGTTCCCTCCGGGCTCCCGGATCAGGCTCGCACTGTCCACCAGTTACTGGCCGATTGCCTGGCCGCCGCCGGTTCCCGTGACGTTAACCCTCCGCACAGGCATGAGCAATGTCACCCTTCCAATACGACCTCCCCGCAAAGAAGACGAAGCGCTACGGCCTTTTGGCCCACCCGAAGCCGCACCCGGCACACCTCATAAAAAACTCCGGCAACTGCGCATGCGGCGAACCATTGAGATCGATCTGACGAGCAACGAAATGGTCTACACGTTAAGGAGTGACGGGGGAGAATTTGACGGCGCATCACACGCCAGGATTGAAGAGATCGATCTCGATGTGGGATACACCCTTTTTAAACGGTATCGCATTCTTGAAAACGATGCGCTGTCGGCTCAGACGGAATTAACGCAGACCGCCCACTTGAAACGGCGGGACTGGTCGGTTTGGCTGGAGTGTCGGACACGGCTCACCGCCACGACCGAAACGTTTCAGTTTGCGGGAGAACTGGAAGCCTACCACGGCGATCAACTGGTCAAAAGACATGATTGGGCGCTGGCGATTCCACGGTCGCTTCTCTAACTCGTTGCGACTGACAGCCGGGTGATGGCCGCGTGAAGAATCTTGTGTAACATGTCTCCATATTTTATTCCGGCAAAACCCGCCATAAAGGCCAGCTTCCCGTCATAGGCCCAGGCTGGATTCGGATTCACCTCCATCAGCTTTGGCGTATTGTCCGATCCGACACGGAAATCAAACCGTGCATAGTCGCGCAACTGAAACCTCCTGAACAAGATCCGAACCCAGTCTTTCATCTGTTCCTCAAGACCCGGATCGAGTACAGCCTGTTTAAATTTAATGTCTGTCCAGTAGGGGGAGTCCGGATAGGCCTTCGATTCAAATGACAAAATCGGATCCAGGCCTGCGGGAAGACGCGAAAAATCGACTTCCAGGGGAGGCAGGATACAGAAATCGGTTTCAAGATTCCCGATCACGCCGATGCCGTATTCCGGGCCAGGCAGATATTCCTGCATCAGCGCATCACGACCGGGAAGTGTCGAGCGTAGCCAGTGCAGATACTTCCTCGCTTCCTCCGGTGACCGGACCACGGCATCCTTCGTAATGCCCACACTCCCATCAGCCGCATTGGGTTTAATCAACGCGGGGTAAAAGTCGGGCAAGGCCTCATCAAGAGAGGTTTCAGCAGCCAATGAAAAATTCCCGCGGAACCGGGACGCCATGCGATTGGGCCACGAGCCGGACAATCGCTTTATCAAAACAGATGACCATGGCTGACGGCGGCGCGCCGGTATAAGGAATCCCCAGCATCTCCAGATAAGCGGGAATGTTGAGTTCCTGAGCGGGCACATTGCGAAACCCCGTATCGCAAAAATTGACGACTAAATCCGGACGGTCATGCTGAAGCTGGTCAAACAGACGGGTATGGTCGTCGTAAAACAGAAAGGTATAGTCTGAAAGCTCCTGAAAGGCGGCCTTCATCGCATTGTGCGTCGCCGTGTCCTCCTCATTATATTGCGCATTGCGTTTCGTCGGATCTGCCAATCGGGGATCTCCGGTGATCACACCAATACGGTGGACAGTCTTCGCCATGCCTTGCATTCTCCTACGCGTGGTAAGTAATGATGGAAAGCCGGGAAAGCCCTGAGCCTTCCGGCATTAGGGCGTCACTTGGTAGGCTGCCTCACCGAGGATCTCAATATCTTTGACCAATGCCAACACCAGTTGGCGATCCCCGTTTAGATCGACGCGGGTCCGGCCGCGCACGAATTCAACGGCTTCCCGTGCGGCATCCAACATATGTCGAAACCGGATGACATCATCCTCCTGCATACTGTACCTCTGCCTCTTCCAAAACTTGCTGACGGAAATACCGACTCAGGTCCTGGGGCGTGCGAAGATCGACCTTCCGTCCACCCAGCAGCATCGAAAGCTCCCGTTCCATGCGCGCGATCCCGAAAAGACCAGGCACTCGGTCGGGTTTAAACTCGACCAGCAAATCAATGTCGCTATCGGGACGAAAATCAGCTCGGAGGGCCGAACCGAAAACCGCCAGCCGCTGGATACCATGCTCACGACAAAATGCAGCTATGGCGTCCTTGGGTATTGAAATTTCAGAATTCATCCTTCTACCTCCATAACTATCAACCTTTCAACGTCCCGATTCGTCAACGTACTTGAACGCGATGCCGGATGGGCTTAGGTAGGCCATGCTTCACATGCCGAAATAGGACAACCAAATTCTTCGTCAATTGTGCAGATAAGTCAAGTTGCGAGATAGGTGAAAGGGAAAGGGATTTGTTGTAAGTTCTCTGGGCGAAATTGCACATTCCCCCTGCCCCATTTGTTAAAGGTGGAGACGCTAGCTCAACGGGTAGACATCCGACGAAGAATCAAATCTTTTTTCTTTTCCACATACGACGTGGTCTCGGTCGGTTGATGACGAAGCGGGCTGGGAATCACCGCTGCCAGGCGGGCGCCTTCCTCCATCGAGAGCTGGGAAGCCGGTTTGTGGAAATAGCGTTGGGCGGCGGCTTCGATGCCCAATGGATCGAGCTGATCCGCACGGCCCACGAAGTCGGCATCCCGACGACCTCGACGATCATGTATGGTCATATTGAATCGTCTCATCATAAAGCAGTTCATCTCGCACTCCTGCGCGACATCCAAAAACAAACCGGAGGTATCACCGAATTCGTGCCGCTGAGTTTTGTTTATGACGAAGCTCCGATGTTTCACCGCAAGCGCATCCCTGAACTTCGCCATGGAGCCAGTGGAGCCGAGGTCATGAAGATGTACGCGGTATCGCGCCTGATGCTCAATAATTGGATCCCTAATCTGCAAGTCTCCTGGGTGAAGGAAGGCCCCAAGCTTTCCCAAATCGCGTTGTTGGCGGGGGCCAACGATTTCGGTGGAACGTTGATTAATGAAAGCATTTCGACCGCCGCCGGTGCCGGTTACGGACAACTGATGAAGCCTTCCCAATTCCGTAGCCTGATCCGCGAAATGGGCCGTGTTCCGGCGGAGCGTTCGACAACCTACCAAAAGCTCCGGGTCTTCGAGTCTGAGGATAATCCGGCGGATAAGCTCGATGGGATCGAAGACCCTGCGGATCGCTTCGGATCGTATCAGAGTCTGATCCGTTTGAAGGACTACCGTTTCAAAGATTTTTATCGGGGAAAAGAACCGAAACCCTAGTCTAGTCCGTTTACGGAGTCCGCGTTTTTAATTCCAGGTTTAGCCGCAGATGGAGGGTGATCCCGCTCAATTCGAGGCGATCGGCAACCGGCTTGGTTTTCGCGTCTTCGAGGAAACCGCCGAAAAGCTCTGTCTAGTCTGGCAGGGTCCTCGCTTCCCCGCCTTTCTGTGCCTCGGCATCGCGCTCCTGCTGCTGTTCGTTTCCGTTCCTATCGCCTATGCGATCCATCTCAACGGTTTTGTCGGCGCCGCCGGTTCGCTTTGGTATTTTCCGTTGATGAACTTGATTCTCTTTGGAATTTCTCTTTATCTCCTCTCCCAGAAGCGCACGATCATCATCGACAACTCGGCGCAGCGAATCACTCTCCAAAAACGGAGCCTGCACCAGACAACCCTGCTGTCGATCACGTATCACGAAATCAAGAAGCTCAGCCTCGGCGTTGACCAGGTCTACAGCGGTTTTGCCGTCGCCGGTTCCTCAGCCGCGCAGTCTTTTCCCGTACCTTCACTTCGCCTATTGGCTGTAGGGGGTGAATCCATTCTGCTGGACCGCGGCAGTTTGAGGAGACTGGAAGATTGGCACGACGGGTCAGCAACCAAGTCGATAAACCTCTTGACGTCGACCCGGGTCTCCGCCGCTGACTGGATTCGATCGGAAAGGGAGAAGTCAAGCGCGGCTTAGGAGGAAGCCGGACCAGGAACTAAGGCTTGATGCAACTCAGCCACAGCTTTCCTAACGCCTTCGCCTGTAAGCTGTTCGGCACTTAACCATCTGATACCGCGCTCCCCGATCTGGCCGAGCGCAAAAATGTTTTCGCTCAGCGGCTTTTGAGTTTCGTCGAAACGGGCGGACCAGACCGTATCTCCCCGACGAATATCGATAAGATTGAGGACGAAAGCCACGGACGCGGGGCTCTTGGCGCCCCACTCGTTCCCTATCCTTTCCCGGTAGCG
Organism: uncultured Nitrospirales bacterium; assembly: GCA_963785905.1. Classification (GTDB taxonomy): domain Bacteria; phylum Nitrospirota; class Nitrospiria; order Nitrospirales; family UBA8639; genus Nitrospira_E. The sequence goes on from CAWAXJ010000048.1 coordinate 148,018, forward strand.
CTCCACTCGGCCCACGATCACTGCGTCAGCGTAAACCATCTCTCCGATCGTTCGCAGCCTTGCCATATCAGGCCCGGGGGGAATGCTTTGCGCTACCTCTCTTACTTCGCTTTCGGATACGATCTGCCAATTAGGCATGGCCGCCATAGTTGAATAGACAAGCCTGGCGAGCAACTCCGAGAGCTCTTCTTCTTTTTCAGCAGAAGTCGAGGTGGAGCTCGCTTGCACTCCTGGTTCAGGAGCCATGCCGCCAGGCAGCAGCACGGCGATTCGTTTGATTCTGCGTGCGTCCAGATCCGTGGAGCGCTTGCTTTGGACGGTGGGAGGGGCAAAAGTGCTGCACGCAGAAACCCACCAGACGATAGCTAAGAGAACTTTGACCATTGAATTGCTTGGTAAAATAACAGAAGCCGGCAAACCGCTCAAGTCGGTAGGTACGTAAGTCTGCCGCAACCGGCCTTATCCCGAGACCGTGCCTCTGATTCCCAACTCACGCAACTGCTTGGCGTCGACCGTTGACGGTGCGTCCGTCAACATGCACACGGCGCGCTGGCTTTTGGGAAAGGCAATGACATCCCTGAGTGATTTCGCGCCGCTGAGAAGCATCGCCAGCCGGTCGATCCCGAAGGCAATGCCGCCGTGAGGCGGCGCACCGAAGCTCAGTGCTTCAAGGAAAAACCCGAATCTGGCTTCGGCTTCCGCTTCACTAACACCGATCAAGCCGAGAATCTTTTTCTGCAGATCAACTTGATGGATGCGGATGCTTCCTCCGCCTCGAGCCAGTCAGCCCCTGCACGGCATCAATGAGAACTTCTACGACCGTTTTGAGACGCGAGAGTTCTCGCGTCGTTTCGACACAAAAGTTCTCGCAACGGCTGTACAGTCCGTGGCGCGACGTCCCTTACGCGTCGCTTGTCGTCGGTCAGCCACCGTGCCGCGTCTGTCCACGCGTAGCCACAACGCATAAGGCTTGCCGCCACGAGCCTAACGCGACAGCAGCAGTGCGGAGAGGGCGCAACTATGGAAGAAATCCTTATAGAATGCGAGGCTGGGATGGGTCCGACGACATTGCAGGACGTGAGCACGAACCCATTGGTGGCAACGGATAGCTGGCCGTCCTTGATTCCACGATATCTGGCCCTGACCAGCCTTTTGACGAGCCGCAAGCGGATTACTGCTGAGGGCGCAGAGGGACAGGGCTGAAGGCATCTCATCGTCGATTGCGCGGCCCCAGGCTTTGGTGTCTACTCGTCGCCACACGAACTACCCTCCCG
>CAWAXJ010000049.1:0-10882 GCA_963785905.1 uncultured Nitrospirales bacterium
CACCGACAACGGGTTTCCCATGATTTCTCCTTTTAGTTTTACGGCCATCGTTTAACTGAGGACAAGAGCCGTTAGCCTATGAATATCCATTTCGCACACACCCAACCGTTTCCCTGGCGATCCACGTTTCCTCATCCGCCGCGACTACATAGGCCGCCAGGTGCGATTCATCTGTGCTGATCTTTGCCGCACTCCCCGGTGCAAGCCCGACCGCCGCTCGATTACGGTCGGAGCTGAGCCTCAGGCCGCACCACTCCATCTTCTCGCAAATCCGGTCCCGAATCTCCGGTGCATTTTCCCCGATCCCGCCTCCGAAGACGAGGACCTCGGCGCCACCTAATACGGCGAGATAGGCCCCAACATACTTGCGCACCCGATAGCAGAACAGATCAACGGCGAACTGTGCCCGTTTGTCCTGCTCCTGCCCGGCCGCGCGGAGCAACTCCCGCATGTCATTTGACCGACCTGAAAGCCCCAGGAGGCCCGACCGCTCGTTGAGCCACCGCTCGACTTCAGCGGCTTCGACCTTCTCCCGGCCGGACAAGTAGCTGACAATGGAGGCATCCAGATCACCCGAGCGTGTCCCCATCACCAACCCCTCCAGCGGGGTGAACCCCATCGAGGTTTCGACCGACCGGCCTTGTGCGATCGCAGCGATGGAGCAACCGTTGCCCAACTGCAGAGTGATTAGACGCACCTGTTCCAGTGGATTCCCCGTGTAGGCCGCGTATCCGTTCGCGAGCGAGGCATGGGCAATCCCGTGAAAACCATAGCGACGGATCCGATGCCGCTCGGCCAGCTCAACAGGGAGCGCATACCGCCTGGCGACTTCCGGCATGGTCTGGTGAAAGGCCGTGTCGAACACGGCCACCATCGGTAGCGTCGGACCAAAAGCCGCCCGCGCTCCGCGAATCCCTTCAAGGCACGAGGGATTGTGCAGCGGAGCCAATTCGGACAGCGCATCGATTCCTTCCTCAACCTGTGCAGTAATCAGTGTGGGCTTCACGTATTGATCTCCTCCGTGCACCACCCGATGTCCGACCGCTTCGATCTCGCCCAGAGAACCTGTCAGGATTTCAAACAGAACACGTGCCGCCTGCCCATGGTCTCGAATCTCCAACGCGGACGTCGAAGGCGGTGCGTCGCGCCCCATCATCTCGAAGTTTGCGACGCCCCCAATGCCCTTCACGGCGCCTTGGAGCATTGCCGGCTGGGTTGTCAATACGCCTGTCGGCTCCTCAACCACTTCCACTAGGCGAAATTTGATCGACGAGCTCCCGCTGTTGATCACCAGAACGAGCATGTTACCGCTTTCCCCTCACGGCACATGCCCAGAGGATATCAGTCATCGTGCCAGTCCGAGCGATGGGCCGGCTCATTGACACCGGCCGGTTCGCGCTCGAGCTTGTCGGTATAGCGGCCCAATGCCGCCTCGCTGTTGCACTTGGCCCGATGTTGGAAGGCCTGTTGGCCCGCCTTCACGTTTTCCTTTTGTCCGTGCCAGGCCTCCAGCGCCACGTCCTGCAAGGCACGACCGTATGAAAAACTGATGGACCAGGGTTTCGGTCCGCCCAGGCGAATGATGGCATCGAGATGCGCGGTCGCCGTCACGCTCGGCTGTCCGCCGGACAGAAACACGATGCCGGGAACCGCCGCCGGCACATGACGGCGCAAGCAGCGCAACGTGGCCGTTGCGACCTCCTGCACGGAGGCCTGCTTGGGACAAACTTTTCCGGCGATCACCATGCTGGGTTTTAGCAGCATGCCTTCCAGCCGGACGCACTGTTCGAAGAGCGCATCGAAGACCGTATGGAGCACCGAACTCGTGACCTCCTCGCAGCGTTCGATGGTATGAGACCCGTCCATCAGAACCTCTGGCTCCACGATCGGCACGATGCCTTGTTCCTGGCACAGGGCAGCATACCGAGCCAGCGCATGGGCGTTGACGTTCACACACATTGGGCTGGGAAGCATGTCGGTAATACGAATCACCGCCCGCCATTTGGCGAATCGCGCGCCCATGGCCGCGTATTCCTTCAGGCGGTCCCGAAGCCCATCGAGCCCTTCGGTCATTTTTTCCTCCGGTGAACCGGCCAGCACCTTTGCGCCGGTATCCACTTTGATCCCCGGAATGATCCCCTCCCTGGACAACACCTCGGCCAACGATATGCCCGCGGCGTTCTTCTGGCGGATGGTTTCGTCATACATGATGACGCCGCTGATAAAAGCGGCAGCTCCCGGCGTCGTAAAAAACATTTCGCGATAGGTACGGCGACTGTCCTCGGTGGAGGTAATCTTCAAGGCGTCGAACCGCTTGGTCAGCGTAGGAACCGTTTCATCTGCTGCCAGAATACCCTTGCCTTCGGCTATTAGCTCTCTTGCCGTCTGTTCCAGCTCTTGTCGTCCCATATGGATGTCTCCCCCAATTTCTGGATTCGTTGCTCCCTACGATTTAATTCTGAATCCTGCGTGAAAAGATGATGTTATTGCTTGAGTTCTTGATTAGGCAAGGTGTAGTTCCAGCCCGCCTCCCCCGGTTCGCTGGCGGACATGGTCAAGGATGGCCGGTTGTGGGGGGGGCGGCACAACTGTGCGGGCATCAAAAGGATCCGCGGACGTATAGTCTACAGTATGACTTTGGCAGCATAGTGAATGCATCGTCAAGCACACCATCCACTGACCAATGCCGCAGGATTCAGGTTAATTAATTTCCCCCCCGACCCAGTCCCTCTTCTTTCCGGCAGATCCCTTCGCAATATCTCAAAAGGGCGGGAATTATACATAACGGTGCAAGTTTGTCAAAAATCTTCCTTTGCTCGGAGCATGGGCCAAGAGCGGTGCCATTAATATTATGTGGTGGGAATGAGTGCGCTTTTTCCTCCGACACCATATAACATTTTATAACATTTTCAGAAGTCCGGGGGAGCACGTTTCAGATGGAAGACGATCTGGTGGGGAAGAATGCAACACAAGCCGCAAGTGGCGTTGTCTCAATTCTTCACACACGGGAAAGATTTGTTTCTGTGGTCGCGTATGAACGGGGGCTATAACTCCGCTCAGCTACCGAACAGGGCATCGGATGCGAATGGCGGAACTCGGCAAACTTGACGTTCCACACAACGTATACAAAATTCCTCAAGCCGACTTTTCAATTTGCCAGGCCGTGTATGGGGAGCCGGCCATCGTGTTGATGTCCAAGAAGTCCCCGATTCCGCAGGAAGAATTAAACAAGCCGGCGGGTGATTTGCGTTCAAAAGTAATCCGGAAGCGTAAAGAGGATTTTCTTCCCACACTCATTCCGGACGCTTTAGGCATTGAACCGGCTCTGACCGAGACCCAACCCTCCGACGTCGGGATGGATATCGTGTCGACCATCATCCCGCTTACCACTAGTAGAGGAACAATGAGAATACCTCTTCATACTTTAAACGGAACCGGTATTTTTCAGAAATATCATGGTAGAAGTGAGAGTAAAAGTGGCAGTGGGTAACCATCGATCGTCCAGGGATGCCCTATCCGGAAAGTCGGGAATCCCAGGTATGCATCACATCACTCCCTGTCACGCATACGTCAAAAACGAATCCACCCTACAGCCTACAGCATCAAAAAAACAGCTCATGAAAAATATGCGGGATGGTTGCTTGAGAATTGAACTTCAATTATGAAATAATAGCCGACTTGTCATTTTCACCCGCTCCAGGGATCTATCAGAACCTTGGTCGGTAGTGAGATTGTGATCATAAATCCGGCAGCTCTCTCCTTGCAGAACCAAAGACCTTTCATCGTGATAAGCCTCCCGCAACCACTCCTACGGTATTTCAGGCGAGGGTCAGGCCTGATGGTATGCCTTCTGTTGGCTATGATCTTAGGGTGCGATCGCAAAGAGGCGGCATCCACGGCTATGCCTCCTGAGGTGGTGGTAGCCGGGGTGATACAAAAGGACGTCCCGATTTATGGGGAGTGGGTCGGGACCACCGTCGGCTATGTGGATGCGCAGATTCGTGCAAGAATTCAGGGATATCTCATGTCCCGCAATTATACGGAAGGGTCCGTGGTCAAGGCCAATGACCTCTTGTTTAAAATCGACCCTCGACCATACCAGGCTGCCCTGGATCAAACGAAGGCCGAACTCGCCAGGGCGGGAGCGGCCTATAAAAAAAGTCTACTTGACGTCAAGCGGAACACCCCCCTTGCGGCGGAAGGCGCCATCAGCCAGAAGGAACTGGATGATGCGATACAGGCAAGCGCGGCCAACCAGGCTTCGGTAGCTTCCGCACGCGCCAAACTGGCGAATGCCCAACTGGACCTTGATTGGACCAGTGTGACTTCCCCGATCAATGGAATAGCCGGAATCTCCACCGCGCAAATCGGTGACCTCATTGGCGAGAATACGGTGATGACCACGGTCTCTCAAGTGGACCCGATCAAGGTCAACTTCCCCATTAGCGAGCGAGAGTACTTAAAACTCGCCGGACGGATCGAAAAGGCCGGTGGTCAGGAAAAATTCAATCCCTCAAAAGACCTCCAGCTGATTCTTGCCAATGGAAGCGTGTACCCACATAAAGGAAGAGCTGTCCTCGCCGATCGCCAAGTTGATGTCAAGACGGGAACGATCACGATCGTCAGTTATTTCCCGAATCCGGGGAACTTCCTGCGTCCAGGCCTTTTTGCCAAGGTACGAATTCCCATCGAAACTCGCCCCGGAGGACTGTTGGTCCAACAGAGAGCAGTCAAGGAACTCCAGGGCACCTATCAAATCGCGGTGATCGGTGAGGAAAACAAAGTGGCATTTCGAAAAGTGACTTTAGGACCCAGGATCGATTCCCTTTGGCTCATCAACGAGGGCCTTCACCCCGGCGAGATGGTCATCGTCGAGGGACTTCTCAAGGTTCGAGAAGGAATGGTGGTCACACCTAAAAGGACTTCGGAAGAATCACAACCCGGCGCTGAGACTTCTCCCGAACAACCCGAGGCGACATAAAAGTCCCATGGCCAAATTCTTCATTGACCGGCCGATCGTCGCCATCGTCATCTCGATCATCATGGTGATCCTCGGCCTCATCTCCATGGTGCAACTTCCGATCGCACTGTTTCCCGACATCGCCCCTCCTGAAATTCAATTACAAGCCACCTACGTCGGGGCGGACGCGGTCACGGTCGAACAATCGGTCGCTACCCCCATCGAACAACAGATGGCCGGAGTGGACAACTCGATCTACATGTACTCCACAAACGCCAGTAATGGGCAGATGACGTTGCGGGTGGACTTTGACGTCAACACGATCCCCAACGACGACCAGATCCTGACCCAGATGCGGTATCTGCAGGCCGAATCTCAATTGCCCACGGACGTCAGAAATTTCGGCGTCACGATCAAAAAATCCACCACAAGCCCGCTGATGCTCTTCAGCCTGTATTCCCCGAATGGCACCTATGACGAGATTTTTCTGGCCAACTATGCCTACGTGAACATCAACGATCCACTCTCGCGAGTACCCGGAGTTGGACAGGTCACAATCTTTGGGGCGGGCCAATATGCCATGCGCTTCTGGGTGGAACCCGATCGTCTCGCCAAACTGGGCATTACAGTAACCGAGATCCTGGACGCCATCAAAAAGCAGAACACGGTCAACCCTGCCGGTCAGATTGGAGCTCAACCGGTTCCCCAAGGACAGGAATTCACGTATACGGTCCGATCACAAGGGCGTCTGCTAAACGAGGAAGAGTTTGGACAGATCATCATTCGTGCCGACCCCGACGGATCCATTATCCGGCTGAAGGATGTGGCCCGAGTGGAATTAGGCGCGCAAACCTACGGTATGATCGGCCGTCTCAACGGAAAGCCCAGCGCGCTCATTGCTGTCTACCAGCTCCCAGGGTCCAACGCAATCGATACGGTGGATCGCGCGAAAAAGCTGATGGAGGAGATGAAAGAGCGGTTTCCTGATGACCTTGATTACGCCATTTCCCTGGACACAACCCTGGCGGTGAGGGAGGGAATTAAGGAAATCGTACATACCCTCTTTGAAGCCGTAGTGCTCGTGATCATCGTCGTCTTCATTTTTCTGCAGGGATGGCGGGCCACGCTCATTCCTCTGTTGGCCGTTCCTGTCTCACTGGTGGGGACGTTCGCGGTGTTCCCGCTTTTGGACTTCTCGATCAACACTCTCTCGTTATTCGGACTGGTTTTGGCCATCGGGCTCGTGGTAGACGATGCCATCGTCGTGGTCGAAGCCGTCGAACACCATATCGAAAAAGGCCTGTCGCCCAAGGATGCTACCCGGAAAGCAATGGAGGAGGTTTCCGGACCGGTGATCGCGATCGCCCTCATTCTCGCGGCGGTCTTCGTGCCCACCGCGTTCATTCCGGGAATTACGGGGCGACTCTACCAACAGTTCGCACTCACGATTGCGTTATCTGTGATTATCTCCGCCTTCAATGCTCTGACGCTCAGCCCTGCGCTTTCCGCGATGATTCTGAGGCCAAGAACTCCAGCCAGAGGCCCGATGGGGGCATTCTTCAGATGGTTTAACCATTGGTTCGGGCGGGCCACCGACGGGTATGTCGGGTACTGCCACCACCTGATCCGTAAGTCGGGCCGGGCGATGATCTTCCTGGTCCTGGCTGCGGTGGGCGCGGGTCTTCTGGGAGCCAAACTCCCCACTGGGTTTCTTCCGATGGAGGATCAGGGATATGTCTATTTAAACGTCCAACTGCCGTTGGCGGCCTCCCTCCAACGAACGGATGAAGTCTGCAAGAAGATAGAAGCCATTCTTTCAGAAACACCCGGAATTCAACATGTGAGCACCATCGTAGGATTTAGTCTGTTAAGCACGGTCCAAACGACCTATAACGGATTCTTTTTCGTCACTCTGGCCCCATGGGAGGAACGGACAAACCCGAGGAAAAACTTCAGGCTATTTTCAAAAATGTGAACGAGAAACTCGCAGCCTTACCGGAAGCGACCGCGTTTCTTTTTCCGCCTCCGGCCATTCCCGGCGTAGGCACCTCGGGCGGCGTTTCTTTCATTCTTGAAGACCGTTCCGGACAGGATGTGGCCTTCCTGGCCGACAACCTCCAAACGTTCATGGAAGCCGCACGACAGCGTCCTGAAATCGCATCCATGAACACCACCTTCATCCCAGCCGTCCCACAGGTCTTTGCCCGGGTCGATCGGGACAAAGTGCTTAAGCAGGGTGTAAAACTTGAAGATGTCTATCAAACCCTGCAAACCTTTATGGGCGGCGTGATGGTGAACTATTTCAACCGGTTCGGCCGTGTCTGGCAGGTATATGTTCAGGCTGAAGGGGAATTTCGGACCAAGGCTGAAAACGTGGGCCAATTTTTCGTGCGGAATAAATATAATGAAATGGTCCCCCTTTCAACTTTGGTGACCATGGAAAAAACCTCAGGTCCGGAATTCACGATGCGATTTAACGGCTACCGGTCTGCGCAGATATTCATCGGGGCCAACCCCGGATACACTTCCGGTCAGGTCATGGAGGCACTGGAGGAAATTTTTGCGGAGACGATGCCCCGTGAGATGGGATACGACTTCATCGGAATGTCTTTTCAGGAGAAAGTTGCCGCCGAAGGAGTCCCGGCCAGCGTGATCTTCGGCTTCTCTCTCCTCTTTGTCTTTCTTATTCTGGCAGCCCAGTATGAGAGTTGGGGGCTTCCGTTCAGCGTCCTCATCTGTACGCCGATTGCAGTCGTCGGTGCCTTTGGCGCCTTGTGGGCACTTGGGATGGAAAACAATGTGTTCACCCAGATCGGTCTCGTCATGCTCATCGGGTTGTCCGCGAAAAACGCGATCCTGATCGTGGAATTCGCTAAAATGGAATATGAAAAGGGTCGTTCTCTTGTTGAGGCGGCGCTGACAGGAGCCCGGCTTGCGGCTGCGGCCGATCCTCATGACTTCGCTTGCCTTTATTTTCGGAGTGGTTCCACTTGTTCTCTCATCGGGATCAGGGGCGCATGGGAGAATCCTTCTCGGCGTCACCGTGATCGGGGGAATGATCGCTGCCAGCTTTATCGCCATATTTCTCATTCCGGTCGTCGTTCTATGTGGTGGAGCGGCTGGTCCACCGTCATGACCAACCACTCAAGCCAGACCCTGATGGGCCGGAATCCGATGGCTCCGAACTACTTGGAAGACGAAGCTTCGTTTGGAATCACACCACAAAGCAAAACCGGCACCGCTCCTATCCACCTCCAGGAAAATCACTGATATGCAACAAATGCCCCGCTATCGTCCTGAGTCTCCTGATCGCGTCTGGCTGCACAATGGGGCCGGATTACAAGCGGCCCGATGTTCCGACATCCGATTCCTGGCGGCTCGCACCGGGAACATCCGAATCCATCGCCAATATGCCCTGGTGGGAATTATTCAAGGATGAAGAACTTCAGAAATTGATACGAACTGCCTTACAAGAAAATCTGGACCTGCAGAGTGGCCGCCGCGGCTGTTGAGGAGTTCAACAACCAACTCTTCATTGCCAAATTCGACCTTGCCCCTTCCTTAGGTTATTCGGGAGATGCGTCGTACTATCACAGCACGAGTAATGGGCTAAACATTGGAGGGGGGTCGGTGCTCCCGGGGCAAGCAGGTGGGAACAGTGGACGCGGAAACCTTGACTTTTCGAGGGAATCCTTCACGGGTGGCATCAAATGGGAGCTTGATCTTTGGGGTAGGATTCGCAGGAACGTGGAAGCCACCAGAGCGGAATTATTCGCAAGGGTGGAAAACCAACGCGGGGTTGTCATTGCCCTGGTCAGTGACGTGGCCCAATCCTACTTCACCCTCCGGGCTCTTGATCTCCAGGTGCAAATCGCTCAACGCACGCTCAAAGTCTGGGACGAAGCCGTAAGGTTAAGCCGGTCGCAATACGAGTACGGGTATGCTTCGAAGCTGGATCTGGATCGCTTCGAGGCTGAACAGGCAAGCACGAGAGCACAATTGGCCAACCTGGAACAACAGGTGATCCAGGCGGAAAACCAGATTAGCATCCTGTTAGGACAGCGACCCATGGCGATCCCGCGAGGGTTTGCGCTTACGGAACAGCCTCTACCGCCTGAAGTGCCGGTCGGGTTGCCTTCCAGTCTCCTGAGTCAGCGCCCCGATATTCTGGAAGCGGAACAAAAACTCGTCGCGTCCAACGCCAATATCGGTGTGGCCCAGGCTCAACGCTTTCCCCAATTCACCATCAATGGCGGTGGTGGCGTTGCCGGCTTTCAGGTAAACTCGATGGGGACGGGGCCATTCGCCACGGCTGGGGTCGCAGCCAGCTTAACCGGTCCGCTTTTCAATGCGACAGCACTTGGCTACGGTGTAGGGGTTGCTACTGCTAAAGAACAACAGGCACTTGCCCGGTACGAGTTGACCATCCTCAATGCCTTTAGGGAAGTTGAGGATTCGTTGATCACCATCAAAAAGACTCGCGAACAACGTGAGGCGCAGGAATCCCAAGTTGCTTCTCTAAAGTCTGCGTTAAATTTCGCGGACAAACGTTATCGGGGAGGGTTCGCGTCCTACCTGGATGTCTTAACGGCCCAACGGGATCTCTTTCAGGCCGAACTGGGGCTTGTCTCAACCGGACAGCAACACCTGAGTTCCATCGTCCGGCTTTACAAAGCCCTGGGAGGTGGTTGGTCGCCAACTGAGGAACAGGGGCAGCCTGCTTCCGGGCCGGGCGAACCCGGGCTAACGCAGCCTGAACTAAAAAGCTGAGATACGGGATGTCTATAGGATAGGACAAGGGTTGTTGGCCGTCCTCTTCTGAGGGACGATGGAATGTGAGAGCCGCCACGCTTCTCTGGACCAGTGTAGATAGCACTCTTGCAATTGTTTCTGCGATCATCTTGCAACCTCCCCCCATTTCGCGCACAATACTTTTCCGCACTCATGGCCAATTGAGTAAAAGCGGCTGGTGTGCTTGCTGCTCCGAAGTTTGTTGCGGGGATTCCCCATTCAAAATGGGAAATTTTCAAAATTTGTGTTCGTGAATATTCGGACACTCCCGCAGAATTTCCTCAAGAGTGAAGGAAGCAGGTAATGGGTCTGTTCAAAAGATCATATTCAAGATATAGGAGGATGGGGGATGGCAAATCTTCAGGCCTTGCGCCGTAAGATCGGTTCGGTCAAGAACACACAAAAAATCACGAAGGCCATGAAATTGGTGGCTGCATCCAAACTTCGCCGTTCGCAGCAGCGAATTCTGGCGTTCCGCCCCTATGGACAGGAATTACGCCGTGTGCTCGCCAACCTGAGCGGCCGGGTCAATCCATCTGCCCATCCCTTATTCCAAAAGCGCCCGGTCAAGATTATTCAAGTGACAGTGGTGTCGAGCGACCGTGGCCTGTGCGGAGCATTCAATATGAACGTGTTTCGCAAAGCACTCCAGGTGATCCAGAAATGCGAAGAAACCGGGGCGAAGGTGATCGTCGGAGTGGTAGGCCGGAAAGGGAGTGAGTACTTCCGTCGCCGTCATTGGCCCGTTCGCGATCCGAATGTGAATGTGTTTGAACGATTGACCTATGAGCACGCCCTCGAAGTCGGATTGGGTGCGGTAGAAGACTTTGCCAGCGGGATCTTTGATGAGGGATATATCGTCTATAACGAGTTTAAAAACGTCGTCCAACAGCAAGTGGTGGTGGAAAAAGTTCTTCCTATTGAACCGCTGGAAGAATTCGGAGCGGCTGAGGCGCCATCCGGAGGCGGCTATCTGTATGAACCCGATCAGGAGGATTTGCTCGAGAGCCCTGCTTCCCAAGTATGCACAGGGTCAGGTTTTTCGCATTTTATTGGAATCATCGGCCGCCGAACAAGCCGCAAGAATGGCTGCCATGGATGGCGCCACCCGCAACGCCGGTGAACTCATCA
>CAWAXJ010000050.1:0-158499 GCA_963785905.1 uncultured Nitrospirales bacterium
AGAGAGATGTGAAAGCTCTCTTGCGGCCATTCACCATGTCACTGAATCGTTTCATCGTCCCTCCAACATATCCTCCGAACGTGTTCGAGCACAAAATTCAACTCACTGGAAGAATTTGCATGGGCGAGCGATGCCGGGTTTCGGCCCATAGCTGTTAAGCTAAGCCTTGGTCTTGCCCTCTGTAGAGTTTCGGATCGAAGCCCGCTTCGAGCATTTCCAGCGTGGTCATCCTGGAGCGTTGGCGATGTTTTCGACAGTGCCTGAGCAGCGTCTCAAGCTCCTGGGACAAATAGGCCATGGCTTGCGCCTCCGACCCCATCACCAATTGAGCGAGCAGGAAGGCTCGTTCCTGGAGCCGTTTGTATAACTTCGCCAGGCTGATCTCTTGGCGTGCGGTATTCCACAGCGCGGTGTGGGCGACGGCATGCAGACGCTGTACCCACACGGCGGTAATCAATTTGCCGTAGAGCTCGCAGCGCAAGCGATGGATATTGCCGGTCATGGACTGATGCACGCGGAGAATGGATTTGAATTGCTTGAATAGCAATTCGATTTGCCAGCGGAGCGTATACAAGGCCCGCACCATGTCCAGGGGCAGCCAGGACTCCGGCACATTAGTGATCAAGAGCGTCCAATCGCACATGGCATCGCACTTGTGTCCCCAACTCTCGTGTCAACATGATTTTCTGTGGTGCCGGGTTTCGCCCCGGCAGGCGAGGCTCTTTTGTTCCGGCAAGGTAATGCGTCAATTGGCTCTCACCGTGACGCCGAGAATGTCCTTAACACAGGACTCTTCCACAGATTCACGGAAATTAGAGTGATAATCAAAGATTGGCGAGGAGAGTACAATCAGGAACGGCCGCACAGAGTACCCGGCTACCAAGTTCAGTCAGCGGTCTTTGAAAGAATACACAACAGGAATCCCTAACAGGCGAATCAGCCAATGAATGGGGACAGCTCTTGTTCCCATTTCTCCGCGGGAAATTCACTTGTTCTAGATAGCTTGGGATATTGAAACGCGGAATTGTCAAAATCTGAAATTGCTAAATCTTGGTGTTCCAATAAAATGCTTGCCCGACCTTCGGATGAGCCGCAAGAAAAGACTCTCCATTTTCGCAAGTGTAAAAATTATGTCGGGGAGTGGAGTTTTCATTACCAGGAACATCTTCGGGCCACCAGGAACGATTTAATTTTGGTTTTGGCGAATCAAATGGGGCAATCTGCTTGCAAACTTCAAGCGGGTTCCAGCCTTCAGCGATTTTATATTGGAAGGTCAAAATTTTTTCATTTGTACTTATATTATAGGCCACCATGATTTGATTGGAAGTATCTGGCAACCATTCTGGAATCAATCCTGTTCGAACGGCATTTTCCTTCCTTGCTACATCTAAAGTGGAATACTCGGAGTCAACAGTCTCCGAACAGGCGGAAATTGAAAAAAGGAGTAAAATCAGGATATTTACAGAAGTCTTCATGCTATTTCCTCTTGCTAGGGATTTATATTTTCTGTATCGGAATTTTTTTTACTAATATTAACTTGGAAATTTAAAATACTTCATGAAATATCATAACTACCTAAGGAATAAGCGGTTTCAAGAAATAAATGCAATCCAAAGTAATGCCGGATACATGACTCCAAAAAAATGGGAGTCTAATTAAGAAAAGCTTCCGGATGAATCTACGTTGGTTTTACTTTCAAGTTCCAAGTGCAACGGATGAATGATGACGCAGTTGCGTAAAGACCTCGAGGGGGACGTCGCCCAGTTCAGACATTTTCTGGGTCGGGTGTTCAACCGCTAGGCAACGGCATTCAGCTTTCGCTGCGTGTACCACGACACATCGGTACCCTTGGGGAGGTACTGGCGCAGCAGGCCATTGATATTCTCATTGGTCCCACGTTGCCATGGGCTATGGGGATCGGCAAAGAATACTCGGATGGCAGGCCGTTGAGCCAGGCGCTCGTGGTGGGTAATCCTCCTTGCCCCGATCATAGGTGAACGTTTTTCGCAGGGCGGCGGGCACAGGCTGAAGTTTCTTGATAAATCCCTGGCAGGCACTCCGCGCATCGGTTCCCTCATGCCGAGCCAAGAGCACCAGGTGCGACGTCCGCTCCACCAGGTTGCCGACCGCGGAGCCATTCCGGGCTCCCTTGATTAGGTCGCCTTCCCAGTGGTTCTTCGAAACTCAAATGCGTAGAGTGCGTCTTGGTCTGGCAACACCTTAGCCGGCTACAGCTGGAAGTGTTGCACTTGGAGTTAGAACCTAAGCTTCTGCGCGTTAGATGAAAGCCTTACATTATTCATGATTGTTATAAGTTAGGAAGCGTTGGCATGTTTCGTACTGCCGAATTTAGGAAAAAGATAAACACAACCACCGCAATGGTATCGAGAACTTTGGAAAACAAGCTAAACGTCCTTTACGTCGATAGAACGAAATTCCCTCACACCACATTCCTCTATTTTTGTAAGAAGGTGAGTGCCCACTTTATCTATGGCTTCCTAAAATAATTGAAACCAAAACTTGGGCCTTAGCCAATCAATTGCAGACCACTTATAAATCGTTTCCAATCTCACCCTCTAGCGATTGAACTAAGATCAATGCATAAGAAAATCCCCGAACATTTTTTTGCTAGAAGGCCTTAATTTTGATAAAAAAAAACCGAACTAGGAATAAAGAGCTCCGTAGGTAGCTGACAGGTAATTAGTGGCATACTAAATCCGAAACTCTCAAGCGATATCTCACGTAGCAAATGACGGGGAATAGGCAGTTAAATTGCCGATGAATACGCAATGTACAGCGAAGCGAAAGGCAGTCCTCAAATGAAGAACAAAAAAGATATTCTTCAACTGCTAGAAGAGGTTACTACCGCTGCTCAGACCTTGTGTATAGAAAAAGCAAGCCTGGGAGACATAATAAAGAAAATAGAACCTGAATTGTCTATACTTAGGGCACAAGAAACCCAACTCACCCAAGCTGTACAGGTTAAGACCGACCTCACGCAAAAGGTAGAGACGTTACAAGCCGGCAATGCGCAATTGACCGCAGAATTGCAAGAGACGAAAACCCAACTCACCCAAGCTGTACAGGTTAAGACCGACCTCACGCAAAAGGTAGAGACGTTACAAGCCGGCCATGCGCAATTGACCGCAGAATTACAAGAGACGAAAACCCAAATCTTACAGGCTCATCGGCCTCAGAAGGCTGAACCCTCGAAAATCGAGACGGACTTGTCCAAACTGAGAGCAGAGAAGACCCAGGAAATTTGGAATCTACAGGAAATCAATGCGCACTTGACCGAAGAGCTACAAGCCACAAAAGTTCAACTCGCTCAAGCCAAACAGGCGTCGCCCACGAAAGTCGAAGCAGACTTGTCCAAGCTAAGAGCAGAGAAAACCCAAGAAATAGGGAATCTCAAAGATATCAACGCGCATTTGACCGAAGAGCTGCAAGCCACAAAAGCTCAACTCGTTCAAGCCAAACAGGCGTCGCCGACGGCTGCCGAGCCCTCACAAGAAGTGCAGCGGTTACAGGCCAGCAATGCCCAATTGACCACAGAGTTGCAAGAGATCAAAACCCAACTCGCCCAAGCTAAACAAACATCGCCGACCGAAATCCCGCAGGAGATGCACCAGTTACAAGCCAGCAATTTACAATTGAACAAAGAGTTGCAGGAGACGAACGCTAAACTTACTGGTCAGTTACTAGAGACTAAACGACAGCTCGATGGCTTTCATCCTGAATTACAAAGTCTCCAGGATGAGCTTCGAAATATGGAACTCCAGAACCAATTATTGGATAATGAGTTGTCAAAGAAAAACGATGAAGTCAAAGACTTGGAAGACCGCCTTCGTGCATATACTTCTCTTGCCTCGTCTTCTTAACCGGTTGATGAGTCCACTGTTTGATCTTCAACATTCCTTGCACACGCATTTTTGGTGTTTCAAACAATCCTGAAGCCATATCCAACAACTCTCTCAAGGCAGGCTCAGTATTTTGGCATCAACCTAGACGGGATCAGAGCGGTTCCGGCTCTTCTTTTAGGCTCACCCCCTCTAACTTAAGACAGTGACCACGCATCCTCCCCTCGACCACTTCTTTGATATTTTGTGGTCCAGGCAATCGGACCATTCAAAATTTCTTTTCGTTCCCACTCAGAGGGTCTTATTTTGAATTTGTCTGGAGAAGGCACCAGTCCCTGTCCCAGGTTGTAAATTTCGCAACAGTGTTCATCAGCATAGATGCAATATCCTGTAAAGGAAGAATATGAGAGGCGGCTTTGACTTCAATAGCGCGTTGAGGCATGCCAAATACCACACAGCTTTGCTCGTTTTGCACGATAGTGATACCCCCTTGATCGGCAATAGCCAACATGCCGTCGACTCCGTCCTTTCCCATCCCTGTGAGCAGGACCCCTATAACATGACTGCCGAATCGATAAGCTGCTGATTGAAAGGAAACCGTAACGGACGGGATGTGATTATCAGCCTTGGACCCATTTGCTACAAAAAACCTTCCATTAGCATCGAATTTCAGATGCTGCCGTTCTTGAGGAAAATAGACGGTTCCCCCTTGGGGCCTCTCCCCATCCTTGGCAATGGATAT
Source organism: uncultured Nitrospirales bacterium (assembly GCA_963785905.1). Lineage (GTDB taxonomy): Bacteria > Nitrospirota > Nitrospiria > Nitrospirales > UBA8639 > Nitrospira_E. The sequence continues at coordinate 4,603 of CAWAXJ010000050.1, forward strand.
GTGGAGGGAGCAATCCACTGCCAGCCAATTTACCAAGCCCTGCAAGAATCCTTGGCTTATGTGTTGTACGCACACAATAGGGAATGGAAAATCAGCCGGAAGCTGGGCCAGGATTTCTTTGAGGGCTTGAGGCCCTCCCGTGGACGCTCCTATCACAACTATCCCTGGTATCCTTCGAGAACAATCATCAGAAAGAGCCCTTTTGACCTCCATAGCCATGTGCGGAAGAATCTGTCGTCTTCGCAAGACCATGACTCCTGAGAGTATTTTGATCTTTTTAATCAATTCTTGCGTATTCGCGTAACGGGCGAGTTCGCTTTTATTAGCAGACATAGGAAAAACTTCAATCGCACCGGCTTCAACAATCTGGAACACCTTATCGCGATCTTCTTTTTGGCCAAGGCGGGTCACAACAAGAATGGCACGAGGATCTGTGGCCATGATGCCTCTTGTGAGATCCAGGCCATCCATGACGGGCATTTCTAATTCGGTGCAAATGACTTGTGAATCGTTCCTGGGAATGAGCCCCAGGGCTTCTTTCCCATTCTTTGCAGTTCCACTGATTTCAATTTCGGAGGATGTGGCAAGTATCTGCTGGAGAGAGGTGAGCGCTTCGCCTACTAGGAAGGTTCGGATTGGTTGCTCAGCATATGGACCTGGGACTTTCGACATGGTCCCCTTTACCTTCAGGACTCACGGGCACAAAATGGAAAGACCGGTCATTCACGAATAAACTATTTATTAGGTGGACCGAGAAACGGCCAAATTTTTCTCGGCGGTTCGTATGAGGTCGTCTGGGTTCAGAATGAGACACACCTCTCCAGTATTGAGAATGGTCGAACCGGACACATTCCGTACTCTCTTTAGAATGAGACCTTGTGGTTGGGGTTTTACTTCTTGCTCAAACAAAATTTCATCAACGAGGCACCCAAGCGGCTTCCCATCAACTACCATCACGACGCATGGACAAAGTTCGTCCGGTCTACATTGTCCTTCAACTTCCAATAAATCAGCCAAGGATACAAGTGGAACAACTTGACCATCTTCAGTCACAAATTCCTGATTCTTAGAATTCTGCGATCCTTTCGCATTTGAATGTGTCGTCTGGGTCGTCGTCTGAACGTGGTCAATGGAAATTCCATACTTCTGCCCAGCCATTGAAACAATTAACAAGTGAATGGGCGGCATGGGTCCTGGCAATTGGATTTGGATCATACAGCCAGAACCGGGAGTCGATCCGGCATACACGGCTCCTTTCAGATGCTTGACAGCAGACTGTACCACATCTAATCCCATCCCCTGCGAGGTACCCTGAAGAGAAGAACCTGTGGAAAATCCTGGCTTGAACACTAATGATTCAATTTGTGGAAGAGGCATCGCCTCTAATTCCTCACTCGTAAACAGTTGATCTTGGACCGCTGCCTGTTTAATAGCCTCAAGATCCAATCCTCTTCCATCGTCCCATAATTCAATAAGCAGGTAGGTTCCCATTTGAAAAACATAGAGCCGAAGAGCCCCCTTTTGTGGCTTGCCGGCCTGAATCCGCTCGCTTGGGGATTCAATGCCATGTTGAATGGCGTTTCGAATTAGATGACGCAACGGCTCCTTTAATTCCTCCAGCACTTGCATATCCACGGTCATATGCCCGCCTTCAATACTCAACTCGACCTCTTTTCTTAATTGCCGACCGATATCAGACGCCGTCTTCGGTAGATCTTGGAAGAAAGAAGAAAAAGTCAAGAGCCGCATTGACCGGATATGTTCCTCTAGTGTCTCGGAGATCGAGCTCAGTCGCTGATGTTCATCAGCGACCGTTCTGGCTACGCGACCAACCACACCGGTTAAAGCGGTAAGCTGTTCGCTTTCCTGTTTATAAAATTTCGCCATATCATCCCTTGCCATTAGCTTTCTTGAACGAGTTCCCTTGAAACCAATGGCGCGATACTCAAAAACGGCATGACTCCAGGAATCGGAAAACTCTACCAGATGCGCGGTATCAACCAGGCAACCCTGCCGTCCGCAAATGATTGCCTTCAGGTCTTCGATCAGTACCATCAATTCATCTAATCTAGCGGATTCAACTAAGAGGGCTCCAGCATGGTCTCTTTGGGTTGTCTCTTCATCCAGACGTTCTTGCATAGGCTCATGAGTCATTCCTGCTTCGACTAAGGCTCGTTCATCCAAAAAGTCGAGGGGATCAATGTCCGTCGTCGTAGCCTCTGTCGTAAATTCATCCAAAAGAGTTTGGACCCCATTGACGCCACGATCCAAGTGGTCCACAAGTTTTAAGGTCACGACGTTCTGTCCTCGTTTTGCCACCCGTAAGAGATCTTCAACCCGGCGAGCGACAATTTCCATTTTTCGGGCTCCCAACATTCGTGCAACACTCATTAGAAAATGCGATTGGTTGAAGGCTCGTTGTAGCTCCACTCGACCGCAGTCCTCCGCTTTCTCTCCAGTAGCACTCAACATCTCTCGCAAATTCATAATCGATTGACGGAGATCTCTCAGGGATTCTTTGCTCTCCCGCATGAAAATGGTATGTAATTCATTCACTTCACCAACAGATGGCTTAACGCGATCTTCAGAAACTGTTTGCTGATGATCAGAGGCTACCTGGGAAAATGTTTGATCAACCGTTAGCTCTCCATTCATCAAGAGCTTTTGCAAATCTAACACCTTCAAGAACTTCTGATCATGGAATTGAGCAATACCCCGAACGTACCCTTCTTCCTTCACGCTCCCAGTTAAGGACCCGGACATCATATCACTGGCTTGAAGAAAAATAGATTCAATGATTTCTTCTACAACAATACCGACGAAAATATTTTCAAACTGGACAACAACCGCCTTGTGGAAATTTTCGCTTTTATCGATCGGCACATCAAGTGTGGCACGCATGTCAACAATGGGTAACACTTCGCCTCGGACATTGATGACTCCCACAACAAATTCTGGACAACCGGGAATGATGTGCACAGATTGAAATTCAACACATTCCCGGATTAAACCCAAATCAACCCCAAAGTATTCTTCTTTGATGCGGATAACAACGAGTTGCGTATGCTCTGAGAGGTCTTCTTTGTCAGACTCCCTGAGATCCATCGTACGTTCCCGCATCAAGGATTGTTCCAACAAGGTCATTCCTCGGATAAGATTTTGAGCATCATTCAACTGACCATCATTGCCAGATTCAGATATGTTTTGAATAAATTGTTGAATGACAACTCGATCTTGGGATACCGGAAGTGGATGCATCACATTGATGGCACCGTCATTATGCGGCACCACATGGGCTATCAGAGGGTTCGGTTGACCAGGTTTGATTTCTGGGGAGGATTCCAATTCCATCTCTTCGGGTCGGATATCCAACAAATCGCGAGTTTCATCGACAATCAATCCACAAATGAAACCATCCCATTCAACGAGAATAACGTTGTCACTGATCTTGTACCGAAATGATACGTGCCCTAAGGAGCTATCCAGATTCATCACTGGTACCAGTTGCCCATGGTAGTTAAAGATTCCAACGATATGGTTTGGCATATTTTCAATGGAGACTAACTCCGGGAGGCAAACGACCTCTTTCACCGTAGGAAGAGGCAAAGCATACTGTGTTTGATGTCGAGTGAAGATTAGGTGCAGTCCGGAAGTGATTGGCAAATTTAAGGTAGAACAGTGCATGGTTCACCCACAATTTGAGCCCAAAGCACTCTCCCAAAATGGTGAGAATGACCGTGCTTTGAGATAATACAAAGGGTTGGCTTTTGAAACCGGGATCGCACCGATGTTCATATTCCTACAAACCGCCTCCTAAGATATGGCACACATCGTTTGTGGTCGCTGATAAATGACGGAATCTGGAAAGTTTTTGGCTTGTAGCCATCCTAACGTTTTGGCAGGCAATTCACCATGACCAGTGAGGAAATATCCTTTACTCGTCAGCGTCTCTGACATTTTTTTCACCACATGGCCGATTGCATCAGTATGAAAATAGAGAAATACGTTCCTGCAGATAATCAAGTCCAGGTCATAGATCCCTAAATTCGATGACGAAAAGGTGTCGGCAAAAATATTACTATTACGGAACGTGACCATTTTCCGAATGGGTTCATTCAAAATCCATTGACTTCCTCTTTGCTGGAAATACCGTTGTTGCAAATCCAAATCGACCTTTCTGAACGCCCATTGGCCATAAATTCCATGCTGAGCATGTTGAATGGATCGGCGATTAATATCAGTCCCGAGAATAAAGATCTCCCAATTCTGACGATCAGGAAGAAGTTGATCGACCAGAATAGCTAGAGAGTACGCTTCTTCACCCGTCGAACATCCGGCGCTCCAAATCCGAAGCGACCGTTCTGCCTTCCGCCGATGAATCAATGTAGGAAGGATCTGATCTTTTAGAAGAGTGATTTGACCACTATCCCGAAAGAAATGCGTTTCGCCATTCAAAAAGAGAGCAAGCAATTGTTCCCATTCTGCTACACCCTCCCTGGATGGAGATTCAACAAGCTGAAAATACAATAACGGATCTTGTACAGAATGAACCGTCATCCTCTTTCGAAGGATTTCAGTCAATTTCGGCTTTTCATCGTTGGACATACGAATCCCACAAACGGAGGAAATTCGAACTCCCAACCACTCTACCGTAGCCTCTAGGGCACTCGATATATTCTTCGAGCCTTGTCGCTCTTGAATCCCTTCCATTATTGACACGCGTTACACCATACCCTGAAGGGTATCAGCAATCTTTTTCAGCTTTTTCACTCCCTCCTTGGTTTCATGAATTCCATCGGCTGTTGCCTTGGCTCCTGAATTGAGCGAACTCATCGCTGCAATGACCGGCTTGACAGCCTTGGCTTGTTCTTTCACATTCAGCGTAATTTGCCTGGCACTTTGAAATGCACTGTCCACAGCCGCCCGGACACTCGCGAACGAATCTATGGCACCTTGCGCATGTACCTTCACTTGCTGGACGGTCTTAGTCCCTTCTTGGGTCACCTTGACGGTGGATTTAGTCGTCTTCTGAATGTCAATCAACAACACATTAATTTTTTCAGCTGAAGCTTTACTCTGATCGGCAAGTTTCCGAATTTCGCCGGCCACGACCGCAAAACCTTTGCCATGTTCTCCGGCTCGGACAGCCTCAATGGCCGCATTCAAAGCCAAGAGATTAGTCTGATTTGCTAAATCACTGACAAGCCGAGTGATATTTTCAATCTGGCTGGTGTGCTCCGATAGGAGAAATATTTCGTCAGCGATTTTCTCGACCTTTTCCAGCATTGCATCAATTCCCTCCCGAGCCAGTTCGATCATGCCCGAACCTTGCTCAGTTAGGGTGGCGGCCTCCTGAGTCCCGGTCGACGCTACTTCTGATTGTTCGGCCATCCGCATTGAAGACGCACCTAATTCTTCCATAGTCGCCGTTGTTTCATTCGCCGATCCAGATTGCGATATGGCCGCTTGCTCCTGCTGTTCAGCGGCGTCCGCAAGTTGCCCTGATGTTGCAGATAATACCTTCACTGCCTCGTGAATGGGTTTTTTGATGATAAAAATGCTGAACCAAGCCACAACAAGCAACCCGACAGCAAGACAGCCAAGGAGAATCATCGTCCCATTTAATAACCCCACGTATTCCTGATCAATTGGGGTAATGATTTCTACCACCCCACGAACGTCTCCAACCTTCCAACCGACTTTTGGAGTTTCCGGATGGGAATTATGGCAATTGACACAAGCACTACTCATCACGTCGGCAATCGCATAACGCATGGACAATCTGCCATTGATGATTTCCTTTCGGTAGAAAGGTTTTTGGGGGGTTTGCTCAACGGCCCTCAGGGCATCATTTTCAAATTGATCGTAGGTCTCAGTCCCTTTTCGATGGGGAAACGGGTATCGACTATAGAGCCGAATTGCCGTACCAGGATTTTCTTTTTTTATATGCTTACCCAACACGTTCGTAAACGTCGCAGGCAGAGGCAGCGTATTGGGGACCGTGTCCCAATCGTAATTAATGCTCATCCCTGATTCTTTGGCACGAGAAACGACTTCTTGTGTATAAAAAGTCCGTAAGGTCACGACTTGATCGGCCAATGCTTTGGCCTTGTTGATTCCAAGAGTCTCAACATTATGGGAATTGACCATCCACATTACTCCACCACAAAGGGCTACAACTAGGGCGGCGCTTAATCCAATTAAGAAACGGACATTGAACCTTTTCCCCGAAGTTTTCATGCTTTCCTCTACATGTTTGTTCCGAATTTTTTTTAATTCTTCCATGAGTTAACCCTCGTGTTTATGGGAGAAATACAAGAATTCTCCTGCATGATTTGGTCAATAAATTTGTGTCTCAATAGTCTAAACCCAAACCCAGATGAGAAATGAGTTATTCCATTATTATCTACTTTACTCATCTTTTTTCTCCAAAAAAATTTGATAGAAAAAATACCATCCAATCCTTTTTCTTATTCATCCGAACACAGCCTATCTCAAGGTATTCCCTTATTTTCAATATGGTCTGCTAGGTTCATTCATGCATGGTCCATTAATACTTCACCTTCGTATCTTCTTATCGGGAATTTGAATCTTACCTTTAGTGATCACTTTTCTTTCTTAAGTACAATTACCCCAATCTGCCGGAAAGCTTCAGCTGGAAGGGTGGGAATGAATGGCAGCCCGGAGGGAAGCGAAGGCAAAAAAGTTGTTGAGGAGGAAGAAAGAGTTGTTGAAAGATTGGGGGCGCTCAATAACTCCGTGAGAGTAACCGGAGAAAAGACCGCGATCTGATCCAGAAGGGCATGCTTGATTACCGTGATGTCCTTGCCTGCTGCTCCTTGCAAATAGGCATGGAACTGGATTAATCCAAATTATCGGTCTTGTCGGAGGGGTTCCAAGTCAACCTGAAGTTTGACCTTACCTTTAGAGGGCACGAAGATTTCGATAGGCCCCACCCGCGGCTACCAGCAGGCGTCAGGCAAAAGGAAGTGTGGATTTCCGAGGATTGGGGGTTACCATGAATCGTTTATCGTTCCTCCAAATTTTTTCTGACTTGTTGGAGCACAACATTTTCCTCATTGGAATGCTTGGCAGTTTGAGCGTGGCCGGGGTTCGGCCCGGCAGCCGAGCCACTTTTGTTTCGGCAAAAGTAGCCAAAACCAATGACGCCCTGCCTGGCCACATCGGATAGGGCGGACGCGGGTCTTCGGAGGGCGGGCTAACTCGCAGGGCTCAAACAAGGCCCGCCAGGGGCTAAGAGCGTCCGCCCTTGGCCAGTCAGCAGGCGTCAGGGAAAAGGAAACTCCTGCCGACAAAAATTTGAATGTCTATTACCGACAACTCCACGATGTGATCATTCAGGAATTTCAGGGCCTTCTTAATGCCAATGCCAAGGATCCTGCATTTTCCCTGAACGAAATGGAATCTGACTCCATGTCGGAACAGACGTTATCACTTATAGACCTTATGCGATGGGCAATGACATGAACCGTCATAATGAACTCGGCTGGATCTATGGTGTAAAGCACACGCCAATCACCGACGCGGAGCTTATATAGCCCCGCAAAGCGTCCAGTGAGGGTTTCAGGCTGTATGTGGTCGTAATGTTCAGAGAGCCATTGAATCTTTGCTGCGATTCGATTGGCTATTCCACTGTCGAGCTGAGCAAGGTCTTCGAGCGCTTGTGGGGTGAACTCAACATGAACCATCAATGAAGGTTGTACCTTCTTTTCACTTCATCGAAGGGGACTCGCTCTGTTGATTGAAGAGAAGATGCCAGACGCGCTTCCATCTCCTGGGTTAACTCATGTCCGATATCGGGGTCGGTGAGCCATGCTTGCAGTTCTTCGTGGATTGCATTCTTGATCAGAGCCTGGAGCTCTTCGACTGTCAGGTCAGCGATTTTCATGAACTCTCCCTTCAGTTGCGAGGATAGAAATTTCCGCGAGTGTAAGTCAACAAGAGATAGGGGATGCGGATTGGGCCATGGGCCTAGAGGGATTGGCTGTGTGGGATAGATTTATGTGACGACAAAATGACACCTCCAATATTTCCCGAGCATTGCCGGGTTTCGGCCCGGCAGCCGAGCCACTTTTGTTCCGGCAAAAGTAGCCAAAACCAATGACGCCCTGCCTGGCCACATCGGATAGGGCGAACGCGGGTCTTCGGAGGGCGGGCAAACTCGCTGCGCTCAAACAAAGCCCGCCAGGGGATGAGAGCGTCCGCCCATGGGCCAGTCAGCAGGCGTCAGGGAAAAAGAAGTGGAGAGACCTGGAGATTGGGAAATTCGCTCTCGTTTTTCAGAGAGATGGTGGCCAAAGGTGATTGACTGGTTCCCATTTCATTCGAATTTGATTGTCATGAGTAAATCTCCCGGTAATTCCTCACCTCGAAGTGCTCTTTCATTGAGGGCTTGAATGTCAAATGGAGGTATCTTACACGAACCATTCTTCCACAAGCGTTTCGCAATGGGTGACCCAACCGCGGCCACCACGCTGTCAAAAACAAAATAGTTTCGAACTTCGGTATTGGCTTCCATGACTGCCTTAAGGCCCTCTGCAATTACAGCAACGGAATCGCCAAAGGTATGCTGGTTGTCAGGCTCATATCCACAGTGGTGCGCCACAAAGAGCCAGTCATGGACAATGTATGCAGGTGCATACCCCCAAGGGGAATAGCCTTCAATACCCCACAAGAATCGGGGGATCGAGCCGCCGTCCGTGTACATAGGGCCCGGTCGGATGGACTGACCGTTTGCCCGGATCAGCATAAAGGGATTGTCTTTGTTAGGGAGAAACAAAAAGTAGTCATTCTTGACCCATCGAACATCAAGAGCACCAGTAAACCTACTCTCTTGAGTCTCGCGGTAGGTTTGACTGGCACAGCCAGAGATAGCGATTACGATGAGAAATAGGATTCCTAAACGCATGCGAATCTCCTTGGCAAACTGTTGTACGGCCTAACTAATAATTAGGGGGACACCATAAAATACGGATTATTGATTTCCTGTTCTTATGACACCTGATGGGTTGCCTGTCCTGTGGACAAAGAACGCATTCTAGTCACTACGAAGGCCAGACCACTTCCGCATCCTCTGGACTAAGTATAGGGAATTTTATTCAATTGAAGTACGAAGTCAAATGATTGGACTAGATGAACGTTGCCGGGGTTCGGCCCGGCAGCCGAGCCACTTTTGTTTCGGCAAAAGTAGCCAAAACCATTGACGCCCAGCCTGGCACATTGGATAGGGCGAACGCGGGTCTTCGGAGGGCGGCCCAACTCGCAGGGCTTAAACAAGGCCCGCCAAGGGATGAGAGCGTCCGCCCTTGGCCAGGCAGCAGGCGTCAGACCATGGGAGACGAACCTTTCAGTGCCACTTTCACAAAAGAGTGGTAAGCCATATATTCTGAATAATCCCCCAAAAAACCCGTCTCGATGATCCCACTGCGTGCGAAGAGAGATGGTCTTATGCAGGACCTGAAGGGTAGCTTCAGATATCACAGAGACATTTGCTGCCGGCGGACCAGACCGGTAGACTTACCTGGAACCAGATGTCCATAGTTAGTCGTCGTTACGCATATCAAACAACACGACCATATTGTATGACACCCATCCGAAATAACTCAGACGAATTATCCGACAAGAGAGCACTGGTGACGGGTGGAACAAAAGGCATCGGCGAAGCTATAGTCAAACGCCTGAGGCTGTCTGGTGCAACTGTGATGACGACCGCCCGCTCACAGTCCGACGGACTTCAGGCACTCGGAATTGTTCATCCAATCCGACATCAGTACGGCTGATGGCGTGGATAAAGTGGTGAAGGAAGTGCTCTCCCGGCTCGGCGGGGTGGACATCCTGATCAATAATGTCGGTGGTTCTTCTGCGCCAAGCGGTGGCGCACTTGCTCTTCACGATGATGATTGGCAGGAGACATTCAATGCAAACTTGTTCGCCGCTGTGCGCCTGGATCGAGCATTTCTACCCAAGATGCTGGAGCAGAGATCGGGCGTCATTATCCACATTTCGTCTATCCAGCGCACCCTTCCGCTTTATGATGCCACCTTGGCATATGCCGCAGCGAAAGCGGCTCTGACCAACTACAGCAAAGGACTCTCAAACGAAGTTGCGCCCAAAGGAGTGCGAGTTATTACGGTGGCCCCCGGGTTCATCGAGACGGCGGCGGCTACTGGACTCATCGAGAGGTTGGCTAAGAATGCGGGGACAGACTTTGAAACCGCCCGGCAAGGGCTGATGGATTCCCTCGGTGGTATTCCCATAGGCCGCACGGGCCTTCCAGAAGAAGTTGCCGAGCTTGTTGCTTTTCTCGGTGTCTGACCGCGCTGCCTACATCAACGGCACTGAAATCGTTATCGATGGCGGAACCATTCCAACAGTTTAATGAGAGGCATATTGATGCGCAAACGAATTATCGATCACGTTCAGCAAGGAACCGAACCACCAGGGGACTGGTTGAATGTGGAGGAGCTTGCGGAGGTAGAAATCACCTCGGAGGATGCCGCTTATCCGATTGAGTCCGCGTTGCTGCCCGGTGGGACTTCGGGGTGGCGTGCCGCAGAGCCTGGCAAGCAGACGATCCGGCTTCTCTTTGCCACTCCGCAACCGCTCCGGCGGATCTGGCTGAACTTCGTGGAAACCCGCATCGTCCGCACGCAAGAGTATGTCTTACGTTGGTCGCCGGATGGCGGGCAGTCGTTTCGGGAAATTGTGCGGCAGCAATGGAACTTCAGTCCCGACGGCGCAACCTGCCAGACGGAAGACCATCACGTCCAGCTTCAGGGGGTCACTGTGCTCGAGTTGAGCATCATCCCGGACACCAGTGGGGGAAATGCGCTCGCTTCGTTGGCTCAGTTGCGGCTTGCCTAATCTTCAATACGATAAAACATTAACCTCAGAAGTCCGATCTCAAATCCCTCGCATCGAGAGTTTATTTAGCAATGGTGATGCTGGGAACATTCCCGCGTGGGGTATCGGTGACGGTCATTTGAAATATTTGGTACAACAGGCGGAAAGCCTCCTGGTTCCATGATCGCCTCTCGTCGTCCGTGATGGAATAATGATGCCCCTCATGAGTGACCGATAATTTTGCATTGGGCGGCTTTGAGTTCGTCTCAAGAATGGCCATTGTACGAACGGGATTTTCCTCGACGAACCCGGTTCTGGGATCCGGATCCACATGATACTCCTGCTCATCCTCGATCGCCCGACCGAGGAAATTGAGAATGCCATGAAAACTTCTGAGCCGGAAAGCACCATGAATGGGATATTCTCCACCGGGATTGCCAGGGCGTATATCGACAAGAATATCATTTGGCGGCCAACGATCCGCTTGGGCCTGCAGGAATAATCGTTCTTTATTGGGAAGCGTGGTGGGGTCATAATTCGAAATAACCGTATGTCCGATCGACCGTTTTTGAATGGTATATAGTTGTTTTTCCGTATCCACGGTTATCCGATAGTTGGCTTCGAATCTTTGAAAATCTTCAGCGGATAAGGAGGCTAACGGCAGGCTCCATTCGCGGTCGTACACCAGGGGTTCTATATACAATTGATTCGTGTCTTGTAATCGGGAGAGATGAAGCACCACCTGGCGGAATATCGGATACCCGATCTTATCCGCCGGTTTGTTGTAATAGGCTGTTTCGCGACTATCGGTTTTCATCCGGAGCTCACCGGCCATGAGGCGGAGGAGCAAGTCAATATCCACCCCTTGCCTGAGCAGGAGTGTCAATTTTGCTTCACGGAGCGGCGTAAGCAGGCGCTGTGTGAAATCTTCCCCTTCAATAGGATTGATGCTGATCGTAGGATTTTCTGCGATGGTGGCTCCGAATATCGGAGAGAGAGAAAATCCTCCGTCCAGACCTCCAAGGGGCGGTGTCGCTCCGGCAGTAAATCGATAGTCAAACGTGGCGGCAATGTTGGAAATGGCGGTGAAATGAACGGGTTGATGATGATGGGCTCTGGCGATGTTGACCAGCAATTGGTCGACCAGGGATTGGGTCACGGAATGGTCATACGCGACTACCACATGTTCGAGGGCCTTGGGAGATATGCAGCCCGATACCAGAAAAGGCAGACTCCAAAGAATTATAAAGGACAAACACGAACATCGCATGTGATTCGTCAGCACGTTGCCCCTCTCCTTTGCTGAAGGTGATTCCAGACCGGGCTTCTATTCGAGAAAGCTCGAAAAAATTGTGGCCAATCCCAAAAAACTGAAAAATCCAGCCACATCGGTGACCGTTGTGAGGATGATCGATGATGATTGGGCCGGGTCTTGTTTAAGTGATCGAAGAATGATCGGAATAATGGCGCCGGAAAAACCTGCCATGACCATCGAGACTACCATGGAGACTCCGATAACCATAGTTAAACCCATTGATCCGCTCCAAAGATACACGGCGGTGCAGGTCGTCGCGGCGACGGCCACTCCATTGGCCAGGGCGACAGAGGATTCTTTTAAGGTCACCCTAAGCCATTGGGAAGGCCTGATATCCCGCAAGGCTAATCCACGCATGACTACCGCTAGCGCCTGGGCTCCCGTATTTCCGGATTGGCCGGCCACGACCGGAAGCAAGACGGCCAGGGCGGTAAATCTGGCGATGGTATCCTCGAATATCCCGACAACAAAGGCGGCGAGAAAGGCTGTGAGCAGATTGATTTGGAGCCAGGGCAGACGTTTTCGAATGGCGAACCAGGGCGGCGAAAGGGCTCGTTCGTCCTTGCTGGCCCCCACCATGGTCTGCATGCTAATCGTGGCCTCTTCTTTTTCGACCTGAATGATGTCCTGACTGCGAATGATGCCCAATAAGCGACCGTCCAAATCCGTGACGGGAATGGTGAGGACCTTCCATTCTTTACAAAATTCCACCACCTGCTCCTGGTTTTCGAGAGGATGGATGGTTGGTAATTCCCGCTTCATAAGTGTCTCGAGCTTTTTCTGCGGGGGGGCCAAAAACAGATCTCGAAGGGGAAGCACGCCAACGAGGATTTGGCGACGATCAATAATATAAATTTCATTCAGGTGATGGGTTGCGTGCGTGCGGACCTGTTGAATCGCTTCCTCGACGGTCAGATCTTCGGGTAGGGCAAAGAATTGGACGTCCATGAGCAAGCCGACCGAATCCTCCGGATACTCCATGAACGGAGTGATGTCAGCAGAGATATGCTGAGGTAAGGCTGTCAGGATGGAGTCACGGGTTGTTGGGGATACTCGTTGGAGGAGGGAGGCCGCCAACGAGGGCTGAATGGAGGCCAGGGAGTCCTGACGTAAGGACTGGGGCATGCCTTCGAGCAGGTCCGTGGCCAATGGTGGCGACAAGGCCGAGAGGACTTTTCCCACATCTTTGGGGGGTAGACCGTCAAGCGCTTGGATCACTTCTTCGGGGGAATAGGACTCAAACACATGAGCGGCTTCATCGGGAAATTTGGCAATAAAGGCCTGATGCATGTGTTCGGGGGGTGCGAGTGTTGTCATGGGGTTTCCTGTTCTTCCCGGGCAGGGACGGGAGGTGTCGAAGCGCCCAGGGCGTCTCCCAAGGCGGTCATGAGTCCGATGCCGGAAAGGGAATAGGCTTCCCATAATTGCAGAAGGGCATCGGAGAGAAATGCGGGCTGATATTCGCTAGACCCTGACTGGAGAAATTTTCTCAGCGTTCGATGGCGAAGGACGCCAATGAATGTCTTGTCACGATCAATAACCGGAAGGCTATCGAAGAGCGCCCAAGCCGGATGAGCCACAATGTCGATGGCATTAGCGGAGGCCGGAATGACCTTGACGTCCTGGTTCATGATGGAAGACAGCGTGCTGGTGGCCTCGGCGCCCAACAGCTCTTTCATGAGAATGACCCCACGCAAGATCGTCTGATGATCAATAATGTAAAGATAATACATGGCTTGCCTGATGGTTTGGGACAAGCGCTGTAAGGCCTGAGCCACCGTAATATCCGGTGGAAGAGTCAGGACATGCGGATCGGCTAGACTGCCGGCAGTATGATCCGGCTGATGGATCGTTCGACGGAGATAGGCGCCAATGGCGGGGTCAACATGATCCAACAGAGTTGTTTGAGTGGAGGGATCATATTGCCGGAGCACCGCCCGGGCCGAGCGGGCGGATAATCGGCTGAGAATTTTGGAACTGATTGCTGGTGGATACTGTTTCAGAATGTCTGCGGTGGAGCCGGGGAGACAATACTCCAGAAAGGCGGCCACCTGTTCCGGTTCCATAGGGAGTAACATTTCTCCGGCTGTCCGGGCCGGGAGCCCCTCCACAAATCTGGCCGCCTCTAAGGGGTGTTCCTGTATAAAGGTCTGTCGAAGATGTTGCGTCAAATCCATGGGCTTACCCCTCTGTTGGAGATAGAATGCTGACAACTTCGGTAAATTGTGCGGCAGGAATCACGACCCGCCCCCTCTCCGTATCCAAGACGACGACCATGGGAGTCACCGCAGTCACGGTGCCAAAGTAAGCCCCTACCTGAATTTTTTCTCCCATTCGGACAATGGGTTGAATGTAGTGGGCGGCAATCAGGTTTTTCACGGCTGAACGGGAACCGAACCCGAATGACAATGCCGCCCCGGCAATGAGCCCGGCAACGACGAGGACGATGATCTGGTTCAGGAGCGATGTGTCAATCCCCAGTTCGTTGATGGCGGTCACGAGCACAAGCAGAGTGGCCGCCACATATACGGTTTGGGCGATGATGGTTCCCTGTCGGATTCCGGAAGAATCGCAAGCCACGGAGATGAGGTCGCGCACGAAGTTTGTGGCAAGAAGACCCAGAACGAGAATGAGGGTGGCCATGCCGATTCTCGGCAGATAGTGGACCAGTGCCGTCAGGGTTTCAGACAAGATGGCCAGACTTAAGGCTTCGGTGGCGGAAATCAGAAAGAGAAGAAAGACCAGCCAAAATCCCAGAAGGCCGACAATTTGTGAAATCGTTCTTTTGCTTCCGATTTTTTTGAGCAGCGACAGAATGCCGGTGCCGCTGAGTAAACGATCGACGCCGATCATATTCAACAGGCGGCTGGTTCCTGCTTCAACGATTTTTCCCAAGAGGATTCCCAGTCCTAACAACATCAAGGCCCCAAGGCTTTTCGGGAGAAAGGCCATAAACAATTTAAAACTGTACTCAAACGATTCCTGAAGGGTTGCGGTCCAAAGGGTTATATCCATGGGAATGACCTCCTTAAGAATGGATTAGAAGAAACAGGGTGGAAATCTGACAAAGCACCGGACGGCAAAAATACGGAATTTCTTATCGAGTGTTTGGACTAATTGGGTTGAGGTGGTCTTCAAGCATGATCTCTTCTCTGTGCCAAAATTTTTTATCCCCGCATGTTTTCGTTCACCTCTTGCCCCAAACTAATTTTGGGAAGGTGGGGTCATTTCAGGTTTTACTGATGTTTCTCCTGTGGAGGGTGAAGAGTTCAACTCCGAATCCGGGGAATGTCCATGATCCATCGACGAGGCCGGAGGAGTGGCCGGTGCCGGTTCCTGGCGTTCGTGTTTGTTGACTTTGAGGATGGGTGGATCAGTCACAAAGGGTTCATATTGTCTGACATCCAACGTGACCGAATCCTGTTCCTGGACCAGCAGGTCAATTTCCGGAACCTGTTTTTGAAAGGTCGCCAAAATGGTGCCATCTTGTGTGGTGAGGGTCATCAATAATCGATCCTGATCGCGTTGTTTATGTGTGACGGTCCCCGTGAGAGGGTGAATAGTCTCTTGAAGAAATTGTGGAAGATAGGGTTGGGCATATCGAGAGGCGAGGAAAGGTGCTCCTAAACCGAATCCTACTCCTAAAAAAAACAGCGCCACGTAGACGATCAAAAATTTCATGTATGTATTCTCCTGTGTTGAGGAAGAGGGTTGTGGTTCTTCCCGTTCAGGCGAACAGATTTATCCTGCCCCCGAATGAAAGATTCCTTTTTTTGAAGACCAATCAGAGGACAGTCAGTCTAGCAATGCTGTTAGCGCTTCTCAAACACCATGTGGGGCAATGGCATGGCCCTATGACCGACGGCTGTGCCTGTGAGTTGGTATTGTGGCAGACAAAAATTTTGGAAAGGATTGCTCAATCGTTGTTGCGAAAATACGCACCGAAGGCACATGCGAACGAGGAGTAAAGATCCGATTTTCGTAAAACGGCCATAAAAGGCATCTGACTTGCTTAAGGACCTGGGATTTAGGAAGCGGTCGAAACCGGGCGTATCAATGAATGGTCATACATTGGACGCGTTGCAAACCTTGAATAAATTTCCATATGCATTGGTCATATGCCTGACGTCTCCTTCCTATCGTTCTCATCTCCAGCGTGGTTGGATTCTCGAATCTTCTTTTAAGGTAACGTATTCGCAGAGACGAGATTGCGTTTTGCCTCTGGATCGAATCTTTTGATTTGTGCTTCACGGTGGAGGGCATGACTCCTGGTTGGAAGCGTTTCCGTATACAACACGGAGAAGGGACCACGTCCTCTGGTGTACTTAGCGCCTTTCCCATTTTCATGCGCATGAAGGCGATGTTCAAGATTGTTAGTTATCCCTGTATAGAGCGTTTTATCGGCGCACTCTAAAATGTAGACGATCCAGCTCAATAGATCTGTGTCTCGTTAGGAAGGAACTGAAAAGCATGCCCTGAGTCTTTGCAAAGGGTCTTCCAACGTGCTTGCCTGTTCTTCGTTGTGGTCACGTGTTGCCGTGTACGCTCCGCGCTCAACACAGGTTGCATCCTTCGGCACGTTGTAAGCATTCCCCCGGTCTTACTGGACAACCCTCTTTGAATTCGAGCCCTGAAAACGGATTGAGACCAATTTATTGTCTTTCACCGCCATCTTTTGCGAGAACGCTCCCCACTCAAGTGATTTAACCCGACAAAAGTCTGCTATACCCTGAAGGTGAATCGGCTCCGATGTGACTGACCTATTTCAAGCGAGGAGCGAATGGCTATGGGGTTGACGGAGAATTTGTAATAGTAGGTAGAGGGCAAGATAAGGTGACTGTTCGAATAATGGACCCGGAATCAGGCGTCGAGATAGTCAACCCAGGTTTCTTTTTCGGCCAGATATTTTTGGCCTCTAAAATTGAGGCGGGTCCGCATTGTCGTGAAACCTAATTCTCGTAGTTGATCGGTGATATCCTTCATCACTTCCTGGACGGTCCGGTAAACCAGGGACTGTATGTTCAGAGCCTCGTACATGACGGTTCCTGAATAGCCGCCGTCCACCCGTTTGATCGGGATCATCCGATTGAAATACCGGTCACTGGGGTCCATGCCCTCCAGTTGATGCTTTTCCACAACGGCATTTTTGACTCGAAAAGATAAGGGAAGCGATGTCATGTGCTCCAGCTCCGGCGTAATAATGAATAGCGCCTGATTTTCTTCGTAATGGCCACGGATTATAGGCCGCATTGATGAGGGTCGCAAGCCTGGTTGACTTCCGTCAGAATCCCCGCGTAACCTTCCTAACGCCTAGGATAAAATACGGTGGAGAAAGGTGTTGTGGCGAAATGGACCGCGAGTCACGGGTTGCCGATAATCCAATCAACCTTCCCAACAGTCTCACGGTCCTCCGGATCCTGCTTGTTCCGGTCTTCGTCGGGTTTTTGCTGTATGAATTCTTTGATTATGCCCTCGTGACTCTTTTAGTGGCGGCGGTGACTGACGGGTTGGATGGAGCCATTGCCCGTATTGCCGACCAACGCACCCGCCTGGGAGAGTACCTCGATCCTCTGGCTGACAAATTACTCTTGACGTCGGCCATCGTGACGTTATCCGTTCTTCATTTCATTCCTGTTTGGGCGGTGATTCTCGTCGTGAGTCGTGATGCCATTCTCCTCACCGGGACCATAGTGGCCAATCTGACGGAAATAGACATTGATATTGCTCCCACCTGGTGGGGAAAGGGGGCCACCCTCGCTCAAATTTGTTATGTCATTACGGTAATCCTTTTTGCGACGGGGCGTGTGTCGGCCGAAGTCCTTATTCCCTTTCTCGCGGCTATGGTCTTTCTGACGACTGGTTCCGGGGTGCATTACTTGTTTCGGGGAATTCAACATATGAATTCCACAAGTGAGAAAAAAGGTTAAAGGAGAAACTACAGTTGAACCGGGAGCGGGTTGGACTTCAGTTGGTGGATGCGAAGGTGATCTCTTCTGATGAACTAACCCGGGCGCTCGATATTCAGCATGGAGAAGGTGGACGCCTCGGGAGTATTTTAGTTCGCATGGGAGTCCTTTCCGAATCCACCCTTCTGGAATTTCTGAGTCAGCACTATGGGGTTTCCACAGTGGAATTATCCACCTGCTCGATTGATCCAAGTCTTCGGGGCCTGGTCCCCTACGAGATTGTCCACCAGCATCTCGTCTTGCCGGTGCGAAAAACTACTTCCCGGCTGAGCCTCGCAATGGCTGACCCGACGAATGGATCCTTACTTGATGAACTGCGGTTTCGAACGGGATTGCATATCGTTCCGATGGTGGCCACTGAGTCGGATTTACGGACAGCGATTACCAGTTTGTATGGTCGGGGTCAGGATGCGTCTTCCCTACCTACCGAAGTTTTGTCAATAGGTAACGGGATGGATTCCAATAGTCGGAAGGTTGATAACCGGTTCTCGCCCAATTCAATGGGGCAGCCTGTTAGCAGTGCCCCGTCTCTTGTTCCCGGCTCGAATGATCAAGAATCATCCATAGCGGTTCAAGGTGCGATGCCTCGCGTGAAGCTCCATGTCAAAATTGAAAAAGATGCTTCAGCCGTGGAAGTTGTGAATCACCTTCTTCAGCAGGCCATCGAAATGGAGGCGAGCGATATTCACATTGAGCCGATGGAGAAAATGATCCGGATTCGTTTCCGGTTGGATGGCGTCCTACGCCCGATTCAAAACTTGCCCAAAGATCTGCATCAGCCGTTGCTGGCCCGGCTGAAAATTCTTTCTGATTTGGACATTGCCGAGCGTCGGCTGCCTCAAGATGGACGGATGAAGATGGAGAGCTTTCCCCATGTCGATATTCGCGTGGCAATTCTGCCATGTTTGTTTGGTGAAAAAGCCGTCTTGCGGCTCCTGAATCAGTCCGGACTCGCATTGCATTTGACCAATATCGGGTTGGATCAACCCGATCTGGATCGGATGACGACCGCGCTGGAAAATCCGTATGGCATGATCCTGGTGACGGGCCCTACCGGGAGTGGGAAGACGACCACACTCTATAGCGCCTTACAATTTCTGAATACTCCTCAAATGAATATTGTGACCGTCGAAGATCCCGTGGAATATCAGATCCAGGGCATTAATCAATTGCAAATTCATGAAGAGATTGGATTGAATTTTTCCACCGGGTTGCGCGCCTTTCTGAGACAGGATCCGGATGTCATGATGGTGGGGGAAATTCGTGATCGGGAAACGGCACAGATCGCGATTCAGGCGTCTCTTACCGGGCATCGAGTTCTTTCGACCCTGCATACGATGAATGCTCCTGGAGCCATTGCCCGGCTTATCGATATGAATATTGAGCCGTTTTTGGTCTCTTCCGCCCTCTCGCTTATTGTGGGCCAACGATTAGTGCGTAAAATCTGTGATCATTGTCGGGAACTCGATACGGTTTCCCCGTCGCAGTTGTTGGAACTGGGGTTTGATGGGGATACGCTCGGGGCAGTCCAGGTTATGAAAGGACGAGGGTGTGGATACTGCCACCTGACCGGCTTTAAGGGTCGAATGGCGTTATTTGAGACGTTACCTATTTTTGAGGGTTTGCATGACAAGATTTTGGCACGGGCGTCGACTCATGAATTAAAGACCTGTGCGATGCAGGAAGGTTTTCGAACTCTTCGCCAGGCAGGGTTGTCGGCCGTTCAACGTGGCTTAACCACTATTGGTGAGGTGTTTGCCGAAACGAGATCGGATACCTCCGCGTAAATGACAACGAAAGATGGGCGGACATATGGAATTGACAGCATTACTGTGTGAATTGCGCCGGCAGGGTGGCTCGGATTTGCACCTGGTCCCGGGCAGTGTGCCACGCCTACGGGTGGACGGACATTTACGGCCTATGGATCCTCCAGTGTTGACCAGTCAGGATATGTACCGGTTGGCGGAGAGTGTTTTGACGGAAGCGCAACGACATCAATTAACGCAGACCGGTGAGTGGGATGGGGCGTACAGTGTTCCTGATACCGGCCGGTTTCGATTCCATGTCTATACCCAGCGGGGATCACTCGCCATGGCCATTCGGGCAGTTTCCGGGGAGATTCCAACCTTTGAGGAATTAGGCCTTCCGCCGATTGTTGAGGACTTGATGAGAAAGCCTCAGGGGCTGATTCTGGTGACAGGTCCCACAGGAAGCGGAAAAAGTACGACATTGGCCTCAATGCTGGATCGCATCAATGAGGAGCGGCGTGCCCATATTATTTCGTTGGAAGATCCCATTGAGGTTCTGCATACACACAAAAAGAGCTTGGTGTCCCAGATGGAAGTCGGGTCGGATGTCCGTGAGTTTCAATCCGCGCTCAAAGGGATCTTACGGCAGGATCCGGATGTGGTGTTTTTGGGCGAATTGCGTGACCTGGAAACGATTCACGCGGCTCTTACGATGGCCGAAACCGGTCATCTCACGGTGGCCACATTACATACGAATTCGGCCATCCACTCATTGACGCGATTGGTCTCAGTGTTTCCTCCCCATCAACAACACGAAATCCGAATTCAGTTATCGATGGTGTTGGAAGGTATTCTGGCGCAACGTCTCTTGCCTCGCTCAGAGGGAAAGGGGCGGGTGCTGGCATTGGAAATTCTGATTCCCTCTCCTGCTATTCGAAACCTGATTCGGGAAGACAAGATTCATCAAATGTATTCCATGATGCAAACGGGACAAGCCCAATATGGCATGCAAACGATGAACCAGGCGCTGACTGATTTAGTCGCCCAAGGGGTGATCTCCTCTGAGCTGGCCATGGGACTCACGACACTTCCTGATGAGCTAGTCAAATTATTAGAACGCGGCCGGGACAGACCCGGGTCGATGTCGTTGGCCAGGTTGCGTCCACGGATGTAAGTGGGGACTTTTCTTTTTTTTCACAGGAAAACGTTGAAATATTGCTAGATGCCCACTTTTATCTACATGGCTAAAAATAGTGGTGGACAGGCTGTTCACGGGGAAGTGTTGGCTGCCTCTTCACGGGAGGCGTTACAGCTTCTGCGGGAGCAGGACGTGCTGGTTACCCGGTTACAGGAAAAAGTCGAACAGGTACTCAATCTGAGCGACAAGCTGACCGGCTGGAGCCAACGATGGAGTTCGCGAGGAGTGAGCGGCAAGGAACTTGTGGTCTTTACCCATCAACTGGCTACATTAATTCGTGCGGGAGTCCCACTGTTGGAGTGCTTGGACATTCTGTCCAGCGAAACCGAAAACTCGACCTTGCAACAGGTCGTCAAACGTATTCGGGAGGACGTAGAGGGCGGGACTTTGCTGGCTCATGCTTTAAAGAAATATCCAACCATATTTCATGAATTTTACCGAAGTATGGTGGAAGTGGGAGAAACGACGGGGCGCTTGGATGAGAGCTTGGCCCAACTGGCGGTCTACCTGGATAAACATGCGCAGCTACGCGCCAAGATTTTTTCCGGATTAGCCTATCCGGCTTTGTTGGTGACGGTGGCGATGATGGTCCTGATATTTTTAATGATTTGGGTGGTCCCGCTTTTTTCGGGATTATTTCAAGATATGGGTGAATCGCTTCCGTGGTTGACCCAGGTGGTGATTGGTGTGGCTGAAGGGTTTAAAGATAACTTGTTTATTTTGATGGGTCTCTTTGGATGCCTGGTCATGGTCATCCGGTGGATGCTCAATGATCCGAAAAGCCGACAAGTCATTGATGGGGTAGTCTTACGTACTCCGCTTTTTGGGGACGTGTTTCGGAAAGCGGCGATTGTGCGGTTTGCGAGAACATTGGGGTTTTTAATTCATCGCGGGGTACCGTTGTTGACGGCATTAAATGTAGCTGGAACGGTGACCGGCAATAAGGTCCTGGAGCAGAGCATCAAACGGTCGACGACGGATGTTCAGGATGGGAGGCCTCTTTCCGAGACCCTGCGGGCCAGTAATGTCTTCCCGCCCATGGTGACACAAATGATCAGAGTGGGGGAATCAACCGGTTCATTAGATGCTATGCTGGATAAGATTGCGGATCTCTTTGAGCAAGAGGTCGATCGAACGGTGGGCACATTAACATCGGTCTTAGAGCCCTGTGTCATTTTGGTGGTGGGCTGTGGGATTGCCCTTGTTGTCGTGGCCATGTATCTTCCCATTTTTTCAATCGGTTCCGTCCTTGGATAAATTGAAGGGTTCTTGACGTGAGTGAGAGTGCAATTTCAGCTTCCGAAATCGTGGTACGGGCACCAGCCAAAGTGAATCTCTTGATTCGGGTGTTGGATCAATTGCCCAATGGCTATCATGAATTGTGGTCCCTCATGCATACCGTCGATCTCTTTGATCTTCTTCGAATTCGACTCAATCCTGATCGGGAAAGTCTTTCCCTCATATGCGGAAATGCCCTGTTGCCGGTGGATAGGGGCAATTTGGTCTATCGGGCGGCTGAGTTGGTGCTTCAGCGGTCCGGAAAGTTTGTGGGAGTCGAGATTGAACTGACTAAAGTCATTCCCCTGTCCGCCGGCCTGGGAGGCGGAAGTAGTGATGCCGCAGCCACTCTGTATGGCCTGGTTCACTTGCTGGATTTAGATTGGTCTCTGGCTGAATTTTGTGAGGCCGGCGCTGCTCTTGGAAGTGATGTTCCCTTTTTTTTTAGGGCTCCTTGTGCGGTCGTTCGAGGATGGGGGCAAGAGGTGGCTCCTTGTTCACTCAAAGGGGAACGGTGGGTGGTTCTCGTCAATCCCGGCTTTCCTGTCCAGACCAAATGGGCCTATGAACAGCTGGCTTCCCAACGGTCGGCGGTACATCCTCTCGGTGAATTTCCCAAAAGGGTCGATGGTCAGTTGAGCCTCTCCTGGGAAGAAGTCGTTGAGTCAATGGAAAATGATTTTGAAGCGCCCTTATTCCTGTTTTATCCAATTTTGGGATTTATTAAAGAAACATTGCTTTCCCTGGGGGCCCAAACCGCTCTTTTGTCGGGTAGCGGGGCCACGGTGTTTGGGATTTTTCACACCAAGGAGGCAGCCCGACAGGCCTCGACCCGGTTACGGCGTGATACCATGTGGCGAATTTTTGATGTCCCAATGGGTTCGACCGATTTACCTCATGACCCTTTCCTTCTTTCACCACCTTCCAGTGTTCACGGAATATAAATAAATCCGACATTTGAGTTGACAAGTCGAAGTTTTTAGAATTACCTTTGCGCTGCTTTCTTCTGTGCAAATCTGCTACAGTTCATTATTACCTAGGTAAAATGAGTCTGCCTTTATGCTCCGTGATTTAAAATTATTCACAGGGAACTCTAACCCTGCCTTAGCCAGGGAGATTTCCCAGTATATTGGCCAGGATTTGAGCCAGGCGACGGTCACAACCTTTAGTGACGGGGAGATCAGAGTCAGAATTGAAGAAAATGTGCGGGGAGGCGATGTTTTCCTCATTCAATCCTGCTGCCACCCCGTGAATACCTCGATCATGGAGTTGCTGCTCCTCATTGATGCGGTGAAACGATCTTCGGCCACTCGGATCACGGCGGTCATTCCATATTACGGATATGGGAGACAGGATCGTAAGGATCAACCTCGAGTGCCCATTAGTGCCAAACTCATCGCAGATTTGATCACCGTGGCCGGAGCGAATCGGATTCTAACCATGGATCTCCATGCCGGGCCTATTCAAGGATTTTTCAATATTCCCGTTGATCATCTTTACGCAACCCCTGTTCTGTTGGACTATATAAAAAAACAAAACGTGTCTGATTTTGTGATTGTCTCTCCTGATGCAGGAGGGGTGGAGCGGGCGAGGGCCTTTGCCAAACGACTGAATTCATCCTTAGCCATCATTGATAAGCGACGGGAATCGCCTAATCAGGCGGAAGTGATGAATATTATTGGAGATGTACAAGACAAGCATGCCTTAGTGTTTGATGACATGATTGATACGGCCGGAACCATTGTCCAGACTGCTCAAACCTGTATGGATAACGGAGCGCGGTCGGTTTGGGCGGGAAGTACTCACGCTGTTTTGTCTGGGCCGGCTCTTGAACGGTTGCAAGGGTCCTGTCTTCGAGAGGTGGTGGTGACCAACACCATTCCTTTGAATGGCAAGGAGCAGCAATGTTCAAAATTGAAAACCCTCACGGTGGCTCCTCTGTTAGGTGAGGCGATTTTGAGGATTCATCGTGAGGAATCGGTGACGTCCTTGTTTGTATAAGCTTGCGAACGTATTGTTCATTCACTAATCATTTAGAAGAGGTCAAGACGATGAAATATGAACTTGAAGTAGAAAAACGGGAGCGGGCTGGCAAAGGCGTGGCACGGCAGCTTCGCCGCCAGGGGAAAATTCCTGGAGTTCTTTATGGAGGTGGCAAATCTGAATTTGTGGCCATGGACCATAAAATTGCCCGAAACCTGGTAATTTCCCAGGTTGGGCATACCGGTCTGCTGACGGTTCGAATCTCCGGGGCGCAAGAACGGATCGCAGTGCTCCAGGACCACCAAATTGATCCTATTACCGGGGCAATTCTTCATGTAGACCTCTATGAAGTCTCAATGAAGAAACCCATTCGAGTCAGAGTTCCGGTGACGATTATCGGAGAAGTCCCTCTTGGGGTGAAAGAGGGCGGCATTTTGCATCAGCCCATGCGCGAGTTGCATATCGAGTGTTTGCCGGACCAAATTCCGGATCATATTGAAATCAATGCCACGGAATTCGGGGTAGGCGATGGCGTGCATGTGAAGGAGGTCGACGTGCCGGCAGGCGTCAAGATTTTGGATGACGAGGATCTCATGGTTGTGCATGTTGCCGCGAAAATGTCCGAAGCGAAGTTAGAGTCCCTGCTGGCTCGTGAGGCGGGTGAAGGTGTTGCGCCCGTTGCCACAGCAGAAAAAGCCGCAGTTGAGGTGGCGGCCGCTCCAACGGCAGCGCCGGACAGTAAGGCGAAGGCTGCCCCGGATAGTAAGGCGAAGGTTGCCCCGGATACTAAAGCGAAGGCTGCCCCGGATACTAAAGCGAAAGAAAGCAAGAAATAATCCTTGCATGTGGTGGTCGGCCTTGGGAATCCTGGACAGTCGTATGAACGCACCCGACATAATCTAGGATGGATGGTTCTTGAACAGGCGGCCGATCGTTGGGGTGTCCACTTAACCCAACAAGGACAGGGGTTCCACGGTCGGGGGGAAGTTGGGGGCCATCCGGTGCTGCTGGTTCTTCCGCTCACATGGATGAATCAAACGGGTGTTGTGGTTCAGGCTGTCCTTCAGAACTGGAATTGCGCATCGCCGGATCTCATCGTGGTCCATGATGATCTGGACCTTCCTCTTGGAGCGATCAGGATTAAAACCCGCGGTGGAGCTGGTGGGCATAATGGCCTCCGTTCGATCCAATCATGCCTTGGCACAGAAGAATTCGCGCGCGTAAAAGTCGGGATCGGACGTCCTCCGGAAAATAAAGATCTTGCGGATTTTGTGCTTTCGCCATTTCCAGCAGAGGATTGGGAACAGGTAGTGGCAACCCTTCCAGAAGCGGTCGATGCTGTGGAGTGTCTCATTTGTGAGGGGGCTGCCGCGGCGATGAATCGGTTTCATGTGCGGCATTTGCCATGAGGAATGGAAAAAGTCTGCAATTGAGCGTGAATGGACTGTTTTCCCAATGCAGTGGAAACAGCCGTTTATTTTCGTGAGTTGCGACCAACAGCCAGTGGCACCTTCCTTTGGGTAGAACGTAATTAATATTAGTGACTTACCCAAGTCGCGGGTTCTGGTAAGTTACCGGCCACCGATTTTTTAAATAGACATTCACAAGGTCCACGCTCTGCAGCATTTTGTATTGGTAATGTCTGAAGTACCAAGCCTCCTGGTCATAGAAGAAGGCTGATTTTTCCTTTCTGAATCCGACAGATGCTAGACTTAAGACCAGTTTGACACTCCATTTTACCCTGTGGTAGCTTGTGATCCCTTTTGTGATAAAAGACGATTGCTCTGCCTGAAAACGAGAAAATCCTTCAGAGGGAAAGGTTGCTATGAAACTCTACGAATCACTGTGTATTCTTCGTCCCGTTCAAGCAGAAACAGAAAATGAGCGGGTGATTGAAAAAATGAAGGAAGTCCTGACTCAGGCCGGAGCGAATATTTTAAAGCTTGAAAATAGCGGGAAAAAGAAATTGGCGTATGATATTCAACACGAGCGGAAGGGGACTTATATTACGGTTCAATTCGAAGGCCCCCCGACTGTGGTCTTTGAATTGGAACGCTTCCAGCGTATGGAAGACCAGGTGATGAAATTTATGACGGTTCGGTTGAACCCGAGTGACCTGGTTGCTGTCGGTGAAGCAAGTGGAGAGGATGCTGGAGATGGTGGGATTCAATAAAGTTATTCTGATTGGGAATCTGACCAGAAATCCAGAACTTCGGTATACACCCAGCGGAACGCCTGTGGTCAATTTTCCATTAGCGGTGAATCGCCGATACCGTCAGGCCGATGATCAAAAAGAAGAGGTCTGTTATGTTGATATTGTCGTGTTTGGACGACAAGCCGAACATTGTGGCCAATATCTCAATAAAGGTGATGGGGCCATCGTTGATGGTCGTCTACAGCAACGGCGCTGGGAAACGGACGACGGGCAGAAGCGAAGCAAACATGAGGTGGTCGCTCAAACAGTGACGTTCTTGCCGAAAAAGTCCTCCTCGGGTAGCTCTGGGTCAGGAGTGGCTGAGGAATCCACCGATGATTCGGAAGAGTATTATCCTGACCCCATGCCCTAATTTTTAGCCTAGGAGAGTTTTCTGTGGAAAAAGGACGATTGTTTCAGCGGAAGAGAGTGTGCCGCTTTTGCATCGATAAGTCGCCATTGGATTATAAGGATGCCAACCTCTTGCGGAATTTTCTCACGGAGCGTGGCCGGATCATCCCTCGTCGTACATCGGGGAATTGCTTGCGGCATCAACGTAAATTAACCCAAGCGATTAAGCGTGCCCGGCATGTTGCGATTCTTTCATTTGCGGAAGAACATTAAATACCAAGTGCGTGTTTCGTTATGTGATGTAAGGGCAGCTGCGTATCTGGGTAGAATAACGCGGCTGAATGTTTCGGATGTCACTAATCATCAATTTACTTGATGCTCCTCCAGGCGGCCTCCAAATTGATCATGAGGTGGAGGGATCAGCGTTATCGCTTTCTCCTCATGAAGGAATGGTGATTGGAAGCGTAAGGTGTAGTGGAAATATTTTTCTGCCAGACGAGCGCTCAGCATATTTTCAAGGGATGATATCGGGCATGGTTTCTCGAGAGTGTGTCCGCTGCCTGACACTATTTGAAGAATCCCTGTCTGTGCCATGTGAGGCTGAATTTCAAAAACCTCTCAATGCGAATGTCCCGAAAATCGCCAAGGGTAAAGGCATTAGGAGACCGGATGTTTCAGTGGATGAGGATGTAACAAACGAGGATGTCTACCCTATTGCAGGAACTGATATAGACCTTCTCCCGGCCATTCGGGAACATGTCATACTCGCCACCCCGCTTCAATCCTTGTGCAAGGAAGATTGTCTTGGGTTGTGTCAAGTGTGTGGGGCCAATTTAAATGAAGGCGTGTGTGCGTGTTGTCGTCCAGTCACCGCCTCATCGCCAAATGTCCCCTTTCAGGAATCGTTATCAAGAAAAAACCAATCCAAACGTTCCTCCGCTACCGTTCAAAGGGGATCGTGAAGGCATCAGTCACCTCTTAACTCAAAAGTTGGACTATAATGGCAAATCCAAAACACAAAATTTCCAAAGCTCGACGAGACAAACGGCGATCCCATCTCAAGCTAACCCCTCCTAATTTATCAAATTGTCCTCAATGTCATGAGCCCAAGCCGTCTCATATGACCTGCTTGAATTGTGGAACCTATAAGGGTATCGCCATTATTGCGGTTGAAGAGGGATAAACGCGCATTTTTCTTCCCGGATCTCTCTGTCATCTTTTAACACCAATCCCATGAAAATAGCCGTGGACGCGATGGGGGGGGATCATGGTTTATCCCCCAACGTCGAAGGAGCCATACTGGCTGCAAGAGAATCGTCTCTCTCGGTTATCCTGGTCGGCGACGAACCCTCTCTCAAATCTCACCTGGACCACTTAGGCGGAAAAAAGCCGAATATTGAGATTTTTCATGCCCGCAAGTCGTGGATATGCATGAATCTCCGGCGTTAATTGCGAGGAAGAAACGAGATTCCTCAATATGGAAAGCCACGGAGTTAGTTAAAAATAAGCAGGCCGACGCATTGGTGAGTGCCGGAAATACCGGTGCGACGATGGTGTCGGCATTTTTCCTTTTGGGATTGATTCAGGGAGTTGAACGACCAGCGATTGCGGCGACGTTGCCGACTCGCCAGGGCAAAGCCATCATGTTGGATGTCGGAGCGACCGTGGATTGTACGGCCAAACAACTTTTCCAGTTTGGGATTATGGGACATGAATACGGCAAGCATCTTTTAGGAGTTGATCGGCCTCGGGTGGGCCTGCTGAGTATCGGGGAAGAAGATACGAAGGGGAATGAAGTCACGAAAGAAACGTTTAAACTGTTGAAAAACAGCCCCATCCATTTTATTGGCAACGTTGAAGGGCGTGATGTCTATAGCGGGAACGCCGATGTGATTGTCACGGATGGGTTTATTGGAAATGTCGCCTTGAAAATTTCCGAAGGTTTGGCGGATGCCATTAAAAAAATGTTGATGAAAGAAATTGCCCAGTCGGCCCTGGGGCGCCTTTCATATCTGTTTATGGCCGGGCCGCTGCTGCGGTTGCGTCGAAAAACTGATTATGCCGAATTTGGCGGGGCACCTCTTTTGGGAGTTGAGGGAATCAGTATGATTTGTCACGGTCGCTCCTCCTCAAAAGCGATCAAAAATGCTATTCTTCAAGCTCAGTCCTTGGCGAAAGGTGGGTTGATTGAGGAAATTCGAGGTGACATTGCGCAAGGGTGCAGCTGAGTTCAAGGCTGTGTCTCAGGAATGAATAGCCTGATACTCGGGACAGGGTCGTATGTTCCCAAACGGGTTTTGACTAATGTGGATTTGGAACGCATGGTTGAAACTTCGGACACCTGGATTGTCGAACGAACAGGGATTCGTGAGCGCCGTGTGGTTGAACCGGGAGAGGCCTGTTCTGACTTGGCTGTAGAAGCGGCTCAGCGTGCCTTAAAAGCCGCTGATGTGGCTCCCTCGGAGATAGACTTAATCCTCTTAGCCACCTGCACCGGGGATTCCCCTCTTCCGTCCACAGCCTGTCTTATCCAACACCGGTTAGGGGCCAAGCGGGCTGCGGCCTGTGATATTTCTGCAGCCTGTTGTGGATTTATTTATGCGTTGGCCATTGCAGATGCCTATGTGAAAACTGGAATGCGGCATGTGCTGGTTATTGGTTCGGAAGTCATGTCGGCCATTACGGATTGGACTGATCGCAATACCTGTGTCTTATTTGGCGACGGGGCAGGGGCTGTTGTGGTGGGTCAAGGCCGTGAAGGTTCCGGGATCCTCTCAACCCATTTGCATGCCAATGGGGGACTTTCCGACTTAATCCAGGTTCCTGGAGGTGGGTCGCGAGAGCCGGCTTCCGAGGAGGTCCTTCGAGAAAAACGGTGTTTTATCAAAATGAAGGGGAATGAAACCTTTAAAATTGCCGTGAAATCAATGGAAGAGGCCACTAAAGAGGCGTTAGATGCCAATAAACTCGAATATGGATGATGTGGATTTGTTCATACCACATCAGGCCAACATGCGGATTTTGAATGCTGTGAGTCAGCGATTAGGCCTCGCGCGAGAAAAGTTAATGATAAATTTAGACCGATTTGGTAATACCTCTGCAGCATCGATTCCATTGGCGCTCGATGAAGCCGTCCGGGAGGGGAGAATTCATAAAGGGAATGTGATTCTTTTGGCAGCTTTTGGAGCAGGTCTTACTTGGGCTTCTGCTGTGGTTCGTTGGTAATGCGATGGCCGGGAATTTCCCCCTACCTGATTGAGAAAAATTGCCACCGAAGTAGGATGGGAATCTGAAGGATCCAACAAAGGAAAACCGGAAGTATTGAGAGGAATGAAGAGAGGGAATTATGTCTGGAACGACCTCATGGGGAGAAAATGATTGGGCGCTGATTCTCGGAGCCTCCAGCGGGTTTGGTGAGGCGGCAGCGTTGGAACTGGCCAATTTAGGTTTGAATATCTGCGGAGTGCATCTTGATCGGAAATCGACTCTGCCGAATGCCGAACGAATTGTGGCAAAGATTCGTTCACTCGGACGGGAGGTTCAGTTTTTTAATGCCAATGCGGCCGATCCTGAAAAACGTGCCGACATCTTGAACGCGATGAAACAACGCGCGGAGGAATCAGGGAAGGCCGTCTGTGTGCGAGTATTATTACATTCGTTAGCTTTTGGGACCCTGAAACCGTATATTGCGGAATCACATGCAGAAGCCATTAATAAAGCGCAGATGGACATGACCGTAGATGTCATGGCCAATAGCCTGGTGTATTGGACGCAGGATTTGGTGTCACGGAAATTTTTGGGGTCAGGGAGTCGGATCTTCTCGATGACCAGTGCCGGGGGAGCACGCGTCTGGCGAACGTATGGAGCGGTTTCAGCCGCGAAGTCGGCCCTGGAGTCTCACACCCGACAATTAGCCCTGGAACTGGCTCCGTTGGGAATTACCGTGAACTCTTTGATGGCAGGTGTGACCGATACTCCGGCTTTGCGAAAGATTCCCGGCTCCGATGAAATGCTCACCTTAGCCAAACGAAAAAATCCTTCAAATCGATTGACGACCACCCAGGATGTCGCCGATGCGCTAGGTCTGTTAAGTCATCCTAAAGCCCATTGGATCACAGGAAATGTTATCTGTGTCGATGGTGGAGAGTTCATTGTCGATTAGTTCGTGCAAGTGAGCCCAGCCATGTTGTGGACCGTTCCTGAATCATGGCATTTTTCAGATAGTGAGCGAAAAGGATGACCCCAGTCTTTGGTTTTCTGTTTCCCGGGCAAGGTTCTCAGTCTGTGGGCATGGGCAAGCCTCTCTTTGACAGCAGTTCCACGGTTCAGGCTCTCTACAAGGAAGCCACGGATATTTTGGGATATGATGTCGGAGCCTTGTGCTTTGACGGACCTTCTGAGCAACTCAATCAAACGGAATTTACACAGCCGGCATTGTTGGTGACCAGTCTCGCGGCGTTTCAACTTGTCAAAGATGGGCCGCTCATTCCTGCTGCGGTTGCCGGTCATAGCTTGGGGGAATATACGGCGTTGGTGGCGGCGGGGGCATTGGGGTTCCGGGAGGCGGTCAGTCTTGTGCAGAAGCGCGGGCATTTTATGGCTGAAGCGGTGGTCCCGGGAAGTGGGTTGGTTGCAGCGGTACTCGGCCTTTCGGAAACGGATGTTCGAAGTGTGTGTCAGGAAGCGTGGGCTGTGGGAATTGTCGCGCCGGCCAATTTTAATTCTCCCGGGCCAAACCGTGATTGCCGGAGAAAAAGCGGCAGTGGAACGTGCGACGGACCTGGCCAAAACCCGTGGAGCCAAACGGGTGATGCCGCTTCCGGTCAGCGTGCCCGGTTCATACCCCCTTGATGCAGGTTGCCGCAGACAGACTGAAAAAAGATATTGATTCTCTCCAATGGTCTGATTTAAAGGTACCCCTGGTCAATAACGTGGATGCGAAAGCCTTGCACTCAGCGGAAGAGGTCCGGGAATCGCTGGTTCGACAATTGCCTTCGCCGGTGCGGTGGCAGGAAACCATCCAGGCCATGTCTCAGATGGGCATCACGCATTTTGTTGAAATCGGTCCAGGGAAAGTCTTGACCGGGTTAGTGAAGCGCATTGTTCCGGAGGCCATCACGTGGAATGTGATGGATCAGGAATCCTACGCGCACGTGCTTTCACATTGTTCCTAAAGATGAAAAAGTCCAGGTTTTCATGTAAGGAAATGATAATGTCGTTGACGGAAAAAATTGCAGTAGTGACGGGGGGTGCCCAAGGCATCGGTCAGGCGATTGCGACAACCTTGGCCAAAGAAGGGGCGGATGTGGTGGTGGCCGACCTTGATGCCAACGCTGTCAAGAAACCGTGGCACTTGTCCAGCAATTGGGTCGCAAAGCTATGGCGATGTCAGTCAATGTTGGCGAATGGGATCAGGCCAAAGGTATGATTGATGGCGTCCTGAAGGAATGGGGGCGGGTGGACATACTGGTGAACAACGCCGGAATCACTCGAGATGGATTATTGATGCGGATGAAAGAAGAGGATTGGCATGCTGTCCTGCAAGTGAATCTGACCGGCACCTTTTTCTGTGCGAAGGCGGTGTTGCCATCCATGAGTAAACAGCGAAGTGGTCGCATTGTGAATATTGCTTCCATAGTCGGAGCGATCGGAAACATCGGCCAGGCCAACTACGCGGCTTCAAAAGCCGGTGTGATCGGCCTCACTAAAACGGTGGCGCGGGAGTATGCCAGTCGAAATATCACGGTCAATGCAGTGGCGCCGGGATTTATTGATACGGCTATGACCAGGCATCTTTCCCCGGAAATTAAAGAGGCGTTACTGAATCAAATTCCCTTAAAGCGTTTAGGGCAACCGTCTGATGTTGCCGATGCGGTGTGCTTTCTGTGTTCGGAAAAGGCCGGATATATTTCGCGGCCATGTCTTACATGTGAATGGTGGGATGCATATGGCATCCTAACCCATGCGTAAAAGGTTGTGTCACACGATAAACTTTGCAAGGAGGAGCCAACAATGGCAGTTGAAGAGCGGGTCAAAAAAATTATTGTCGAACAATTAGGCGTTGAAGAAGATGACGTGGTCCCTGAGGCCAAGTTTGTGGAAGATCTGGGTGCCGATTCTTTGGATACGGTAGAATTGGTCATGGCGTTAGAGGAAGAATTTGAAATTGAAATTCCGGATGAAGATGCGGAAAAGATTCAAACCGTCTCCGCGGCCATCGATTTCATCAAGGAAAAAGTCTGAAAAGGCCATCGATCATTGTGCGGAGTGAC
Organism: uncultured Nitrospirales bacterium; assembly: GCA_963785905.1. Lineage (GTDB taxonomy): Bacteria > Nitrospirota > Nitrospiria > Nitrospirales > UBA8639 > Nitrospira_E. The sequence continues at coordinate 37,771 of CAWAXJ010000050.1, forward strand.
AGGACGTCCTTGGTTAATCGCAGGTTTAGAGGGAGCATGCCCTTAATGCCGAATCTGGATTTCCCAATCAGCATGTCCACGGAGTTTTTTCAATGACTCAATGGTCTCCACGACGAGTGGTCGTGACGGGGTTAGGCTTAGTCACCCCGCTGGATATTGGTGTGCCGAACACATGGGATAAATTATGTCGTGGCCAATCCGGGATTGGACCCATTACGCGATTTGATGCCAGCCAGTATTCGGTGCAGATTGCGGGCGAGGTCAAGAATTTTGATCCTTCGACGGTCATTGAGAAAAAAGAAATAAAAAAAATGGATACGTTTATCCATTATGCCGTTGCGGCTAGTCAGGAGGCTGTGGATGATGCGAAGCTCGTTATCACTCCGGACGAGGCGGATCGTGTGGGCGTGTATATTGGAGCAGGCATCGGAGGTCTTCCTGCCATCGAGCATTATCATAAAATATTGATGGAACGAGGCCCTGACCGGGTTTCACCATTTTTTATCCCGATGGTCATTATTAATTTGGCCTCAGGGCAAGTGGCGATCCGGTTTGGCGCAAAAGGCCCCAATTCCTGTGCCGTCACAGCCTGTGCCACCGGGAACCATTGTATCGGGGATGGGTTTCGTCTGATTCAGCGGGGAGAGGCCGATGTCATGCTGGTTGGCGGAGCGGAGTCGACGATATGCCCCACAGCGGTTGCCGGATTTGCAGCAGCGAAGGCGTTGTCCAGGCGAAATGATGAACCGCAACGAGCCAGTCGGCCTTTCGATAAGGACCGGGACGGATTCGTTATCGGAGAAGGGGCCGGCGTCCTGATCTTGGAGGAATTAGAGCACGCCAAGTCTCGCGGGGCGCGAATCTATGCCGAACTGGTCGGCTATGCCATGAATAGCGATGCTTTTCACATTACCGCTCCTCCAGATGATGGGGGTGGAGCCGTGATCTGTATGGAGCGTGCGATTCAGGATGCGAAGGTTGATAAAGAATCGGTGGGATACATCAATGCCCATGCGACATCCACCTTTGCCGATCGGATAGAAACGCAGGTCATCAAAAAAGTGTTCGGGGGCCAGGCCTATTCCATTCCTGTGAGCTCCACCAAATCCATGACGGGTCATTTGTTGGGGGCTGCCGGGGGTATTGAAGCAGTTTTTTCCATTCTGGCGTTGCATCATGGGGTCCTCCCTCCCACGATCAATCTGGATACGCCGGATCCCGAGTGTGATTTGGATTATATTCCGGCGCAGGCCAGATCCTGTTCCGTGGATGTGGCCATTTCCAATGCGTTCGGATTTGGCGGAGTCAATGCCTGTTTGGTGTTTCGGCGTTGGAGAGGCGAATAGTCCGTATTTCCCCTATCCTGTACCCGTCGTCCCGGATATGTTCTCTCCCAGGGTGCCAGAAGAGGTTGCCACGACCTCGCCTCAAAAAGATATGATACAATGCAATGTTTTGGTAAAGGAATGAAAGAACTGCCATGCATTTCCGGAATGTCATTACGCTGTAGACCTCGTGGCCGCCCTTGCGTTTGAAGATATCCAAGGATCGTTGGGGTATGTTTTTAAGGAGCAGGCGTTGCTCTGTGAAGCGCTGACCCACCGTTCCTTTTCCCAAACTCAACCCCAGGTCGCCAGCCCGCACAATGAGCGATTAGAATTTTTAGGGGATGCCGTGTTGGGACTGGTGGTGAGCGAGAGCATTGCGTCCATCTTCCCATATTGTACAGAGGGAGAGCTGTCCAAGATCAAAGCTGGACTGATTAGCCGGGCTACTCTTGCCAAGGCCGCAAGCCGCCTTCGGTTAGGACAGTGGTTGAGACTCGGCCGGGGTGAGGAAGTCACCAAGGGGCGAGAGAAAAGTTCGTTGTTGGCCAATGCTCTTGAAGCGATCATTGGTGCGGTGTATCTTGATGGAGGGTTAGAGGCAGTCAGGACTTTCATTCAAAAAGTTCTTGCCACGGAATATTCAGTCTTGCAACACAGTCCGGTGTCATCCGGGGCATGGGATGATAAAAGCCGCCTGCAGGAATGGACGCATAAACAATTTGGAGCAAGTCCACAGTATCGACTCATTCTGGAATCCGGTCCTGACCATCAAAAGGAGTTTACCGTCACGGTGGAGATTCAAGGGAAAATCATGGGACGGGGTGAAGGTCGAACAAAAAAAGAAGCGGAACAACATGCCGCAGCGCAAGCAATAGAACAGGCGAACCTTGGTGATTTCAGGGGAGCCAAAACAGCTAACCAGGAACCAATATGAATAGCCAAGGAGGAGAAATTATGAGGGTTGTGTTGCAGCCACGGACTTTAGCAGGTGTCCTACGTCAGCTCGTGATCGCGATCGGGATATTCACCGTTGTCACCGGAAGCTTCTCTTTGGCGGTCACTCAGGCGGCTGCGGCTGAGCCATCGAATGCCCAATCCAAAGCCCCCCACGTCCTGATGAAAACGAAGTTTGGTGAAATAGAAATCGTGTTATTCCCGGACCTGGCACCCAAGCATGTCGAAAGTTTTCTCAAATTAGCCAAGTCAGGATTTTTTAACGGGACCATCTTCCATCGGATCATACCGGGTTTTATGATTCAGGGAGGGGATCCCCTGACCAAAGACCCGGCCAATCGAAGCCGCTACGGAACCGGTGGTCCCGGATATACGCTGCCGGCAGAATTTAACAAGGTCATTCACGAAAAGGGCATTCTTTCCGCCGCGCGGACCGCCGACCCCAATAGCGCCGGGTCGCAGTTTTTTATCATGGTGGATAAGGCTCCCCATTTGGATGGACAGTACACCGTATTTGGGGAAATTGTGAAAGGGATTGATGTGGTCGATACAATTGTCAGCCAGCCACGCGATCTGAAGGATAATCCCCTAGAGCGTATTGAAATGACAGTAGAGGTCATGCCCTAGCCCGAACAGAAAGGTTGTCAGGGATGTGGATGGATAGTCGAAGATCAGCCGACTTTTTCGGATGAAGGGTGTTCGGGTGCGTAATCAAATCCACTGGGAATAATAATGCGCCCCCCCGCCCCGGTTTGGCGGGCCAGTTGTTCGGCCACATCGGGATGGCGTTCTCGGATATAGCCGAGTAAGCCATGCAAAAATCGATGGGAGCGAAGCCCTGATCCGGAAAATTCTTGAATGAAGGTGTGGGCCTGGTCCAACACCTGGGTGACCAGATGGGTTCTAATGGTTGGCGCTCTCCGAATACCTTAAATTCCTTCCGTAATTCTTCTCCGAATGCTGGCAATCCGGAATCAGGGATGTGGATCACGCTGAAACTTCGTCGAAGGCTTTGGAGCCCTTCCAGGACCTCGGCGTCCTGGGCATCCCGACGATCTTGAAAGAATCGATAGGCCAGGGCCTCAAACACATAAAATATTTCAGTCGCTCGTTCTCCCCCCAGATCCAACATTTGCCGATAGAACCCTCGACGTTCAAGTTCGAACCGGCTTCCCACCCGTTTTTGCTGGTAATCATCATTAGTCTCGAGAAAGATGCAGGACGTGGGGCAACTGATATCGGAAATGCGGTGGGTGCCGCAACATTGGCTGCAGATCATCCCCTCCAGTGCGGGACACGCCCGTTTTCCCTTTCGTTGATGACAATAGAGGCACTTACTCATTCCCCTTGCTCTCTTTCTTGAAAAAGTCCATGCCATAGTCAGACCAGGACCGTTTCTTTTTGTTGGGGTTATCATTCGAGGGCCGTTCCAGGCCATTAATCTCTGCCCCATTCGCATACAGGTAAGGAACCATAATGATATGATTCACCCGGTCGATGCCGATTCCCGAAGGCGACAATAAAAATTCGGCGATCACTTCTTTTTTGTGATTGGGTCGAATGCGCCAGACTTTCCCTGCCGTCAAATCAGACACATACATGGTGCCATATTTATCGAAATCGATCCCGTCTAAATTATAAAAGCCACCTGTAAAAAAGGAGTTGGTATACAGCTCTTGAATTCTCCCCGTCTCATCGATCTCGAAAATTTTCCCGTCTTCCCATCCGACTCCGGCCACATGACCATTTTTAGGATGAATGGCCAGGCCGTGTGGGTGCGACAGGCCCGCATGTTGGGCAAAGACCGTCACGGTATGATCGTGGTTGGTGTCAATGTGATAAATGGTATTGGAATCGGCATCAGAGACATACAACCCGCCTTGAGAATCGGATGCCAGCCCGATGAGCGATTGGCTGTGCAATTGTGTGAAGGAAATGGTCTGCAAGGATTCTCCGGTATCTTTATCGAATCCCCGGACCGTATCCAGATCAGCCACATAGAGAGTTTGGCCCACAATGGCCATCTCCTTTGGTGAGTTCAGGGTGACCGACTTGTGCCCACCTTGTATAAAATGGAGGTCAAGCACCTTCCCCTCATGAGTGACCTTGCTGATGAAACCGGCATTTTCCCGTGTCCCGGGGTCTCCGTTCGCATTGGCGATAAAATAAATTGCCCCTTGATCGGCAATCATGCTTTGCGGGAACGCTAAATTGGCCACCTGATCGGCGTGAACAGAAGAACAACACAGTATCACCAGGAGAGTGCAGGTCACGTTTCTCAACACGGGTACAAGACAATGTAGTTTCATGGGGATAACCGAAGCTTGGCTGAAGATGATGAAACGGTCAGGGCTACAAAGGATGCCAAGGAGGAAAAGCTGACGTGGGCATGGTAAGTGACGTTTTTGCAGGGTGTCAAGGAAGGGTGAGAAAGTCATTTCGTTGACGAAGTTTTTCTCCGACTGATATCGTGAACCACCCTACAAGCTGCGTGACTATTTCCAGGTGAAGGAGTGAACGTGCCCGCACATATCATTGATGGCAAAGCGTTGGCCCAGACGATTCGGGAAGGCATAGCTGAAGAAGTCCGGGTTCTCGAAAAAGACACGGGTATCACGCCCGGGTTAGCAGCGGTATTGGTGGGCGATGATCCGGCTTCCGCCGTGTACGTGAAAAATAAAAAAATCGCCTGTGAAAAAGCCGGGCTCTATCCTCAAGAACATCTTCTGCCGGCATCCACCACCCAGGAAGCTTTGTTGAAGCTGATACATCAGCTAAACGAGGATTCTCGTATTCATGGCATTCTTGTCCAGCTTCCCCTGCCTCCGGCCATAGACAGTCAAGCGATTTTGCAAGCCGTCTCTCCCGAGAAAGATGTCGATGGTTTTCATCCGGTCAATGTCGGGCGTTTGGTTGAAGGGAATCCGGTGTTTATCCCCTGCACGCCGAAAGGGGTGCTTCAGATGATCGATTCGACCGGGCAAGATATTGCCGGGAAACGAGCGGTCGTGATCGGTCGAAGTAACATTGTCGGAAAACCTGTGGCCATGTTGCTGCTACACCGACATGCCACCGTGACTATCTGTCATTCGCGCACAAAAGATCTCCCGGGCGTGGTTCGTGAGGCCGACATCGTGATTGCGGCGATCGGGAAACCCCGTTTTGTCACGGCAGACATGGTGAAAGAGGGGGCTGTCGTCATTGATGTCGGCATCAATCGACTAGCCGATGGAAAATTAGTCGGGGATGTGGATTTTGATCGGGTAAAAGAGCAAGCCGGATGGATCACACCGGTACCCGGTGGTGTTGGTCCGATGACCATCGCCATGTTGCTTCATAACACATTGGAATCAGCCAAACGGACTGGTAGAAAATAAGACTGGCGTCACAGACAAGTTGGCACCCATGACGATTCCGGAATTTCAACGATACAAGAAACAGAACAAAAAATTAACGGTGGTGACGGCCTATGACGCGATGTTCACCCGGATCGTGGAGCAAGCCGGGCTTGAAGTCATACTTGTCGGCGATTCCCTTGGCATGGTCGTGCAAGGAGAGCCCAACACCTTATCCGTGACCATGGAAGACATGCTCTATCATACGCGGATTGTGGCCCAGGCGGCCCAACGGGCGCTGGTGATTGGAGACATGCCCTTTATGTCCTACCAGACCAGCGTGGAAGACGCGGTGCGGAATGCCGGGCGCTTACTGCAAGCGGGAGCGGCTGCCGTGAAAATCGAGGGCGGCGCGCCAGTGATCGATCGAGTGGAAGCTATGACCAGTTTCGGGATTCCGGTTATGGGGCATGTGGGCATGACCCCGCAATCGGTCAATCAATCGGGCGGGTATACGGTCAAGGGAAAAGGCCAGGAAGAAGCGGACACCATTCTGAGCGATGCGAAGTCCTTGCAAGCCGCCGGAGCGTTTGCGGTGGTCCTGGAATGTATGCCCACAGGGCTGGCTCAGCGTATAACCGAAGCCCTTTCGATTCCAACGATCGGGATAGGAGCCGGACAGGGGTGCGATGGACAGGTGTTGGTGCTCTACGACCTGTTAGGCCTGTTCGATGACTTTGTCCCGAAATTCGTCAAACCCTATGCCCACCTGAAGGTGGATGCTTTGCAAGCGCTCCGGCGGTATAAAGAAGAAGTTGAATGCGGAAAATTTCCAACGGACGCTGAAAGTTATCATTAATAAGATCTTGAACAAGATCTCACGCCATACTTTTCACTATCCTACGAACCGAACGTTTTTCACATCCTGCCATTTTCGGTTTATTGTCCCCACGCCGTCATCAATTCTACCTTTCGTAATTCATTTAAACCCATCTCTCATAAAGGATACTCAAATCATCAACACCATGGGGCATGCGCCCAAACAACCAGCAAAAGAAGACTCATAAACTTGACATATAACGCCAGTTGACGAAATATCTTTCTTTTCTATTCCAGCGAATTTGTTCGGAACCTGATGCCCTGCGGGATGGTTGTCATCCGCAGTTCGTCAATTGGGCTGTTTTCTTCCAGGAGTTGGTTTAATACCAATCTACCTTATGTCATATCAAACCGGTGCACTGGGAGAACAATTGACTTTATTAAGAGGGTTACATGCCTTCCGCAAGAATCCCAGGCTCTGTTATGCAAACACAAAAGCAAAATCTCCTATCATAGGCACATCAGTCTAATTATTTTTAGCAAGTAAGAGAACCCATATGAATCTGATGTTTTTGGACGAGTGCTACAGCCAAAAAGTGAGGCCGGATTCAACATTTATATCTTCAATGACAGCAGTGATTATTCGAGCTGACGAATACAATTCAGTTCGGGCAGCCTTTTACAGCATATTGAAGCCTTTTATTATCCCTCAGGATAAAACGATTAATCTCATGCCCCCAGAACTCCATGGACGTGACCTTTTGCGGGATGAGCCCGATGAAGACGACCGAAAGAAACTCGACACATATCATCAGGTTGTGGACTGGGTCATAGAGTACAATCTGGGTATATACCGTGTTGGGTACTACATTACCCCAGAATATAAAACCACTTTTAAGGGCGACGAGCGCGGCACCTCTCAGTGCTGGTTTGCTATCACTACGGTTACGCAACCGGTGTATGAGGACGAGCTGTTGATCGCTATTATGGACGGATTCGAAACAGAAACGGTGAGAAAAATGTCATTGATGATTCGTGGTTGCGACATTATGAGATTTGCAGATTTAGGAAATTCTATTAGTTTGAAAAATACCGAAAACATTATTGGAGAAGTCTTTTACGCGGATAGTCGATACTCCGTGATGATACAAATTGTGGACGTTGTTGCCTATCTACGCAATGTAAATGACCTAAGGGAGGAAGGAATGAAATTTTCCAGTTTTAAAGAAAAAGTTCTTGCCGAGGCCAAGCGCCTTGACACTGTGATGAAGTGCGATGAAGTTGTTGAATTAAATAAGATTCGAGTTAACCGACTCACGGGGGAGCGAACCACGGTTTAGGTCATCTACAATCAGCTAATCAGCCAATGCACAGTACCCGCAAGAAGTATGGTCGGGTAAAGCCACCCTGCGGCTCGGCGAGATTCGGGCGGTTAGCCGACCCTATAGGGAGCTAAGGGTAAAAAGGGAATAAGGATGTTTGGAATCTTTTGGTGCAAAATGTGGTTGCGGTTTTTTTTGGGCTTAATTGCAGACCCTCAAGAAGAATGTCTAACCTTGTCGATGACTTTGTCCTAAATTTGTTAAACCCTATGCCCGTGTATTAAGACGGATACCTTACAAAATCCCCGGCGTTTTGACGGAGGAAACTTGAATGTGGGCAATATCCAACAGACGCTGAAATTTCTTATAAAGAAGGTATTGAAAAAAGATACCTTAAGGCTGGTGAAGGGTCTTCCAGCTACGGGCTCCATGTTGGTGAGTTGGAATTCGACCGGAGGTTATATGCTTGAATTTGTCAAAGAGGTTATGTGTGCGCTGGAGAATGACCCCGGAGTGACGACTCGCCGGGATGCCATCACAGGTCTTCGACCACTCGGTCTCGATGATTTCGGCTATATTCTACTGTCCATGCCGGACCCCGAGTACCCGAAGCTTTCACGACTACTCCCTGCGATGGCGAGTGACGAGGTGCAGCGGAACTGGACGGGGAATCACGGCTTACCACTACTTCAGCAAACAACCGCGTTCGTGCGTGCGTTGAGTTACCACTACACGCGTGTGACCGGGCGGCAAATGGATGACGCCTCCGTCCTGGACTTCGGATGCGGGTATGGACGCATTGCGCGACTCCTCTACTACTTCACTGGTGAGGAACACGTCTACGGGGTGGATCCCTGGGACCAGGCAATCGACCTATGCCGGAAGTCGGGACTGTGTGCGAACTTCATGGTATCGGATTATCTCCCCACGTTTCTGCCGGTAGGGGAGGGGAGGTTCGATCTCATTTATGCCTTCTCCGTGTTCACTCATTTGTCCCGCAGGGCGATGATCACGTCGTTAAACACCTTGCGAAAGTACATAGCGGATGATGGCGTGTTGGCCATGACCATTCGACCTGTCGAATATTGGGAGCATGACCCTCAAATGTCACGAGAGCAGAAAGATACTCTTGCCCTTCGCCACCGCGCCGAGGGCTTTGCTTTTTGTCCCCACAACAGGGTTCCGATCGATGGTGACGTGACCTATGGGGATGCCTCGATGACTTTGGATTGGATCGCAGTCACTTTCCCCGAGTGGGCCATAAAGGGGACCGATCGGAGTTTGAATGACTCCCTTCAGCGGTATGTCTTCATGGTGCCGCGCTGACCGAAATGGGAGAGTGTTTATCTGTGCCTCATCAAGCCATATCCTGAGCAAGCCGGCCCATCGACTGACCGGCTGATGCGAAATTCCGGCAGAGGTGTTCCCCAGTTGGCTTGCATTACTCAGGACACGCAGCCTGCGCTGAGGGCGTGAAGAACGCGCCTTAGCACCGACTCCCACCAGTCCACCTCATAGCCGCTGGCCGCCACAAGTAAAATTCCTACATCCTCATGGATACATGTTTTCGCATGAGATTTGCGAGAAGGTACCCGTTTCGGCTCGGTGGTCGCGATGGGGAAATGTGGTCGTGTGCATGCAGGAAAGTACCAAGCTGAATGTGCAAAACGCTCGCTTGCCACAGCATGGTATTCCTTGTATGCTCCTGCCTAAATTGCAGATTTTCCAGCATAAAGGATACGTCTCATGGCTCTTCCCGAGGATATCCAACCGTGCCGACAAGAGATCGATCGGCTGGATGATGAAATTCTCAACCTATTGAATGAACGATCTCAATATGTCATTCGAATCGGACATCTAAAAAAACAACAGGACTCTTCCGCCCATCTGCATACGCCCGGGCGCGAAGCCGCGATTGTGGACCGGCTGATGCGAAAAAATCCGGGTCCGTTTCCCAGTGAAGCCCTTCGCCATCTCTACCGGGAAATTATGTCGGCGTCTCTCTCGTTGGAGGGGACCCAGACGGTGGCTTATTTAGGACCTCCTGCTACCTTCACCCATCTGGCTGCCATGCGGAAATTCGGGGGATCAGCCGACTATGTGTCGGTCAATAGTATTAAGGATGTGTTTGATGAAGTGGAACGCGGACGTATGCAGTTTGGGGTCGTCCCAATAGAGAATTCTACAGAAGGGGTTGTCAATCATACCTTAGATCTGTTCGTGGACTCGCCATTGTTGATTTATGGTGAGGTCATGCTGGAAATTTCCCATCACTTTCTCTCGAAGGCGGATAAGTTGGAGGAGATCAAGACGGTCTATTCTCATCCGCATGCTATTGCCCAATGCCGAAACTGGTTGGAAACCAATTTGCCCTCGGTAAATTTAGCGGAAGAGCCCAGTACGGCTCGGGCTGCTGAACGGTGCGTGAATGATCCAACCTCCGGGGCCATTGCCTCCGAATTGGCGGCACAGTTGTATGGGTTGAACATTCTACGGTCGCGGATTGAAGATAATATTCATAATTTCACCAGGTTCCTCATTTTGTCCCTACGAGGGGCTGAACAAACCGGCCGTGATAAAACTTCTATCATTGTCTCGGCCAAAGACCGGGTCGGAGCCTTGTATGACCTGATCCGCCCGTTCTCCTCGTTCGGCATTAACATGACCAAAATCGAATCACGGCCCACCAGACGAAAAGTGTGGGAGTATCTGTTTTTTATGGATTTGGAAGGCCATCAGGAAGATGAACGGGTCAAGAAGGCATTGGAGGAAGTGAAGTCCCGTTGTTTATTGATGAAAGTCCTGGGGTCGTACCCTGCCCACCAGTAAGCACTAATGTTGCGTGGCGAGCCGGAGATCATTGGTAAAGGAAATAGACCTGTGCTGAAAATCATCCTGGTAGACTTGCGGTTTCTGCACTTTTACTGAATACCCACCAGAGAAAGAATGTGAACTCATGCCATTGCGTGTTCATCACACCATCGCCTCGTTAACTCCCTATTCTCCAGGGAAACCCTTGGACGAATTGGAACGGGAGTTGGGCATTAGCCAGGCGATTAAGCTGGCTTCCAACGAAAACCCCTGGGGGCCTTCTCCGAAGGCGCTTCAGGTATTAGCGGGCGCGTCAGCGTCGCTTCACCGGTATCCGGATGGCGGAGCACATTATCTTCGCCAGGCCTTGGCCGACCGCTGGAAGATTCCCGGCGATCAGGTGCTGGTGGGAAATGGTTCGGATGAAATCATCGGTCTGCTCATTCGCGCCTTTTTGTCTCCTGGAGACGAGGCGGTGATGGCCGATCACACCTTTGTGATGTACAAATTATCGGTGTTGGGAGGGCATGGTGTGCCGGTGGAAGTGCCCTTAAAAAATTGGGTCCATGACGTGGCGGCCATGGTGGACGCGGTCACCGACCGCACCCGGCTCTTTTTTCTTTGTAATCCGAATAACCCCACCGGCACTATGGTGGCGGCAAAAGACATAGACAGGTTCCTCTCCCGGCTTCCCGATCACGTGGTCGTGGTGTTTGATGAGGCGTACTATGAATATGTGCGGCATCCGGATTTTCCGGATAGCTTGCAGTATGTTCGTGAGGGGCGGCCGGTGGTGGTGTTGCGGACGTTTTCGAAAATTTATGGATTGGCCGGATTGCGCGTAGGGTATGGGTGCACGACCAAAGAAATTGCAGGGTATGTGAATCGGGTTCGTCCTCCCTTCAATGTGAATAGTTTAGCTCAGGAAGCTGCGCGCGCCGCTCTTTCCGATGACGAGCATGTGGCAAAAAGCCGGGCGATGAATGAAGCCGAAATGACGTTTCTGGAAGAAAGACTGACAAGCATGGGGTTAGAGCCCGTCCCCAGTCAGGCGAACTTTCTGTATTTCAATACGGGCAGGGACGGAAAATGTGTGTATGAAGCGTTGCTTCGTGAAGGCGTGATTGTTCGGCATATTCGCGGGTCGATGATTCGGGTGACCATTGGCCAACCGACCGAAAATCGCCGTTTTCTCGAATCTCTCGCCCGCGTACTCTCCACCGTGGCGTAGTTCAAGGATTGCTGAGTCCACCATGATAATTGTATTGAAGCCCGAGGCCACCGAGCAGGATATTGAACACCTGGTTGATCGCCTCCGTTCTTTGGGCCTGAAAACGCAAATTACGAAAGGGGAAGAACGGACCATTGTAGGGGTGCTCGGCGATGACCGGGTGTTACAAGGGCAACCCTTGAGCGTGTTTCCCGGCGTGGAAAGTGTCACCCCGATTTTGGCTCCCTGGAAGTTAGTGAGCCGGGAATTTCAAAAACACGATTCCGTGATCGATGTGGCCGGTGTGAAAGTCGGGGGAAAGCGGATCGCGATTATGGCTGGTCCCTGTGCGGTGGAAAAATTGGAAATTACGGTGGGCATCGCTCAAGAAGTGGCGAAGGCAGGCGCGACCATCCTGCGCGGGGGGGCCTATAAGCCTCGAACGTCGCCCTATTCGTTTCAGGGGTTGGGGCAGGAAGGATTGGAATTTTTGGCTGAAGCCAGGCGACAAACGGGTCTCCCGGTGGTCAGTGAAATTTTGGATGCCCGTGATCTCGGACATTTTTTGGAAAAAGCGGATGTGATTCAAATTGGCGCCAGAAATATGCAGAATTTCGAATTATTAAAAGAAGTCGGCGCCTATGACAAACCGGTTCTGTTAAAGCGCGGGCTGTCGGCCACGATTAAAGAATTACTCCTGTCCGCGGAATATATTATGTCTCGCGGCAATCGGAATGTGATGCTCTGTGAACGGGGGATTCGCACCTTTGAGACGCAATATCGCAATACCCTCGATTTGAGTGCGGTGCCAACCTTAAAGGAAATGACCCATCTGCCGGTCATTGTGGACCCGAGTCACGCCACGGGCAATTGGAAACTCGTGGCTCCTATGGCCAAAGCCGCGATTGCGGCCGGAGCTGACGGCCTATTGATTGAAGTCCATTCCAATCCGGAAGGTGCATTGTGCGATGGGGAAGAATCGCTAAAGCCCGACCGGTTTAAAGAACTCATGAACGATTTACAAAAGGTGGCGCAGGCAGTCGGCCGGGAACTCTGATCGTTCTTGTTGAGCCCGACGCCCCTTCTTTCCGCCATGTCTATTTCCCATTTAAAACCCATGTTCCGGCACGTGACCATTATCGGACTCGGCCTGCTTGGCGGCTCTCTCGGCCTTGTGCTGAAAGAAAAGGGCCTGGCCAAGACGGTAGTAGGGATCGGTCGTCGGAGAGAGAATCTCGAATTGGCCGTTCAAATGGGTGCCATCGATCGATTTTCCTTGGAGCCTCATGAAGCGGTAAGCCAATCTGATTTAATCGTCCTGGCGACCCCTGTTGAGACCTATCTCTCCCAAATTCACACGTGGGGGAAAGACCTCGCCTCGTCCGCAATCGTGAGTGATGTGGGGAGCGTGAAAGGCCAACTGGTTTCGAACATTGAAGCCCAATTGCCTCACTCGACGTTTTTTGTCGGGGCACATCCTATTGCCGGAAAAGAAAAATCGGGAGTGGCCCACGCCGAGTCGAGGTTGTTTCATGGTGCTCGATGTGTTGTGACTCCCACGCCCCGCACGAATGCCCAGGCCATGGAAAAGATTTGTCATCTTTGGGAAGCTGCCGGGTCCGTGGTGCTGTCCATGGATCCCATGGAGCATGACTGGGTCTTTGGTGCGGTGAGTCATCTGCCGCATGTCGCGGCCTTTGCTCTCATGCACACCTTGGAGACGTTGCAAGATCGAACAGCTCAGGCTCCGGACTTGCTGAATTTTTCCGGCGGAGGTTTGCGCGATACGACTCGTATTGCGGCTAGTTCTCCTGAAATGTGGCGAGATATTTGTGTCGCCAATCATGAGAATTTGGTGGAGATGGTCGATCAGTATATTCAACACCTGCAGGAGTTTCGAATGTTGTTGAACAACCGGGATGCAGCTGGATTGTATGACGCGATTGTACGGGCTAAAGCCTCGCGAGAACGGCTGGTATGAGTCAGTACACCATTTTTCCCGCCAAAAAACCTCTTCGTGGCACATTGTCGATGCCGGGAGACAAATCTATTACTCATCGCGCCTTCATCCTGGGAGCGTTGGCCCAAGGCCAGACCCGTATTACGGGCTACTCTGAGGGTGAAGATTGTCTGAATACCCTTCGTGCGATCCGGGAGTTAGGCGTCGTTGTGCAGGAAATTCCTCAAGGACTCCAAGTGACCGGCAAAGGGTTGTGGGGATTACACGAGCCTTCGAATGTTCTGAATTGTGGAAATTCCGGGACGGGTTTGCGCCTCTTAGCTGGCGTGTTGGCAGGGCAAAATTTCTTTTCCGTTCTCACGGGTGATGCGTCCTTGAGAAGCCGTCCGATGGGCAGGGTGGTCACTCCCCTTCGTCAAATGGGAGCGGTCATCTCAGGAAGACGTGGAGGGGAGTTGGCTCCTTTGGCTATTCAAGGCGCAGGGCTCAAAGGTGTCCTCTACGAATCTCCGGTCGCGAGTGCGCAAATTAAATCGTGCGTATTATTGGCAGGCCTCTTTGCTGAAGGGACCACTATCGTGAGGGAACCCCGAAGATCGCGAGATCATACGGAACGCCTCCTGACCTATTTAGATGTTCCCCTTCAGGTCGATGGGTGCACTGTGCATCTTCAAGGTCGACCATCTTTTGATGGCAAACCGATTTCCGTGCCCGGAGACATATCGGCCGCCGCGTTTTTTATGGTTGCGGCTTCCATTGTTCCCGATTCGGATATCCTGCTCACCAATATAGGATTAAATCCGGAACGAACCGGTATTCTGGATATTCTCCTTGAGATGGGGGCTGATATCACCATCGCCAACAGACGGGAAGTGTCCGGGGAACCGCTGGGCGATATTCGTGTACGGTCTGCTCCACTGAGAGGGACGACGATCGGGCCTCAACTCATTCCGAAGACGATTGATGAATTACCCATTCTGTTCGTGGCGGCCGCTTTGGCCGACGGCGAGACGCGTATAACGGGAGCTCAGGAACTTCGGGTCAAAGAAACCGATCGCATCCGGGCCATGGCAACTGAATTGGCGCGCCTCCACGTTGAGGTTGAAGAACAACCGGATGGGTTAGTTATCAAGGGAAAATCGGCCATCCGGGGAGCGAGTTGTCTGAGTTATGGCGATCATCGGGTCGTGATGTCCCTGGCCATCTGCGGATTAGTGGCAGATTCGCCCATCACTATTGATGATGTGGAATGCGTTGAGACCTCCTTCCCGGGGTTCCAAGATAAGTTATTGGATTTATTGACAAATTCTAAGTGATCATTATAATACTCCAGACATTATGCCGTGAGAGGAGAACAGGACCGTTCAACGTCGTCGATTACTCATTACTATTGACGGTCCATCTGGAGTCGGGAAGAGTACCGTGGCTAAGTGTTTGGCTGCCCGTCTAGGGTATGTCTACCTAGACACCGGCGCTTTGTATCGAGCCATCGCCTGGAAGGTTCAGAAGGAACAACTCGACCCGGACAATCTTGACCAAATCCATTCGCTTCTTTCTCGAACCGTTCTGCGACTCGTGCCCGGGAGTGAGGGCCTTTCCATCTGGGTTGATGGACAGGCGATTATTCAAGAAATGATCCGGACTCCGGCGATCAGCCAATTGGCTTCATGTGTCGCGGCTCTTCAACCCGTAAGGGAATGGTTGCTTCCGGTTCAGCGAGACATTGGGGCGGAAGTCGGGGTTGTTGCGGAAGGAAGAGATATGGGAACTCGGGTCTTTCCACGTGCTGATGTGAAGTTTTTTCTTGATGCGGATTTGGAGGTTCGAGCGAGTCGGCGTCAACAGGAGTTCGCTCAAAAAGGCAAAACAATTCATTTGAAGGCCGTGCAGGATGATATGTCCGTTCGGGATGATCGTGATCGGACGAGAACAGTGGACCCTTTGCGCCCCGCATCTGAGGCGATCATGATTGACACCTCTCAGCAGTCTGTTGAAGACGTTGTCGGACATATGATGAACATTATCGCGGAACGTTTGTGAGTGGAGTGGTTTACGGGCTGTTATGGGTCCTGTTTAATGGGGTGGGGCGTCTCTTTTTTCGATTTCGGACAGAGGGAGTCCTGCATTTTCCCAGGACGGGTGGTGTGATCGTTGCCGCCAACCATGCCAGTTATCTTGACATTCCTCTGTTAGGATGTGCGATCCCGCGGCGCGTTGTTTTTTTAGGGAGGGCTACCTTATTCCCCAATCGGTACTTGAGATGGACGTTACAAAAGCTTGGATGGATCCCTCTGAAAACCCATCGTCTGGACAGACAGGCGTTTGGACAGGCACTCTCTCACCTGCAAGCAGGGGAACCCGTAGTTATTTTCCCTGAGGGTACGAGGACGGAGGACGGGGCATTGCATCTTGGGAAGCCAGGACTGGGCTATTTAGTGGCTGAATCACAATGCCAGGTGATTCCTGCGTATATTTCTGGTACCTTTAAGGTTCTTCCCATCCGCTCTCAATGGCCACGGTTGTTTCCAATACGAGTCACTTTTGGAAAACCATTAAGTTTTCGCAAAGATGAGGGAGATAGTTCCAAGGCATTTTATGAGAAAGTTTCCGTGACTGTGATGGATCACATTGCCCGACTAGGTGGGGTTTCTTCCCCATCCCCTGGCTCTAATAAAACAAACGCAGTTTCAATAAATCAGTGTGAATGATAATGGCAATCACAATTTAACCCGCCCTACTCTGCTGGAGGTAACAAAGCCGGATGAATACTCTTACTCAACAACCTGAAAAAATAGACCGGGAAACCCTTGCCGCCTTATATGATGAAACGTTTAAAAATATTGAAGAAGGTACGATTACCGAAGGCAGGGTTATTGATATCCAGCGCGATCGGGTGGTCGTGGACATCGGGTATAAATCTGAAGGGATGATTCCTGCCGACCAATTCTCTCCAGAAGAGCTTGAGCATTTGACGGTAAATGACCTGGTTCAAGTGTATATCGAACAATGTGAAGACGCCGATGGCAATCTACTGCTCTCCAAAGAAAAAGCGGATAAGATGAAGGTGTGGGAGGATTTGGAGGTTGCCCATAAAGATGAAAAACAAGTGCAAGGCAAAGTCATTTCCCGTATTAAGGGCGGGATGATCGTCGATATTGGGGTAAAGGCCTTTTTACCGGGATCGCAGATTGACTTGACGCCGGTCAGGGATCTGGATGGCCTGGTAGGGAAAACCTATAACTTTAAAATCATTAAGATTAATCACCGCCGGGGCAATGTGGTGGTATCCCGCCGGGCGCTTCTGGAAGAAACCCGTGATAAACGAAGACAGTCCACATTGTCTACCTTGTCGGAAGGGCAGTTGATTGAGGGGACAGTGAAGAACATCACTGATTATGGGGCCTTTCTAGACCTGGGCGGTATTGATGGCCTGTTGCACATTACCGATATTTCCTGGGGACGAGTGGGGCACCCATCGGACATGTTCTCGATTGGCGATCGTGTGGAAGTATTAGTGTTGAAATACGATCGTGAGACGGGTCGTATTTCATTGGGCGTCAAACAAAAATCTCCTGATCCCTGGACGAAAGTCGAAGAAAAATATCCGTGCCAGAACTCGAGTGAAAGGAAAAGTGGTCAGCTTGACTGATTATGGCGCGTTTGTGGAATTGGAGCCTGGGGTTGAGGGGTTAGTCCATGTGTCAGAAATGTCGTGGACCTATGAGGTTCGCCATCCCTCTAAGGTGGTGTCGGTGGGGGATTCCATTGAAGCTCAGGTGCTTCATGTCGATCAGCATAGCCGAAAGATTTCTCTTGGAATGAAGCAAACGGCCCCCAATCCTTGGGATATTATTGAGGAAAAGTACCCAGAGGGCACCGAAATCGAGGGCAAAGTGAAAAGTGTCACGGATTTTGGTGCATTTGTGGGATTAGATGAAGGTGTCGATGGATTGATCCACATTTCTGATATGTCATGGACGAAACATATTAAGCACCCATCCGAGCTATTCAAAAAAGGGCAATCGGTCAAAGCCGTTATTTTAAAAATTGACAAAGAAAAAGAACGCTTATCTTTGGGGTATAAACAGTTGATCTCGGATCCGTGGTCGTCCGATATTCCAGAGCGGTATCATGTTGGGGAAACCACGACGGGCAAAGTATCCAAAATCGCCGATTTCGGTGTTTTTGTGGAATTAGACGGTGGGGTGGAAGGGTTGATCCATGTTAGTGAGATCGGTCCGGAGGTGCAGGAGAGCCTGGAAGAAAAGTTTACGGTGGGGCAGGAAGTGGCGGCTAAAATCGTCAAGGTGGATTGTGATGATCGGAAAATTGCGTTAAGTCTTTGGGAACATTTGAAGGACTTAGAGCAAAGCGAAGTGGAGGAGTTTAATAGTTCTCAAGGGACTGTGGACCAGAGCTTTAGGCGGGTTGTACAGAAGAAAGATCAGCAGGATGAAGGCGAATAGATTTTCAAGACCAATCCTGATTTGGTGAAGCGTGGTTGTCTATGGCCAAAACCGAAACCTATGAATAACGGGTATCCTCGATGGAAACGCGTGATGTGGATGGTCCTCGGAGGAATTGTCCTGTTTGGAATTGGGAAAGCACTCCTACCCGAGTTGCTGTTAGCTGGCAGGGATGGGGTGGCCGTGGTTCGGGTTGAGGGCCCCATTCTGGATTCGTATCAAACGGTCGCAGAACTGAAAGCTTTTGCTGAAGATCCTTTGGTCAAGGCGATTGTGGTCAGAATTGATAGCCCTGGCGGGGGTGTGGCGCCTTCACAGGAAATTTACAATGCGGTAAAGCGAGTCAGAAAAGAAAAAAATAAAACGGTTATTGCGTCGATGGGCACGGTTGCGGCATCCGGAGGCTATTACATTGCCGTCGCCACAGACCGAATTCTGGCCAATCCTGGGACATTAACGGGAAGCATTGGTGTCATTATGCAGCTGGCCAATTTCCAGGAGTTGCTCGAAAAAATCGGTGTCAAAAACGTGGTGATCAAAAGTGGAAAATTTAAAGATATCGGCTCTCCTTTTCGTCCGATGCAGGATGAAGACCGCAAATTGTTGCAATTCGTGATGAATGATGTGCATCGTCAATTTATTGATGCGGTCGCCGAGGGGCGGTCTTTGGATGTGGCCGAAGTGGAGCAGTTAGCGGACGGGCGGGTATTTACCGGGCAACAGGCCAAATCCATTTTGTTGGTTGATGATATCGGAGATTTGCACGATGCCATTAAGTTGGCTGGCGAATTAGGGGGGATTGAGGGTGAGCCGCGGGTCATGGAGACGAGCAAGCCGTTTTCATTCAGGGATTTACTAGAAAACACATTCCTTGGAAACGTTCGCACGTTTACCTCAACTCCCTTTTCAATGCCGTTGCTTTATCTCTGGGTGGCCTGACCGGACAAGAAGGTTCAATCACCGCTAGGCCTGAGTCATACAAAACGTCAAGGGTGGAGTTCGAAGAAAAAAATTGCCGTGAGAAGGAGGGTCGGATGACAAAAGCGGATCTCATCGAGAAGTTGGCGGAAAAAGCTCCCCAATTAAGTCGAAGACAAGCCGAGTTGGTGGTGAACACCATTTTTGATTCTATCCGTGACTCTTTAAAACGTGGAGAAAAAACCGAAATTCGTGGGTTTGGGAGCTTTCGTCTTCGACATAGGCAGACAAAAGAAGGGCGCAACCCAAAAACGGGAGAATCGGTTTCTGTCCCTGAAAAACGGATGCCGTTTTTTAAAGCCGGTAAAGAAATCAAAGAATTGTTAAACCCTGACGAATCTTCTGCTTAAGCTATGTCTACTGAGCCATCACCGACCGTAGAAGAGATGTCCTGGACGGAAGAGGCCCTGTCCCGTTTGGAGCGCGCTCCGGGATTTCTGAGGGGCATGGTTCGTCGTCTTGCAGAAAAAAAAGCAAAAGAGCTGGGGTATACAGAAATAACCGCCGAAATTTTAGACCAATTTAAGCAGCAAATGATGGGCTCTATGGGTGGAGTTGCAGGTTTGACGCAAGCGGCCGAGGATATGGCCCAGGGAAAACTTCCTTGGACGGCCGAGGCACGGAAGCGATTGGAAGCCGTCCCCGAGTTTATGCGCAACATGATTGGCAGAATTGCTGAGGATGTGGCCAAAGAACGAGGTCATCTGGAAGTGAATGTTGAATTATTTGAAAAAGTTGAATCCTTGGGGGATTTGCCGATTCAAAGCGGCGTACCCTTGGAGTGGACCGAGGAAGCGTTGGCCTTATTGAATAAGCGCATTGAGGATTCTCCTCCGATTGCCATGGAATTTGTCACCGATATGTTGAAACGCGATGCTGAGGATTTGGCCAGAGAGCAAGGGATCACGAAGATTGATGTTGAGACTTTGGTTCGTCTCTGGGAAGCCCCGGCCACACAGGTGGCTTGGACCGATGAAGCCTGGAAACGTCTTCATACCTCTCCGGATTTTGTCAGAAGCGGAATTCGGAAAGCAGCGGAGCGTCGGGCTAGAAAACTCGGGCTTACCACGATTGATTCTGAACACCTCACCACCTTTCGGAATGAAGCGATGATGAAAGCGGTGAAACGGATCCGGAGTTTTGGATATCAGGAACTGACCTTTGACGCGTTTGGCGATGCCATGCAGAAAGTGAAACGATTAAAGGGGAATGAACAGGCGGAACATCGGTTGGAAGAAATCAGGGACTATATGAAGAAAAAGCCGGATGTTGGTCTGTTAGGGGACGAACTCATGACCCGTTTTCGAAAATATTTAAAAGGAGAAGGGACCTTATAGCTGACGATTGCATTGTTTGTTTTACCCTCTTTTTTTTTAGGTAACACCTCCACCATCGATTATCTCCTCAATTTCCCTGAGCGGCTTCCTTCGCAAGTTGATCCACAATGTCATTTTCAGGATTTCCGGAGTGGGCTTTGACTTTGACCCAATGAATGGTCACTCCTGATTCTTTCACTGCCTGCGCATAGGCTTGGGTGAAGGGCAGTTTTGCTCGCCAGTCTCCGGTGGCCCAACTTTCCAATCCTTGGTAGTCATAATAAATTGTTAATTCTGTAATCCCTTGGGATTGGCACCATTGAATGGCTTTAAGGATGGCCAGAATTTCGCCCGCCACATTTCGGTGGACAATTGCCGTTCGCGGAATATCGTTTCCCTTGTCTCGGTGAATTTCTTGTCCATTTTTTTTGACGAGTAATCCCCATCCCAGGCGAAGTGAGCCATTGGCTTGTGGGAAGCAAGATCCATCTACCCAAATTTCAATAATGGAGGAGGTGGGCTTTTGGGACTTTCCCGTGTGGGCCGATTGACTGGTTTGGGAAGGGGAGAGAAAGGCTTCGGCTTCTTCTCGTGTGGAAAAGCCTTTATATACGGCACCGGGGAAATGGTACACCTGTGCCCGGCAGGCTTCCCAATTCTCAAAGATTCCAGTCATGCGGCCTTTTCGAACCCCATAAAATTTCATAGTCGAGTGTCTTGTGGAAAGTTCAGAGGTAAGTCTGTTTCCACGAATAGCTTTCTGATCACAACTTTTTGGTGGTAGTTGGTGATGGGTCTGGAGTTACCGTTTGGCTCCACCTTGTAAGGCTTTGATTTTATCTTTTGCAAGGTCAACTTTCGCCAATTCCTCAGGTTTGTCCTCTGCTAATATCAAAAACGTTTCATATTCTTGAATCGCTCGCTTGGGATTGTGTGATTCATAGGCTTCAGCCAGATTAAATCTGGCGTGAGCATAGTCGGGCTGTAAGGCTAATGCCTGTTCGAAAGTTTCAATTGCCTTTGATAAATCTCCTAATTGTGCAAGGACCGAACCATAACTATTCAAGATAACAGCAGAATGCGGTTGGATGGTCAGCGCTTGTTGTAATGTAGTTTTTGCCTCGGCTAGCCGTCCCACACTTCGCAAGGCTAATCCAAGACGATGGTGGGCTTCCGCTAATTGTTTCGTATCAGGTAATCCAAATTTGATGGCCTTTT
The DNA here is from genome assembly GCA_963785905.1 of uncultured Nitrospirales bacterium. GTDB lineage: Bacteria > Nitrospirota > Nitrospiria > Nitrospirales > UBA8639 > Nitrospira_E. Next base: position 59,488 of record CAWAXJ010000050.1, read on the forward strand.
GGTAGGCATCCAAAGCCATATCTGGCCGTTTGTCGCCGCATGAGGCAAATAGTGAAATCTCCCCTCTGGCAAATTGCTGAAGTCCTAAAAATTCCTTCTCGGATCTCAATTGGCCGGTCCCTCCGGTACCCTCCTTCTTCAGGGAATCCGGGTCATCGATATACGAAAGAAATTTGGGATGACTGCCATCTAAGAGTGATTCATAGGGATCAAGGACGAACACTGCCATAACAAGGTGGTCATTCTGCCCTGGAGTGTGACGAATAAAATATTGATGCGTGGTCTTGGCCTCTCCGGTTCGATACAAGGTGCCGGAATCGGGAGCTTGTCCTTTCAGGATCTGCGAGGAGTGAAAAAAGAACTCACGAGCCGGCGGTAATTGGGAAAGGGTCTGGCGAAGTTTCGGATAGCCATCCAGGGATAGGCCATGGTGAAATACGGTGATGACCCCCACAAGGGTCTGGTCTTCATTGAACATGAACCACTGTCCCTGCTTGTTCGGAGATCCGACTTCTTGAAAAATTTCCGATCCTGCACCCCATGGAGATTCTTTCACCCCGGTTTTCAGCCAACTCGATTGAGCTTCGGCTTTGGTTTGGCACAATGCGGCCTTTCCTAATACGTTAAGATCACTTTCAGATGGGGGGAGAGGAGAAGTGGGGGGAGAGCCAGCGCAATGCGTAAGCAAGCAGAAAAGAAGGAACGCCTTGAGGAATTTTGTTGTCGATGTCTTACTGCGCGGTTGGTGGTTGTGCTCGAAATTGCTAGACATCATCGCAGGCTTTTGGAAATTTGTTTATGGTTGTAAATGATGGGGAGAACATCGAAGTCAACTGACTTGCCGCGGGTTAGGTTGGATAGTTTTGGTGGCATTTTCACAATCTAGAATGCTTAACTCCTCCTTCAAAAGACCGTGAGTTGCGGAGGTGAAGAAATTGATCCAGGAGAGAAAGATGTCTATGGTGGGCGATACTGGGATCGAACCAGTGGCCTCTTCCGTGTGAAGGAAGCGCTCTTCCACTGAGCTAATCGCCCGCGCGAGTCAATTTATCACAATGCCATGGGGTGAGCAACGAAATCGGGTATGCTGGCAACTCGTGTCTTGACGGTTATGGAAAGTGTGGAGTAGGCTGATTTTAGGTGTTTCATCGACTTAGTTAAGGAGGTGCACCATGGACAAACAGGATCGAAAATATGATTCACGAAAAACCAACTCTCCCAAAGAATCGGGAGAGGTTCAGGCTGATCCAAAAGTTGCGGAAACCGGCCAACGATTGAAAGAAGAAATGGATGATTTGGTTGATGAGATTGATAAGGTCTTAGAAGAAAATGCCGCTGAATTTGTGAAAAATTATGTGCAAAAAGGAGGAGAGTAGCTGAGCATGACTATGTGAGTCATGACATTTCACTCCCGTCTTGCTCCTTTTCCCACCTGATCTATCCACGATTTTTTCACTTTCCATTTCTTGCTCTTGAGCTGATGGTACGTGGAGATCTTCCGACCTCTCAAACTATAAATCGATTCTGTGTTGAATGAGGATTTTCGGTTGTGAATGAAGCCATCCGGAGTCCTTATGCGTACCTCGTACGGGTCTCCTTGGACGTGTTGGGACGTGAATTATCGGGTGACGGAGGGCAGACCGCAGCAATTTTCTGCATGTTTTGGTATGATTTGTTTGGTATCGCCGGACATTCTGATGAGGGATTGAAGAAATGGCCGTGTCGCATTTGACAGATATTGAACAGCTTATGGATCAGGTGAAAGCCTATGATCCGGAAGCTGATACCGGGCTTATTCGACGTGCCTATGACTATTCCGCAAAGGCTCATGATGGCCAAACCCGGCAAACGGGCGAGCCCTATGTGCAACATCCTTTAGCGGTGGCAGGAATTTTGACCTTTTTGAAATTGGATGTTCCAGCAATTGTTGCCGGGCTTCTGCATGACACGCTTGAGGATACCGTGGCGACACGGGCCGAATTAGAAAAAGAGTTTGGGAGCGATGTGGCCCGTTTAGTTGAGGGCGTCACCAAAATTGGACAAATTCCTTTCAAGACCTATGAAGAAAAACAAGCTGAAAATTTCCGGAAAATGGTTCTCTCCATGGCCGATGATATTCGGGTGGTGTTTATCAAATTGGCTGATCGACTGCATAATATGCAGACCCTCGATGCCTTGGCGGATGATAAGCGGAAAAAAATTGCCCAAGAAACGATGGAGATCTATGCCCCATTGGCCAACCGGCTTGGCATGAGTTGGATCAAACAAGAGCTAGAAGATCTGTGTTTTCAGTACTTGCAAGCGGATGCCTATTCTCATTTGAAATTGCGCTTGGCCAAAAAAGATGAGGAGCGGCAGGAATATATTCAATCTCTGATTCGTCTGGCTCAACAAGCACTTGCGGAGGCGGATCTTCCGGGGCAGATTGATGGACGTCCCAAACACCTTTTCAGTATCTATCAGAAGATGGAGCGCCGGTCAGTCTCTTTTGACGAAATATATGATCTGACCGCCATTCGCATTGTGACGGATACCAAAATGAATTGTTATGCCATTTTGGGATTGATTCATTCCATTTGGCCTCCGGTTCCTGCCCGCTTTAAAGACTATATCGCTACTCCACGTTCAAATCTGTATCAATCGTTACATACCACGGTAGTAGGTCCCCAGGGCGAGTATGTGGAATTCCAAATCCGGACGGCGGATATGCATCGGATTAATGAATATGGTGTAGCGGCCCATTGGCTGTATAAAGAGCCGGGGAAAGTTGGCGGGCGGGACGAACAGGTGTTCAGCTGGCTCAGGCAGTTTGTGGAGTGGCACAAGGACCTTGCTGATAATCGCCAGTTTATGGATTCGGTCAAATTAGATTTATTCCACGATGTGGTGTTTGTGTTCACACCGAAGGGAGAAGTACGGGAGGTCCCTGTACGCGCGACCCCTTTGGATTTCGCCTATGCGATTCATACGGAAATTGGGGATCATTGTGTCGGGGCGAAAATAAATGGAAAACTCGTTCCTCTCCGTTACCAATTAAATAGTGGGGATATGGTAGAAATTCTGACCTCCCCTTCACAGGTTCCTCATAGGGGTTGGCTGAAATTTGTTCGAACTTCCAGGGCGAAAACGAAGATTAAGCATTGGTTTAAAGTTGAAGAGCAAAAGCGGGCGTTGGAACTTGGTCGACGTTTGCTGGAGCAGGAATTTCGACGCCAGGATTTCCCTGTCGCGCAATCATTGAAATCCGATCGCCTGTTGTCCATGGCCAAAGTGAAGGGCTGTGAGACCGTAGATGAGTTGATTCGCCTTGTTGGATACGGCCGCTTGGCTCCAGATCAGATCGTGTGTCATTTTCACGAAGGGGCTGAGCAAAAACCTCAGCCTTCCGCCAAGAGTGGAGCTCCATCTCCCCATCAAAAATCGCCGGGTCTTCTTCAAGAGGGATCTGTCAAATTTGGAGGCACGAAAGATGTCTTAATGCAACTCTCCAAGTGTTGCAAGCCAGTTCCTGGCGAACCAATACGTGGGTATATTACCCGGGGGAGAGGTTTAACCATTCATGCGGCCGATTGCCCTAATTTCCAATCATTGGAATGGGATCATAATCGATTGGTAGAGGTGGAATGGGATTCGGACCTTGAAGGAACCCATTCAGTTGAAGTGTCAGTATTAACGCTAGACCGACCTGGAGTGTTAGCTAAGGTCTCTGCGGGAATTTCCCAGTGTCAGGCCAATATCACCAGGGCGGAGATTTCTACCAGAGAGGATCGGAAAGCGGTATTAGATTTTGTTATAGAGGTAAAAAATACTGCGCACTTGGAACTTATTCTGCAAGAAATCCAACGAGTCGACGGCATTCTTTCTGCTAAGCGAGTGCGAGGATGGTAAGGAAAAGGAAGATAAGGGATTAATAGGGAATCTGGTTTTGGGGAACAGTGATCGTCAACCGGCTTCCTGGAATAAGTTCTAACTTTTCTGCCATGCCCGCTTTGAGTTCCAGGACCTGCCAAGACTTTTTGTGAGAATAATATCGAGGGCAGTGGTCATCTGTTCTTGTACAAATGGGAACGTCTGATTGCAGATGAATGATGGTTCCTGTTTTGTCCAGCCATAGTATATCAAGTGGGATCTTGGTGTTTTTCATCCAAAAGGTCCAATATCCCAATTCAGGAAATTGAAATAGCATTCCCCCATCTGGTGCAATTGAGTGTCGGTCCATCAGGCCTTTGGCTCGTGTGCTGGGGTTATTGGCAATCTCCGCGTTAATGATGGAGCCCTGAGGAGTGGAGATGCTGGCAAGTCCATTGTCCTGTCGATTGCCCGATTCACCCCAGGCATGCTGAGAGATCCCGGTATTCGTGCCCAGACTTATAGTAAGAGCGAAAAGAACTACTCCACCCCAGGAATGAAAAAAAAACGGACATATTCGTCGGCTTGATAAGCGGGGGAGACAAGATGTCAGGAAAGGTTTCATTCTTTTAAATCTGACTTGGATCGAGATAATTTGTCAAATAGGGTTTTCCTGTAAAAATAAAGGCACCTTGCGGGTCTTGACCAGGCCATCGTTAAAAATTATAATGATTGGTTTACAGGTAGGGTAAATTATTTCCGCTCCTGTTTTTAAGAACAAAACACTAAGGTTTTTGTTGTTGATCTGTACATGCAGGGGCTAATTTCTGCCTTGTCTGTCTTCACTTCAAAGAGATCTTCATCTTAATAAATTCCATGATGTAATTCAAAAACGGTTTAGGTAGAAGACGGTCCTACTCATTTCAAAGGGCAGGTACCCAAGCGGTCAACGGGGGCAGACTGTAAATCTGCTGCCATCGGCTTCCAAGGTTCGAACCCTTGCCTGCCCACCATGATCGAGTGAAGGGGGCCTAGGGATGGAAGTCATGGTAAGAGGAAAATAAAGAATATTGAGCGTAATAAATTATAGAGTGGCTAATCGGAACTGCGGGCGTAGCTCAGTGGTAGAGTCGCAGCCTTCCAAGCTGTGTGTCGCGGGTTCAAATCCCGTCGCCCGCTCCATACATTTCTGGTGGGCGAAGGCTGGGGAATGTCTTCATGAGGGAAAAGAGCCCATGTAGCTCAGTTGGTAGAGCACGTCCTTGGTAAGGACGAGGTCACGCGTTCGATCCGCGTCGTGGGCTCCAGCTATAAATCGAATAATGATGACCGTCAGGATTATTTTTCAGATTTTCCAGGAAGAGGTAGGGCATGGCGAAGGCGAAATTTGAGCGGAAGAAGCCGCATGTCAATGTGGGGACGATTGGGCATGTCGACCATGGGAAGACGACGTTGACGTCGGCGTTAACCAAGGTCATGAGTGGTGCGGGCAAGGCCAAGTTTATTCCCTACGATGAGGTGGCGAAGGCCAGTGAAAGCCAGGGCCGACGGGATCCGACCAAAATTCTCACTATTGCCATTTCGCATGTGGAGTATGAAACGGATACTCGGCATTATGCGCACGTTGACTGTCCGGGGCATGCCGACTATGTCAAGAATATGATCACGGGGGCGGCGCAAATGGATGGCGCCATTTTGGTGGTCAGTGCGGCGGATGGACCGATGCCGCAAACGCGGGAACATATTCTCTTGGCGCGGCAGGTGGGCGTGCCGTTTATCGTGGTCTTTTTGAATAAAGCGGACAAGGTCGAAGACAAGGAATTGTTGGAGTTGGTGGAATTGGAAGTGCGGGAGCTGCTCACGAAGTATGGGTTCCCGGGGGATGATGTCCCGGTGGTCATCGGGTCGGCGATCAAGGCGATTGAAGGGGATCAAAGTGAGGTGGGGGTGCCGTCGATCATGCGCTTATTGGAAGCGGTCGACACCTATATTCCCACGCCGCAGCGGGCCATCGACAAACCCTTTCTCATGCCTATTGAGGATGTGTTTACGATTAGCGGTCGCGGTACGGTGGTAACGGGCCGGGTCGAGCGAGGGCAGGTGAAGGTGGGGGATGAAATTGAGATTGTGGGCTTGAAGCCGACGCAGACGACCATTGTGACGGGCGTCGAAATGTTCCGGAAGGTATTGGATGAAGGGCAGGCCGGAGATAATATTGGGGCGCTCTTGCGGGGGACGAAGAAAGAAGATGTGGAGCGGGGCATGGTGTTGGCGAAGCCGAAGAGTATTACGCCGCATACCAAGTTCAAGGCGGAAGTGTATATCTTGACGAAGGAAGAGGGGGGGCGGCATACGCCGTTCTTTAATGGCTATCGGCCGCAGTTTTACTTCCGGACGACGGATGTGACGGGGGTGGTGCAGTTGAACCCGGGGGTGGAGATGGTCATGCCCGGCGACAATGTCTCGTTTGCGGGGGAGTTGATCTCGCCGATTGCCATGGAGCAAGGAGTGCGGTTTGCCGTGCGAGAAGGCGGCCGCACGGTGGGAGCCGGAGTGGTCACGGAAATCGTCGCGTAAAAACATAGGGGTGTATCGATGAGAGTTATTATTTCACTGGCTTGCGGAGACTGTAAGCGTCGAAATTATTCAACGATGAAAAACAAGAAAAACGACCCTGATCGATTGGAAGTCAAAAAATACTGCCGGTTTTGTCGGAAGCATAGTCCTCATAAAGAGGTCAAGTAATTGCTGGTACGGGTTTTCTTGGGTTGCGTGCAGGTTGGAGGGGCATAGTGTCAACGGCTAGCACGTCGGTCTCCAAAACCGAAAGTCCGGGTTCGAATCCTGGTGCCCCTGCCATAACGATTCCCTGATGGGCGCCAAGTGAATGAAAATTGTTGTTCTTGATGAATGAAAGTGTGAGGAATTAGCAAGTGTTTAAGAAGATGTGGTCTTCCGTCACGGAATTTTTAAGTGATGTTCGTGGTGAGCTTAAAAAGATATCTTATCCTACCAAGGCTGAGACGATCGGTTCGACGACAGTGGTTCTGTTGTTTTGCCTTTTTATGTCCATGTATCTGTCTTTGGTTGACTCATTATTAGTTTGGTTAATCAGTAGGGTTATTTAGCGTAAAAGAAGGGGATTCATGTCAAGCCATTGGTATGTCATTCACACCTATGCAGGATATGAGGGACGGGTTCGGACCGGTATCGTTGAGCGGGCGAATCAATTGGGAATGGCTGAGTCAGTGGCGCAGGTTCTTGTTCCTACAGAAGACGTCGTGGAATTCAAGGATGGCAAGCGTCGAGCCTCGAAGCGAAAATTCTTTCCCGGATATGTCTTGTTGGAAACAAATGGGCCCCTTGGAGATGATGTGGTCAATATGATCAAAGAGACTCCAAAGGTCACGGGTTTTATAGGAGGTGGCACCAGGCCGATCCCTCTGGATCCCGAAGAAGTGTCAACACTCTTAAAGCAATTGGAATCAGGCGCGACGGCTCCCAGGGAGCTGGCGAACTTTTCCAAGGGAGACAATGTCAGAATCGTGGATGGTCCATTTTTGGGTTTCAATGGTTTGGTGGATGAGGTGGATCAGGATCATGGAAGGGTCAAGGCGCTGGTCAGTATTTTTGGTCGGTCAACGCCCGTGGAATTGGCGTTTTCGCAGGTTGAGCGAGTATAGAATTGTGTCAAATTCTCAATTATTTATTAAGGACTAGCAAGTCGATGCAAGGATAGGTGAAACCATGGCCAAAGAAGTAATGAGTCAAATTAAATTACAGATTCCGGCTGGAAAAGCTAACCCTGCTCCTCCTGTCGGGCCTTCGTTGGGGCAGCATGGGGTCAATATCATGGAATTTTGTAAGCAGTTTAATGCTAGGACACAGAAGCAGGAAGGTAGCATTATCCCTGTGGTTATTTCTGTTTATAAGGATCGCAGCTTTACCTTCATCACCAAGACACCTCCTGCATCAGATCTCCTGAAGAAAGCCGCAGGGATCATTAAAGGGTCTGGGATTCCGCATAAAAATAAAGTGGGGACGATCACTCAGGCGCAATTAATGGATATCGCTAAATTGAAAGTTGAAGATTTAAATGCCGGAGATATTCCTGCTGCCATGAATGTGATTGCAGGAACAGCGAGAAGCATGGGTATTACGGTTGATGGATAACATTGAAGTGCTTTTAACAGAGGGTATGTACCGTGGGAAAGAAATTTGAATCAGCTTTAGCAAAAGTGACGAAACCTCTCTATTCATTGGATGAAGCGAGTGACCTGGTCAAGCAAGCCGCATTTGCCAAATTTGATGAGACGGTTGAGATGTCGCTTTGTCTTGGGGTAGACCCTAAGCGTGCCGATCAGATGGTACGCGGCACGACTGTTCTTCCTCATGGGACAGGGAAAAAAACCAGGATTTTGGTCATTGCGAAAGGAGAGAAGGAGCAAGAGGCGCGCGAGGCAGGCGCGGATTATGTGGGAAGTGATGACCTTTTGCAGAAAATTCAAGATGGGTGGTTGGACTTTGATTCCATGATTGCGACGCCGGACATGATGGGTGCCGTGGGGAGAATGGGAAAAGTGTTGGGCCCGCGAGGGTTAATGCCTAATCCCAAGACCGGAACGGTGACTTTTGAGGTCGGCAAAGCCATTCAAGAGATCAGGAAGGGCCGAGTGGAGTATAAGGTTGATAAAGCCGGGAATATTCATGTTCCTGTGGGGAAGGTATCTTTTCAGGGGCAACAGATTAAAGAGAATGCCCAGTCGGTGTTTGATGCCATCCTTAAGGCCAAGCCGTCTTCCAGTAAAGGAAAGTATGTCAAAAGTGCGACCTTATCCAGCACCATGGGGCCAGGTATCCATTTAGATAGTGCGGCGATTGCGAAGCAGGTCGGTTGAAACTTTAATCTCAGCAGGTGAGTTCGAGGTATGAAAAAAACTGATAAAAATGAAGCCGTGGCGACCATGCATGAGCGATTCGCTAATGCGCGAATAGCCATTGTGACGGAGTGTACGGGCATGCCCGTCAATCAAGTCAATGATTTGCGGAAAAGACTGCGACAGGCGAAGGCCCATTTGCATGTGGTGAAGAATACGCTTGCCGTGAGAGCCATTGGGGGAACGGATCTTGTCCCGTTGCAACCATTCTTTAGAGGCCAATCGGCATTGGTGATTGGATACGATGATCCGGTTTTGCCGGCAAAAGTCATACGGGATTTTATTAAAAGTGAAAAATGTGAAGAAAAATTGCAGCTCAAGGGGGCAGTTCTAGACGGGATTGAGCTTGATCCTTCCCGTATTTCGTCTGTGGCGGATTTGCCATCAAGGCCGGAATTATTGTCGATGTTGTTATCTGCCTTCCAGGGGCCGGTTCGTGGGTTTGTCGGAGTGTTAGGTCAAATTGTCAGAAGTATTGTTGCGGTTTTGGCCGCAATACAAGAAAACAAAACGCAGAAAGGAGACGGGGAGATGAGCGCAACGGAGACCAAGATGTCAAAGGAAGATTTTATTAAGGTGATAGAGAGCATGAGTGTCCTGGAATTGTCGGATCTCGTGAAAGGGTTGGAGGATCGGTTCGGTGTGACGGCGGCAGCTCCGGTCGGTGTGGCCGCTCCAGTAGGGGCCGCAGGTGCCGCTCCGGCGGCGGAAGAGAAGACGGAGTTCACGGTCGTACTTGGTGCCGCTCCGGCTGACAAAAAGATTCAAGTCATTAAAGTAGTACGAGAAATCACTGGTTTGGGTCTGAAGGAAGCTAAGGACCTCGTCGAAGCTGCTCCAAAGCCGGTAAAAGAGGGTGTGTCTAAAGAGGAGTCCGAGACCATCAAGAAAAAGCTTCAAGACGTGGGTGCGACGGTCGAAGTGAAATAGTCCTCTCTTTTTGAGGGTATGAAGTTGGCGCAAGGGAGGTTCGAGGACCAGCAGAAAGTGGGAGTGGTCGTTAATCCTTAAGGAGACAGGAATGGGACAACCAGCCTTTGAAGGCAGTATTCAGCGACATAGCTTTTCAAAAATTCGCTCGCATATTGAGATTCCGGACTTAGTCGAGGTTCAGCGGCGTTCGTATGAAGAGTTTTTGCAGGCGGAGACCTTACCGGATCGTCGTGAGGACAAGGGGTTGCATGCGGCGTTTAAAAGTGTGTTTCCCATTATGGATTACAATAATTCGGCCATTTTAGAATTTTCCAGCTATTCCCTGGGAACTCCAAAGTATGACATTCGGGAGTGTATTGAACAGGGCATGACCTTCGCGGCACCTTTAAAGCTTCGAGTGCGATTAGTCGTCTTTGATCAACAAGATAAAAGTGTGAAAAACCGGGTGTTGGATGTTAGGGAACAGGAAGTCTATGTCGGTGAATTGCCTTTAATGACCGATCGCGGCACCTTTATGGTGAATGGCACGGAGCGGGTGGCGGTTAGTCAGTTGCATCGATCTCCAGGGCCATCCTTTGGTCATGATAAAGGTCGAACCCATTCCAGCGGGAAGGTCTTGTTTTCGGGTCGGATTATCCCTTATCGAGGATCATGGCTCGATTTTGAATATGATGCCCGGGATATTTTGTATGTACGGATTGATCGCCGTAGGAAGATGCCAGCCACTATTCTTTTGAAGGGTTTTGGATTTAGCACTGATGACCTTCTCAAGATGTATTATCCTGTGGAAGAAGTACGGGTCGTCAACGGTGCATTGCTCCGCAAGCTTGATCCTGACATTCATGCCGGATTGCGAGCCCCAGCTGACCTCTTCGAGAAAGGATCAAGTGAGCCATTAATCAAAGAAGGCATGAAGATCACTAAAACTCTCATGGGACGTATCCGCTCAGCAGGAATAAAGGAAATCCCGATTAAGAAAGAAGACTTATTTGGCCGGGCTGTCCTAACGGAACTGGTGGATCCAGGTACTCAAGAAGTTATTTTGGAAAAAAATCAACGACTCACGGCACCGGTGATAGAACGGATTCTGGAGAGCCGGGTTGAAGGATTTAAGGTTATTTACTTGGATAGCCCCACGACCAGTCCTGTCATTCTCGATACGTTGGAAGCCGAGCGGACTAATTCAAAAGAAGAAGCTTGGGTTGAGATTTATAAACGGCTCCGGCCGGGAGAGATGCCATCGATTGAGTCCGCAAAGTTGTTATTTGAAAATCTCTTTTTGAATCCCAAGCGGTATGACCTTTCTCCTGTGGGTCGGTTGAAGATGAACAAGAGATTTAATCTTGATTTGTCTTTGGAGCAACGGACCTTATCGGCCCAAGACATTGTCGAAGTTGTGAGATGTTTGGTGGATCTCAAGGCCGGAAAGGGTGCAGTGGATGATATCGACCATCTGGGAAATCGTCGCGTTCGATCGGTAGGGGAGTTATTGGAAAATCAAATTCGTATTGGCTTGGCCAGAATGGAGCGAAGCATTAAGGAGCGAATGAATCTGCTGGATATGGAAACCGTGTTACCGCATGATTTGATTAATGCCAAGCCCATTGTGGGTGCCATTAAAGAATTTTTTGCCGGAAGTCAATTATCGCAGTTTATGGATCAAACCAACCCATTGGCTGAAATTACGCATAAGCGAAGACTTTCAGCGTTAGGCCCTGGTGGGTTAACCAGGGAACGCGCGGGATTTGAAGTGCGGGATGTCCATCCCTCCCACTACAGTCGTATTTGCCCGATAGAAACGCCGGAGGGACCCAACATTGGTTTGATTACCTCATTGGCTACCTATGCTCGGATCAATGAGTTTGGATTTATTGAAGCGCCCTTTCGAAAGGTCCGGAAAGGCCGCGTGACTGATGAGGTTGAGTTTCTCTCGCCATTGGATGGGGATCAGGTCGTAATTGCTCAAGCTAACTCGGCCATGAATAAGGACGGATTGCTCACTTCGGAGACTATCACTGCGCGGGAAGCGGGGGAATTTGTGACCACCACTCCTGACAAGGTGGATTATTTAGATGTATCTCCTAAACAAGTCGTCAGCGTGGCAACCGCGTTAATTCCATTTTTAGAGCATGATGACGCCAACCGAGCTCTTATGGGTTCGAATATGCAACGCCAAGCGGTGCCCACCATCAAAAGCGAGGCTCCCCTGGTTGGAACCGGAATGGAAGCCGTTGTGGCCAGAGATTCTGGATACTTGGCAATTGCTCAGCGAGATGGGATTGTTGAGTCAGTGGATGCGAGAAGAATTGTGGTGAGAACCGGACTCAAAGAGAAGGATGACAAAAAGAAGGGTTCCCGAATTCTTGATACCTATGACTTGGTCAAATTCCAGCGGACCAATCAAAATACCTGTATTACCCAAACTCCCATTGTTCGAGTTGGGCAACCCGTAAAAATGGGACAGGTCTTAGCGGATGGCCCGGCTATGGATCGAGGAGAATTGGCGTTGGGGAAAAATATATTGGTCGCCTTTATGCCTTGGGGTGGCTACAACTATGAGGATGCCATTCTTTTAAGTGAAAAGTTGGTCAAAGAAGAAATCTTTACTTCCATCCATATCGAGGAATTCGAGGTTGAGGCACGCGACACCAAGCTAGGAAAAGAGGAAATTACCCGTGACATTCCTAACCTTGGGGAAGAGGCTCTTCGTAATTTGGATGAAAGTGGCATTGTGCGAATTGGTGCAGAGGTCAAGCCTGGCGATATTCTTGTTGGAAAAGTCACACCTAAAGGGGAAACACAATTAACGCCGGAGGAGAAGCTGCTACGAGCGATCTTTGGTGAAAAAGCCGGGGATGTGAAGGATACCTCCCTCCAGGTCCCCCCTGGCATTGAAGGTATTGTGGTGGACGTCAAGATTTTTTCACGAAAAGGGGTGGATAAGGATGAGCGGTCCCGGACCATCGAGACGGATGATCGCGTGAAGGTCGAGCGAGACTACCAGGAAGAATTGCGGATTATCGAGGAAGAGCGAAATCGTAAGATTCGGAAGCTCTTGCTTGGACAATTTGTCGGACGAGACCTGATGGATCCTGATAGCGGTGAAGTGATTCTGAAAAAGAAGGGGCGTATCACGGCGGAAGTCCTTCGCAAATTGTCCGACGATGATGCGCGTCGAGTGATTTTGGCTGATGCAGAAGAGCAAAAGAAATTGGATGAGATCGAGCGGGAAGCGAAAGATCAAATCGAGATCTTGCAAACCCAATACGATGAAAAAGTCGGTCGGCTTCGTCGGGGGGATGAATTGCCTCCCGGGGTCATTAAGCTTGTTAAGGTGTATTTAGCGATTAAGCGGAAAATTGCTGTAGGCGATAAAATGGCCGGCCGCCATGGAAACAAGGGCGTCGTTTCTCGGATCATGGCTGAAGAAGACATGCCGTATCTTCCGGATGGAACGCCTGTCGAGATCGTTCTGAACCCTTTGGGTGTTCCTTCCCGGATGAATGTGGGGCAAATTCTCGAGACCCATTTGGGGTGGGCGGCAAAAGTTTTGGGGATTCAGGTGGAAACCCCCGTATTCGATGGCGCATCTGAAAAGGAAATAAAGGAATTATTGAAAAAAGCTAAGCTGCCGGAGTCAGGTCAATCAGTCGTCTATGATGGGCGGACTGGAGAACCGTTTAAAAGTCCGGTTACGGTGGGGTACATGTATATGTTGAAGCTTCACCATTTAGTTGACGATAAAATTCACGCTCGCTCAATCGGACCCTATTCACTGGTTACGCAGCAACCGCTTGGAGGAAAAGCTCAATTTGGTGGTCAGCGCCTGGGAGAAATGGAAGTCTGGGCTCTTCAGGCGTATGGGGCAGCTTCCACCTTGCAAGAATTTTTAACCGTGAAATCCGATGATGTGCCTGGACGGTCCCGAATGTATGAAGCGATCGTGAAAGGAGAGAACTTCCTTGAGCCGGGTCTTCCGGAGTCCTTTAATGTGTTAGTAAAGGAATTGCAGAGTTTGGGGTTGGATGTGGAGCTTATCAAATCTGCTGATTAAGGCAGTAGCCTGATTGTGCATTCCCACCATTCAACATAATCGGAGGAACGAACTTGGACAGTATCTATTCGCTCTTTGAAAAACCTCGTGATGCGGTTTCGTTTGATGCCATGCGGATTCGTATCGCTTCGCCTGAAAAGATTCGCTCATGGTCTTATGGCGAGGTAAAAAAGCCTGAGACGATCAACTATCGCTCCTTTAAACCCGAGCGGGATGGCTTATTTTGCGCGAAAATTTTCGGACCAACGAAAGATTGGGAATGTAATTGCGGTAAATATAAGCGAATGAAGCACCGTGGGATTGTGTGTGATAAATGCGGAGTGGAAGTCATTCAATCAAAAGTTCGACGGGAGAGGATGGGCCATATCGAATTGGCTGCACCAGTTGCCCATATTTGGTTTCTCAAGGGTGTGCCCAGCCGAATTGGCATTCTTTTGGATATGAGTTTAAAGCAGTTGGAGAAGATCCTGTATTTTGAGGCGTATGTTGTCCTGGATCCGGGCAATACGAATTTGAAAGAAAGAGAGTTATTGACCGAGGAACGATATCGTGAGTGTGTGGAGGAGTTTGGGGCCAATTCCTTTAAGGTGGGTATTGGTGCCGAGGCCATTCGTGAATTGTTGCGAAAAGTCGATATTAATGCCCTGTGGGATGAACGGCATGTCAAAATCAAGAATACGACCTCCGCAGCCGTGGGGAAAAAGCTCACGAAGCGATTGAAGGTGATCGAGGCGTTCCATAAATCAGGGAATAATCCGGAATGGATGATTATGGATGCCATTCCGGTTCTGCCACCAGAACTTCGCCCTCTGGTGCCTCTGGATGGGGGACGATTCGCCACGTCGGATCTGAATGATCTCTACCGGCGAGTAATAAACCGCAATAACCGACTGAAGCGATTGGTGGAATTGAAAGCTCCTGGCGTCATTATCCGCAATGAAATGCGGATGCTTCAGGAAGCGGTTGATGCGCTGTTTGATAATGGGCGTCGGGGGAGGGTGATTCGTGGAGCGAATAAGCGTCCTTTGAAATCGTTGAGTGATATGTTGAAGGGAAAGCAAGGGCGATTTAGGCAGAATCTCCTGGGTAAACGGGTTGATTATTCCGGGCGCTCCGTCATTGTGGTGGGCCCTGAATTACGGCTCAACCAATGCGGGTTGCCCAAAAAAATGGCTTTGGAATTATTTAAGCCCTTTATCTTCCACAAACTGGAAGAACGTGGTGCCGCAACGACTATCAAAAGTGCCAAGCGATTGGTTGAAAAGGAGCGTCCCGAAGTTTGGGACGTTCTTGATGAAGTCATACGGGAACATCCAGTGATGCTGAATCGTGCTCCGACCCTTCATCGCCTGGGAATTCAGGCCTTTGATCCTATTTTGGTTGAGGGGAAGGCGATTCGTCTTCATCCCTTAGTCTGCGCAGCCTTCAATGCCGATTTCGATGGGGATCAGATGGCTGTGCACGTTCCACTTTCGGTTGAAGCGCAAATTGAATGTCGGGTTTTGATGATGGCGGCAAATAATGTACTTTCACCGGCTAATGGCCGACCATTGTCAATTCCTTCCCAAGATATGGTCTTAGGCTGTTATTGGTTGACAAAGGACCGCGATGGGGCCCGTGGAGAGGGAAAAATATTCTCGTCTGCAGATGAGGTCCGTATCGCCTATGATGCGCAGGAAATCGAGGAGCAGGCCAGAATAAAAGTGCGGATTGATGGAGATTTGATTGATACGACGGTGGGACGAGTCATTCTCTCCGAAATTTTGCCAGCCAATATGCCGTTTTCTCATGTGAATCAGCTCATGACGAAAAAGGAGCTGACCAAATTGGTCGATCGTGTCTATCGCCAGGCCGGGCTGCATGAAGTCGTCGTCATGCTTGATCAATTAAAGGACTTAGGATTCTCCTATGCCACCAAGGCTGGTGTTTCGATTTGTATTGACAATATGCATATTCCCTCTCGTAAGGGTGAATTGATCAATCGGGCAAAAGGGGATGTGTCGCAAGTTCATGAGCAATACAGCGAAGGGTTGATTACGAATGGCGAACGGTACAATAAGGTTATCGATATTTGGGCTCACGTTGGTGAGCAAGTCGCTATAGAAATGATGAAAGAAATTAGTGAGGGAGGCGGACGGGGTGCGGCGGAGGGTCTTAATCCTATCTACATGATGGCGGATTCAGGCGCTCGGGGAAGTTCTCAGCAGATTCGCCAATTGGGAGGAATGCGCGGTCTTATGGCCAAGCCATCAGGAGAAATTATTGAAACTCCTATTACTGCCAATTTCCGTGAAGGTCTGACGGTGTTGCAATATTTTATTTCCACTCACGGGGCAAGAAAAGGGCTTGCTGATACGGCCCTGAAAACGGCCAATTCAGGGTATCTTACTCGTCGGCTTGTTGATACGGCCCAGGATGTGATTATCAGTGAGCTGGATTGCTTGACAACCGACGGCATTATCGTGTCGGCGTTGGTAGAGGGAGGGGAAGTAATTCAACCCCTGGATGAACGCATCTTGGGGCGGTTAACAGCTGAAGATCTGCACGATCCCGTCACGCAAGAGATTATTGTTAAAGCTCATGAAGAGTTAAACGAGGATCTTTGTAAAACTATTGTGGAGGCTGGAATCGATCATGTGAAAATTCGTTCCGTCCTCACCTGCCAGTCTCGTTGGGGCGTTTGTGCCAAATGTTACGGTCGAGATTTGGCGCGTGGCCGTCTTGTGGAGAGGGGGGAGCCTGTTGGTGTCATTGCGGCTCAATCTATCGGAGAACCAGGGACACAGTTAACCATGAGGACGTTTCATATAGGGGGAACAGCAAGTAAGGTCGTAGCGCAAACCGTTCTGGAATCCAAGCATGATGGAACGATTAAAATGTTAGGGTTTGACGCTAAGAAAAATGCTGATTTCCATAATCCCGGCATGGCGGTAAAAACCCGGCAAGGGGATTGGGTGGTGATGGTAAGAAATGGGAAGGTTGCCGTATGCGATGAGACGGGTCGCGAACGGGAAAAATATCCGGTGGTGTATGGAGCAAAAATAAAAGTACATGATGGGGGAAAGGTCGAAATTGGACAAAAGTTTGTGGAATGGGATCCGTATTCTCTCACCATTTTAACGGAAGTGGGAGGGAAAGTGGCGTTCGGTGATATCACGGAAGGGGTCACCATGAAAGAGGAGGTCGATGAAGTCACGGGCCTTTCGCGACGCGTGGTCATCGAGCAAGCTGGAACCAATTTGCGTCCACGTTTGTCTGTCAAGGACGAGTCGGGAAAGACTGCAAAGCTTTCCTCGGGGTCGCCGGCACGATACCTTCTTCCTGTGGGAGCTCATATTTTTGTTGAGAAGGGTGCCACGGTATATCCCGGGGATGTGTTAGCAAAAATCCCTCGCGAAACGACCAAAACGAAAGATATTACCGGAGGGTTGCCGCGTGTGGCTGAATTGTTCGAGGCGAGAAAGCCAAAGGAACATGCTGTGGTAAGCGAAATTGATGGCGAGGTTTCTTTTGGCGGGTTTGTGAAGGGACTTCGCAAGGTTGTTGTGGATAATAAAATTGGTGATGTGAAGGAATATTTCATTCCACGGGGTCGGCACGTGAATGTTCATGAAGGGGATTGGGTTCGGGCAGGGGAGCCTTTAATGGATGGATCTGCAAATCCGCATGATATTCTCAGCGTCTTGGGACCACGTGAATTGCAAAAGTATTTGGTGAATGAGGTGCAGGAGGTCTATCGTCTTCAGGGTGTGGTCATTAATGACAAACACATTGAGGTGATTACGCGGCAAATGTTGAAAAAGGTAAGAATTGAAGATGCTGGCGATAGTTCCTTCTTGCCGGGAACGCAAGTGAATAAATCTGTCTTTGATGATGAAAATGAAAAAGTGCTTAGTGAAGGAGGAAAGCCGGCGTTAGGCAAACCTGTCTTGTTGGGTATCACAAAGGCTTCTCTTAGTACTGATAGCTTTATTTCAGGAGCGTCGTTCCAAGAGACCACTCGAGTTCTCACTGAGGCTGCTATAAATGGACGCACGGATGATCTGCGGGGATTAAAGGAAAATGTGATAGTGGGAAGGTTGATTCCGGCTGGAACTGGTTGGGGTGAGTACCGCGAAACATTTGTTCCTAAGCGAACGGAGGAAGTGGCATTGTCTTCTGAGGAGTCTGCCCGTGTTGAAAAAGTTTAATCGTCAAGTGGGCAACGACTCTAAATAGAGTCATATAATAAGTTTAATCATCTTGACAGAATGTATAATGAATCTATACAATTGTCAGGTTCCCCACAATGAAAAACTTTTGTAGTTCAATTTACATGAAAATGGTTTGGAAATTTTATGCCCACAGTTAATCAATTAATCCGAGTCGGCCGTAAGGCGATAAAGGCAAAAAGTAAGAGTTCTGCGTTGAACCGATGCCCGCAAAGGAGGGGCGTGTGTCTTCGGGTATACACCACGACTCCGAAAAAGCCAAATTCGGCTTTAAGAAAGGTGGCGAGGGTTCGTTTGACAACTGGTCTGGAAGTGACCGCGTACATCCCGGGGATGGGGCATAACCTACAGGAGCATTCCATCGTATTGGTCCGTGGTGGGCGTGTGAAGGACCTCCCTGGTGTTCGTTATCACATGATTCGTGGTGCCTTGGACGCGGTTGGAGTTGCGAATCGTAAGCAGGGACGATCAAAGTATGGAGCAAAGCGTCCCAAGTAATCGATTTTACTTCGGCATTTACCAACCCCCTGTTTGAACGTAGCCTTTTAATTATTTAGGAAAAATTATATGCCACGTCGGCCGCTGGTTCTTCGTCAAAAGGTTGTTCAGGATCCACGATATAAGGATCAGGTCGTCGGGCGATTTTTAAATATTCTTTTGCAAGACGGAAAAAAGAGTACGGCTGAGCGGGTTTGCTATGGTGCATTTGATATTGTAAGGGAAAAAACGGGGGATGAGCCGTTAAAGGTCTTTCATGCCGCACTCGGGAATGTAAAGCCTATGGTAGAGGTGAAGTCCAGAAGAGTTGGTGGGGCTTCGTACCAGGTTCCAGTTGAAATTCGACCCGTGCGACAGGTTGCTCTGGCTTTGCGCTGGATTAAGCAGAGTGCTTTAGCTCGCAGTGGTAAAAGCATGAGGGAAAAGCTGGCCGCTGAACTCCTGGATGCTGCCAATAATAATGGTTCTGCCGTGAAAAAGCGTGATGAAACCCATCGTATGGCTGAGGCAAATAGAGCTTTTGCCCATTATCGATGGTAGGTTTTGAATTTTTTATGCTGCAGGGGATTTGTTCTAGGTAGGGGGTATTTTTCTCCCTGTTTTTTCGGGAATGAACAAGGCCCTTCGCAGCATTGTTGTGTGAGGAATTTGTGACTGTGGAAATTTCGTTAAGTCGTACTCGGAATATTGGGATTATGGCCCATATTGATGCCGGGAAAACGACGACTACAGAGAGGGTTCTTTACTATACGGGCGTGTCCCATAAAATTGGTGAAGTACATGATGGTTCTGCCACCATGGATTGGATGGAGCAAGAGCGTGAACGGGGAATAACGA
Source organism: uncultured Nitrospirales bacterium (assembly GCA_963785905.1). Classification (GTDB taxonomy): domain Bacteria; phylum Nitrospirota; class Nitrospiria; order Nitrospirales; family UBA8639; genus Nitrospira_E. Next base: position 78,807 of record CAWAXJ010000050.1, read on the forward strand.
TAACCTCGGCGGCAACGACGTGTTTCTGGAAGGATAACCGGATTAACATCATTGATACTCCGGGCCATGTTGACTTTACTATCGAGGTAGAGCGATCTCTTCGTGTTTTGGATGGTGCGATAGCAGTGTTTGATTCCGTTCAGGGAGTGGAGCCCCAATCAGAGACGGTGTGGCGACAAGCGGATAAATATCAGGTTCCCCGAATTGTTTTTATGAATAAAATGGATCGGGTTGGAGCCGATTTTTTTGCGAGCGTCCAATCATTGATTGATCGTTTGGGGGCTAAGCCTGTGCCGGTGCAATTGCCTTTGGGGAAAGAGGATGGATTTCGCGGAGTCATTGACCTCCTTACCATGAAAGCGTTGGTCTTTGATGACGAGACGCTCGGCGCAGCCTATTCCGTTCAGGATATTCCTGATGAATACCTGGGGTCAGCCAAGGAGTATCGCGAGAAGTTATTGGATGCGGTAGTTGAGTTTGATGAAGCGGCAATGGAGCGGTATCTCAACGGTGACACTCTTGGAATTGATGAGATTAAGCGGGCAATTCGTTTAGGAACGGTGGGCTTGAAGATTAACCCTGTTTTTTGTGGTTCGGCTTTTAAGAATAAGGGTGTTCAGCCTTTATTGGATGGAGTGGTGGATTACCTTCCCTCTCCTGTAGATCTTCCTCCGGTTGTAGGAATAGACCCGAATACTGAGTTGGAGATAACTCGAAAGCCTGAAGAAGGTGAGCATTTCTCAGCATTGGCATTCAAGATAATGTCGGATCCTTTTTCTGGTCAACTTACCTATTTCAGAGTGTATTCCGGAAGGCTCACGTCCGGGTCCTATATCTATAACGTTGCCAAAGGGAAAAAAGAGCGAATCGGACGTTTGTTAAAAATGCACGCCAACAAGCGAGAAGAGATTGGTGAGGTGTCTGCCGGGGATATTGCCGCCGCAGTAGGGCTGAAGGATACCAGGACCGGAGACACGCTATGTGATGAAAAGCATCCCATTTTGTTGGAAGTGATAAAGTTTCCTGAGCCGGTTATTTCTCTGGCGGTTGAGCCGAAAACCAAGCAGGATTTAGATAAGTTAGGGTATTCCCTGGAGAAGCTCGCTCAGGAAGATCCTTCTTTTCAGGTGAAGTCAGATGAAGAAACGGGTCAAACAATAATTTCTGGCATGGGAGAACTCCACCTTGAAATCATTGTGGACCGGCTGCTTCGTGAGTTTAAGGTTCAGGCGAATGTCGGTAAGCCGCAGGTGGCCTATCGAGAAACTATTCGTGGAAGAGCAGAAGCTGAGGGGAAATATATAAAGCAAACTGGTGGCCGTGGTCAGTATGGCCATGTTTATCTCCGAGTGGAGCCGGCTGAATCCGGTGTAGGGTTAGAGTTCGTGAATAAAATTGTTGGAGGGGCAGTCCCTAGAGAATATATTGCTCCGGTTGAAAAGGGAATTCGGGAGCGAATGGAAAGCGGAATTCTGGCTGGGTACCCGCTCCGTGACCTTCGTGTCACATTATATGACGGTTCATTTCATGAAGTTGACTCAAGTGAAATGGCATTTAAAATTGCCGGTTCAATGGCTCTTGTGAGTGCGTGTCAAAAGGCAGATTTAGTACTGTTGGAGCCAATTATGAAGGTAGAGGTGCTGGTTCCTCAAGACTTTATGGGCGATGTCATTGGTGATTTAAATAGTCGGCGCGGGAAGATCCATGGAATGAGGGCAAGGGGGACTTCCCAGGTTGTCGATGCTGCAGTGCCTTTGAGCGAAATGTTTGGATATTCCACGGATTTACGCTCTAAGACTCAGGGGAGAGCCACGTATAGTATGGAATTTGAATCTTATGAGGTGGTGCCAAAGCTTATGGCCCAGCAAATCATAAAAAAGAATCAAGGGGAGTGATGACCCTCTTTAATATTTTTCAATTTTGAACGGCATGGATTTGAAGAGGAGGTAGGGCATGGCGAAGGCGAAATTTGAGCGGAAGAAGCCGCATGTCAATGTGGGGACGATTGGGCATGTCGACCATGGGAAGACGACGTTGACGTCGGCGTTAACCAAGGTCATGAGTGGTGCGGGCAAGGCCAAGTTTATTCCCTACGATGAGGTGGCGAAGGCCAGTGAAAGCCAGGGCCGACGGGATCCGACCAAAATTCTCACTATTGCCATTTCGCATGTGGAGTATGAAACGGATACTCGGCATTATGCGCACGTTGACTGTCCGGGGCATGCCGACTATGTCAAGAATATGATCACGGGGGCGGCGCAAATGGATGGCGCCATTTTGGTGGTCAGTGCGGCGGATGGACCGATGCCGCAAACGCGGGAACATATTCTCTTGGCGCGGCAGGTGGGCGTGCCGTTTATCGTGGTCTTTTTGAATAAAGCGGACAAGGTCGAAGACAAGGAATTGTTGGAGTTGGTGGAATTGGAAGTGCGGGAGCTGCTCACGAAGTATGGGTTTCCGGGGGATGATGTCCCGGTGGTCATCGGGTCGGCGATCAAGGCGATTGAAGGGGATCAAAGTGAAGTGGGGGTGCCGTCGATCATGCGCTTATTGGAAGCGGTCGACACCTATATTCCCACGCCGCAGCGGGCCATCGACAAACCCTTTCTCATGCCTATTGAGGATGTGTTTACGATTAGCGGTCGCGGTACGGTGGTGACGGGCCGGGTCGAGCGAGGGCAGGTGAAGGTGGGGGATGAAATTGAGATTGTGGGCTTGAAGCCGACGCAGACGACCATTGTGACGGGCGTCGAAATGTTCCGGAAGGTATTGGATGAAGGGCAGGCCGGAGATAATATTGGGGCGCTCTTGCGGGGGACGAAGAAAGAAGATGTGGAGCGGGGCATGGTGTTGGCGAAGCCGAAGAGTATTACGCCGCATACCAAGTTCAAGGCGGAAGTGTATATCTTGACGAAGGAAGAGGGGGGGCGGCATACGCCGTTCTTTAATGGCTATCGGCCGCAGTTTTACTTCCGGACGACGGATGTGACGGGGGTGGTGCAGTTGAACCCGGGGGTGGAGATGGTCATGCCCGGCGACAATGTCTCGTTTGCGGGGGAGTTGATCTCGCCGATTGCCATGGAGCAAGGAGTGCGGTTTGCCGTGCGAGAAGGCGGCCGCACGGTGGGAGCCGGAGTGGTCACGGAAATCGTCGCGTAAAAACATTATGGTGGAGTGGAAAGGGTAGGTTTTTGTGGATCGAGACCGCAGAATTCGAATACGTTTAAAAGGGTTTGACTATCGGATATTAGATCAATCCCTTAGAGAGATTGTGGATACCGTACGTCGGAGTGGTGCGCGAATTGCCGGTCCGGTTCCTTTGCCAACAAGGATTGAGAAGTGGACTGTGCAGCGTTCAACTCATGTTGATAAGAAATCGCGAGAGCAGTTTGAAATTCGGACGCACAAAAGGTTGCTCGATATCATGGAGCCAACTCCAGAGACTATGGATGCCTTAATGAAACTTAATCTGGCTGCTGGAGTTGATGTCGAGATAAAGTTGTAGTGTGGGGATTTTGGGGGCAAATGTAGTTTTTAGGTGCAACTTAATTTTTAGGTATTGTTGAATTATGGTTAATGGGTTGTTAGGTAAAAAATTAGGTATGATTCAGGTTTTTGATGAGGACAGGCGTTTAATTCCTGTGACGGTCATTGAGGCTGGTCCATGTGGAATTGTCCAGGTTAAGAAAAAAAGTACTGATGGTTATGCGGCTGTTCAGATTGGTTTTCGGGAGGTTCCTGAGCGGAAGGTCACGAAACCACAGGTCGGCCATTTGAAAAAAGCTGGTGATCGGCTTTGGCGATATTTGAGAGAGTTCAAGTATGATGGCGAAGTTCAGGCCGGCTCTCTTGTGAAGGTGGATATTTTTTCAAAAGGGGAGTCGATTGATGTTCAGGGAATTTCAAAGGGAAAGGGATTCCAGGGTGTCATGAAGCGCCATAATTATGCCGGTGGCCCGGCCTCGCATGGGTCGATGTTTCACAGGGCACCTGGGTCTATAGGATCGAGTTCCTTCCCGTCCAGGGTATTGAAAAATAAAAAGCTTCCCGGTCATATGGGTAATAAGCAAGTAACTGTAAAAGGGTTGAAGGTTGTTGATGTTAAGCCGGAGGAAAATATCCTTCTGATTTCCGGTGCTATCCCTGGTCCCGTCGGGGGGGTCGTGATTGTAAGGAAGGTTGGGTGATTCGATCTATGGATGCTATTCCCGTCTACGGCCAAGATAATAAGCAAGTCGATAAGGTCAATCTTCATGATGGAATTTTTAATTCAACCGTCAATCCATCGTTGGTTCACCGGGCTGTGGTTATGCAGATGGCCAGTGAGCGACAAGGAACGGCCTCTACTCTTGGGCGTGGTGAGGTAAGGGGCGGGGGGAAGAAGCCTTGGAAGCAAAAACACACAGGGCGCGCTAGAGCTGGATCGAGTCGTTCCCCAATCTGGAGAGGGGGCGGAACAGTTTTTGGTCCAAAGCCAAGATCGTATTCTTCTGTATTGCCAAAGAAAGTATATCGGGCCGCTTTGAGGGGGACTCTTTCGGCTAAGGTAGCCGACGAAGGTTTGATTGTGATGGACGATTTGGTATTGGCGGAAATGAAGACCCGATACTTGGTGCAATTGCTTTCCAGGGTTGGTGCAAGTGGTAAGGTGCTTTTGGTTATTGCCGAAGGGTTGGTTGATCTCATTCGTATCGGCAGGAATGTAAAGAATTTAAAAATTCTTCATGGTAAAGACCTTAATGTATATGACGTCCTTTGGTGTGACAAGTTAGTGGTCACCAGGGCAGAGTTGGAACGAATTCAGGAAATTTGGGTGTAATGTGAATCCACATGATGTTCTTATTCGGCCATTATTGACAGAAAAGATAACGGCTATCCGAGAAGTGAAAAATGCGGTGGCATTTGCTGTTCATCGTCATGCTACTCGCATTGATATTCGCAGGGCTGTGGAAAAAGTCTTTAGCGTAAAGGTGGCATCCGTAAATGTGATGAATGTTAGGGGTAAGAAAAAACGTCAGGGACGTTTTATCGGAAAAAGGTCGGATTGGCGGAAAGCGTTCATTACATTGAGAGAAGGCGAAAAAATTGAATTGTATGAAAGCGCCTAGGATCCTTTGTTTGAATTTAAAATCTTGAGAGAAAAACCTCATGCCAATAAAAGAGTATAATCCGACTTCACCCGGTCGGCGGGGAATGTCCGCTGTCAAAAATGAAGGATTGTCCAAAAAGAAACCTGAAAAAAGTCTGACGACGTATATTTCTCAAACCGGGGGAAGAAATAATGTCGGGAGAATCACTTCACGATTTCGAGGAGGAGGGCATAAGCGACTCTATCGAAAGATTGATTTTAAGCGAGAAAAATTTAATATTCCCGGAAAAGTGGCTAGTATCGAATATGATCCAAATCGGTCGGCTCGAATCGCCCTTTTGCACTACGCGGATGGGGAAAAACGCTATATTTTGGCCCCGCTCGGGCTGAAAGTTGGTGATGTGGTGCAGTCAGGTACTCAGGCGGATGTAAGGGTAGGGAATGCGATGCCGCTCATGGAAATGCCTTTGGGGATCGTCGTGCACAATATTGAATTGAAGCCTGGCAAGGGTGCCCAATTGGCTAGAAGCGCTGGGGCATCTGCTCAAGTGATGGGCCGAGATGGCGGGTATGTGCAGATTCGCTTAAGCTCGGGGGAAATGCGAAAGATACTTGGTGTTTGTATGGCCACAGTGGGACAGGTTGGGAACGTGGATCATAATAATATTACCATTGGTAAAGCGGGGCGGTCTCGATGGTTGGGGAAAAAGCCGCATCAGCGTGGAGTAGTCATGAATCCCGTTGACCATCCTCATGGCGGTGGTGAGGGAAAGTCCGGGCAGGGGAATCCTCACCCTGTTTCACCTTGGGGACAGCCAACGAAGGGTTTTAAGACTCGAAAGCCGCGAAATCAAAGTTCGCGATTTATCATAGCAGGCAGAAAGAAAAAATCTCGTTAATTTGTGGGGGTAATCGATGTCAAGGTCAGTTCATAAGGGTCCATTTGTTGATGACCATATTGCCAAAAAAGTAGAGAAGGCAAGAGAGACGCGAGAATCCAAGGTCATAAAAACCTGGTCTCGTCGTTCAACAATTATTCCGGATATGATCGGGTTAACCTTTGCGGTTCATAACGGAAAAAAATTCATTCCGGTATTTATAACGGATAATATGGTTGGCCATAAATTAGGAGAGTTTGCCCCAACAAGATTTTTTAAAGGACATGGAGCGGCCAAGAGTGAAAAGGCTGTTGCTCTAAAGTAAAAATAGAATTTAACGAAATCGCGTAGAATTTAAATTAGCGAGAAGGTAGAGAGAAAGATATGGCCGAAGCTAAAGCAGTACTGCGACATGTAAGACTCGCCCCACGAAAAGCCAGGTTGATTGTCGATTTGGTGCGAGGGAGGAATGCGGCTGAAGCGTTGGCTATTTTAAAGTATACCCCGCGTTCAGCGGCCAGGGTTGTTGAGCAATTGCTCTTTTCGGCTGTATCTAATGCTGGACAAAAAGATTTAGGTGAGCCGGAAAATCTTAAAATTGCCAGGGCTTATGTTGATGGTGGGCCTATTTACAAGCGGTTTCGTCCGAGATCAATGGGAAGGGCTAATCCCATACAAAAACGTACCAGTCATATAACAATTGTCGTGAGTCCGGCCAGTTAGTGTTGCTTGAATTTCTTGAAATGGAACGGTAGGGGAGAAAGAATTCATGGGTCAAAAGACGCACCCGTATGGTTTTCGGCTAGGATATACCAGAACCTGGCGATCTCGTTGGTATGCTAAAAAAGACTATGCCAAGCTCCTTCATCAGGACTTGTCTATAAGGGATGTGGTTAAAAAACGATTGTACCATGCTGGGATTTCAAGTGTGGAGATAGAGCGTTCGGGTAACCAATTGAAGTTAATTATTCACACTGCTCGGCCTGGAATCATCATAGGGAGGAAGGGCGCAGAGGTTGATAAATTAAAGGCTTCTCTTGAAAAAGAATATGGGAATGAAGTGTTTGTGACAGTGAAAGAAATAAAAAAGCCAGAGCTCGATGCGCAATTGGTCGCTGAAAATATTGCCACTCAATTGGAAAAACGCGTCTCTTTTCGGCGTGCTTTAAAGCGAAGTGTGGCTTCGGCCTTGCGGCTTGGAGCGTTGGGAATAAAAGTTTATTGTGCCGGTCGTCTAGGGGGACATGAAATAGCGAGAACTGAGTGGTACCGAGAAGGACGCGTCCCTCTTCATACCCTTAGAGCCGATGTGGAGTATGGATTTGCCGAAGCAAAGACTGCAATGGGCCAAATTGGAGTCAAAGCTTGGATTTATAAAGGAGATGCTCAGGTCCCCTCCCTTGAAAAGTCGGAGCCTTCCCTGGGTTTTCTATAAAAGATCGTCAGTTTAATGTGATTGGAGTATTAGGAAGATGTTAGCTCCGAAAAGGGTAAAGTTTCGAAAAGTTCAAAAGGGGCGAATGCGCGGGAAAGCCTACCGCGGTGGGGAAATCGCTTATGGGGTTTTTGGACTGAAAGCTATGGAGCCAGGACGAATTACGGCCAGGCAAATTGAAGCAGCTCGTATCGCGATGACCCGGCACGTGAAGCGGGGAGGCAGAATTTGGACAAGGATTTTCCCGGATAAACCAATTACCAAGAAGCCCGCTGAGGTTCGAATGGGAAAAGGAAAAGGAAATCCGGAATATTGGGTTGCTCCTGTTAAATCTGGCAGAATTTTATTCGAAATGGACGATGTCACGCAGGCTGTTGCAGAAGAAGCATTGCGTTTAGCTGGGCATAAGTTGCCAGTGGCCACAAAATTTGTCATTCGTGGAGAAATTCCGGTTTTATAGGTACTGCGTTATGGAAATGAACGAAATAAAGAATTTAGAAAAATCTGAGTTGTTGGAGAAAGTTAATAAATTGAAACAGGAATTATTCCATTTTAGGAGCCAGCTAGCATTGGGGCGTATGGAAAATCCTATGCGAATTCGCGAAACAAGGAAAGATATTGCCAGAGTGCAAACCGTTCTTCGTCAAAAAGGCCAATAGTCAATCACGTTTTCGAAGGGAAGTTATTCAACTATGCCAGAGTCAAGGTCGGTGCCTCGATCCCTTATGGGAAAAGTTGTGAGTAATAAGATGCAAAAGACGGTGGTGGTTGAGGTCGTCCGTATAGAGCGGCATGCCCTGTATGGGAAGGTAATGCGAAGAAAAACAAAGTTGAAGGCACATGATGAAGTTAATCAATGTCAAATGGGTGATCAAGTTAAAATTGTCTATTCCAGGCCCTTGAGTAAGAGCAAGCATTGGCGGGTTTCGGAGATTTGTAATAAGCGGGTTAGTGCCTAATTGGGTGGAGTGTGTTAATGGCGAAAGTGGGGATTCGGCTCTTTTGATTCAGAGTAGACCAAATGATACAAAATTATACTTATCTTGATGTGGCAGATAATTCCGGGGCAAAAAGCGTCCGGTGCTTTCATGTGTTGGGTGGAACGAAACGGCGGTATGGTTCTTTGGGGGACATTATTGTGGTATCGGTGCGAGAAGCCATCCCCAAGGCATCGGTTAAAAAAGGGGATGTCATGAAAGCTGTGATTGTCCGGACTAAAAAAGGTTGCCGACGGGATGACGGGTCCCATATCAAATTTGATCGGAATGCCTGTGTATTGGTCAATGCTCAAGGAGATCCAGTTGGGACTCGAATTTTTGGGCCGGTCGCAAGGGAACTGCGAAAGAAAAAATATATGAAAATCATATCATTGGCTCCTGAGGTCATTTAGGGCAAGTTAACATTATGGCTGAAAAATTTCGTATTAAAAAGGGCGATACGGTCATGGTTATTACTGGCAAAGAACGTGGCAAAACTGGAAAGGTCCTCCAGGTTCAAGGCAAGAATGCCAGGGTAACAGTTGAAAAACTCAATATCATAAAGCGGCATACCAAGCCGAATGCAAAGAATAAGCAGGGTGGAATTCTTGAGCGAGAGGGCTCCATGGCTATTTCGAATGTTATGGTGTTTTGTGAGTCTGCTCAAAAGCCCTCAAGAATTAAGATGAAAACATTTGATGATGGACGGAAAGTTCGAGTTTATCAAAAAGCTCCCACTGAAGTTTTGGACAAAAGCTGATGAAATCAAAATCTGCACAAAAAGAAACAGGTAAAACCAAAGAAAAAAAGATTTCGTCCACGGCGATTGCGCCGAAGAATTATGTCCCGAGGATCAAGGTGCTCTACAGGGAAAAAGTTATTCCGGCAATGATGAAAGAATTTAGTTACAAAAATCCAATGCAAGTTCCTCGCGTTGAACGGATTGTCTTAAACGTGGGAATGGGGGAGGCAGTTCAAAACGTGAAGTTATTGGAAAGTGCCGCTGCTGAACTCGAGCAGATTACCGGGCAGAAGCCGGTCCTCACCAGAGCCAAAAAGGCCATTGCAGGATTTAAACTTCGAGAGGGAATCCCCATCGGAACAAAGGTTACCTTGAGGGGGGCTAGGATGCATGAGTTTTTGGATAGGTTGGTATCGGTGGCTTTGCCAAGAATCCGTGACTTTCGTGGTGTCTCTCCGAAGGCATTTGATGGACGGGGGAATTATACGTTGGGTTTAAAAGAGCAGCTGACGTTTCCAGAGATAAAGTATGATGATGTCGCATCAATTCATGGAATGGATATTACCTTTGTCACTTCTGCTAGACGGAATGATGAAGCCAAATCTTTATTGGCCCACTTGGGGATGCCTTTTCGGAAACCCTAAAGAGGGAAAGGAGCGTTGTGTCAAGGTTAGCACTCAAGAATAAGGCGAAACGGGAGCCAAAGTTTTCATGCCGTCATTATAATCGGTGCCCCCTTTGCGGGCGGGTAAGAGGCTTTTTGCGTCGATTCCTCATGTGTCGAATATGTTTCCGTTTCCTCAGTTTGCGTGGAGACATTCCCGGTGTAACTAAGTCAAGTTGGTAGCTCATAAAGTGGCAAGTAGGTTCTTTTAGGAATTGGCAATTAATTAATTACGAGGTTTTGAAGCATGTCGATGACTGATCCTCTCGCCGATTTATTTGTACGAATTCAAAATGCGGGACGCCGTGGACACGATTTGGTGCAAATTCCTTCTTCACGCGTCAAAAAAGACGTCCTTCGAATTTTTAAGGAAGAAGGTTTTATTCGTGACTTTAAGGCATCTACGGGAACCAATGGACATCCTGTCCTTGAGGTTTCGTTGCGATATGCTCCCGGGCGACAGAAGAAATCTTTTATTACCGGCATAAAAAGAATTAGTAAACCTGGTTGTCGAGTATATGCTGGACAAGAGGATTTGCCGCGTGTCATGAGAGGTTTAGGGTTGGCTATTGTGACCACGGACCGTGGATTGTTGACCGATGAGCAATGCAGAAGTTTGAAGGTTGGTGGTGAAGTATTATGCCATGTATGGTAAGGAAATGTTTTTTATTTACTATGATTTTTAATTAATAGGTTAACCATGTCGAGGATTGGACGAAAGCCGATACCTATTCCGCAAGGTGTGGAAGTTAGGGTTCAAGAGGGAAACGTTTTGGTAAAGGGTCCCTTGGGACAGCTGCAATGGGGGTTGAGTCCAGGCATTCAAGCCAAGGTCGAAAATGGAGAGGTGTCTCTTACCAGAAAAGGGGATTCAGCAAAATTAAAGGCCATGCATGGCCTTACCAGGGCTGAAATTGCCAATCAGATAGTTGGGGTGAAGGATGGGTTTCAACGAAATCTCGAAGTGATGGGGGTAGGGTACCGCGCACAAACTCAAGGAAGCGAATTGAGCTTTACTGTCGGGTATGCACATCCTGTCTCTCTTAAGTTGCCCAAGGGCGTTGAAGCTTCTGTGGACAAGCAAACCTCCATCTCTCTCAAAGGAATTGATAACCGAATGGTTAGCCTCGTTGCGGCTCAGATCCGAAGTATGAAAGTTCCAGATGTCTATAAACATAAAGGTATTAAGTATGTTGGGGAAGTCCTTCGTAAAAAAGCCGGAAAAGCAGGTAAAAAGTAGGTTGAACTCGTGAATATATTGGAAAAACAAAAAAGATTAAATAAACGAAGTAGGCGGGTAAGGTTACGTATTGTAGGCTTATCCTCTCGACCCCGATTGAGCGTTTTTAGAAGCAATTCCCATATCTATGCCCAAATTATTGATGATGCAGAAGGGCGGACACTTGTTTCGGCATCATCCTGTGATCCTGGCTTAAAAGACAAAATTAAAGATGGTGGTAATATTGAAGCCGCTAAGATTGTTGGACAAACGATAGCCGAGCGGGCAAAGGCGATACCAATTGAGCTTGTCGTTTTTGATCGAGGGGGAAGGTTGTACCACGGAAGAGTGAAAGCATTGGCTGATGCTGCTCGTTCTGGAGGGTTGAAATTCTAATGGTGCCAAGCCCTAAATTTTGATCAAGGGAAGGATTTACTTCTGTGAGGGTAAATGTTGAAGAGCTTAATTTAAAAGATAAACCGGTCGTGATTAACCGCGTGGCCAAAGTGGTGAAAGGGGGAAAGCGATTTTCCTTTTCAGCTTTGGTTGTTGTGGGTGATGGCGATGGTTGGGTGGGAGTGGGTAAAGGTAAAGCGACCGAGGTTCCGTCTGCCATAGCAAAAGCCGTGGCACATGCTAAAAAAACTTGATACGGATCCCATTAAAGTCAAACACCATTCCTCATGAGGTTCATGGATATTTCGGGGGCGAGCACATCTTATTGAAGCCCGCGAAACAGGGGACAGGGATCATTGCTGGAGGGGCTGTTCGTTCCTTATTAGAAGTTGCAGGTGCCCAGAATATTGTGGCCAAAACACTCGGTCGTGGGAATCCATTTAATGCGGTGAGGGCAACTATTCAAGGCTTAAGGCAGCTTCGGGATCCTTTTGAAGTACGGGAGATGCGTCGAACGGCCGTAGGCATGGAAGATTAATTGATTTTTGAACGACCAGTTAGGAAACCGAGAAGCCATGGGGACACCATCAAATCTCTCTATTACATTAAAGCGCAGTACAATTGGTCACCCGGATAAGATGCGTGTGCTCTTGTTAGGGTTAGGGCTCAGAAAAATTGGGCAGACCGTTTGTCGTCCAAATTCAGATCAAGTTCGAGGATTAGTTTATAAGGTCAGACATCTTATTGAGGTTTCAGCTTCATGAAGCTCCATGATCTACATCCATCTCCAGGTTCGAAAACTAAAAGAAAGCGTCTGGGCCGTGGGCCTGGTTCTGGTTTGGGGAAAACTGCTGGGAAAGGGCATAAAGGTTTGTTGGCCCGTTCAGGTAGGGCCAATCAAGCTGGATTTGAGGGAGGCCAGATGCCGCTTGCCCGTCGTTTGCCAAAGCGGGGATTCACGAATACTTTTCGGGTTGAATATTCGGTAGTAAATTTAAAAACTCTGGTCGCCCATGAAAAAACCGGGCATTTCAATCTTGAAATATTCAAGGAAATTGGGTTAGTTAAGGGGCGAAATCCACTTGTGAAAATTCTTGGTACCGGGGAGATTGACCGACCGCTTGTTGTTGAGGCACATAAATTTAGTGATTCTGCTAGACAAAAAATTGAAAATGCCGGCGGGCAAGCCAAGGTGATTGGCCGTGCTTGAACGGCTTGTCACGAGCCTTCAAAATATATTTAAAATTCCTGAGTTGCGTAGCAGGGTAGTGTTTACCTTGGCTATGCTTGCTGTTTATCGGATCGGGGCTCATGTTCCCACTCCTGGTATAAACAATGAGGAATTATTCAAGTTTCTTACCGAACGAGGAGGAGCCCTTATGGGCTTCCTTGATATTTTTTCGGGAGGAGCATTATCGAGGCTGACGATTTTTGCTTTAGGCATTATGCCATATATTAGCGCCTCGATTATTTTGCAACTTCTAACCGTTGTTGTTCCACATCTTTCGAAATTGGCGAAGGAAGGTGAGCGAGGAAGAAAAACGATAATCCAGTATACGCGCTATGGAACTATCGTTATTGCCTTGATCCAGGGGTTTGGAATTGCTCTCGGCCTTGAGGGAATGAACGGGGGGGCTTTTGTTCTGGACCCCGGTTGGCCCTTTCGATTGATGACGGTGATCACTCTAGTGGCTGGTACGGCATTCCTCATGTGGTTGGGAGAGCAAATTACGGAACGTGGAGTGGGAAATGGAATTTCCCTCATTATCTTTTCCGGGATTGTAGCCAGCCTTCCTAGTGCGGTTGTTCAAACATTTGACTTATATCAAGTTGGGCAAATCAGTCTTCTCCTGCTTGTGATCCTGGGTGTCGTCATGTTGGGAGTGATGACGGCCATCGTTTTTTTAGAAAGTGGCCGGAGGAAAATAGCGGTTCAATATGCCAAACGAATAGTTGGTCGTCGGGTGTATGGTGGGCAGAATACCCACATTCCCTTGAAAATTAATACGGCCGGTGTGATTCCGCCAATCTTTGCTTCTTCCATTATCGCGTTCCCGGCGACCATTGCGAGTTTTATACAAGTCCCATGGGTTCAATCCATTGGATCCCAGCTGGCTCCTGGATCGCTGCTGTATACGATGTTGTACGTGGGAATGATTATTTTCTTTTGTTTCTTTTATACAGCGGTGGTCCTTAATCCTGTTGATATGGCTGATAACATGAAGAAATACGGGGGATTTATCCCTGGAATTCGCCCAGGACAAAAAACGGCGGATTTTATTTATAAGGTGTTGACCAGGATTACGTTTGCGGGAGCCATCTATTTGGCCATTGTCTGCGTCATACCTGAATTGTTGATATATCGACTGAATATGCCATTTTACTTTGGTGGGACCTCTTTGTTGATTGTCATCGGAGTGGGATTAGATACGGCTCAACAAATAGAAAATCACATGCTTATGCGGAATTATGATGGATTTTTGGGGAAAGGTTCCATGAAGGGTAGAAGCGGATAACAGCATGAGAGTGATTTTTTTGGGTCCTCCAGGAGTTGGAAAAGGGACACAGGCAGAATTCATCGCTCAAAAGTACCATATCCCAAAGTTATCGACCGGAGATTTGCTTAGGGAAAGTGTAGACAGGCAGACATCACTTGGGAAAGAAGCTAAGGGTTTTATGGACCGGGGGGAATTAGTTCCTGATGAGGTTGTGATTGGACTGGTTGAGGAAAAACTCACCTCTCCCGAATGTCAAAATGGTTTTTTACTCGACGGATTTCCTCGAACCGTTATTCAAGCGGATGAATTGTCAGTGTTTTTACAAAAGAATGGGAAGAGCCTGAATCATGTGGTGTATTTTTCTCTTCCAAAAACGGAAATTATTAAACGGATAAGCGGGAGACGGAGTTGTCCAGCATGTAAAGCGGTGTACCATCTTGAGTCTATTCCCCCGAAAAGAGATGGAGTGTGTGATGAGTGCCAGATGGCTCTTATTCAGCGGAATGATGACAAACCGGAGACCATTGAATCTCGCTTGGCTGTGTATCAGGACCAAACTGAGCCACTCATACAATACTATAAAGACAGAAACCTTCTTTCGGAATTGGATGGGTCAGGATTGGTTGCTGCTGTCCGTGAACGGTTGTTAGGTCTTCTTACACAGCCCAGGTAGAATGATCATCATAAAGACGTCTGATGAAATTGAACTTATTGCTCGGGCTGGTGAAATTGTTGCTCAATGTCAGAAATTGTTAGTTCTTGAAATTAAGCCAGGGATGACCACATTGGAGTTAGATAAACTCACCGAACAATGTATCCTTGATTTGGGTGGGATTCCGGCATTTAAAGGCTATCGAAATTATCCCAATAGTCTCTGCGCATCCATTAACGAGGAGGTGGTTCACGGGATCCCCTCAAAGCGGGTGCTTAAAGACGGAGATATCATTGGATTGGACGTTGGGGCTATCGTGGAAGGCTTTTATGGCGATGGGGCCGTGACGGTTTCAGTTGGGGAGGTACCTTCAAGCATTCAGTCATTAATTAGAGTGACCCGTGAGGCTTTACACAAAGGTCTGGAACAGGCTGTGGTAGGCAATCGGCTTTCTGATATTTCTTTTGCCATTCAAGCTCATGTGGAAAAGCATGGATATTCGGTTGTGCGGGATTTTGTAGGTCATGGTATTGGACGTCAATTGCATGAGGAGCCCCAGGTGCCAAACTATGGAAGGCCAGGACAGGGTCCGCGTTTGAAATCTGGAATGGCTCTCGCCATTGAACCGATGGTGAATATGGGAGGGGCTGGAGTTAAAATCCTACAAGATGGGTGGACAGCAGTTACTTGTGACAATTCACTTTCTGCTCATTTTGAACATACGATTTCGATAGAAGCAAACGGTCCACCTCGTATTTTAACAGCTTGTGTCTAGTTGGAGGTCTTGGTAATTTCCTAATGGGGAAAGAAGATATTATTGAGGTTCAAGGGGCGGTAACTGAGACATTGCCGAATGCGATGTTCCGGGTTCAGTTAGAAAATGGACACAAAATATTAGCTCATATTTCTGGGAAGATGCGAATGCATTTTATAAGGATTTTGCCAGGCGATAAGGTGACAGTAGAACTGTCCCCCTATGACCTGACACGTGGGCGAATTACCTATCGGTTTAAATAGAGGTTGATACCGTGAAAGTTAAATCTTCAGTAAAACCTATTTGTGCTAAATGCAAGGTTATTCGCCGTAAAGGGGTGGTGAGGGTTCTCTGCACTAACCCCAAACATAAACAGCGACAAGGTTAAGGTGCGTGATGTTGGTAGGGATGGAATTAGCCATTCCCAAGAAAGAGGAAAATAAACAATGGCTCGAATCGCAGGGGTGGAATTGCCAGTTGGGAAACGGATTGATGTCGGGTTAACCTATATTTTTGGGATCGGCCCAGCCAGTTCACGGGATATTTTGAGAAAGGCTGGTGTTTCTCCTGAAACGAGGGTGAAGGACCTCCAGGAAGATGAGGTAGTCCGATTGCGGGAGGCGATCGACAAAGATTATGAGGTAGAAGGGGACCTGAGGAAAGAGGTCACCATGAGTATTAAGCGTTTGATGGATATTGGGACATACCGAGGTCTCCGGCATCGCAAGGGCTCTACCTGTAAGAGGCCAAAGGACGAAAACGAATTCAAGGACGAGAAAAGGGCGACGTGGGGCAATTGGCGGAAAAGTCAAGAAATAAGCTGCCGAAAGGGATCTTTCATGAGTGTCAAAAAAGGAAAAAAGAAAGAACGGAAAGTCATTCAAGTTGGGATCGTGCATATCATGGCCTCATTTAATAATACCATTGTGACGATTACCGATATGACCGGTGGGGCCGTATCTTGGGCCAGTGCCGGAAGCCAAGGTTTTAAGGGGTCAAGAAAAAGTACGCCATTTGCGGCTACGCGTGCGGGAGAAGTTGCTGCAAAAAAAGCAATGGAATTTGGTCTTCGACAGGTTGATGTCTATGTGAATGGACCTGGGTCTGGACGAGAAGCGGCTGTACGGGCACTCCAATCAGCTGGTTTGCGAGTCAATCTGATCCGAGATGTAACGCCGATTCCTCATAATGGGTGTAGGCCTCCAAAGCGGAGACGAGTATAGTTGATGAAAAAAATATTTGTAAACGGGTTTTCGTGATCTGGAGATAGGGGGAGAAAGGCCATGGCCAAATATACTGGACCTGTATGTCGATTATGCCGGCGTGAAGGGGTGAAGTTATTCTTAAAAGGGACCAGGTGCATGACAGAGAAATGCGCAATTGAGCGTCGAAGTTATCCGCCAGGGCAGCATGGGCAATCACGGCGCGGGCGCGCTACGGAGTACGGAACTCAGCTTAGAGAAAAACAAAAGCTTCGTCGGGTGTATGGCATGCAGGAACGGCAATTCCTTAAGACCTACCATCTGGCTGTACGCCGAAAAGGTATTACCGGCGACCATTTGTTGAGTCTGCTGGAACGGAGGCTTGATAATGTTGTGTATCGTTTAGGATTTGCGTCGTCCCGTGGGCAAGCCAGGCAACTTGTGAATCACGGACATTTATTGTTGAATGGGAAGAAAGTTACGATTGCTTCCGTGACTGTGAACATTGGTGATACGATTGAAGTCAGAGAGAAAAGTCGCCAGTTAGTCCCGGTCCAAGCCGCCCTCGAAATTTCTGGTGGCCGAGGAGTTCCGAATTGGTTGGACATGGAGCGAAATCTATTTAAGGGTACCGTCCAGGGTATTCCCACTAAGCAGGACATTGATGTATTGGTCAATGAACAGGTTGTGGTGGAATTGTATTCACGATAGTTGAGCTATACCGCTTAACCAAGACGTAGAACGAAAATGCAAATTGATCAATTACATGGCCTTGGGAGCAAGCAAGAAAGGGAGACGCGATCCTTATGATTAAAAGCATGAAGGATTTCCAAATACCCACGAAGCTGGAATTGGAAAAAGACACTGCTTCATCTATTTATGGCAAGTTTACCGCTGAGCCATTTGAGCGAGGATTTGGAACCACGATGGGAAATTCCCTCAGGCGGGTATTGCTCTCCTCACTTCCTGGAGCAGCGGTCACCTCAGTGAAGATTGAGGGGGTTTATCATGAGTTTTCGACCATTCCCGGCGTGACCGAGGATGTCACGATTCTCATTTTGAACATTAAAGCATTACGGTTAAGGTTACATTCCGATAAGGCTAAGGCCATCCGTCTGAAAAAGAAGGGGCCGGGGGAAGTACGCGCGGCAGATCTGTCGGTTGACCCTGATGTGGTGATTTTAAATCCAGATTTTCATATTGCCACTTTGGATAAAGATGGGATGTTGGATATTGAACTCATTGTGAAGCCTGGACGTGGGTATGTTCCCGCCGAACGGAATAAAGAAGAGGGATTGCCTATCGGAGTCATTCCGGTGGATTCAGTCTTTTCTCCCATTAAAAGGGTCAATTTCAGTGTAGAAAGCGCCAGGGTTGGGCGAATCACTGATTACGACAAACTGATCCTTGAAGTATGGACCGATGGCAGTATCTCACCCCAGGAAGCTGTGACCTCAGCTGCTGGAATCCTTCGCGATCATTTAGATATCTGCCTGCCAACTGAGGATAGGGGAGAGCCCGTGCAAGAAGATGGAGGCGATGAGAGTAAGCTGTTGATTAATCAGCATCTATTCAGAAGCGTGAATGAATTGGAGCTTTCGGTCCGTGCCGCGAATTGCTTGAAAAATGCGAATATCAAATCCATTGGAGATTTGGTTCAAAAGAGCGAAAATGAGATGCTGAAGACCAAAAACTTCGGAAAAAAATCCTTAAATGAAATCAAAGAGGTCTTGGCGGAAATGGGGTTGGCCTTAGGAACTAAAGTGAGTGAAGTGACAGAATCCCATACCTGAACTTTTTTCAAAGGACGTGTATTGTGCGTCATCGAAAACGCGGAAGACAATTAGGACGAAATAGCAAGCATCGCTTGGCGTTATTTAGAAATTTGGTGACATCTCTCCTGGAACATGAGAGGATCGAAACCACAGAGGCCAAAGCAAAAGAACTTCGTGGTATCACGGATAGATTAATTTCGCTTGGTAAAGAAGGAACGCTCCACGCCCGACGAGGCGCGTTGCGTGTGTTGCGGACAAAACAAACTGTCCAAAAACTTTTTGATGATGTGGCTAAGCGGTTTCCCGCTCGGCATGGTGGATATACCAGAATTATCAAAACTCGCCAACGCCCAGGGGATGCGGCGAAGTTAGTGGCTATTGAGTTGGTGGAAAAGAGGAATGAATCCGGTGATGCGGTTTCAACCACTCCAACCCCGTAGCATAAACGAGAATAGATTTTTCAACATTCTCTTTCCCATTCGTAGCGTTTCTCGCACGTAGTTTTTTCATTATTCATTTACCATCCTTTCACAGGGGTTAGGGTCTTTTATTTACTTGCCCTAGACCCTGTGCTATTCTTTTTTATGGGTTGTTGACCCTAAAGGGATAGTTGTTACTGAGCTAAGTCTATGCAATGGTATGGTACGAGAAGCCTTTTAACATTGACTGTTTTAGGAATGGCAGTGTTTATTGGGCATCGTGTTATGACTCATATGCAAACTCTAAGCCAGGAAACAACTTTAGTAACGATAGATGAGCAGCAAGGGGCTGATGCCTGGATTCAGGGATTCTCCTATCGCCAAACCCGATCCGGCAAAACCAAATGGGTGGTGAACGCTGAGCAAGCTAGGGTGTTTGAGAAAGACCATCTTGCTAAATTGCAGACGGTTCAAGTGCGCTTGTTCGACGGGACATTCCAACAAGAGCAATTGCTGATTACATCAGAAGAAGGCGTGATGAATACTTCCAGTAATGATTTTGAGCTAATGAGCAAAAACGAGAAAACAGTGATGACTTTTGAGTCGGGTTATCAAGTCTTTTCAGATGTACTCACATGGAGCGAAAAAACACGACAAATTCACACAGCAGATCCGGTGACGATCCGAGGCAATGGGTTGGTCATCACAGGAACAGGTTTAGCGGGAGACGTGGATAACAATGAATTCCGATTG
Source organism: uncultured Nitrospirales bacterium (assembly GCA_963785905.1). Taxonomy (GTDB): domain Bacteria; phylum Nitrospirota; class Nitrospiria; order Nitrospirales; family UBA8639; genus Nitrospira_E. The sequence continues at coordinate 98,260 of CAWAXJ010000050.1, forward strand.
CTCGAAAATGTGCGTGCGGAGGTGTCGTCGCCATAAGAGTAGCCCCGCTGTTCCCACTTGTTTGGTGTCTGTTTGTTGTGGTCTTTGTTCTATGCCCAATTGTAGGATGGGGAGAAGAACAAAAAACGACTACTGTGATCACCTCGAATACGATGACGGCCAGTAGCGAGAAAAACCAGGCCATCTTTCAAGGTACAGTCAAGATGGTTCAAGGAGAATTAGTGGTTCATTCTGATGTCATGATTGTGTATTTCAAAGAAAAAGCCACTTCAGGGTCCCCTGCAAATCCTCCCTCAGGGCCCAATTCCGAATCTGGAAAAGAAATTAGTTATATCGAAGCGAAGGGTCATGTCAGAATTGAAAAAGGTGAGAGTCGAGCGACCAGTCAGCATGCTCTGTATCACAAAGCTGAGGAAAAGGTTATTTTGACAGGATCTCCTGTGGCATGGCAGGACGGGACACGAATTAGTGGTCCTAGAATGACCATGTTTCTAAAAGAAAACCGGAGTGTGGTGGAAGGTGGAACTCGCGTCGTTATAGAAGGTTCTGAGCAAAATTGAGGTTGGACTGGGCAAGGATGTTTCATAGAGTGGTTATAGAAAATTATTGTTGCCCAATGAATGTCTTGTTTATTGTGGTGGATGAGATGAATAGGTTACTCACCGGAGTTTTGTTTTGTAACACGTGGGTCTCAAGGTTCCCCCAGGATCAAAAACAGTGGGTTGAATCAAGAACTCTCTATGGCTGATACTCTGGCGCAATCTCCTCATAGAATTTCTGCCGAGGGACTGAAAAAGAGCTACAAGGGTCGTCAAGTAGTCAGAGGCGTTAGCTTGGAATTACTGGGAGGAGAAGTTGTTGGGCTTCTTGGTCCTAATGGCGCGGGAAAGACGACTATATTTGATATGGTGGTGGGGCTCTGCCAACCTGACCAAGGGAAAATATTTCTCAATAAAGATGAGATTACCACCTTGCCGATGTACATGCGGGCAAGACGGGGAATTGGGTATTTACCACAAGAAGCCTCCATCTTTAGGCGGCTTTCCGTTGAAGATAATGTGTTGGCTGTCCTAGAAACTCTGGATCTCCCTTCGGCCGGACGAAAAGCCAGGTTAGAGGAGTTATTGGAGGAATTGAATCTGACACGGCTTCGTACGCATGGTTCTTATACTCTATCCGGCGGGGAGCGTCGACGATTGGAGATCACTCGGGCGTTAGCCACGAACCCGAAATTTTTACTCCTCGATGAGCCCTTTGCAGGGATTGACCCGATCGCAGTGGGGGATATTCAGGATATTTTGACCAGTTTAAAAAAGAAAGAGATTGGAATTTTAATTACAGATCACAATGTTCAAGACACTCTTTCCATTACTGACCGAGCCTATATAATAAGCGAAGGATCGATATTGGAAAGTGGGCCGCCGGACGTTATTGTGAATAGTCCAAAAGCCAGGGCTGTGTACCTGGGGGAACGTTTCAAAATGTCCCAATAAAGGGGATGTAGGTTTCTGAAATGGATCTTCGACTAGACCTTCGCCTATCCCAAAAGTTGGTAATGACTCCGCAGCTGCAACAAGCTATTAAGCTGTTGCAACTGTCGCGCTTAGAACTTCAGCAAGTGTTGGCGCAACACTTAGTAGAAAATCCCCTCCTGGAAGATCTGGCTTTGGAAACACAAGATGAAGAATCCACGGTAGGTGAAGAAACCCCTGACAGTGCGAAGGAGGCAAACGGTGAAGAAGAGGCATCAGTTGACGCGGCAGAGATACAACCCACAGTTAAGGAAAGTGAGCCGTTGTCGTCAGAAGAGTGGGATAATATTTTGGGAAATGATTGGCGGCCTTCTCAGCGAGATGAAGCCTCCTCTGGGGATGAAGAATTTCCGTCATATGAACAAACCCTCACCAAGCCGACTTCTCTTGAAGACCATTTAGAATGGCAACTCCGCCTCTCTTCGCTTGAAGGGGATGACCGAGATATCGGAAGAATGATTATTGGGAATTTGGATGAAGATGGGTATTTACGCGTGCCTCTGCTGGAGCTGGCCGAAGACGGTAAATGTCCCGTTGAACATGTTGAGAAGGTCTTGCGTCAGATTCAGCAGTTTGATCCTCCAGGGGTGGCCGCCCAGGATTTAGCGGAATGTTTGTTAATCCAGCTGGAGCATCTTCAACATGATGAGACCGGTTTAAGTCATCACCTACAACCCGCTGTACCCATGAGCGTGGTGGCCGCTATTCTGAAAGAGCATTTAGTCGATCTTCAAAAAAAACGGTACCAGGCTGTGGCCAAAACATTGGGAGTGACTCTTGATGATGTCTATGAAGCTGTTCGAGTCATAGAGAGTCTAGAACCGAAGCCTGGCCGCCCCTACTTTTCGGATAGTAACTCGATCATTATTCCGGATGTCTACGTGGTAAAATATGAGGGAGAGTGGGTCGTTCTGCTGAATGATGATGGTCTGCCACGACTGAGAATAAGTCCCTATTATCGGCGGCTCCTTTCCCATTCCGGAGAGGATTCAGGGAATACGAAAACCTATCTCGAGGAAAAGCTTAAGGGAGCACAATGGATTATTCGCAGTATTGATCAGAGGAACAAGACCATTGTAAAAGTTGTCAAAAGCCTAGTGAAGTTTCAAGAAACTTTTTTGGAAAAAGGTATTCAATATCTTCGGCCATTAGTCTTGAAGCAGGTGGCCGAGGATGTCGGAATGCATGAGTCCACCATTAGCCGGGTGACGACAAATAAATATCTGCATTGTCCCCAAGGGATATTAGAACTGAAATTCTTTTTTAATGCAGGGATTCAACGAGCTGACAATCGTGGGGAGGATATGTCTTCCGTGACAGTTCGGGAGATGATTCGGGAAATGGTGGCGCAAGAAGATGCGGCCAATCCCTTAAAAGATCAGGAGATCGTTTCAAGGCTTCGCAATAAAAATATCCTGATTGCCCGTCGAACTGTTGCCAAGTATCGAGCTGAACTGCATATTGCCTCTGCCAGCCAACGGAAACGAATTCCCACCTAACCTCTATGTGCGGACTCCACGTAATCTGGAGTGCTCTGACATTGCGCTTGAAGGTTAGAGGTGACTTACGTCATTGGATTATTGAATCCGGATTTTGTAGGTGAACAACGACTGTGTAAACTTGCGACGGTGCTGGGAGTGCCATGATGTCAATTGAGTCTCCTCAAGTCTCTTTGAAAAGCGACCCATCGCCTCTTCGGTTGATGATGGTGACAGGGACCTCGGGATCAGGGAAAACTCAAGCCTTGAAATGCTTGGAGGATCTAGGATTTTTTTGTGTGGACAATCTCCCGCCTGCCCTTTTTCAAAAATTTACAGAACTGTGTATTCAACCTGACAAAGATGTGAAGAAGGTGGCCCTGGGGATAGATATCCGTGAGCGTGCCTTTTTCGAAGATTTGTTGAGTAATCTTGAAGCCCTGCAAAGTGATGGGTGTCAAGTTGAACTACTTTTTTTAGAGGCACAGGATGATGTATTAGTTAGGCGTTTTTCCGAATCGCGTCGCCCGCATCCTCTACTGCCGCATCGGCCGATTATTGAAGGTATTCAATTAGAGCGTGAACGGTTGCAAAGTCTACGAGCCAGAGCCCATCGAGTATTGGATACGTCTGAATTCTCCGTCCACGAGCTTAAGGCTTGGATTATTAAACATTACCGTGAGCGGGGTGAAGGACAGGCCCTAAAAATTAGTCTCATGAGTTTTGGCTATAAATTCGGGGTACCCTTTGATGTGGATCTGGTGTTCGATGTTCGATTTCTTCGGAATCCTCATTTTGTGCCAGACCTTCAGCCGTTGACGGGAGAACATGCCGATATCCAACGCTTTGTGATAGACACGAAAGAGGGCACAGGCTTTCTCGAGCATATGAGTGAATTATTTGCCTTTTTATTGCCATTATTTGAAAGGGAGCAACGAAGTTATGTCACCATTGCCTTCGGGTGTACGGGAGGACGTCATCGTTCTGTGGCGATAGCTCTTCGTATGAAAGATATTTTGAAAACATTGGGTTATGACGTCACAATTCACCATCGAGAAATACCACACGAAGCTGGTCCCCACTAATTGGCCGTTCCTCTGTCAGTGGTATTCTTTCACTATAGTATCTTCCAACGTTCCCGAATCTCCTGGTTTTTAAGATCGTCCATGCCTGTTGCTGCCTTTTCGCAGTTGATTGTGATTTGGCAAGTTCATTAAGCTTTTTGGACATATTGAAATGCCTTCCGAGGAAAGGAAAAGTTCAAGTGAACGATTAATTTTATCTAGGTAAAAACACGGCATCATATTGAGGAATGGCATTTAAGAGGAGATTCCAGCTACAAGGTCAATTGGGGAGTACGGAGCAAGTGGCGTCTATCTTTTGACCGATAAAAATGAAAACGATCTGGAAGGAGTTATCTACAAAGACAGGTATGTTTTTGAGAAAAATCCAGCATGCCACCGGTGTGGATGTGGGATCTCGATTCATAAAGTCGGTGATGTTACAAACAGGACAATCATGCCTAACACTGAAGGGTTTCGCCATTGAATCGGTTGTTTCTAGACCCTATGACGATTGCCGATCTGATAGGCAAAAAGGCAGCCACTTAGTCCACCTTCTTCGAGACCAATTTAACCCTTCTCCTGAGATTGTGGGGATTTCGGTATCGGGTCCACAGGTCTTGTTGAAAAATCTTACTCTTCCAGTTATGACGGAAAAAGATCTTAGGGAACATTTAGGTTTGGAACTTGACCGGTATATTCCTCTCGATGTTCAGAATGTGGTGTGGGATGTATATCGCCACAAGGCCCCTGTTTTATTTGCAGATGAAAAACAGGAACATTCTTTGGTTGTGGCAAAAAAAAATTTCATTGAGGATCGAATTCAACAATTTGAACATCATGGCATGAAAGTCCGATTTGTCGATGTGGATATTCTTGCACTGGTGAATATGGTCGCCTACAACTATGGCGACGAAGGGACGTGGATTATCGTCCACCTCGGGCCAGCCGGTATCCTCTCTGTGATCATGGAGGCAGGGGACCCTGTAAACATTCGTCAAGTCTCCTACGAAGCCGAGTGGTATGGAGGCCTGCTTGACCGGATGTTATTGGCTCCTGAAACGTCAGATGAAACCTATAAAATAGGAGCCTCGGAAACCTTACTTCTGAAACAATTTGTTGAAGAGACGACTGACCAGGTCCTTGAAATCGTAAAGCATTTTTCGGATATGTCTGAAAAGGCAGTGGTGTCGGGCGTCCTCTTATCAGGGGGGTATTCCAGGGTTGAGGGACTTCCAGCAAGATTGGCTGACGTGTTGAAGATGTCCGTAAGCCTGGTTGATCCCTTTAAAAAGATAACAGTCCCTCCGGCAATGCAACAAGATAGCCGCTTTCAGAAGGCATCGCCTTTATTAGGTGTTGCGGTGGGAGTGGCCATACGTGGTGTGAGGGCACCATGATCGAGATTAATTTGGCTCGACAACTCCAGCAATCTGTAGAGCACAAAGAGCCTTCATGGTTGATTTGTTGGCTGGTTGGTGGATTTGTATTTTTAGGAGTTGGAGTGGCGTGTTGGTGGTGGACGCAATCATTACAGCAGCAGGTTGAGTCCTTGCTTCAAGAAAAGATGGTTGCAACGAAGTCTTTGGTCTTGATGCAGGAGAGACTGAAAAATATGGAACGTTATGTTGAGCAAAAAGCCCTTCTCATGACTGCGGTTGAACGGATGAGAGCTCAAGAGAAAGAGAAAGCTTGGCCGGTTGCATTACTGGATGGAATTAGTCGAAACACCGATGGGCTTGATATCTGGTTGGAGCGGGTACAGCTTGAAGCCCAGGTTGTGGAGTTGCACGGACAATCTTTGGGCCTAGAAGATATTGGAAAGTTTATTGAGGCGTTGGAAAATGATCAGGTCATCTTGAATTTGCCTGTGGTGGAAATCCTGGATCGTCCCCAAGGAGAATCGGAAGCCTTTCCCTTCATGATACGGTTTGTATTTGATCAAAAGGTGCCAACATGATCGTGAGGTGGAGGTCACTATCGATCCGGCATCAATTGGGATTTCTGGTCGTAGCGATGTTAGTGTTTCTGCTGGGTATGCACCTCGTGGTATGGCGGGAGATGGATCGATCGATAGAGATGTTGCAACAAGAGACGGCTCGTCTAGATCTGGAGAGCCAGGGGCTCATTCAAAAAATGGGCACTCTGAAAGTCCTAGAAAATGACATCACCCAATTACGTGAAAATCTTTCTTTTCGAATTCAACAATTCCCCCAAAACATCAAATCAAATACCTTTCGAAGGGATGTCGTGGAAATTTCGAAGCGAAGGAATGTGACAATTCGTCTGTGGAAACCTGAAGTTCCTTTGATGGACCTTCAGGATTCTGAGACCTCTATTCCGATAACCGTCAAACTAGAAGGGGATTTCCAGAGTACCCTGCAATTTTTGGATGAGCTTCGCCGGCTCCCATGGGTCCAGAGCATTGCCTCTCTTGCCCTATCCAGCGGACAAGGGAGCGAGGATTCACCCTTCATCATTACGAACGTCGCCATACGGGGGTTGACTCCTTTGAGTATTGAACATGTCCAAAACCTGCTTAAAGCATAACCTGGCTGGCCATACCCTAACGCGCGTGGGAGGGTCTCGTGGTCTCTGAAAGCCAGGGTGTACGATTCACTATGACTCTCTGGCCGAGAGGGACAGGCAGCTGCTTGGTTTGTTTGCTATGGGGGTTAATAGAAGCAGTTTCGGTGGAAGGAAAAATAACCCCGCCTGTTCAATCGAGCAGCCTAGTAGGGAATAGCTCAGTGGTGGACAAGGCCCGACACAACCAGGAGAATCGCCGGGATCCTTTCAAACCGATAAAAAAGCGCATGCCACCTCCAAGGGTCTCAATAAAATCTCATCCTGTGCCCACAATTGTCCCTCACGTGGAAGATCCAGCTTGGAAACTTCTCGGGGTGATGCATGGACATGATGACCCCCAGGCGGTCATTCAACTCTCTCCTAAGGATCGGGTCGTTGTCCAACCAGGGTCCAAACTGACTCAGTCAGGATGGACCATCAAGACCATCAGTGAGGAAGGGGTTTTACTGGAGCGCCTTTCTTCAAACCCTTCAGTAGAACTCTCTTCCCCGCCAAGAAACTTCATTCTCTCCTTCCCCTCCATTCCACAATCTCCATAAATATTTTGGTTGAGAAAGCCTGGGAAAACCTTCATAATCTATATCCTTGTACGTTGAAAATCCAATCAAATGTCCCTAAAGGACTTCCTCGGGAATGGGACATTTCAAAAAGCTTGTTGTGTGCTGGGCATTTATTCAATGAGTCGATTGAATATTCCTACTCAGGGCTTGTTGAGGCTTCCTCGATCCAATTAAGCGTATCGCGGCAAGGTGAGGGATTGTGCAAAAAAAGGCCGGCCCAGCAAGGCCGAAGCCGCATAGACGGGTAGAACATTCAGGGATGTATGTGACACGACTAAAGGGCGAGAAGTCCGATGGCCGGATTTCTCAACAATCCCTAAAGGAATAAATATGTTGAGATATTTAAATGCTGGGGAATCTCATGGGAGAGGCCTCATGGCGGTGTTGGAAGGGGTTCCGTCCGGTTTACCGGTCACGGCCGAGGAGATTAATGCGGATTTGATTCGGCGGCAAGGGGGATATGGTCGTGGCGGCCGGATGCGTATTGAAAAAGACCGGATTGAGTTCATTTGCGGAGTTCGAAAAGGGAAAACCTTAGGCAATCCATTAGGGCTGTTGGTTTGGAACAAAGATTGGGAAAACTGGAAAGACATCATGGCGTCGGAACCTGGTCCGCCCTCTACCGAGCGAGTGGTGACTCGTCCGAGGCCGGGCCATGCCGATTTGGTTGGAGCGATCAAATATGGCCATCGGGATATTCGGAATGTGCTGGAAAAAGCCAGTGCCAGGGAAACAGCCATTAGGGTAGCTATTGGTGGGGTGGCAAAGTCGTTGCTTGCTCAGTTTGATATGCGGGTGGTCAGCTATACGATGGACATCGGTGGAATTGCGGCCCCAAAACCGGATGATCCTTTGATTGCGTATGAACAAGCAGAACAATCTGAAGTACGGTGTCACGACTCCGAGACGGCAAAAAAAATGATTGAACAGATTCGAGCTGCCAAGCATAAGGGAGATTCTTTGGGGGGCATCTTTGAAATCGTCGTCACCAACGTCCCGATCGGGCTGGGGACTTATGCCCAATGGGATCGGCGGCTAAGCGCTCGTTTGGCTTTTGCCGCGATGAGTATTCAAGCCATGAAAGGTGTCGAAATCGGAATGGGTTTTGAATCGGCTCGCCGATTTGGGTCCGAAGTGCACGACGATATTTATTTTGATAAGGCCGCAGGACAATTTATCAGGAAGTCGAACAATGCTGGAGGCTTAGAAGGGGGTATTACCAATGGGCAACCGATTGTCCTGCGGGTGGCCATGAAACCCATCGCCACCCTCTACACTCCAAAAGATAGCGTGGATATCGAGACGAAAGAACCCTTCGAGGCCACAGTGGAGCGCTCGGATATTTGTACCGTGCCGGCGGCTGGCGTCGTCGGAGAATCCGTGATTGCATATGAAATGGCCAACGCTCTGATTGAAAAATTTGGAGGAGATACGTTGGATGAAATGAAACGAAACTACGACGCCTATCAAGACTATGTCCGCTCCTTTTAGTCATTTCGCCCTGACCTGTCACCGGATAGGATTTTTTTTGTTCATCCGCACCTTCCAATTGAAACATTCTGTGGTGACTTCCCTTAGATGAAAACCTCTTTGCACTCGAATCAAGTTCCGGTTTCTTTAGGGGATCGGAGCTATGAAGTCCTGATTCAACCCAATGTTCTCACTCAGATTGGCTCTGTGCTTCAAGATCTTGGATTGTCAGGCCGGGTGGGCATTGTGACCAATCCAGTCGTCAATGAACTCTATGGCCGGGTAGTTCACCGTGCATTAAAAAGAGCCGGATTTTCTCCGTTCTTCGTGGTAATTCCCGATGGAGAACAAGCTAAATCGCTGTCCTGGCTGTCAAAAATATTGAATGCACTTGTGACCCAACGATTCGAACGTCAGGATGTGGTAATGGCTTTAGGTGGAGGGGTTGTGGGCGATGTAGCAGGTTTTGCGGCCTCCGTGTACCTGCGCGGTGTCCCATTTGTCCAAGTGCCGACAACCTTGGTTGCGCAGGTGGACTCCAGCGTGGGTGGGAAAACGGGAGTCAACCATCCTATGGGGAAAAATCTGATAGGAGCGTTTTATCAGCCTCGTGTCGTGGTGATTGATCCCCAGGCGTTGCAAACTCTTCCAAAACGTGAATGGGTAGCGGGATTAGCGGAGGTGATTAAGTATGGCATGATTGCCGATTCTCAGTTTTTTGAATATTTGGAACGGCATGTTGAAGGATTGCGTGCACAAGCAGAAGAAGTTATCCCTGGAGTGATTCGGCGATGTTGTGAAATTAAAGCTGAGGTGGTGGGGGGGGATGAACGAGAGTCCGGACGTCGACGCATTCTGAATTATGGCCATACCGTCGGTCATGCATTGGAAACCTGGGGTCAGTATAAAAAATGGATCCATGGAGAAGCCGTGGGAATTGGCATGGTGCAGGAAGCTGCGATTGCCCAGTATTTGGGAATATGTGACAGGGAGCTTGTGGAACGACAATCTGACCTCATTCAAGATGTGGGATTACCCATAGCCATGCCTTCCATGAAATTTAAGGAACTCTGGGATGCCATGCAACACGATAAAAAGGTCGTAAAAGGTCAAATAAATTGTGTGGTGCCTAAAAGAATTGGTGAGGTACAGGTCGTTCCACTTGTTCGGCAACATATTCATCGATGGTTCGCTGCCAGTCAGTCATCTCGTACGAAACGGTTAAAGCCGGTGTTACGGGTGTCGATACCTCCGCGTCTATTCAAGAAAAAATAATATGGCTCAGGCCCGCCCCTCGACTACTGAAGAGCTGAAACACATCGTGCGGGAACGGACACGGGAGGTGCACATTCTTCACCGAATCAGCGAATCCATTAGTAGTACCTTGGAGCTGGAAACGGTATTGAAACAAATTGTGGAGGTGGTGGTTGAGGTCACAAAAGGTGATGCCTGCCTGCTGTATTTAATCTCTGAAACAACAGAGGAGCTCATTCTTCGTGCCTCGAAAAATCCTCATCCCCGTCTTATCGGACGTATATCCATCGGTTTGGGAGAAGGAATCACCGGATGGGTGGCTCGAGAAAAAATTCCAGTAGTAATTCCTCGCAATGCGAGCGATGACGCCAGGTTCAAATTTTTTCACCGACTGCCAGAAGATCGATACCAGGCATTTGTGTCAGTCCCAATTATGAGCAAGGGAAAAATGATCGGAGTCATCAATGTGCAACATAAGCGTCCCAAGCGGTATGCCGAAGAGACGCTGGCGCTCTTACTCACCATTGCCAATCAGGTCGGAGGAGCGATTGCTAACGCCAGACTCTATGACGACATGCGGCAAAAAGCCCGTCGGCTGGAAACCCTTTCCCAGGTTTCTGAAACTGTTGCCTCGAATCGACTGATAGAGGATGTTCTGCAATTAATTGTCACTATGACGGCTCAGCTGATGAATTCAAAGATTTGCTCTATCATGCTGGTTGACCAGGATTCGGGAGAACTTCGTATTGCAGCCACCCAAAGCTTAAGTGATGCCTACCGGCGGAAGCCGCCGTTGAAGGTTGGTCAAAGCATGAGCGGACGGGCTGTTCAAGATCAGTATCCGGTATATGTCCCGGATGTGACAGCAGAGGACGGATATTTTTATCGTGATTTGGCTAAACAGGAAGGATTGCATTCCTTGTTGTCTATCCCCATGCTCATGAAAGATAACCCAATAGGGGTGATTAATGTGTACACTTCCAGTTATCACGCTTTTTCAGATGAAGAGGTAAAAACCTTACAAGCCATTGCGAATCAATCCGCTGTCGCCATTGAGCATACCCGACTCATGGAAAAATCTTTTGAGATGCAAGAGGCTCTTGAAGTGCGAAAATTGGTTGAGCGTGCTAAAGGATTTTTAATGATGTCCAAGGGATTGTCAGAACCCGAAGCGTTTCGCCTCATGCAACGACAAAGCATGAATCTTCGAAAATCCATGAGGGAAATCGCGGATGCCATTATTCTTGCCGAGGAACTTCAACGGGCCACTCAGTAGGAAGATCGCAAAAGCAAATGACATTAGCCGGAATCCAGGTGCGAGGTGGTTTGAGAGGGTCTTTAATCGTTTGTATAATATTTTAAAGGAGACAACGCAGTCTTCGTGTAATTTTTGGTTCAAGGGACAATGACGTCCTCGGTTCCGGTGGGAAAGAGGACGTTTTTTTATTATGACGCTTCGATTGGCAATGGTTCAGATGAATGCGGTGGTGGGTGACCTTGAAGGAAATGCGCGCGCTATTTGCCAATGGATTCGCGAGGCCAGGAAAGCGAAAGCGGATGTAGTGGTTTTCCCGGAATTGGCCGTGTGCGGGTATCCTCCTGAAGATCTTCTTCTTATGCCAAAGTTTCTTCTCGATATCAGCCGGATGCGCGATCGTATTGCCAAAGTCACAACGGGGATAATGGCAGTGGTGGGAAGTGTGGAAGAACCCGGGCACCGGACGCAGCGTCCCTCCCAGGAATCCTCGTCTGATGCAAGGAAGCCATTTAATGCGGCTTGGATTCTGACAAATGGCCAAATGAAAAGAACCTATGCCAAATGCAACCTTCCTAACTATGGTGTGTTTGACGAAGAACGGTATTTTCAACCGGGAAAGTCCTGCCCGGTCTATTGTCTGGGATCGGTACGAATTGGAATTAATATTTGTGAAGACATTTGGTTTGCAGATGGTCCAGCCAGCAGGCAAGCTAACTCTGGATCTGCTCATCTGATTTTGAACATCAATGCTTCACCCTATCATGTGGGGAAAACGCAAATCCGCGAACGCATGTTGGCGGCTCGAGCGAAGGACAACGATGTGATCGTGAGTTACACTAATATGGTTGGGGGACAAGATGAATTGATCTTTGATGGGAGTAGTCTCGTATTGGACTCTACCGGTTTGGTGGTCGCAAGGGCGAAAGCCTTTGAAGAAGACCTCTTGCTCACAGATCTTCAGATTCTATCGACCCGAAAGCGGATACCCAAATGGCCTGGAACCGTATCCGGAAGTCAAATCGATGATGTTCGAGTTCCGACTATCCGCATTGGGTGGAAACCGATTCGGCCGAAGTCTGTATCTCCTTGTGTCGCAAGGGTGACCCCGGCAATTGAGGAGTCAGAGGAAATATATCGGGCATTAGTGTTAGGCGTAAGGGATTATGTGAGGAAGAATGCATTTTCTAAGGTTCTCATAGGGATCAGCGGAGGCATTGATTCCGCCTTAACAGCAATGATTGCCCGGGATGCCTTAGGACCCCTTAATGTGATGGGTGTCATGATGCCATCTCCCTATACCTCGAAAGAAAGCCGACAGGATTCCCGCCAGTTAAGCAAAAATTTAGGAATTGGTTTGCTCACCCTCTCCATTACGAACGTGTTCAAGGCCTTTCTTCGACTGTTGGGTAAGTCTTTCCAGGGATGTCAGGCTGATACGACGGAGGAAAACCTGCAAGCCCGCATCCGAGGCACACTCCTGATGGCACTCTCCAATAAGTTTGGATATTTAGTCCTGACCACTGGGAATAAAAGTGAAATGAGTGTGGGCTATGCCACGCTCTACGGGGATATGGCTGGTGGTTTTGCGGTCATCAAAGACGTTCCGAAAACGAAGGTATATCAACTTTCCCGATGGCGAAGTGAGTACCGGAGTTCTCATTTTGAGAGGGTGATTATTCCTGAGAGAATTCAGGTGCGCGCTCCCTCGGCTGAGTTAAAGCCCAATCAGGCAGATCAGGATACACTCCCGCCATATCCTGCGTTAGATGCAATCTTACAAGCCTATGTCGAAGACAATTATTCACAAAGTAGAATTGTGAAAATGGGTTATGAATCTCATGTCGTACGAGCAGTCATGGATATGGTCGATCACAGTGAATACAAACGTCGACAGGCTCCAGTGGGCATTAAAATTACTCCGAGGGCGTTAGGAAAAGACCGGCGGATGCCGATTACCAACCGATATCCTTCGGGAGCCTAATAAGCATGTGTATTTTGACCACATGTTACCGGGGGTCACATTCGATGAGCACGGAGGATTCTGTAACTCCTATGTTTTTTACTGATCCCAAGGCGTCCTCAAGGGGCCTTCATGCTCTTCAGGATCAACGGGAGATCCTGCGGCAACGATTGATTGAAGGGATGACCGGCGGAGAGATCACTCAGGCATTTTCGGATTTTATGGATGCCCTACTGATTGCACGGTTTCGGGAGGTAATTCAGCATGGCAATGCTGGAGTACGAGCCGGATGGCAGCAGTGTTGTTTGGCGGCAATGGGGGGATATGGGCGTCGGGAATTAGCGCCGCATTCGGATATTGATGTCATGGTATTAACCCAGGGCAACCAACAGGAAGTCGCTCAGGCTCTTTCCACGGGGGTCTTCCATCGGCTGTGGGATCTGGGTTTTCAAGTTGGCCATAGTGTCCGGTCTATTACGGAATGCCTCACGATTGCGGAAACCGATCTGCCGGCTTGCACCTCGTTGATGGAATCTCGTTTCCTGGCCGGTAGTGCTCCGGTATTCCAGACATTTCAAAGAAAATTTGAACGTCGGATCGTCAAAAAAAGGTCCCAACGATTTATTCTGGATAAAATCGAAGAGCGGGAGCGGGAGTATGTCAAATTTGGCGAGAGCGTCTTTATGCTTGAACCGAATATTAAAAAGAGTAAGGGCGGACTGCGGGATCTTCATCTTCTGCAATGGGTTGGCCAGGCTCGGTATGGGGCGGGGACCATTCAGGAACTATCGAATCGAGGATTGATTGCCATTCAGGATTATCAGGTGTTGCAGGAAGCGCAAGAATTTCTCTGGCGTGTTCGGTGTTTTTTACATTTTGAAGCGGGACGGGCTCAAGATATTCTCACATTTGATGATCAGGTCCGGCTTTCTGCGCAATGGGGTTTCGTGGATCATCCTCATTTGTTGGCAGTTGAGCAATTCATGCAGCTGTATTTCCGTCATACGACCGGGCTGTTTGATCGATGTCGGCGGTTTCTTGATCAGGCCAAGGAAGTAACCTGGTGGGGTCGAGTTCAACGATGGTGGCCTCCCCCTTTAATCGATGGGTGCTTCTGTATACTGGAAAATCGACTGACAATTCAGCCGGATAAATTACTTGAGGTTCTGGAGAGCCCCATGTTGCTCCTCAGGTTGTTTGAGGTTTCTCATCGTCGAGCGGTCCACATTGATTCGCGCATCCTCAATGAATTGTCTCAGCATATGGGAACTATCCCAAATGAACGGTTTCATACTGAACACGTGAGTGGGCTCTTTCGACAAATTCTTTCAAGCCCTGGTCGGATTGCTCAAACTCTTGAGGCCATGCATCAGGCCAGCCTGCTGGAAAAGTTGGTACCGGCTTTCTCAAGGGTACGTGGCCTGATGCAGTTCAATCAATATCATAAATACACAGTCGATGAGCACAGTCTGCTCGCGGTGAGGGAAGCGGAGCGTCTACAGGACCATCCAGGAATGATAGGAGACGTCTATCGCAATATCCCTGATAAAGACCTCTTGCATCTGGCCCTGTTGCTGCATGATCTAGGAAAAGGACGTCCCGGGGATCATAGTGAAGTAGGTCAGGAGATTGCCCACAAAACGGCTGATCGATTGGGATTATCAGAAAAGGAGCGGCAAGTTCTCGCCTTCCTGGTCTTCTACCACTTGCAGATGTCCCATACGGCATTTCGTCGAGATCTTAACGATCCCAAAATTATCTTAACCTTCGCCCGAAAGGTTAAGCACGTCGAGGTGCTACAAAAATTGTTTATTTTGACCATTGCAGATATTTCAGCTGTGGGACCTGAGGTGATGACGAAATGGAAAGAGGCCCTATTGGGGGAACTGTATTCCCAGACCTACACCGAGCTTGTCGGTGACAAAGGTCCTGCTTTTCCTGCCGAAAGGGAAGGAGAAGCTTCAAGCTGCGAAGCTCGAGACGAACTCATCGCGATCTTAAGGGCAGAACCGACTTGAAGGATAGACTCATGAATCCGATTGGTCGCAATGGGTGAATGCCAAACTTCAACAACTTCCTGACAGGTATGTTCAGTCAACACCGGTTGACCAAATGGCTGCGTATCTCTTAGCCATTCGTTCTCTATCGGTAAAGCCGACCCATGTGGAGGCGAGATTCAATCAAACATTAGGCGTGTCGGAGTACGTGCTGATCACTCAGGAACAGACGAAGCCAGGAATTTTCATGCAAGTGGCCGGAGTATTAGCCGCCATGGGATTGCAGGTATTGGAGGCGCAAATTATGACACTCAAGGATGGCACGGTGTGGGATGTGTTTTCGGTCTACGATTCTGATTATGAAGGGCCGCCATCTGCTGATCGCCTAGAGGAGGTGTCGCAGGAGATTCAACAGGTCGTGGAGGGAAGGCAATCCGTTCACCAAATGGTTGAACGACGACGGCGCATGGCCTTTGGCCGTCCATTTCCAACTGGCCGGCATCCCACGGAAGTCCATATTGATCAGGGGTTTCTGATGCTTATACGGTGATTGACGTTTTTGCAGATGACAAACAAGGGTTGCTTTTTGTGATCGCCAAAACGCTGGTCATTTGGACTTTCAATTCATATGGCGAGGATCGGAACCAGATTAGACCAAGTGGCTGACGTATTTTATGTGACCAATTCCCAGGGAGAAAAAATTCTTCCGGTGAAGACTGTGAACAAATTCAACATACTCTTCAATCGACGCTGTTAATCAATTTCTGGATGAGTAAATTGGGAGTCATAATTGCGGGCATGCACCATTTACCGGAGTGATGAGTTATAGAAGAGGAGATTGGTTATAGACTAGGGTTTTTCGGTAAAAACAAGCCTTTGGACATTAGCACTATTCCAGTGTCATCCTCAGAGACTCCAAATTTCAGGGAGAAGGTTTCCTGAATTTTCTGATCGCTCAGAGCCAGACACGATGTTTGCCGGCACTGGGCTTATATCCACTTAAAAAACACCTCGTTTGGCATCGGATTTTGCCTGGAATAGTGAGGTGAGCACCCGGTTAGGAGGAGGAATCCGGAAAAGCATTTCTTTACCCTGGAAGTAGTGTGTGAAGACACCATCCTGGTAAAAGATAGGTCATTGTGAGAATAGAGAAGCTGTCTCATCCAAGAGATCAGGGGGCGTCAGAGAACTTAGCTTCGGTCCTTCCCAGTTTTTATTCCACCATGGCGGTTGGCGATATGGGCAAATAACGGGAATGGTCGTGTTTAGGTATTGCCTGCTTCCGTATGGTTACCAGAGTTCCACGGTGGCTTAGTGGTGTGGTGAACCTACCCTGTAAAATAACCCATTTTCGTCCTATAGAGCATTAACGGGTCTAATGGCCGAGGAGGCTTGTCGGTTTCTCTTGGTGCTGGCGGTGGCCTTCATAGCAGCCAAAGCCTGGGAGGTGATTGCAGATCCGCAATCGGTACAGCACCAAAATGCTCCGGTTGGTGCAAGAGTACTGTTCTGACACTGAGGACAGCGTTGAAATGGCATTGTTATCCCTTATCTTTAAATTGAATCGTGTTAAAACCAACATAAAAGTAAGTGGGGGACCCAGGGAGTGCGGATGGATCCCCCACTGGCTTGGAGAGGGGAAGAGCCCTCTCCGGGATAGGCCGGCAGTTCGGTTGGTGGAGATTCCAGATAGATGAATATTGCTGTCGTATAACCAAAACACGTTTGGGTGGGGTTGCCATCTGTCCGTCCTCATCCATGATTTTCCGCATAGGCTACGAGAGTATCCAGGAATCGATTCTCTGAGTGAATGGGCAGCGGTTGAAGATTGAGAGGCAATGGAGAAGGGTTGGATTGAGGAGTTGAGAAAATCATCCTTCCCGTGTTGGTTTGCATGAATCGGGTTACCACCACTTCAATTGCTTGACCGACCAGAGTGGCACCGTGGTCGACGACGACCATCGTGCCATCATCCAGATGGGCAATCCCCTGCTCTTGCCCCTGGCCTTCCTTATGAATGAAGACACGAATGGTTTCCCCAGGCAATACCAAAGGGCGTAGTTGGTACGTTAATTCGTTCACGTTGAGAGAGGGCACCCCTTGAAGGGATGCGATTTTTGCCAGATTCCAATCGTTGGTCACGATCTTGGCTTCACGGCTTTTGGCTATTGCGATGAGTTGATGGTCAACCGCTGATATGGCGGGTTCCCAATCCTCGATCACCACCACGTCCATATTTGGCAGTTGCTGTAGTTGGGATAAGATATCCAAGCCACGCTTCCCTTTAATTCGTTTAGAAGAGGTGCGCGGAGTCGGCTAACGTTTGGAGTTCATGCAAAATACTTTTGGGAACCATGAAAGGACCTTCCAGAAACCCTGTGGTGCAGAGCGGTAGTACTCGACCATCGATAATGGCGCTAGAGTCCAGCAATTTTTGAACGAGTGTTCGATGGAGGTCTAGCTGAAGCGTGAGAAGAGGGATCTTTCGGTAATTCCGCTTTTGAGGGAAGAGATAGGGTGTTGGAGATGTGAATGCCGACCACCAGCCCAATGTAGGGACAGAGAAGAAACACCGGAAGCCTGATCCGCGGGGTAAAGGGAGACATCTGGAGAAGACCCGTCCCCATTCCCATGATCAATAAAAAACCGACCCAGCCAAGGCGACGATGAGGCCAAGGCTACCACCAATCAAGGTGGAGCGGTGGCATGCCATGAGTCGTCGTTCTATCCACAGGGCTACACAGCCGATTGCCAAGCCGGTGGTTCCCCATAGGACGATGTCTGGAATGACGCTCGGCCATTGAGAGGAAGCATGTCCAAGACCAGCATACATTCCCCCCACCAGACACAACATGAGATACAGCCATTGGTAATTGGGAAGAGAGGGGGTTCTTGAAACGACGGGTAACGTGGAGGCTGACGCAATCATAATGAGAGTTTCTCCTTCAAAAGTTGCTGCAAAAATGGATTGATGGTGGTGGAGCTTCAGCCTATTGGAGCCTCGATTGGTGGACAGTGAGACAGGATAGGGTCGAAGGTGAGCCTGGACTTGAGAACGCTTGAGCAGATCTCTGGCAGAAATCACTTGTTGCAATCTCAAGCACTGTGGTGATCCCTCGGAGGTTCAGATCGTGAATCAAGCGAAATTGGAGACGGCTGTGATGGTCAAAAAATAATGTTTCGCACCGCCCCGGCGGAAGGGAACGAGAGAGGTGGAGGTTTCGACCGAGCCTTCCGAGAGGGTCAGCCAGGAGCGGAAGGTCAAACTCATGAGGCCGGCGAACCCAGTTGTGCCCGAATATGAAATCTCCGGACACCAGGACGGCCAGCACGGCACCGCATTCGGCGAAACGGCCTACCTGGGGATCTAACAACCACGCATCGTTTTGATCTAACGAGGAGACGCAACACAGGACTAATTGCTGACTTTGGGTTCCCGACAAAGGGAGGAATTTGAATCTGCCGTTTAATAGGGATGGAACTCGCAATAACAAGTTCGGCAGGGATAGAGATGTGAATTCGCCGTTTAACAAGCATGGGACTCGAAAACGTGGCGCCGGCATTCCAATGTTCATGGTGGTGTCTCCTCTGTGTGATTGTATTGGGCTAAAGTTAGCCTGCAAGTTTAATTTAATATTGATACGCATTATCAATATCATAATTAGAATAAAAAGTTCTGTCAACTCCAAAGAATCATCCGTTGTTTTGTGGATGTTGGATGGGTCCAAAAGGGTGAGGCTTTTTCTCCAATCATGGGAGAGGTCTGCATTGGGATAGGGAAGGGAAAAGAATCAGGATGGTCACTCCTTCTATAAAAAGGACATACCATTGGATAGTTCTCATGCGAGTTCCCAAATTCTCTGCTGTTGAATCAATCGGGGGCGATAGAACTATCGTGCAAGATGAAGCATTCAAAAGAGCGAGCCCACGGTGAGTAATTCCCCGTGGGCTCAAGAGGGAGATCCGACTCTATTTCATGATTGACCGTGTAGGCTTTATCAGAGAGAAATCTTTGGTCGTTTTACTCGTAGTCTTCGTTTAAGGCCCGTAAGAAAGCAGTTAAGGCCGGGATGTCTTCTTGAAGTAAGATGATGTCTTTGAGCCGAGAATCACCATTGCGAAGTTCCCCTTTTCGCGCTAAATCCGCATTCGCAATATACCCTCGGATCACATCTTCAAGGGTATCGGCAATACCGGCATGACTATATGGCGCCGAATGGCCCAAATCGCGGAGGCCGGGAGTTTTAAAAGTGGCAATAGCCTTGGGTAAGAGCCGGTCAGGTTGGCAAGCCCGGAATCCACGAAACACGCCAAAGTGTTCCTTGAGAGCGTCTTCGCAAAGGATTTGCCAAATGGGCAGTTGGGATGAGAGAAAATCGTGGTTCCAGAAAATATTCCAGACTCCGAGGTCCGTCAATTGCGGGTTGTCCGTCATGGGGATGGAGCGAAAGAGTTCTTGGTTATTGGGATGCTGTGGAGTAGCCGGGAGGAATGCCTCCGGGTTTCGTTTTCGTTCGCCCAGCCCAGGAATGTCAAGGTTGGAAAAGGCTCCGGGCCCATGGATCCGGTCATACTCGAATTGGGCAATTCCGGTGTTGTGAAATCGGAAATCGGTAAAATTTGGGGCGGCATGACAGGCAATGCAATTGCCGATTCCCCTTTGGGCGAGTTCACCAGGCCGAAGATGACGTGCATTTTGGGCAAAAAAGATTTTAAGGCCCTTCAATTCTTCTTTCCCAAAGGTAAATGATTGATCGTGAAACTGGAATCCTCCATCTTCCGTATGGGGATTGCTTTCAACAAACTGAGGTGGATTTTTTTGAGGATGATTTTTTACGTACCTTGAAATGCCGGTTAAGGAATTTTAAATGACCTTTGGATTCCAGATGTTGAATGTTCTCCAGGAGCCTTTCGCTGTATGAAAGCGTGGATTCCCATTTTCTTGGTTGTCTTGGCAGATTGTTGAGTTCCAGGAAAACATCATATGGGGACAAATTGAAATTACCCTCCTCATCTTGTGAAAAGACGAGGTTTTCCGTATAAGCAGCGATGAGTTGGGAGACGGCCTGAAAAATCTGCTGGTCGGTGGCCTGAAGCACATCCACCCGAAATTCCTCCGGCAGGAGGAATTCCTCGGGAATCGTAGGATCGGTTCCGGTCAAGAGGATGCTGTAGGAGAGGCCCCCGAACTCCTGAGCCAATTCACCGCTTCCGTCGTCTTCCCGAATAATCCTGGCGATGTGCGTGACGGCTTCTGCCTGTTCGTTAGCCAAATACCCGTAATTTCTCCCCGTCATGGTGCCTTTAACCAAATCCCCCATGGTCGGGAATTCCGCATCAAAGTGGAGAAAAAAGATTTGTCGAGGAAGGGAGGCATTCACCAGGGGAGGAGCGTTGCGAACCGTGGTGGTAAATCCATCTTCACGGGCAGGAATCGGACTACGCCGGGCAAAATCCGAGTAGGAGCGCATCCCATAATCGGAATCGTCGAGTTGTTCATCGACGAAGTGACAACTCCGGCAATTCATGGATTGCCCGGCAAACGGGCCATCGGCGAATTGATCAGGTTGCAATTTCCAATTCACCACCTTTTCCAGAACAGAATCGCCAAGAGGCATAGAATCATTGACATCTCCTCCATTCTCCAAAAAGACCTTGAATAATTGGGAAAAACGAGTCTCTAAAAATAACCGTTCCCCATTAGTGATTTCTGCTGGATCAGCCTCTTCCGTTTCTTGGGCAAAGGCGTGAGAAAGGATCCACTCCCCTCCTGAGAAAGTCGTCAGTAGTGGAATAAGTAGGACGCGGATGAAATGTTTGGAGCTCATTGATACTACGCTCATGGTCGTAACCTCCAGAAATGAATCAGGAATGAAAAATGGTGGCTCTTTGGCCTGGTGAGAAAGGACATCCTTCTGTGCCTTCCTTACTTTCTTTTGAAAATCTCCCACCCGTCTCTTGTGCGGAGGGGGTGGCGGGGGATTCAGGAGGATATCCCCCGCCGAGAAGGCGGACAATGAGGAGTGCCCGCCATAAAAGCTCCAATATCTACGATCAAAAGACAATGTATAAGTGAATAAAAAAAGCCCATGAGCGTACTATTTGCTCATGGGCTCTGGACAAAAAATCTCTGGCCTATCAACGATGTGTCGCTGATTGCGCTTTAGTCGTCGGATTCGTGCATCATAAATGCTGCCTTTTGCCACCACATTTCATACATTGGAATGATAAACATTATTAAAAAGCCTATTACCATAAGCAGGTCCCCAGCGAGCATGGTCAACACGAACACCGGCGACACATAGGTAATGAACCAGGGAGAAGCAAGATCAAGAGTCACTCCTAGAAAAGATATCCAGGTTGTTATCACTTTTAGTGTGGGACTAATCATTGTCAAATAGAGCACATGCACCATAATCATGAATACCACGGGCATGGTAAATAGATGAAAATGGGTGGTTTCGGACAATTGGCCGAAGGACATGGGTTCACCGAATGTCGCATCGGACCCTCGATAATGTTCGGCAAGACCTTTGGGGCTTAACTCCGTCATGCTGTGTGCCCAAAAAAAGGTGAATAGGAATCCGGCGAGCATCAGAAGAAGAAACCAGGTATAGACCAACCGAATGTGACGGTCTGTATCACGGAGCCGAAAGCGGGCATTGAAGTTTCGCATCCAATCCCGCAGGGCGTTAGAATCCCAATAAGGATTCTAATAAGCCTTTGTCGGTCCGGCTGGCGGTGTTGATGGTGTGGCCCTTGTCCATGGGCTTTAAATAGAATTCATGGGCGAGCACCAGGACTCGTTTGACACCGGCGCTCATGGAACGGACCGACATGGTAGCGCCGGTAATATTGATGATGTCCCGATTGATGCGGATGGGGTCATCGAGGTTTTTCCCTTGATATTGATAATTAAACCGTTTCATGCGGACTTCACTGCCTCTGGCCTCGCGGAAAACCAAGACTTCAACATTGAAAACTTCACCCTGAGGGTCGACCCCAACCATATAGGTCATGGGTTTATGTTTACCAATAGTGTGTTGAATGATTGCCCACCCATCGATTTTTCCCTTGGTTTCCCCGATGAAACAATCAAACGTGGTTTCCGGAAAATGCCATCCAATCCGCTCTTCAATGAGCGTCTTTTGTTCGGGGGAGAGGGTAACCACTTCGGTACGGATGTGGTCGGATTCAGGAAACATCAATTTTGCCGCTTCGTCCGGGGTCAGATAGACATCTTCCTGAACCATTTCCTGCGGAGTCAGGTAACGTTTCAATTCCTCGTCCCAAATGGGATCGTTCTGGGCCTGAGCCCCGGAGGCAAGGGCAATCCACAAAAAATTACCGAGAATAATCGGTTTCAGGACTCGACGAAACATCCCTCAGCCTCAAGTTTTTTGGTCAAATTGTTAAGTATTTGATTGACCTCTTGTTGGGAAGGTTCGACGGGATACCAGTCATAAATTCTGGCTCCACCGCGAAAACCCCAGTGCTGGCGCCGTTCGACCAGTTGTAGCCGGATCGCATTGGACTCCAGGGGAGTCATGGTCAATGTCAGTTGTGAGCGTTCCTTGTCTCCCATGCCTTCCCGTTGTAAAAGTCCATATCCACGTGTTTGGGCAGATTCCACCCGCCAACCGGTTTCTATCAATCCCTTAGTTTTATTTTGGTTAGTGACGGGATACGCTTTGAGTGTTTCGAGGGATGAATTCCAGACGGAATCCAAGGGGCAGGCCAAATATCGTTCGGCAATCGGATCAGAGCCTAAAAGCGTACCGCAACCAAAAAGAAGTAAGGTCAGAAAGAGAAGAGGAGACCTTTTAAGTAGGGAGTCAGTGGTGAAAAACTTCATTAAGGAATCCTGGAAAACGAAAAAGTGAAATAAAATTAAAAAACGAGAATAACTTTCAATTTATTTGAAATTGATTCTCAATTTGAAAAATGATTAGTCGATTGTATCATCGAGGTTTATAGCCGTCAATAGTAATTTTAGTGGTGGTTTTTGCAATTTTTTCAATTCGAAAATGATTTGTTGATTTCGAAAAAATGGGGAAGGGAATGCATCCTTTCCCCATTTTTCTCGGAGAGTTTTTTTAACGAAGCGCGGTTAGAAATACGTCGCCCAGGAGGCGACAAAAGCCGTATCATGGATCCGTTCGTTCCCCTTGACTTCCATCGGGCTATATTGGAAATCCGTTTTAAACACTGTATCTTCGGTAGGCCTGAAATTGAGTCCTAAGGTTAAGCGTTCCCGTTCCCCTAGTTTTCCTGCTTCAGTACTGTCGTCTAAATCCTGTCCTAGGTTCATTTGTTCCCACCGCACTACAGCGGTGAAGGTGGAGACATCTTGTTTAAAGAATGTGGGCGCCAGATTGCTCAGCCATTCTGGAAGGAAGTGATAGTTCAATTGAAGGTAATAGCCTTGCATGCGACGTGGATTGGTGTTTGGGGTTCCATTTTGACCTAAATTATTGTCACGAATGTAGGCCCAGGCGCTTTCTCCAATAATTTCAAAGGGTCCGCGTTGAAACGTCCAATCCAATGCCCAAATGGCCAAAGGACGTGTACTTTTCGGGTCGTAAGTCCCGAAAAATCCCGACCCACCGATTTCCACACCGAATATTGGACTGAAGGCCAACCTGCCCACTACGGCCTTTCCGTTGTTGTTGTCAAAATCGGTACTGGTGTTACGGGCGTTGCGAATACCATTTGTTGCGGTGATGTTGGAATTTCCATTGGGGTTGTTATTGCCCCCAAAAGCATTAGTAAACCCGTTTGTAACATAGAATTCATAGTCCAGCTTTGATAATTGGGTGGGGTAAAGGGTGCCGTAGAACCCGACTCCTGGCTGGAATAGCGTGGAAGGAATAATCCTTTGGTTAACCAATGGGCGTTCGGTGAGATCACGCAATGGGGCATCATGTAGCAAGTTGAATTTTCCTAGGGGCAACAAGAGGATACCGGCGCGCAAATTTACGGGTTCTTGAATGAGGTAATCGATGGTGGCAAATTCAACTTTCAAATCAGAACCCCCGTTTGCGTTGAGTCCACCATGTTCAATCTCAATTTCCGTGGCGAATTTGACCCGGTCGCTCACGTCCGCGTAAATGAACGGGACTAACCTGTGTTGATCGAATTTACTATTGGGTTGATTCGTCCGGTTAAAATATTCCATGTCCATGTAACCGCCCACGATTGCCTTGGGACTGGAGACGAACGGACGGGCATAAATTAGGCCTCCTGACCCTTGCATGGTTACCCCTGGTTTTTGACGCACACCCTCAATTGTTCCAAGCTCTTGAAGGGTTTTGCCTGAACGGGCGGCCGGTGGAGCGGGTGGGGCTGCGACAGGCGGCAGCGCTTGAGGTTGTTGTTTGAGATACTCGTCCACCGCCTTTTTGACTGCGTCTTGCTGTGCGGGAGTCAGTTCTTCTTCTCCTGGGGCGGAGAAGGCTGAAAGCGTAGGAAAGAGAGAGAGGGCAACAAGAACCCCGATGGCATGACTTCTTCATGGATGGACCTCCTACATGTAGAGTTTGGGACGCGGAGGTCCTCAGGGAAAGAGTAGGGGACTCGGAAGGTCCTCAATGAAAGGCATTACTGATGATCAGGCGTTAGAATGCAGGGCATTGCACCTTCGTGAACACGCCGAAACGATAACTCGGAGCCATCATGAGAACTTAATGAGGTAAAGGGTATGAGGATAAGGCGTTTGCACCGTTTGCATTTGAGTTCCACCCCATCCTTTTTTAAAATGGCTATCAGTTGTCCACAATGACAGCGTGCCTCTGAGGAGGTTACACATGGGGACAATATTTCTGTTTCTCGAGTCATGTTGATGTTGAATGTAATTACTGTTAATTTTGAAATTGATAATTGTTCTTGATACCGTAAAGCTGGAGCGTCTGTCAAGATAGGGGATGCATTATAATCCACAGATGCCGACATGCCGTGTCACCATGCCGAAAATACAAGGGGGATAATAGCGGGATGAGGGTGGGTTTTCTTGCTTGCCGGATAGCGCTGGTAGGGATTTTTGTTGGAATGAACATGGGTTGTGCTCAACAGCTCACGTCTCATCCCGCCCAAGAAGACCTCAGAGAACCCTTGGTTTTCGGGCACATTCACGTGTGGCAGGCAAAGCCTTCAGGAAGGATTTTTCTCCCGGAATTGGCTTCCCTTGAATTCATCTCCAAGGATGGTCAAAGGCGTTATCGTGTGGAAATTGAGGCGGCTTCCTCCTATTTCTTTCTTTCAGTGGATCCAGGACTGTATCAGGTGACACGCGTGTTTATTCAGGAAGGCGGGTTTCGATCCAGTGCGGAAGTTCCGTTAACGTTTGAAGTTCCGGATCAGGGAACTGTCTACCTTGGCGAATGGCGATTCCAGATTGATTCTCCGAATTTTACCAGGGAGTTAGAAGTGACAATTGTCTCCGAACCAGTAAAAGCCATCGTGGAATTGACGGTTCGTTATCCGTCTCTTTCGCCTCATTTGATAGTTTCCACTTTGGCGGAACCTTCCTTGCTACGGTCACGGTTGTATGAAATTACACCATATCCCAGGTTTCGATGGTTCCATCGGCATAATCCCACTTAAAATCCTTTCGTGCGGATGATTGTTGTCCTGAAAACAAGAATGATTGATGAGGGTAGGAGAAAAATCATGCGGCGAATGAAGCAATTCATTGGACTGTTCCTTGTGAGTTTCTTGGTAGTGGGATGTCAGGGAACGCCACAATTAGTGAAGCGTAGTCAGATGCTCATGGGAACCATCGTGTTTGTCACTGCAGTTGGACCAGATGAATCGACTGCACAGCAGGCGGCTAAGGCCGGTCTTGATGAAATCAGGCGGTTGGAAGAGATGCTCAGCACCTGGATCCCAACCAGTGAATTATCGAAGGTCAACGCGGCGGCGGGACAGGAACCGACCCAGGTTAGTCAGGAAACATTTGAAGTGCTGGAGCGGTCACTGGACGTGGCCGAACTCACAAACGGGGGTTTTAATATAGCCGTTGGTCCAGCGGTGAATGCCTGGAATGCCGGCGGAGAAGGAGTAATCCCACCACAGAGCAGATCTGGAAGCTCTCCGTCCACAAATTGAATTGTCTCAAATTCAATTGAATGACAAGAAGCGAACAGTGTGGTTGCAACGACCTGGTATGCAAATCGATGTGGGGGGGATTGGGAAGGGCTATGCGGCTGACCTCGCTGCCCGGGTGATGCAGACTTCAGGAGCGACAGCCGGAGTGGTTGCGCTGTCCGGCGATATAAAAACGTTCGGACGGATGCCGGACGAACAGCGTTTTGTCTTTGGCATCCAGCATCCTCGTCAAGAACAGGGAGAAATCTTAGGGCGTATCGCACTGGAAAATGAAGCCGTTTCCACTGCAGGCGACTACCAGCGCTATTTCATGAAGGATGGGATTCGGTATCATCATATTTTAGATCCCGCCACCCTTCTACCGGCTCGAGGCTGTCAAAGCGTCACGGTCATTGCTAAAGACGGCGTCATGGCCGATGGCCTGGACACCGGCATTTTTGTGATGGGTCCCGACAAAGGCATGGCTCTCATCGAGTCGTTGCCGGATGTGGAAGGGATAATTGTCGATCAGAACGGAAAGATTTTTGTGTCAACGGGTCTTAAGGACCGATTGAGACTCGAGGAACAATATCTCGGTTCCATCGAATAACTCGAAAGGGGGACTGTTCCCCCTTTCGAGTTGAGCATGCTTCAGGAACAACTGTTCTTAACTTTTTTTATCCTTGGAATGGGGGGAATACCCGCCGGGATGACCTTGAGTCATCCCGCCCTCTTTATACGAGTCGAGACGATCATGCACAGTTTTCATGCGAGCGCGTTGCTCATCCGTTAAGACGGATTTGGCATCCCGCCCGGCTTTGACTGAAGCCAGGTAGAGACCGGCTCGAATTTCATAAAGATGTTTCAGCTGGGATTCCACTGCGCCCAAATCACCTTGATCATCCCGTAATAACCCATGCAAATCTAAACTGACCAGTTGCATGTCGGCTTTCATTTTAATTTTTGTTTTTTCAAAATCGGTTTTAATCGTTTGAAGTTTGGCGACCTGATCATCGGTAATGGCCATGGGTTCTTTGAATTTCAACATGTGTTCAATAAATTCTGACGCACTTTGATGAGGACCATGTCCTGATTTGTGAGGGCTTCCTCCTGTGCCATAGCCACCGGACATGCTCGTGCCATGATGAATCTGGCCATGACCAAAGCCTCCGGCTCCATGGGGTGACATGCTCTGTCCTGACGCGTGGTGTCCGTCACCATACCCCATGGCCATAGCCATGACGGGAAACCCCAGAATCAATGACAGGACTCCGGTCATGAGGGGAATCATGTGTGTGTGGTGAGTGCTGTGTCTCAGTGTCATGTTGAAAGCCTCCTTTCAGTCTGCGAAAAAATATGGTGTTGAGAAAAGACGATAAGGCAAATCATTATCCGTCATTTCACAAGGTCTGTTCCTATTATACACAGGAATGGGAAGAATGCAGCAGTAGATATTCATGTCGGCCCAAAAAGAAATGGAAAGAGCCTTCGGCCAATAATTCCTTCTAGATCCTGGTCGTAAAGAAGAGACTTCTGTAGGGAAGAAGGGTTCAGATTCCCACGGATAGAACAATGGGGAAAACAATGTTTCAGAAGGATGGATGACAAAAAAGCCATGAACGAGGGGACAGAGAATCGCAACTACTCAGGAATGTTGGCAGTTCTCGCAGAGGCCGTACAATTCCAATTTGTGGGTTTGAATAGTAAATCCGTTTGTTCTGGCCACCTCTTCTTGCAATTGTTCGATTTGGCAATTTTGAAATTCCACTATTTTTCCGCAAGAGGTACAGATGAGATGGTCGTGATGTCCCTTATGGGATACATTATCGAATTGTGTTTGTGAGCCGAAATGGCGTTCCTGAGCAAGATCCGTCTCACAGAATAATTTGAGCGTGCGATAGATGGTGGCTAGCCCGATATGGGGGTCTTTCTTGGCGAGGATATGATATAACTGCTCGGCAGTGACATGCTCCATTTTCAGGAACGTGCTCAGAATCAACTCGCGTTGACGCGTGAGTTTGAGGCTGTTTTTTGTGAGATGATGCTTGAGTACTTCGAGTTCTTTGACGGGTTTGGGCATGAGAAAAAACTTTCAATTCGGAAAAGGAGATATTAAACCCCAACCCGCCAATTTGGTCAAGAATTATTTTGTTTGTCTCCTCGTGAAAGAGAGACGGTAGGGAGAACGTATGAGAAAACCCTCAGAAGTGACCGGTGACCGGGCTTTACTGATCTACGTCTTGCATTTAACCGAATCCATGGGGCTGATGAGTGACGTCAAGTTGCAGCAATTGTTGTTCCTCTGTGAATTGCAAATGTTGGGAAAAGGGTTGAAAGGCTTGCATTTTGAATTCGTGCGCTTTCCCTATGGTGCCTTTAGTAAGGATGTGGATAATGATTTACTGTTTTTGCGTCGGAAGGAACGGCTAGAGAATTTTGATGTGACGGAACCGGCCCAAGGGGTCGTGACCCTCGTTGATCAGATGATGAAGGATCCGGAAGCGAATCAACAGGTTATGGAAATTATATGCACGGTGGTGGAGAAATATGGGCCGATGGACACCAGCGCCATCATGAGTGCCGTAGAGGCGGTGGAGTTAAGTCCGGCTGACAACCCTGAGCAAAAACTCGCCATCCGGGATATTTCCTTTCATACCATCATGCTCGTGCCATCAAGGATTGAAACGACCGAAGCCATGACGCTCGCACCTGAACAGGTGAAGAATTTGAATACCGCAATGGGATATTAATGCAGAGTCAAAACACACCAAAATCTCGTATCGGTTCATACCGAACCCACTGCCCTTGAATAGTGACAGAGAAGCACAAGCGGGACAGAGGCCGGGCTTTCACCCGGCTTCCGTCTTGTGAATCGAAAATTTCTCGAGGTTATTTTTTAGGTGATGTTCCCGCTGTGGATGGGGTTGATGCAACGGTAAAGGTATCACGTAGAGCCTCCAGCCGGACTTTCCCCACGCCTTTCACATTGCCAAGATCATCGAGTGTTTTAAATGCCCCGTGATCTTTCTTGTAGGTGAGAATGTTTTGCGCGATGTCATGTCCGACGCCTTTCACCGCTTCGAGTTGTTCAAGACTGGCTGCATTAATGTCGATTTTGCCTCCGGAGGCTTCCGCCCAGGGCATGGGAAACAAAAATCCAACTGACAGAACTAGGGCCAACACGAAGACGGAAACCTGTTTTGAGTTGATGCTCACGAAAAATCCTCCTCGGAAAAAAGTTGATAGGGATCGTTGCGTCTCATTCCCTAAAATTGAGAAGAGGCAACGAAGGAATTTGTGAGGCCAGAGTAGGGATGAGCGCGAATCAGGGGCAATCTGTCGAAAATGTTGCCTCGAAAATGGAAAACGGCGAAGGATTTTGAGGATTTATTAAGAGTGGGATGGAGAGGACGTTGTCGGAAACTGATACAAGGTGCTAAATTTTTGTTGGAGGTCTTGGATAAAGGGTTCAGGGGTCAGGGATTGACCGGTTACGCGTTGTATTAATTCCGCGGCCGTATACTGCCGTCCCCAACGATGGACCCGGTCATTCAGCCAGCCCTTCAGGGGGACCAGGTTTCCTTGGCCGATGGATTGGTCGAGGCCCGGAAGATCCTTCTGTGCCTGCCGGAATAACATCGCCGCGTACAAATTCCCGAGGGTGTACGTGGGGAAATACCCGAACGCACCAAAGGACCAATGCACGTCCTGCAGCACGCCCTCTGCATCGGTGGGAGGGACCACCCCCAGGTATTCCTGAATTTTGGCATTCCAAACATCCGGCAGATCTTCAACCTGCAGGCGTCCTTCAATCAGATCCAGCTCAATTTCAAATCGCACCATGATGTGCAAATTGTACGTCAGTTCATCGGCCTCCACCCGGATGAGCGAAGGGCTCACCCGGTTAATGGCCAGGTAAAACTCTTCTGCATTGGCCTTGCCAAGTTGTGCCGGAAAGACCTCTTGGAGTTTCGGATAAAAATATCCCCAAAACGCGCGGGACCGGCCCACGCAGTTTTCCCACAAACGAGACTGACTTTCATGAATGCCCAAGGAAAGCGGTTCACCTAATGGCGTGCCGTAATGTTTCGTCGGTAATCCTTGTTCATACAGGCCATGGCCTCCTTCATGGATGCAACTGAAGAGACAAGATGGGAGATCGGTTTCGGACACGCGCGTGGTCACTCGGACATCGGTTGGGTGGAATGACGTGGTGAATGGATGCGCGGACAGATCCAGTCGCCCGCGTTGAAAATCGTACCCCATGTGCTTGAGCACGAGTCGCCCGAAGTCCACTTGTTGTGTCTTGTCATACGATTGTGTCAGGAGACGGGCGTTCGGTTGGACGGGGGACTCTCGTATGTGGTCCAGCAGACGGATCAGTGCTGTCCGCAACGTGGCGAAGAGTGGTCGCAATTGTGCCACGGTCGATCCCGGTTCGTAGATGTCCAACAACGCGTTGTAGGGAGAATCGTGGTAACCCAAATATTCCGCCTCTTGGCGCTTCAATCTCACCAGCCGTTGAAGATTAGGCAGAAACAGTTGAAAATCATTGGTCTTTCTGGCTTCCACCCACACTTGTTGGGCCAAGGAACATTCCCGTTCCAGTTGATTCACGAACGCCGACGGCAATTTTTTCGCATGGGAGAAATCCCGCCAGGTCTCGCGAAGGAGGGCTTGGGAAGGCTCGTCCAAGGCAGATGCATGGTCATGGTGAAGGGTCCCGGTTGAGAGATCTAAAAAGGAAGCCAGTAGGGATTCAGTTTCAGGCGAGACAAATTGGTCATGCGCCAGTGTTTGAAGGGTGGCAAGTTGTTCTGCGCGAATCGCCCCGCTTCCAGGTGGCATGTAGGTTTCTTGATCCCAGGAGAGCACTGCCGCGGCATCCCGTAGATGATGGATTTGACCCAAGGTCGTTTTCAGCAGATCAAGAGAAGCCACAGTGGACATGAGCGGATTCCTCTAACGATTTGGTGAATATTGAAGACTAGAAGCGGCCTCACTGTAAGACAGCCATGGAGATTTTGGCAAGGCAGAACCCCGGTCATGATTGAGCAGGAATACCCGGATGTTAATGTGAGTTGAGCCGTGAGTAAGGAACAGGAATCCCTATATAAAATATTGAGAATAGACGATCAGGAAACATGCAGAGGATGCTTGCGGGCGAAGGATGGGGAGAGGGACAATAGGGGTCACAAAAAAATTGGTTAGGCGACGCTATACTTCAGAGGGAGTTCAAGATGAAATCGTTGGTGCCACCGGACATTGAAGCCTACGCCGAAGCGCATTCCTTACCGGAATCAGAAGTCTGTCGGCGACTGCGGGAGGAAACCTATCGCAAGATGGATTGTCCTCAGATGGTCGTCGGCTCCCTGGAAGGGGCATACTTAAAAGTCATGGCGTTGAGTATAGGAGCCAGGCGGGTATTAGAAATCGGGACATTTACCGGCTACAGCGCCTTATGTTTCGCCGAAAGTCTACCCGACGACGGGGAAGTGATCACGTGCGATATTGATCCAGAATCGACAGACATGGCCAAACGGTTTTGGGCACAGAGCCCGCATGGCACAAAGATCGATCTCCGTCTTGCTCCCGCCTTGGAGAGCCTTGCGAAGTTGACGGGACTGTTTGACCTGATCTTCATTGATGCGGACAAGGCCAACTATGTGAACTATTTCCATCGGTCGTTGGAGCTCATTGCCGACCATGGAGTCATACTCATTGACAATGTCCTCTGGAATGGCGATGTGCTCAAGACTCCTGCTCCGGATACCAATACCGCAGCCATTCAAGAACTGAATCGGGTCGTGCATGCCGAGCCGCGAGTCTCGGCAGTGCTGTTGACTATTCGCGATGGAATTTTCTTGATTAAGCCGCGACCATCCTCAAAAGCCCATGTTCAGGCGGCGCAACAACAGGCTCAACAATAAGACGAGCCATAGAATTGGCCTATCCCCATGCCCACGGGGAGGCTCACTAAGGTTTCTTCGTCGTCTTTCGCCAGACACCGCCTGAGCCACGCCGTAGATTTCATCCTCTCATATCTCTCACGATATCGTGCGACAAATATTGCGTGTCAGCCCGGAATGTGACTGAATAATCAGCGGAAAGCAAATTGACTCTTTTTTTCTCGAGACGTAGTCTATGGCCGATGATGTTGGGTGAAATTTTTCTTATGGGAAGATTTCAGACCCAACCGCGGGTTGTCCTGGAAAGTAATAGGCCGATCCAATCCTGCATGGCTTATTCGGTTTGAGGAGAAAGTAAGGACAGAGAGGTCATATATGAAACCCCACGCCTTTGTCGCGATGCCGTTCGGGCTGAAGAAAGACAGCCACGGCACCGAGATTGATTTCAATCGGGTCTATGCTGAATTGATCAAGCCGGCGCTTGACGAGGCGGGTTTGGACGTCTTCCGTGCTGACGAGGAGGAACGTGCCGGTGATATCCGCACGGACATGTTCCAAGAACTCCTCATTGCCGATCTCGTGGTGGCTGACCTCACCCTTGATAACCCCAACGTCTGGTACGAGTTAGGCGTGCGCCATGCGTTGCGTGCGCGCGGCGTCGTCCTGATTTGTGGCGGTCGGGTGACCACCGCCTTCGACCTCTATACTGATCGTAAGCTCCGTTACAGCATCAACAACAGGGGCCCCGATCCGGCGACAGTGGAACAGGACAAGAAGAACCTGACAAACATGGTCAAGGCGACGATGGAGTCGTGGCATGGCCGTAAAGTGAGCCCGGTCTATCACTTGATACCCAACCTCCAGGAGCCGGACTGGAAGTCGCTCCGCATCGGTGATGTGCGGGAATTCTGGCAACAGCATGAGGCATGGGAAGGGCGCATAAAGTTAGCGCAAAAAACCGGCCACATCGGTGATGTGCTGGTTCTTGCAGATGAGGCGCCGATTGCCGCGTTTCGAGCAGAGGCGTGGATCAAGGCCGGCGAGGCACTGCGAAAGGCCCAACACTTCGACTTTGCATTGGAACAGCTCGAACGTGGTCTGGCCATTGAGCCGCACAATCTCAAAGGTCTGCGTGAGCGTGGTATCTGTTTACAACGGCTGGCCGTGGCGGGTAAACCGGGCCATTCATGGGACCGTGTGCGGCAGCACTACGGCAAGGTGTTGGAGCTGTATCCACATGACTCCGAGACCCGGGCGCTGCTCGGTCGTGTGAACAAGGATGCCTGGGTTGTCGCGTGGCATCAACCCGGCAATACAGCAGAGCAATGGCGTGAGGAAGCCGCAGAGGAGGATGCCTTGCTCCGTTCGGCTATCGACAGCTACGCCAAAGGCTATATCCGCAATCCCAGTCATTATCTATTCCGGCATCAATGCGCTCACGTTAATGCATCTCTACCGTCATCTTACCAAGGATGTACGCTATGACCGTGAAATGCAGACCATGGCCGGTGCCGTGCGATTTGCCGCCGAATGCGAGTCTGATGAGCAGCAGTTGTTCTGGGCCAAAGCGACTCTCGGCGATTTGGAGGTGTTGGTCGGCACGCCGGAGACGACAAAGACGGCCTATATGGAGGCTATTGCAAGGAACGACAAGGACTGGTTCGCGCTCAACTCCAGCCGCGCGCAGCTACAGCTCCTTAAAGACCTGGGCTTTCGTCCGGAGACCGTCGATGCCGGTATGGCCACCTTCGATCGTGCATTGCACAAGCTTGTGAAGCCCGAAGAACGCTGGCAACCCCGACAGGTGTTTCTCTTTAGCGGCCACATGATCGATTCGCCGGAAAGACCAACTCCGCGTTTTCCTGCGGACAAAGAATCCATCGCCGCACAGAAAATCGCCGAAGCATTGGAACAACTGGGCGCCGGCCCGGATGACCTTGCACTCACTCAAGGCGCCTGTGGCGGCGACCTCCTGTTCACAGAGGCCTGTCAGCATCGCAAGGTGACTATGCAGTGGCTGCAGCCGTTTCACGAGCCGGAGTTCATCCAGAAATCCGTCATCTGTAGGGGCGAAGCCTGGCGCAATCGGTATCTGGCTGCCAAAGCTAAACTCACGACCGGAATCCGCTCGGCGCCGGAACAACTCGGCCCACCTCCCAAAGGCGTGGATCCCTACGAACGCTGCAATCTGTGGCTGCTCTATACCGCGTTGGCGTATGGCGTGGAGAAGGTGCACTTCATCTGTTTATGGGACGGTGGCGGCGGTGACGGCCTGGCGGTACGGCGCACATGTATCAGGAAGTAAAAGGCAGAACAGGAAAAGTCACGTGGATCGACAGCCGGACTCTTTAACGGGCCTTCCTGATGTGATCTCAGCGGAAGACAGTGAGGCTGAAAAACTCCCGCTTATAAATACGCAATACTCCGGAGGCGACATGCATGAGAAATTGCTAGCCCGAATGCAATCTCCCGGCCCTAAGAAAATCCTGGCTCTCGACGGCGGTGGGATCCGCGGGATGATCACAGTAGAGGTGCTGGCTGAAATTGAGAACCTGCTACGCCGGAAGCATGGCCGCCGTGACGATTTTCGGTTGGCTGACTATTTTGATTTCGTCGCCGGCACCAGTACGGGCGCCATCATTGCGGCGTGTATCTCGGTCGGCATGACGGTGTCCGAGATTCGCGACTTCTACCTCAGCAGTGGCGAAGAGATGTTTGATAAAGCGTCCTTGCTCAGACGTTTTCGCCATACATATGCGGATGAAAAACTTGCGTTGAAGTTGCAAACGGTTTTTGGGAAGGATGCCACATTGGGTAGCGACAAACTCAAAACGGTACTGATGATGGTCATGCGGAATGCCACGACCGACTCGCCATGGCCGGTTTCGAATAACCCCCTGGCGAAATATAACCAGCGATTACGCGACGACGGCTGCGCGCGCGACAACTGCAATCTGGAGCTTCCTCTGTGGCAACTGATCCGGGCGAGCACGGCCGCCCCGGTCTATTTTCCACCGGAAGTCGTGAAGGTCGGCACCCAGGAATTCGTCTTTGTTGACGGCGGAATTACCATGTATAACAACCCGGCCTTCCAGGCGTTTCTGATGGCCACGCTCGCCCCCTATAAAATGGATTGGGCGGTCGGGGAAGACAAGATGCTGGTCGTGTCGATCGGGACCGGAACCAGTTCCCAGGCGAATGCGGACCTGGATCCGAACGAAATGAATCTGATGTACAACGCCTCTTCCATCCCCTCCGCCCTGATGAGTGCGGCGCTCAACGAGCAGGACTTGCTCTGCCGGGTGTTCGGCCAATGCCTCGCCGGCGATGAACTGGATCGCGAAGTGGGAGACTTAAAGACGGTGAAGGGACCAATTGGTCCGGATAAATTGTTCACCTACCTCAGATATAACGCAGAGCTGACTCTCGAGGGATTAAACAAATTAGGACTATCGGGTATCCAACCGGAACATGTGCAACAGCTTGATTCGGTGAAGCACGTCACCGAGTTACAGCAGGTGGGGCAGGCAGTTGCTAAGAGCGTGAAGCCTGAACACTTCGCGCGATTTGTGTAATCCTACATTAGACTCTGGCCTCGCGTTGAAAAATTGTGCAACGGTCGACCCGCCCGCCAGGCTCCTAGCGCGCCTGTCGGATCGTTTTGTCTCCTGCCGCCGGCTTGGCGAACGCGTACTTCAACGCATTGACCCGTGCCAGGTAGTCCTTCACGTCGTGGTCGCCGCACCGTTGGTGGGGGGTCAGCCGGAACCCGCGTGCGGCATATAGGCGGCCGGCCCCGGCTCCACAGAGGTGAATCACGGCGGCCAGATCCTGCTTCCGCTGGAGCGTGACCTTGCCGATACGTCGCGGTCCTATCGCCTGTGTGACACCGCGATCGAGCCACGCCGCGGTTAACTCGATGGCATGGCTCGGCAAGATGCGCGTGTAGAGGCTGTTGAACCAGCACGATTGCAGGTCGTGCCACGGGCCGTCCTGGACCACCTTGTGGTCGTGGATGCAATAGCGGGTCGCCTCATGGAATGTCCCGTCGGTGATCTGGTACATGCCAACCGCGCTCGATGCCGGTTGATACAGCCCCAAGGGATTCCACGTCAGCTCCCATCGCCAGTACGTCCGCGCCACCGGATTCCCTCCGCCCTCGACCTGCGCCAGCGCGGCGAGAAACTCAGGTGTGATGACCGCGGTCGCATGCTCGCGGAAAAGGGATTCATATTGCTTCCACGTCTCGACAGGGCTCTTGTTGAGTGAGCGGTCCAAGGGAAAGAGGATCTCGGTCGGTTTATGGAATGCATGAAAGGCCCAGTTGACGCCAAGCCACAGGAGGAGGAAGAGGACAGAGAGCACGACCGCACGAACGATCGGCGGTAAGGCCAGCACCGCCCTCATGACCGCACGGAGCACACGCCAACCTTCGCGCACGAAACGCCAGAGCGTGCTGAACGTTATTCGACGTCTGCGCCTCTTTCGTGGGCGAGGATGTTTGGAAGTCAGTCGATTGGGCCTCAACGCCATAGATTCACTATAAAACGGAAATAAAGGGGAGGGAAGGCCTGGTCGGTTCCTTTGCTCACCATTCGCGAACGTTTAGAGGGATGCGAGTGAGGAGGCAAACATCATTCTCGCTCTAGGAGACTCCCACAATAGAAAGAATGGTGCATTCTTGATGCACCCATCGGAAACCATCCTTCGACCGCTCCCTCATTCTGGCTCCTGGAAGTTCTTTGCCAGAGGCTAGCTTGACACTCTGGCATGTGTGACATAGCCTTTTGGTGTTTTCGTATTAATAAGGATTTCATAATACCTGCTATCTAAAAGGATCTATGAGCGAGAATGTAAGTCCAGTCCCTAGTTGGCTTGAGACGCATCCAGCCAGCGAAGTTCCACCTCCCTTTGACCCAAAGCATCAGAATCTTCCTTTCGGTAGCCTTACGTGGGAAGACTTCCAAAAACTCTGTCTTCGCCTAGTACGTTTCGAGGCTAATGTAGAACATTGCCAGGTTTATGGTACGCAGGGACAGAAGCAAGAAGGTATAGATTTGTTTGCTCGACAGAAACTTTCAGAAAAGTACAGAGTCTATCAATGTAAGAGAGTTGCGACTTTTGGGCCTGCAGATATTCGCAGGGCAGTTTCGGAGTTTCTTTCTGGAACCTGGGTCGATAAAACAGAGGTTTTCGTGCTGTGTACTCAGGATTCTATGGTGCCAACGCAAAAAGCTGATGAAATTGAAGCTCAAAATATAATGCTCAAGGCGAAGGGAATCACGCTCCTTCCGTGGGGAGCCGAAGAACTGAATGCAATGCTGA
Organism: uncultured Nitrospirales bacterium; assembly: GCA_963785905.1. Lineage (GTDB taxonomy): Bacteria > Nitrospirota > Nitrospiria > Nitrospirales > UBA8639 > Nitrospira_E. Next base: position 135,738 of record CAWAXJ010000050.1, read on the forward strand.
AGGGGCGCCCCGAGGTGGTAAATGACTTTTTCGGAAGAGAGTGGGTTAAGGAATTTATAGGTGAGGACGCTGCGACAGCACTAGGAAGGCGACTTGACCTTGCACAGGTTCGTGAATTTCGAACTAGGTGCTGGCAGCTCTATTCTCATGTCTTCGAAAATCATGACCCCGGGATTCCATCAGCTCAGCTTGGCTCCTCTTCAAGTTTATCAATAACTTCCAGATTTGTTGTCCCCGACATCTATGATCGTCAAAGGACGCCCACCTTGGAGGTAACTGACCAGAAAGAACTAAAACCTTCCCCGGACACCGGAGACACAAGTATACCTTCTTCTGAAGATGAGGCAGCTTATTCAGCAAGGCCACAAAAACAAACACAGTCCTTGCAGTACAGACAACGGGTTAACTTTGAAGATTGGCTTGCTAAGGGTGATCGGTATGTCGTACTAGGCGGACCAGGTGCAGGCAAAAGCACTTTGCTTAGGTATATTGCCCTTGAACTATTAAATGAATCACCGCGTTCAACTCAATTGATAGAAAAGTGGGGAGGGCGATTACCTCTGTGGATTCCATTTGCCCTGTGGACCAAAATTATTTCTTCGTCTAATTCAGGAGAAGGTTCACTCGGCAAACAATACAACAATGGTTGAGCACCTGGGATGAACAACGGCTTTGGCCACTCTTTGAACAAGCATTGGAAGATGAGCGCGTATTGTTGCTAGTAGATGGATTAGATGAGTGGACAAATGAATCTGCTGCCGGCATAGCACTAGATAGACTTCGAGTTTTTGTTTGTCAAAGAAGGATTGGCGCGATCGTGGCCAGTAGACCATATGGCTACAAGCGTATGGGCATGCCAGAGGAAGGTTGGCAAATCGGCGAGTTATGTGAATTGTCGGGTTCCCAGCAAAAGGATCTCGCACTGATATGGTTTATTGAGAAGGTTTCCGTATCTAACTCCGGAATGGAAAGTAGTGAGATTGATCGGCTAGCTTCAATTGAAAGTGGGGGGTTCATGGATGAACTGAGCACCTCTCCTGATTTGGACGAGTTGGCGAAAATTCCCATGCTCCTTTGCCTGTTAATTTTTCTTCGGTTTCAAAACGCGCAATTGCCACAAAGTCGATTCAAGGCTTATGGGCAAATTGTTGACCACTTAATCTTGGTGCACCCTAAAAAGAGACAAAAGGCGGCTTCGATTACCTATAAAGAAGGGGATCTTAGAGATGAAGATATAAAAGGACTTCTAGCCTATTTGGCTCTTGAGATCCACGAGAACCACAGCGAGGGGTTATTGAATACAAAGGTTGCGGAGGATATTGTCCAGGGGCGTATTGAGCAAGACTTTGGCTTCGAAAAGTCCACGGCAATTTCTTTGGCGAGACACGTTATCCAGACTAGTGAGAACGCCGTAGGCCTTCTCGTAGCAAAATCGCCAGTGGAAATAGGTTTTCTGCACAGAACCTTTCAGGAATATCTTGCCGCTTGTGGGCTGAATGCAATTCCCTATTTAGTGCTCTCGGAAAAACTCGAAAGAAATTGCTCGGACTATCAGTGGCACCAAGTCATACTTGCCTTATTGACACTCACTTCCCGAACTGAGGATGTAGACGATCTTCTCAAGAAGATAAAGGCAAAAAGGGATATTGCTGCGCCAATAGATCGATACCCAATCGAACACTTGCTGTATGAAGCAGCTCTTGTCCACTCAAAATGTTCTATCGAATTTGCGAAGGCTATGGCGTTAGAAGCTTTCAAAACCGTCGAATGGGAATCATGGAAGCCACATCGTTTGCGAGTTTCTCGGATAGTCCTAGAAGGATTGCGTCAGCCCCGATTGCGAGGAGTCGTTACGAAAAAACCTTCGAAGTTGGTACCCGGCACGAGAGCGATATCGATCTAGCCTGTTAGATGCAATGTCTAGCTGGGGTTGGTCAAAGGAAGTGATCGAGTGCCTTGAAAGATGCCTAAATGACGAGGAGGGGATTAATCAGAGAGCGGCTGCAAATGCCTTAGCTAGGATTGGTGCCGGAGACCACGACACAGGAGAGAAGGTTGCATTGTTATCTCAGACACTGGAGATCCCCAGTGCAAGAGCAGCTGCCATTGAAGCCCTAATTAATGGCTGGCCCAACCATAGGAGTCTGGAAGCAATTCTTGCGGATGCTGGGCAGTCACCGAGTGCTGAGATCCGAGCTATTGCCATATATGGAAAAGTTAAAAAAGGGATTCACCAGGCTGATGATTTGAATCGCCTGCTTGAATTGGGAATGCAGAGATTATGGTTGGACTATCGATGGAGAGACATTATTCATCAAGGAGTTAAATTGGGATGGCCGGGTTCTTTGGAAGTCAAAAAATTGTGTCTTCGCTCCCTAGGGCGCTATAGCCAGAATGATGCTAATTTAGACAAGGAGATAGCCATCAGACTGTTGTTGGAAGGTTATCCGCAGGACGAGGAGGTGGCTGACTTCTGTATAAACGAGATCCAAAATGAAACCCGTCCGTTTCTTGCTGGTAGTTTCATTAGCGACTTATGGAAGATGATCGCAGAAAATTTCAGGGACCATCCTGGTATTGTCTCCGCTATTGATAACTGGATACCTAGGCAAGAATACTCCGAGCCAAAAGTATCAAGGGCAGCCCTCGTGGGCAGAACACCTATTGCCAAAGCTAAATTATTAGAACTTGATAAAACACATTTCCCACACTGGTTTGTTCAAACTTTACTAGAAGGTTGGGGAATGTCTGATCCCCAGGTATCAGAAACGCTCACAGGGATGGCGTATAGGTCTGCAGCGGAAACTTCTCGGATAGGTCATTTGCTTCCATCCATCGTGACAGATTTTGCGAAGTGTAGAAGAAGACTTTTGGATGTGCTTAAGGATCAGGCCTGTGAAAGGCCTGATCTTGTAATGAGAGGATTACAAACCCTTGGAAACACAGAGGGCGACACTGAAGCGATTGAGATCATCCTTGAACGGCTTATGAATCAAGTCCCGTTAAAAAACCGACACGGAGCAATGGTGAGCTCCTCGATGAGCTATTCGAGAGATGCACGCGTGGAGAGAGCTTGCTCTGAAGGAACTCGATATACACGAAGGGCAGTACGCTGCCGTCGCAATGGCTTATAAAGATGACCCCGAAATAAAATCAAGGTCCTGGAGATCGCTTGTCCGTTGCCGTCATATTTGCGAAGGCAAATCGTGGAATCGGTTGTCAGGGGGGTGGAGATGAAGACTTAGAGCGATCGCTTCTTGAGACATATGACCTGGAATTCGACCGAATTTGAAAGTTGAAGGTTCCATCAGGTTTTCATCGAAGACTAAAGCGATGGGCTTCTCTAATTCCAGGCCATCTAGAGGACCTGAGGCGGACCTTGTTTTGTTTAGGCCCTGATTATCAGGAGCGAAGACAGGGAGTTTTTTGTGGTTTGGTGAATTATTGGAGAAAGGGAATACATTAGAAGTGCTAGAGAGCCTTGGAAAGATGGCAAGTCCTTTCAAGTACCCATCAGGATCGGCATAGATGCAAATATTTCATTCATTCATTTCCTTCTACAAAATTAGAAGAGTTGAACGATGCGGATGCTACACCTCGAGAAGGGACGCCACATGTTGGGGTAAGTTTACCGAGCGGCAGGAAGGGGCAGACGCGCACGGATGCGTTGGGAAAAATCAGAAGCATGGTCGCCATAAAGAACTTTTCAAGTTCTAAGGGAAGAAGAGAACCTGTCGATTCTTGAGACGGGTAAGATAAAAGGACTGAATCTTTTTTATTTTCGAAAGTTCCTTATTCCCACCTCCAATGACTTACCTTGGAAAAGCCGGTTGAGAAAGCCACGCGTCCTACCCGGTTCCCAAACATCTTTCTCGAAATGGGAATCGGTTTTTTTGCCGGAATATTTTTTGAGAAAAGTGCCCGGAATTTCTTGGGGGGGGAGAACGAAGGAGTGAGCAGCAGCACAACCTTTTCGAGGGAGATATTCTTTGCGAGGTGGAGGCCGAGGCGAAACGCATGCCGAAAAAATGGCAGGCAGAACCGCATCCTATTATTATCCTATTAAAAAAAGGGTGACTTCGAGAATGATCCAGCCTTAACCTAAAGGGTACACTCTGCACAGCCTTAATAGCGTTATGTCAGATTTTTTATTAGGTTTTCTAACAACAGGAGGTGTGTTGCATGAAAAAGAAAAGTTTTCTGCTTTTCATGTTGTTGTGTGCGGGTCTTCTTGGACATGCGGGAACGGTTTTCGCTGAGCAAACAACGGTGAAAGCCATGGCCCCCTGGAAAGGGGAAGGATTTGCCTTTCCTATCGGGGATGATCGGGTTTACATGATAGCGGTATTTACCGGAATTATGTTTGTTGAAGATGGGCAGGGAGCGTTACATGCTGGATCCCTTGCTTGTCCTTCGACCGTCGAAGCCAATTTGACGACGATGACAAAATCCGGAAAGGGCCATTGCATTATTTCCAACACGGAAGGCGAACGGGTCTATGCGGAATTTTCCTGCACCGGTAACCTGGAGGGTTGCCAGGGTCCGTTTACGATTACAGGAGGCACGGGGAAGTTCACCGGGATCACCGGGGAAGGAGAAATGATTTCGAAAATCCAGTCGACGGACAATCAAGGTGGTCGAAGGGTTTGAATCGGCCCGCCAGCATGGAGAAGGTATCGCCATATGGCCCAGGATTACCTATACCATTCCGGAAACGCATTAATCTCTCATTGAAAAACTTTCATTTCGTTATCATCATGTTTTGGAGGTCTAACATGCGTGTACTATCAATGATCGGAATCAGTGTCGCCTTGACCATTGTGATGGGGCTGGCTTCTTCACAAGCTCAAATGTTTATCTATCCGTTGGAGGGCCAGAGTCCCGATAAACAAGAAATGGATGAGTTTGCCTGCTACAAGTGGGCAAAAGAACAAACGGGATTCGATCCAAATCAGCAAGTGGCCACCACATCCGCTCCCAAACAACGACGCGGTGGCATGTTGGGAGGAGCCATGGGTGGAGCCGCGCTTGGAGCCATCGGTGGAGCGATTGCTGGAGATGCCGGAAAAGGCGCGGCCATTGGAGCCGGTGTCGGCGCCGGGGCCGGTCTGCTGGGGCAGGGCCGGGACAACACCAAGGCGGAAGAGACGCAAGAAAACATTGCAGCCCAAAACCAGCAGAACCGCCAGACCTTTAATCGAGCCTATGGCGTGTGTCTCGAAGGGAAAGGGTATAAAGTCGGGTAGAATGACAACCGTGGAAGCCATTTCATTACATTTGAAACTGGCCTAAATGTTTCCCCGACGAAGATGGCCCCAACAATCCTGAGAATACTCGGACGGAATAGTGAGAAAGGACGTTTCTGCGGATCGAATCCGTTCGTCATATACTTAGAACAGAAGGTAGACAGGTCCTTACAGTACGGCCCGACGAAGTGCCAACGGACACAAGAGCAACAATACAAGGGAAACACCCCCATTCCGGCATTTGGAATATACCCGCATGGCCATGAAACAGCACAGCTTTGGGTATCTGCTCGCAGGTCTCCTGCTCCTCATGCTCTCAGTGGCCGCCGCACAAGAAGAAGGCATCATGGGTAAGACCCGACGTCTGCTCCTGGAGCCGGCTCTTTGCCTCATGCTCCTGATGGGGATTTGGAGTCTGGTCAATGAAAAAAAATGGTTGATCGTCGGAGGAGGAATCCTTGCGGCAAGCGGAGTCGCTACGGCCACAATCGACTTTTTTTTCAACATACCTAAGCTTCAGCTCGTCAACATGTGCATATTGCTTGTGTTTTCTCTTGGCAGTATCTGGATTGCTTCCCGACATTTGCTCCTTTCAGGTGCAATCGACTTGAATAAAATCATTGGCGCCGTCTGCATTTATCTCCTGCTCGGATTAAACTGGTCGGTGTTTTACCTTTTCATCAACATGGCCAACCCGGGCTCATTCCATGGCCTGACATCCACCGCCATAGGAACCCAGTTCTCAGAATTCATGTATTACAGCTTTGTCACCATCACCACAGTAGGTTATGGCGACATCACGCCCGCAAAGCCTATCGCCCGCACCGTCGCCAATCTCGAGGCGATTGTAGGGCAATTTTATGTTGCCGTATTGGTGGCATGGCTGGTCGGCATGTATCTTTCCGATAAAGGCCGCAACCGCCAAAATTCCTAGATCCAACCGACAAACCCGGTGGCGCTTCCATATCATCCGCGCAGTGGAATCATAAGAGGAGAAGCCGTGGTCCTCAGCACCTGAGTTAGAAACACATCGTCATATCGATGATTGAAACAACAAGCCCTCTTCTGCATGTTCATGTAGGACAAAATGGATCCGACGGATCCCGGCAATGCCGCGACAGGCTACCTATGGCTAACTGCCAGCAGGTATCGCTGTCATTCATGTGTCGATTTTTTTTGTGATGAACGCACGCTGAAGAGGAAGATTCCGGGAGTGAAGATACCCTTCTGTGATGGGTCCGTCGTAAAGAGAAAAATGATCCACTGTAAACCCTCATCCAGTCGTTCCACGATCTGCGTGAATAAAAAGATGGGAGGGGAAGGAAAAGAGCAAAACAGGATGCTTACCCCTCTTCCACCCATTCGATGGACCAAACGCTCAGATTATTCCGCTTTTTTACGAAGGCCTTCAAACATCTCTTCAAAATAGGGCCCCATTAACCCCCGGGCCACTGGATGTTTCGCCGCGGATCCGAAACCTGCCACTCCATCGGTTGAAATACGATAGAGGGAAACCAACAGCGAGCCCTCTTTCGCGGGAAGTGCGCCCCCGATTGCCTGCAAGCCGTTATACTCGTGGCTTGCATAAAAGTGGCGATCAGCCACCACATACGCATCGCCCTCATTGAATAACATGCGATGGCTCAAGATCAATGTCGGACGGCTAAACACATCAACATTGGCCCAGTAAAAATGGGTTTCGAGTTGCTTAGCCGTGCTGGCTGGATAGTTGAGTAAGGTTTGATGGAACGCGGGAAAGTATTTGGCAACAAGTTTTGCCTCGTTGGTGGTGAGAAGAAGATCCTGACTCACCTGAAACATCTTATCCTTACCCCGAGCGTAGGGAGGGATGCCTGACAGGCCCTTTTCCCGATAGGCTTGGTACCGGGCCAGCAATTGTTCCCGCACCAGTGCCTCGACTTCAGCTTGGGACCCGCCTTTGGCTTTGAGGGCCTGAAAAGCGGAGATTTCCTTCCCGTCCAGATTCAACGTATCATCAGGTTCAGCTTCGAGGTAGCGTTTGGCTTCTTCTTCCCCATTGGGTTGCAACTTCACTCCTGCAAAGTCACTCACGGTCGCCTTGTCAGAAATCTCGCCAAACGCAGTAACCGCGCCGATGAGCTCGAAGACGACGGCCTCCCGCCAGAGCGAAACCAAATTTTCAGGGACCTTCCGCACCAGCAAAACCGCCCCCAGCGCCAGTTCCCGGTCCGAGCCCTCCTCGGTCGTAAATCGCACAATCTCTCCCTCCAGGACATCCTTCCGTTCACCGTCGGAAAGAGGCAAGGCCTTGAGCAAGTCCTCGGCCGTTGGAACGGCCATCGCCATACTGGTGAAGTCCACCAGGATCAGACAGGTACTTACCAGCACCCCAACCATGGTCGCAAACCTCAATTTCAAAGAGCCTTTTGTAACCCACGGGAAAAATGAAGAACGACTCAAGCCAGATGATGCCGACATAGTCATTTCACCTCCTCTGATAAAAAGATTCGCTTCCTTACAATATATCGTGTATTGGGTGCGCAAAGTTCCTAGGTTTATTAAAAAGTTGCAGGGTGGCAAACATATCCTCTATTCACAGTAAGCAACGGGGTCTTTTCAGTACTGGTGTGGTGAAACATCGTTCGTAGGATCCATTCTCAGCGCTTTCATCTAAGATGGGAGAACAGTTACAGGGAAAATAACGACCTCCGCAACAAGACAAAGGGCTATTCAGGAGTAAAGTTCTCCGCCTTTTTCCCAGGGGAAAACGAAAAAGCGACCCCCGGGACAAACTAGGAGAAAAAGTCAAATAAATGCCTCAGGCCAGGATTCGATTCTCTAACTTGAAAGATGAACCTCAATCCTACCAGGAAGAAAAACTTTGGTAAATTGCATTTCCTTTTCCCTTCCAAATACTAATATTACAGCAAATTTCCTTGCAGGAGTCCAGGTGTGAACACAGAAGTAAAACATCGAGACGGACTCAAGCAAACACTCAAAGTCAAAAAGATCCCAAACTTCAAGGGCGCTCCGAAAAACTGAGAACCGCAATGGACAATGCACCGGAAAAAGAAATGGCATACTGACCGGACCATGCCGGGACCAATGGGGACTGCAAAGGGCTTTCTGATTCTGGCCGCTCTCGTTGCCCTCGGATCGTCCGGTTGGGTTCTCTCTGCAGGGCAACATCCTGTTTCAAAACCTCACTCGGAGCAGGTGTTCCAGCCCACCGTGCCCCACACCATCATGCCGCCGGGTCCGACCCCTGATGGCATGGTATCGATCTGAAAGAAATGAAACAGGCCGATAAAGCAGCGGAGAAGAGGGGCCAGGCGTGCGACTCTGGCCATCGCGGAATGACCAAACTCCCGTGCCGGAAAGATTCAACTGAAAACCGGCAAATGGGAAAAGGCTTTATGTCAATCCTGGTCTACTGTCTCGTTTTCCCTATGTTGGGGTGTGTCTTTATGGTTCCAGTGGTATTCGGAGAGGAAACCGCTACCCAGAAATTTCCTGATCGTCTGAAATTGTATGGCGGATACCAGATGCTATTTGGGGTTGATGCTAAATTCCGTCTTGACGGATCACGCACAGGATCGGGGAGCACCCTTGCTTTTAATGATGACCTCGGCGGAGATCAGAGTGACAACATGCTTCGTGCGGGTGCGGTTTTCCGCTTCAATCGACATCATGCAGTTGGATTTTCCTGGTATGACATAAACCTCAGAGGAAACAGTACCATAGACGATTCATTGCAAATTGACGATAAAATTTTCCTGGCCAACGGGACTGTCAAGAGCAAGATTGATCTCACGTTGTACCGTCTCTTTTACAGCTGGTCATTTTATCGGAGCGATCAAGTTGAATTGATTCTTTCACCGGGGATGTATTTCGGAGATTTCGAAGCGAAGTTCGGAGGAACGGCGACCATTGATCCCGGAATAACCAATCCCATCGCCAGGGAAGGCTCTGTCAGTGAAAAGCTCTTTGCGCCACTTCCTACTGTCGGCCTCAGCATGGAATATAAGTTCTTTCCCCGGCTAACGGCTAGCCTGCGGACCGATTTTTTTTACGTCAATATCGATGATATTGAGGGTAGTCTAGCCGAATTTATTGTCGGACTGGAATATCGGCTCTTCACCAATTTTGCGGTGGGCGTGGCCTATGACCGGTTGATTTTGAATCTTGATTATAAATCAGGAAAAAGCGATGGATGGGAGGTCGATTCGTCGTGGAATGGGGGACTCTTTTATGGCGCCATCTATTTTTAATCTCGTTTCTCGTGAATGACTCAGGCGTTACCACAGAGGGATGCCCTCAGGTTATCCGAAATCACACATCCTTGGCAGTGGGATCGAGGCTGCCGGTCAAGCCAGTGGATGCTTCCAGCGCAGGAGGGGAAAACGAGCAAAGTCCCGGTCGGTTGTGATCCACTCTGCGCCGGCCTCTATTGCGAGTGCGGCCAGATAGGCATCAGCGATGAGTTTCCCTTTTCGTTAACCTCTTGGCACAAGCGCCAAAAGATATCCCAATGCCGTTCACCAGGGAGACGGTCACTGCATTCGGATGGTCGTGTATCGCCACAACAAACTTCTGAGCAAGGCTCAGCGGAGTCGGATTACGAAACACGCGTGGATGGGTCACCACTCTTAGGAAGCCGCTCGGTACGATCGGAAATTCCGAAGGCTTCATCGGAGTTCAGGACCTGATTCAGCCAGAGTTCCTGGTGACGAAGCGCATCCTGGCGGTGCGCATAGACCAGCACATTAACGTCGGGCAGGACCAACAGGTGTCTCCCTCAAATCCAGCAAGGAGGCGGTATCATCGATGTCCACTCCAGGAAGGAGACCATGCTTCCCGTAGGTCCTCAAGTCAATTCGCTCCTTTGGTCGCTTGCGACGGCGTTTCGCAACCGCCTCCCGCAACGCATTCTCGATCAGGGCCGTAACCGTGGATTGGGAGGCGGCCGCCAGCTTCTTGACTTGGGACAGGAGTTCTTCCGGAAGATTGATGGTAGTTCGCATACATCAAAACTTACGCTATAAGCATATTGATGTCAAAACCACAATCCTGATCCTGGATCCATGCCCCACCAAATCATATTCGCGGATCAGACATAAGAAAAGGTCTTTCTGGGGGCAAACCAGTTCATTGGAACGACTGTTGGCCCTGACCCATGGAATCTATGCCATTGTGTTGACCCTCTTGTTTTGGACCTCAAAATTCCTGAGGCGGCCCCCACCATTTATCGCACTGGAGTCGATCTGTCTGGCCTTCGTCAACATTCACGCAGCTCTGGGCATTTGGATGCTCGTTCCGATGTGGGCGGCACTTAAATTGCTGGTCCGCGGCTAACGAAAGAGGGAACAACCGGGCTAGTGGAATGTCAGTAGAATGGGCAGACAAGAAACCAGGCACTTGCCACCCTTCAGGGCTATTTCCACACTTTTTGATCATACGATCACAGAGGGCTGTGGGGGGTGGGCAACAGGAATTCCCTGAGAGAGAAAACTTTACTTGCCCACCCACCCCTCTTTTCCAATCAATCTGGTGACTGACAGTCGGTGTCCCCGCCAGAAACCTACTACGGCATTGTCGTCCTAGGGTTGCCCCGCGATGCCACCTCCGACTTTATCCTTCAACTGATCGAGGAGATTCTTCGGCAGGGTAAATGACCTGGTCAATCAACGACTTAGGTCATCTACGCCAGAACCCCTTTCGACGGTGGGTTTTGAGTAGTTGACCAAACGGGCTGGTGAACTTCGATTGGAAAAAAATGGAAACAAAATCACTGACAAAGACTATGAAAACACCGCATTTGTGGGAACAAGGTTGGCATTTACTTTTTAAATGGCACGATGTACATTCTTTGTTGTTTTCTATTCCTTGAAATTATTTGTGGGAACAAGGTTGGCATTTACTTTTTAAATGGCACGATGTACATTCCTTGTCGTTTTCTATTCCTTAACATTTTTCCGGAGGTCCCTTCATGGTTAAAAAAGCATTATTGAACTTTGTGATTGCTGGTTTGGTCCTTGTGCCATTGATTGCTGGGTGTGACAAAACCCATCAAGCACCGGGGGCTCAAAAGTCATATTTTATCGGGGATAAGGGTGTTCTCGGTGATTACTCCATGTTACGAAAAGATAAAAGTCCGACAGGAGCCACGGTCTTTATCACGGATAAAGGGGGGAAAGCCTTTTTTGCCAAATATAAAAAAGTGATTATCGATCCTGTGACCATTTGGCAGATGCCTGATGCTCAAAGACCAGAAGGCTCTCCACTCCGTGATATTCCCATTGAAGATCTTCAGAATCTTGCTTTTGTGTTTCGAGATGCGATGGTCAAAGAATTAGAACAAGACTATGAAATCGTTCAAGCACCTGGACCTGATGTGTTTCGACTCCGCGCGGCCATCACAGAGGCTTCAGACTCTCCTGTTGTGTTAGACTTTATTTCCACATTCGAACCGATTACGAGAACCATTTCGGGTATATCCAAATTGTCTACCGGGACCAACATCTGGGTAGGCCAGGCCAGCGTGGAAGCGAAACTCATAGATTCCCAGACCGGTGATTTGCTGATGGCGGGTATTGATCGGCGCTCCGGGGAAAAAACGTTTAAAGGCGTTACAAGCAGCTGGGATGACGTCAGGGCTTCCTTTGAACATTGGGCGAAGGCAATTCGATGGCGGTTTTGCCATGAATCAGGCCGTTCGGATTGTGTAGATCCAACCAAATAGTCCTAAACACGTTTTCCCGGTAATCTTGGAATTAGCTACGGAAGTTGGCTATCTCAAGTTTGCCGGATAGGAATTGAAGACGAGCTTCATGGGTTTTTCATGGAGCTCGTTTTGTTTCTGTTCCCTCTAGGAAAAGAACCCCGCTACTTTCGATTGTTCCCGAGAAAAATGTTTGCTTCTAGGTGGTCAGCGATTTAGGCAATGGCTTTTTGCGCGCGAATGCTATTTCCTGCATGCCCCCGAGCAGGTCCAGCGGGTGCTCCTCGACCTGCTGAGCGTAGATCCGTTTGCCGTTTGGGGTTTAGATTTTCGGGAAAGAGAAAGGGGTGGACACGACAGGCTTGCTCAAGAGCAACAGGCCACCACCGGGACGGCCGATACGGGCTTTTTCGTAAATATACGCGAACAGCGCTTCGGCTTCTCTAACCGAAACAACAACTTTAACCATCCTCACTAAAGCTGATGCGGGCAAACGGCCCTTTTTGGGCAGCGCTTCCCGAAGGGCAGCAATGCCCCGACAGGAAACACTGTCGGCACGAATGATGCCCTTCTCCTCGCACAAAGTCCGGAGCAATTCTCTGTCCGTGCCGTCATCGGGCAAAACACAGGTAATAATCTGACTGGGCTCAAGAGGCATGAAATGGTCACATGCTTGTCCGGCGCTCATGATCTTTCCTGTGCTGACCCCTTATGTTGCAATCGGTCCTTCACGGCTTCTGGAATATAGGTTGCGACCTTTTCCAATGGCGTGATGTATAGGAAACCTCTGGCTGGCGTATCAAACTGACCGGCCTTAAATATGTTGCCGGCCACGATATCGATTTGCTCGGAAGAGACCAGGACACTGATGACATCCTTTGCGGCATCCACGGCAACTCCCAGTATTCCCAAACGTTCGCGAATGCCTGTTCCTCTGCCCTGGTAGACCATTGCTCCCGTTGCCCCGGCATCTCGCGCGGCTTTGACAATCACGTCGGCATCCCCTGATTGCACCACGCATGTAATCATGGCTACGTCTGTAAGATAAGTCATGTTCGTACTCATACTATGGCTTGAACCTCCTCTACCTGTGAGACAGACCTCGTTTCAAGAGCCGCACGAGCTTGTGCCTTGGCTTGGTAGTCTGCCCAAAGACCGGTCACCAATACAGTCAGAATAGGGCCGATGGAAGCCATGGAAAGAATGCCAAAGCCCTCTACGGCGTGAGTAGCATTACCAAACCCCAGCCCCATGGCTAAGACCAACGGGACCGTGATGGGTCCCGTGGTAACACCGGCGCTGTCCCAGGCCACGTTGACGAAGGCTTCACTGGAAAAAATTGTGAGCACCAAGGCCAACAGGTACCCGACCAGGATCAACCAGACTAACGGCAAATCAAAAATCAGTTTAGCTAAACCCGTCGCAATCCCGATCGCGACACCAAGTGAGACCGCCATAATTAACGTTTTTTTCTTGAACACCCCGTTGGTCAGATTTTCGGCCGTTGTGCCCAGCGCGTTTAGGGCGGGTTCCGCCACTGTCGCGCCAAAACCAAGGCCCCAGGCAAATACCAGTGAAAGGATCAATCCGACCGAATAGACATAAATAGGTGATATGGGCACGCCCGAGAGGGACATGAATGCAGCAGGAACCAGGCTACCCACGTTACTTCCTAATTGTGAAAGTCCGTAGGTCAGTCCCAGGTTAAAAATACACATGCCGATAATCGTGAGACCAATGCCATACATAATCTCGCCCACATTCTGGAGCGAATCTTTGAGTATGAGCCTGAGTACCACGAACAGAAACAGGACGAGGGGGAGGATTGCGCGTACTCCCAACACAATCTCCATTCCAGGACTCCGTTCATACCAAGCGGGCATTACGGCTTGAACCGCTCCGGAAGCGTGATTGGCGGCCGCAATAATTTCGGTTGGTGTCGCCGTGGATGCAATGTAGAAAGCCAGCAGAAGCACGCCAATGACCGGGAAAAGAGAGGCCAGGGTCACAATTCCGAAACCGGATAATCCTGAATCGCCTTTCCCGGCTGCGGCCGCGATGCCGATACCCAACGCCAGGACCAATGGCACGGTGACCGGCCCCGTTGTCACGGCGCCGGCATCCCAGGCCAATCCGAGTATGTGGGTCAGATCCGGATCAGATGCTCCATAGAGTGTCAAGACGAGCAGAGGAGCCAGGGACCCGTAGATAAACGGCTTGAGACTCCAGCCATACAAGAACCGCAATGTGCCAATGACTGCCGCTAAGCCCACACTGAACCCGATCACCAGCACAAGGGCTTCCGACCAGTCATTCAGCAGGACATACAGATAGGCCGCTTGCTCAACCACGACATTCTGACCGGCAACTTTCAATGCCCCGATAGCAGGCTCGGCAAAGGTGACACCGATTCCAAGAAGAAGGGTGATGATTAACACCAATGGCAAGGGTGATTTTTCGGGTAAGCGTTTCCCGATGATGGTGCCAAAGGGCATGAGCCCCAGCTTAAGACCTTCCATGAAAAACATCAGTCCAACGATCACGGCAAACAGGCCGCTCATGATCACCCAGGAGTTCTGGACCAGTTGGCGCAAAATCAAGATCTGGAACAACGCCAAATATAGCGCCAGGGGGATGACCGATTTGACCTGTTCCATGAATCGAACCGAGACATAGGGGCGCAGGAGTTTGTAGATTTCCTCAGGCGTCAGATATAGCCGGGGCGGTTGGTAGGGGATCAGATGCCCTTGCGAATCCCATTCCAAATTTGGATTCATGGCATTGAAACTGAGTTCATCGTATCCATGCCCCAATGCGCGTTGATACTCTCCGAATCGATAGGAATCTGACATAGTTTTCTACTTGAGTGGACCTAGAGGGTTTCAGGCAGTATACCTTTCATCTTCTTTCCAGGAAAGCACAAAAGCAAAAAGGGGACGATTCCCTTTATGTAAAAATGAAAAATGTAGAAGCTTTGAAAGTAGAACTTATGATTTCCATAACTGGAGTCGTTGGGGAGTAGGCGGGTTCCCATCGTATACCAGGAACATTTGAGAGTCTTCCAACGTTTTGGCATTGGGAAGGATGATTGTATCTTGAATAACTGCTGTCCAAAACAGCCGAAATCCGCCTGATAAGCTGCTACACTGAAGCGGGTTTTGGACGGAGCCCCCATAGGAAACCATGGCTGCATTAGAAAAGGGAATAAAGTTCGCCGAGACGGCCGTAACACCAGCCCCCCATTGTTCCATAGTCATCTTTGGTGGGTCCGGGGACCTGAGCAAACGTAAGTTGGTTCCGGCCCTCCACTATCTGGCAAAGAGTAATTTGATTTCCTCGTCATTTGCAGTGATAGGGGTTGGATTACCAAAGATGACCGACGAGGAGTTCCGTCAAAAAGTAGGAGACGATCTTAAGGAGTTTGCCACGTCTCCTGTTGATCCCGCCCGTTGGGAAACTGCTCGTCCTCGCTTCTCTTATGTGTCCGGTGAATTTACCGTCTCGAAAACCTATCAAGAACTCCAGGAAGGATTAACCCAGATTGATAAAGAATATAGGACTAAAGGAAACTATCTTTTTTATTTAGCCACTTCCCCAACGTTCTTTGGCACGATTGTCCAACAACTGGGTGCATGCGCGCTGAGTCAGGAAGAGAACGGTCAGTGGCGCCGTGTGATTATTGAAAAACCTTTTGGCCGATGATTACGAGCTGCCTGTGCCCTCAATCAGGAAATTAAAAAAGTTCTCCATGAACAGCAGATCTATCGGATTGACCATTACCTTGGCAAAGAAACTGTACAAAACATTATTGCATTCCGTTTCGGAAACGGGATCTTCGAACCGATCTGGAACCGGCAGTATATTGACTACGTGCAAATCACAGCTGCAGAGACAGTAGGTGTGGAACAACGGGGGGGATATTATGAGGGGACCGGTTCCCTTCGGGACATGATTCCCAATCACCTTTTTCAGTTACTGTCCCTCTCCACTATGGAGCCTCCTATTTCGTTTGAAGCTAACGCGGTTCGGGATGAACAGTCCAAGATTCTCCGGTCGATTCGTCCCCTCACAAACGAAGAGGTCCTGAGCTGTGCGGTGCGGGGGCAGTATGGTGCAGGGACGGCCGGGAATAAACCTGTTTCAACATACCGCGACGAACCGAAGGTCTTACCAACGTCTACGACCGACACCTTCGTCGCTCTCAAGCTTTGGATCGACAATTGGCGGTGGGCAGGGGTGCCTTTTTACATTCGTACCGGAAAATGCTTATCTAGCCGGTCCACGATGATTGTTATCCAGTTTAAACTTGCTCCTCATTTACTGTTTAGAAAAACAGCGGTTGAGAGTCTGACACCGAATCGACTCGTTCTTCAGATTCAGCCGGAGGAGGCCATCTCTCTACGATTTGGAGCGAAAATTCCCGGTCCGGTTGTTCAGCTGGGAGCCGTAGATATGAATTTTCGGTATGAGGATTATTTCGGGAGTGCTCCGGCTACGGGATACGAGCGTTTGCTTTACGACTGTATGTGCGGAGACCCCACTTTGTTTCAACGGGCGGATATGGTGGAGACCGGCTGGTCGGTGGTCACGCCTATCCTGGATGTCTGGAAAGCTCTCCCCCCACGAGCCTTTCCCAACTATGCAGCTGGGACTTGGGGCCCGAAAGAAGCCGACGAAATGTTGGGAAAGGACGGACACCGTTGGCTGAACCCTGAAGAATAAGATGATGCCTCTTGGCACGGCTCTAGGTATTCTATTAACATATTTTTAGGTGTGTGTATTCACTCCTCTTCCCTCTTAAATCAGGGTAAAAAATAGAGATGCCGGGGAATGGTTTCCCATCCAAGGAAGGTGAGGTTATGACCGACAAATACAATAATGCTGAAGGATTGACCCGTCGTGATGCGCTTCGAGTACTCGGGGTATCTGCGGGAATTGCCATGATCGCCCCACTGTCCGGTTGTGGTGGTATCTGGGAACGACAGCCTGTTATTCCTGTGGATGCCTGGCACAAGGGTGTCTGCCGTTTCTGTGGAACCGGGTGTGGAATGATGATTGGCGTAACTGACAATAAAGTCGTGGATGTGAAGGGAGACGAGTATGCTCACAACCGTGGGCGCCTTTGTATTAAGGGACTCATGAATCGCGAAATTCTTTACGGGAAAGGTCGAGCCCTCTATCCGATGATCCGAAAAAACGGAAAATTGGAACGGGCGACCTGGGACGAAGCCATGGATCTGGTCGCCACACGATTCCGTGAAGCGATCGATGAACATGGTCCGGACAGTGTGGCGTTTTATGGAAGCGGTCAGCTCTATACCCAGGAAAGCTATACCGCCAACAAACTCTTCAAGGCAGGAATAGGAACGAACAACATGGACGGCAACCCACGGCTCTGTATGGCCTCTGCCGTGACGGGATACACAACCTCATTTGGCAAAGACGAGCCAGCCGGATGCTATGAAGACATGGATTATTCGGACTGTTTCTTTATCACGGGGTCTAACACTCTCGAATGTCACCCCATCCTTTGGGAACGCATGCTGGATCGCAAGCGAAGTCACCCTGATACGACCCTTATCGTAGTGGACCCTCGGAGGACGTTTACAGGAATGCACGCGGATTTATATCTCCCCATCTATCCAGGGACAGATGTTGCCCTCTATAACTCAATGATGAATGAGTTTATCCACAACAACTTTATTGATGGGGACATGGTGGAAAACTACCTCTCCTTTCAGGAAGGGGAGCAAAAGCGGACTTTTGAGGATTTTAAAAAACATGTCGCCCAATATCCGGCTGAACGAGCGGCAAAAATCTGCGGAATTACCCCGAGGGATATTCAGGAGGCCGCGTTTACGTTTGCTTCCTCGAAAGCCACCTTATCTATCTGGACGATGGGACTGAACCAACAGGTGCAGGGCACGGCTTCCAACCGCGGGGTTATAGCCATGCATCTTTTGACCGGACACTTCGGGCGACCAGGAGCCACACCGTTCTCGCTTACGGGTCAACCCAATGCCTGTGGTGGTGTGCGAGATACGGGATCGCTGTCTCATGCCCTTCCTGGCGGCCGGATGGTCGCTAATGCTAAGCATCGAGAGGAGATGGAGGATCTGTGGAAAGTCCCGAGGGGTCGAATCGGACCAAAGCCGGGTTATCATGCCGTCGCTCTTTTTGAGGCGATCGCCAAAGGCGATGTGAAGTGTTGTCTGGTCATGTGTACCAACCCGGGTCAGACGCTTCCAAACAACGACCTCTATCGAAAGGGCATGGAAAAAGGATTCATGGTGGTGGCCGATTCGTTTCATCCAACCGAAACCACGATATTTGCTGACGTCGTTCTTCCAGCCGCCATGTGGGTGGAAAAAGAGGGAGTTACGGGCAATGCGGAGCGCCGGTACCATTTGTACCCGAAAGTTGTGGATCCCCCTGGGGAGGCTCGGAGCGACCTGGACATCCTGGTGGACTTTGCGGAACGAATTAGGTCACGGCGACCTTATTTCAGCCAAAACCCCTAAGGATGTATGGGACGAATGGCGTCACATTTCACCCACTCCAAATACAACTTTGAAGGCATTACCTATGAACGGCTGCAAAAAGAGCGCGGCATTCTTTGGCCGTGCCCGACTGAAGATCACCCTGGGACCAAACGCCGGTATATCCCAGGTGAAGATCCTATGGCACATGGCGACAGGTCGCTTCGATTTCTATGGAAAGCCAGACGGGCGGGCGACCGTCTGGCTCGATTCTCAGGAAGAGCCCGTCGATCCTTATACCGATGAATTTCCTTTGATATTCAATACTGGTCGAATTTTAGAACATTGGCATACGATGACCATTACGGGACCAGTGCCTGAATTGCAAGGGATTCATCCAGATTATTTGGAAATTCACCCCCATGATGCGCATCAGTTACATATTCGGGAAGGAGATCAAGTCATCGTGCGGAGCCGACGCGGCGAAGTGGAACTTCGGGCCAAGTTAAGTTTGGTAGTGAGACCCGGGATGGTCTTTGCCACAATGCACTCTGCCAAACATCTCGTGAATCAAGTCACCCACGATGCTTATGATCCATTTTCCAAGCAACCGGCCTATAAGCGCTGTGCTGTCTCAGTTCGCAAGAAAACCGTGTAGGGAGGATAGGGCAATGGGCATGAGGAACATACGGCATATTCACCGGGCCTGGATGAGATTAGGATTGGCCGGGACCTGGATGAGCATGTTCGGGTCAAACTTGGCATTTGCGGCTGAGGGGCACAGCAACATCGTACCTGGAATTGGGCTATTGCGAGGGATCGGAATTGCTTCGGCCTTGGGGGCAATCATTGTCCTGATTCTGGTCCACTTTGTCTATCGAAAAAGACTTTCGCGTGGCACCTATCATTGGCTTCTCTTACTCGGTTTGTTTGTCCTTCCTATCACCGCCACACTCAGTACCACAGCGACTGTAATGGAAGGGACCAAACGGGTAGAGGCTTGTGCCTCCTGTCACGTGATGGGTCCCTTTGTGAATGATCTGAAGAATCCGGCGAGCCCCACACTGGCTGCACGACATTATAAAAATAAGTGGATCGCGAAAGACCAGTGCTATGGGTGTCATATCTCCTATGGGGCCACAGGAACCATCGAAGGTAAGCGGGATGGATTTCGTCATTGGTTGTATTACGTGACGGGGACCTATAGTGACCCGATTAAGTTCGTCGGCAGTTATTCAAATTCCAACTGTCTATATTGCCATGAGGAAACTAGGATATGGGAACGGGTCAAAAGCCACAATGCTTTACGAGCTGATTTGGAACAAGACTTCATCGCGTGCATTCGGTGTCATGGGCCACCTCATCCCCTGCCTCAGGAACGAACGATGAGTGCGATGAAATGAATAAAAAATTTAGAGGTTCTGCGCTTGGTGTTTGGAGTGAAAAGAGGTCTTGAGTGTTTAGAACTTCGAATGGTTCCTACAACACTAAACTCAAACTCCTAAATTGGAAACTGATATTTTCCTGAACTCGACACTCAAGATTACGAGGAGGAAAGAATGCCGGAAAATTTACCCTCGGTTGGAGTAACCCGATTGATCAGTACTGCGGTGAATATCGCCCTCGTTGGCCTGATATGTGTGTTGTTATTTTTATGGAATGGAATGGGTGCCTGGAGCATGGGCCTAGGAATGTTTGTCGGTATGCCTCTGTTGGTGATTGCCCTACTTTTCTATATTGTTGCCGTGGCACGAGATATGAAACGGCGTGGCGCCCTGTGAGATGGGTCGGAATTTGGAGTATGGAATGGAAAACCAAGTTTCGCCTGGAGCCAACCAAAACGGAGGTGTGTGTGGCCCATTTGATGAACCGGTGCGAAAGGACTGGTCATGAATGAGCAGGAAGTATAAACATGCGCGTTCACAATACCGATGACTAATGCATCGAATTCGCATCCTCCCGCCCGCTTTGTGAAGAGTTCTCCTATAGCCTTAATTTTCCGGACCACCTTATCCACCCATTCCTTAGACACATGGCAATCAAACCAGATAGCTTGTTGTGGTCCAAACATAATGGCCAGTGGAAAAAGGATTGTCTTTTAATCCGTGCTTCCTTTCCCAACCCAGTGAACTATGCGAATGTCGAATTGAACAGTCATACAGGGAACCGTGAGAATTAGCCGGAAAATGGAGAATGTGCTTTATCGCAAAGCCTTTTCAGATATATTGAGCCGAAGGGATTTCCAATGAGGAACCACGTTACAACGCTCGCTTTCGATCGAAAACCCCAAATTGCTAGAAATAATCGTGAAGGACCAAAACAGAGAAGACTGAGAGTTGCACAAAAGTGCTGGATAGCCTGGCTTCTGGTTATGGTGGTCGGGATAGCGGGCTGTGCTCAAACAAAACAAGCCAGGGAAGTGGAGACTCAGGGTTTCTCCGAGATTACTCGATTCTCCAACCTGGAAAGGAGGGGGAAGCGCTCCTCGTTTATAAAAACCCTCAAGCCGACTTTTCAATGTACCAGGCCGTGTATGTGGAGCCGGCCATTTTCTTGATAACCAAAAAATCCACTGTTCCACAGGAAGATCTGGTCAGACTGGCGAACGATCTGCGCGCAAAAGTAATCTGGAAGCTAAAACAGGATTTTCTGGTGGTACCCAAACTCGTTCCTGGCGCGTTACGAATCGAGCTGGCTCTGACGGAGGCCGAACCCTCTGACGTGGGAATGGATATCGTGTCGACAATTATCCCGCCTGCCGGCATGGTGTCCGGGGCGAAAGGCCTGGCGACAGGAACACCGGCCTTTGTGGGACGGGCCAGCATAGAGGCCAAAGTGACCGATGGAAACACAGGGACCTTGCTGATGGCAGCCGCGGTCGTCGGGTTGGTGGCAGAACTCTGGATGGTTCCATGGAGTCCTGGGACGATGTCCATCAGGCATTTGAGTATTGGGCGGATAAGTTAGCCCAACGACTTCATGAATGGCGACAGACGCCAAAGCCCGCAACTACAAATTAACCCACCTCAAGGCACCTCGAACCGCTGAGAGGTGAGCCTTGCAATTCAGGTGACCAAACACTCTGGGAAAAGGCTCTTACGGAATTCGTGGGGATTTTTTCAGACTAGACCGGCCTGTAAAAACACCCTCACTCCTTAATGAATGCTAGAGAAAGTCGCGCCCGGCGTGAAGCACCATGAAATAAAACTGGCACACAACTGAATTTCTACCCTACTAGCCTCCCCTTACAAAATGAAGGAATGTGTCGGGGCTTAATTTCCTAGGCACATGGTCTTAATCAATATCCGATGAGTTTGCTCCCGCAAAACCCTGAAGAGTCCAATCTGCAAAGGGGACAGAAATTTTTGCGGGACGCATCAAGTTTGGGAGCGGCGGTTCTGCCGATAACGTCGAATGAGGGTTTTTCGTCGAGCTGTCATGACCCAGGTCCGGTTCCCGTTGTGCCGTCAGTTCCGGGGAAATCCGATTGGCAAGCACTTTGCCCAATTCCACCCCCCATTGATCGAAGGAATTCAAGTTCCAGATGGTCCCCTACACGAACACTTTATGTTCATACAAGGCAATCAGTTTTCCCAGCATGGCCGGAGTCAGTTCATCTGCCAGGAGGGTGTTCGTGGGATGATCTCCGCAAACGTTCGATGGGGAATTAAGGCTGACGAAACCCCCTCAGCCTCCACCTCCTTGGCTGTTTTGCCGAAGGCGAGCGCCTCGGTCTGGGCGAAAAAATTTGCCATGAGCAGATCATGGTGCAACCCATAGGGGTTCAGGGAACGAGAGAAGCCAATAAAGTCACAGGGAATCAACCTGGTTCCCTGGTGAATTAATTGATAATAGGCGTGCTGCCCGTTGGTCCCTGGCTGGCCCCAGATGATTGGTCCGGTTTGATAATCGACAACCGTCCCGTCCAGAGTCACACGTTTGCCGTTGCTCTCCTATGTCGAGCTGCTGGCAATACGCGCTGAGCCGCCACAGGTATTGATCATAAGGGAGGATGGCATGGGTTTCAGCGTGAAAAAAGTTGACGTACCACACACCAAGAAGGCCGAGAAGAACAGGAAGGTTCTTCTCGAAGGGGCGCGGATTGGAAATGCTCATCCATCGCCCGAAATCCGGTGAGCATGTCCCGAAAATGGTCTGGCCCAATCGCGATCATCAGCGAAAGCCCGATAGCCGAATCCAGTGAATACCGCCCCCCGACCCAATCCCAGAATCCGAACATATTAACCGGGTACGAATTCCGAATTTCTGGCCAATCGTTGCGGTTTTGTCGAAACGGCAACGAAATGTTTGGCAATCGCCTGTTGGTCATGAAG
>CAWAXJ010000051.1:0-86012 GCA_963785905.1 uncultured Nitrospirales bacterium
CGCCGTGAGCCGGCTCGATCATCCGGCGGTGCGCCGGGTCCAGGCGGCGTTGCGCGAGCGGGGCTCGCGGGCAGCGGTGATCGAGCTCGCGACCACCGCGCGCACTGCAGAGGATGCGGCGCGCTCGCTCGGCGTCGCCGTCGGCGCGATCGTCAAGTCGCTCCTGTTCACCATCGACGGCGACCCGGTCATGGCGCTGGTCGCCGGCGACCGGCGCTGCGACACGCGCGCGCTTGGGGCCGGCGTTCGGGCGCAAAGGTCTGGTGCTGCGTGCGGATGCCGACCTAGTGCGCCAAGCGACCGGGTTCGTCATCGGCGGCGTGGCGCCGCTCGGCCACCCGGCGCCGCTGCCGACCGCGATCGACGACAGCCTCGGCCGGTTCGAGACGGTCTACGCCGCCGCCGGCCACCCGTTCTGCGTGTTCCCGACCACCATGCTGGAGCTCAGCCTCTTGACCGGCGGCGCCGTGACCAAACGGATCGCCATCCCCGAGGCCCTCTGAGAGCACGATGCCCGAGGTCGGACAGGACGCGTGCCTGCCTGCCGGCGCGAGTGGGGTTCAATGCGCTCTGCGCTTCGTATGCTTCGAAGTTGTGGCCGCAGACCCGGGCGCAGGTTCGAAGCTTGCCCCGCGCGCAGCTCGGCTTGCTACAGCTCCCCGGAACCAGCTGCTGAAAGAACTGATCCTCGAATGATCGCGCGGATGCCGCGTCGTCGGCCATCGCCCGATCACCATTTACGGAATGCTAACCTTGACTGCGGAAGCTGCTCCGAAGACGGCGTTCCCTCAACTCCTGGATGAAGCGCACGATGAGGAAGTTCGGTCTGCTGATCCTGGGCGTCGTGATCGCCTACGCAGCGTACCCTTATTGGTCGCTGTACCGCCTCGGGGAGGCACTCGAGGCCGGAGATGAGGGCTCGCTCAAGCATTACGTCGACTGGCCCTCGGTGCGTAGCGGGCTGAAAGAAGACCTCTCAGGGATGCTATCCCGTGAAACCGGACGGGCGATCACTTCCGGTGACGGCGAGGGGCCGCTCAGTGGAATGCTCGCAGCCACGATCGGAAACGCAATGCTTGAGCCCTTAATAGATGGGCTAGTAACGCCCGAGGGCCTCGCTGGCCTTGCCCTGCCGCCGCGCCGACGTATTGCTGAGGCAAACGCCACCGACCTCTGACCAGCCTCATGAATTGATCAGGAAGTGAGGACTGAACGGGAAAGAGCTTGGCGTATATCGAAAAACCCTTTCCAGGGATCCGCCTTGAGGGTGTTGAGCCGTTTAGGAAGGGTGAATAAGGTAAACGCCTGAGAGCCGGAAACGGCCGAAAGTTCATCCCACCCTACCGGCGTGGAAACAGGTGCTCCGGACAGCGCCCGTGTCCCATAGGTGGCGATGGAAGTGGCCCCAAAACTATTTCGAAGATAATCAATGAATATTTTTCCTGTACGTTTTGCCTTGCTCATGGTTGCCACAAATCCAGCGGGATGTTTTTGTGCGGTTTCCATTGCCAGTTTTCTTGTGTAATTTTTCAACTCGTCCCACGTCGTGCGGCGATTCAGTGGTGCGACGACATGTAATCCTTTTCCCCCGGAAGTTTTGACAAAACTTTCTATGCCATCCTCTGAAAGTCGATGTTTTAATCGGTGCGCCCCTTCAATGAGCTGATCCCAGGACACCCCGGACCCGGGATCGAGATCGAGCACCAGTCGATCGGGCCGGTCTGTTCGATCTTCCAAGCATCCCCACGGGTGAATCTCCAACACGCCCATTTGAACCAAGGCGACCAGCCCTTTCACATCATCAATTACCAGATAGGAATTCTTTTCTTTCTTGCCTTTTTCTCGTATCAGGATGCGGCGGATTGAATCAGGGAGAGAGTCTGAGGCGTGTTTTTGATAAAAACATTTTTGCTGAAATCCTTGCGGACATCGCACCAGAGTAAGCGGTCGGCCTGACAGATGAGGTAATACCCACTCCGCAATACCTTGATAAAATTCCGCCAGGTCCCGTTTGGTAATGCCTTGTTGGGGATAAAGAATTTTATCCGGATGCGAAAGCGCCATCTCCACTTTTTCCGCATAGAGGGATCGAGCGGTCGTCGAGCGGCGGCGGGACGATTTTTTCCGTTGAGGTGGGATTTCTTCTAAGGGCATAGGTGCTTCCTTTATGATCTCATGTGCTGGTTTGTCCTCCCGCAGGCCGATAAAGGAAGGATGCCGCAATACCCCGTCACGGGTCCATTCAAAAAACTCTACTTCAGCGACAAGATCGGGACGGACCCAATGGACCTTCTGCATATCCCGATCGGACGGTAGGCGGACGAATGAGGGACTGGGCTGATGGCGCTTGGACAGGAGAGCATGTATGCGTGACAGCCTTTGATGGGAGAATCCTGTGCCCACCCGGCCTGCATAATGCAATTGTCCTCTCTCATCGTAATAGCCCAACAACAAGGCTCCGAAATATTTCCGGGATCCGGCAGGATTGGTATACCCGCCGATCACCAATTCCTGCCGGTGCTGACATTTCACTTTGACCCAATGCTTCGAACGGGCTTGGTGATAGGCGCTCATCGCCAGTTTGGAAATGATGCCTTCCAACGCCTGCCGACAGGCCTCGTTAAAAGATCGCTCTCCTTGCCCCTGAATATGATCGCTGTAGCGAAGATGGGTGGCCGCGTCGACAGGAAGGGATTTCACGAGCTCCCACAGGAGTTCCTTGCGCTTGAGAAGGGGTGTTCGACAGAGGTTAAATCCCTCGCAATGGGGAAGATCGAAAACATAATACACGAGAGGGTCTGAGGCTTCTCCCTTCAGCACATTTTGCAGAGCTTGGAAATCCGAGGTTCCGTCAGGTCGAAGCACCACAATTTCTCCGTCCAGAATGGCCTGGCGTACCGGAAATTCGGCCAGCGCACCGGCAATGGCAGAAAACTTTTTAGTCCAATTTTTTCCATTCCTGGTGACCAATTGAATATGACCATTGTTCACCAGACTGATCATGCGATAGCCATCAAACTTGATTTCATGCAACCATTCCTCGCCTGCCGGTGCTTGTTTTACCAGTGTGGCCAACTGGGGATGAAATGAGGTAGGCTGAGGTGAGGAAGAGGCGAAGGGAAGTTTCGAGGGGTCCGGGACTCCGTATGATCCAGATGGTTTCTTCCGGTCCCGGGATCGGGAGGAATGAATTTTCTTTAAATGGATTGTAGACTGTCGTCGTGAAGATATTTTATTCTTGCCTCCCTCCCGGCTGTCTTCGGCGATCTCTTCCAATGAACGTTGAGTTGCAACGCTCTCAGCAGATGTCTCAATCACATCAGGCTGTTTGCCGTGGAGGGCTTCGGCATCGTTTTCTTTAATCAGCAACCAGTTTTTTTCATGTTTTGCCCTCCCCCCGCCCATACGAACCAAGCTCCATCCCCCCTTCAACTTTGTTCCCTTGAGAGTGAATTTTAATCGTCCCCGGTCATACGATTGACTCGGATCGTCGCGGGGCACCCATTTTCCGCGATCCCACAACATGACGGTCCCTCCTCCATACTCGTCCTTGGGAATGATGCCTTCAAACGATCCATATTCCACAGGATGATCTTCGACATGAACGGCCAAACGTTTTTGGGAGGGATATAAACTGGGACCTTTCGGCACAGCCCAGCTTTTCAGCACGCCATCGAGTTCGATTCTGAAATCGTAATGCAAATGGCTCGCGGCATGTTTTTGAACGACAAATACCGAACCGGTTTCCCGATGTTTCTTCCCGCGAGGTTCCGGAGTTTTGCCGAACTGACGTTTACGCTGATATTCCTTCAAGCCCATGAATACGACTCCCTCGTGCACAGGATGTGAAAGTGAGGTATGAATTTATTTAGTTGAAGGAAGGGTGCCTGATCATCTCATGCTCCAAATCCGGATGCTCAACTCCAGAGTGAAACAGCACCGAGTGAAGGATTCATACACTCAACTGGCTTTTCGGGATTTTCGTGTTGAGACTGATTTGCGTTTTTTAGCTCCTCCGGATGGGTGAACTCGTTGGACACTTTTCTTTAATAACCCCATCATGTCGATAACTTTTCCGGAACCGGGCTTTTCCTCTTTCGCAGCGGATTGCGCCGGTGTCCGTAAACGGGTATTCTTCGATTTTTTCTCTATCCATTTCATGAGAGCGTCACGATACTCATCCTGATAGAGATGAGGCTCCCATTTTGTGCTCATGGATTCCACAAGTTGTTGGGCCAACGTAAGTTCTTTTTCCGATATTTTGTACGATTTGACACTGCTACCAGGAACATCCAATTCAGATAAATCGCGGATTTCCTGAGGAAAGCGAAGAAGCTCCAGGATGAGAAGATTTGACTGAGGCAACAGAGCGGCAAGATATTGACGCGTACGGATGACGACCTTGGCTATGCCGACTTTTCCACTTCGTCGAAGGACCTCCCGTAACAACACATATCCTTTTTCACCCTTTTTGTCCGGAACGAGATAATACGGCTTATCAAAATACACATAATCAATTTCTTTCCCATCGACAAAGCTTTCAATTTCCACCGATTTATTGACTTCAACGGCAACTTTCTCGAAATCAGCATCATTTAAGATGACATAACGCCCCTCTTCATATTCGAAGCCCTTCACGATATCCTGCCAGGGAACTTCTTCACCGGTCTCCTCATTCACGCGTTCATAACGCACCCTGGCATGATTCCGGCTGTCCAGGAGTCGAAAATGAAGATCAAATTGTTTTTCTCCGGAATGGACAACGACGGGAATATTGACAAGACCAAATGTGATGTGGCCTTTCCAAATTGGCCTGGACATGGCGTTAATTGCCTCCCCCTTCACCTTATCAATTTGTCGTCTCAGAGGATTTACCTCATCACGTTACCGTCGTGGTAGGATATTTCGCCTGAGAATGGGGTATTAATGATTTATTTTCCCACGGTAAACCAATCCCCTCGACTTTTTATCCGTGCTTCTCCAACCGGTTAAGATAATGGGCCTAAACTTTTCCGGTTCTTTGTTCCAGAAACGACAGAGGATTCATGCCGGCGGTCTTCGACCCGTAATAAAACTGACAGCGAAGATAATCAAAAACACCACAAACAAAATCCATGCAATATTAGTCGCTGTACCCGCCACCCCGGTTAAACCGACCACCCCCGCTATGAGAGCAATGACTAGAAATGTAATGGCCCAACTTAACATAAGTTTTTCTCCTTTTTTTCCTGACAGGAACAGAGATTACATTTTTCCTCCGCACTTCCCCTGATTTTGGGCATTGATTTCAACATCTTACCTGGTTGTTGAGGACAACTTCCGTCCAGATGAAATCTTAAATTTTCTCTCCACACCCGGAATGGCCACACTGGCATTTCCCACCTTTTGAGGGTTGGGGAGATGAACAATTGTTAGAACAGAACTCCTTCCCAGGCTTAGCCTCACACTTACAGGAAGGATGTGCACATCTTTTGGCATTTAAAGCAGGCATAAATACTCCTTTCTGATGTTCTGCGATGAACGGTAAGGAAGCTTTGGGTGAATTGTCGCGCTACGCCCATTCGTTTATTTCCATTTTTTTTTAATTTCCTAATTGTTGCGTGTGGGCGGAAACCACCACAATGGACAAATCATGGTTAAAATCATGGAAAATGGCAGATCACTTTCCCAGATAAAACCACTCTAAAAACGGCCAGTTAGCGTTTCTCGAAGAAAAAAATGACGGTTGTACCCCTATTCCCCATTGAATAGAGGACATAGTTATGGAACGGAGGAATGCCCGAAAGAATAGAGGCGGCAAGGCCGGATTGCATGGGCCTCCTGAAAAGTTTCACTATAAAACGGTATTGGACAACCGGTTACTTTTTTCCAGAAGGCCCCAGCATTCTATTGTGCAATCCGAAGTGGCTCGAAGGGTTAATTTGCAGCATCCTGTATTTTTTCACCGGCTTGTTCCACCTTTTCTCCGGCTCTTTCCATTGATTCATCTGCCTTCTCTCCCGCTCGCTCGGCAGGACCCTGTTGTTCGCATCCCATTATAAAAAATAGGGTTCCTGAAAAACACAGCATTGGCAACAACATTTTGGCATAAGAAGTCATGGGCTTCCTTTCTTCACAATTATGTGAATATTGGTGTGGCGCACTGTTATCCGATATTGGTTTCCTCTTTTTGTAACACATTCTGAATCATATGTCCGGTTTTGTGTGTCACGTCCTCCACCGTTGAGTGAACTTTTGTTTTTACCACCTCCAGCATTTTGTCGCGGGAATTCCCCATCCATTGGTCTTCTGGTCGACTTCGTGGTAGTGCGGCTGCCACAGCAGCCCCCACCGCCAACATGACTGCGCCCACGGCAAGGGGATTATTGTCCAGGAGGTGATTCAACTCCTCTCGCGCCACGGTCGCATGTTCCTGAAGATATCCCTTCACCTTTTCCATTTTCTGCCCCGCACCATCCTTCCACTCTTGAGTCTGCTGGTTTGCCTGTTCCTTCCAGTCTGAAAGATGATCCTGGATATTGACCTTCACCTTCTGAAAGCGTTCTTCCACCTGATCTTTGACTGAGGCCTCATCAGGAGATGGGAACTGTTGCCGACCATCCGATCCATATTTTACCCGTTTCACCCCTGAAGTTTCCGAAGAATTTTTTAACAACCAAAACATGCCTAATCCCACAATTGCCGTAGGAAAGGGATTTCTCGTTAATGTCTTTAACATGGATATCCTCCATTAGTTATATGTTTCGGGAATTCCTTCATTCAATTCTTCAGGATTATACTCGGGTTACGGAAGTCACCCTGAAATATTTTTCGCGAATTTTTTTGTTTACTCCCAATCATGGGGCTTTCCGTAAAAATCATACATACGGACTTCATATTCTCTATTGACGGGTTTATTGGGGTCATACTCCGGGCTTCCTTCGATCGTTTCTCGAGTCATATCGACCTCAACCGTTTGTTTGCTCCAATCAATAAAATTGACCCATTTGTGTGAAATGAGAACTTTTTTCCCTGGCAACCAATTATGGGTATCGACGATTAAATACCGTAAGCCCCAGGTAGTGTCTTCGACAATAAAGTCATCCACATGGCCGATCTCTCCGTCCTGGGCCCGGATATAATATCCTTGAATCTCAATGGCGGATCGCAAATGAGGGTTTCCATCCAATTTGGCAGACGATTTTAACGCTGAATGAAGGGAAGGATCACCGATTTCACCGCCCGGGGCACTTAGAGGTCTGAACCCGGCAGGCTGGATGAATATCTCATCGTTCCAATATTCTCTCCATTTAAAAAACAGCCGTAATTCTTTTTCTTTTTGCAGCGAAAATGGCAAGTCGGTTTCGATTCCGGGACTATCTTCAATTTCAGCAGAAGTCAGTGTCACGGGAAAAACCTTATCTTCCCAGCTGGACCGCCCGAGGGCTTCCTGTCCTATTAGCACATTTCTTCCGGGGAGCCAATTCCCCGTGTCAGCCACAAGATAACGGATTTTCCACAGCCGGTCGTCAAAATAAAAATCTTCCACGCTGCCGAGGTCTTTATCGATGGCTCGCAATCGATATCCTCGCATTTCCAATAACGTTTTCAACATAATTTTTCTTTAGGTTTCCATATTTGCGGGGTTCAATTTTAACCTGTCCTTGAAGTCCCGGGATGCATGATACTTCCTTACTCAATTGACATTTACCCCTTTTCTCGCAAACTTCAGCAATGGACAAAATAAAGCCTGGCTTTCCGTAAAAGTCAAAAATTTGCGACCCGGTATAGGGAGCTCGAAGATCTGCCGGGGAATTGTCCCGTCTCTAGTGGAATAATATTTTCAGAAATCATCGAAAGGTTCATTGAGGCGTCAGGCCGTTGAATGCCCAAGCCGTAAGCAGGCGCCCACTCACGATGAGGAGGTGAAGGAAATATGTCAGAGAGATAGATTCAGCATTTTATCCGTCAAAAGAGAACTATGTTTTTGCCGCTGACTTAATAGTGATAACACCTGACGGCATCGATTCTCCACTGCCTCTAAATCATTCATTTCCGGAATGGATTCCCGGCTTCCTCGTTGCAGCATTTCCACATGACGACAGATCACCTCGCGATCCCCGTCCCGTTCCACAGTTTCCCCCATACGGGCTAACCCGTCCAGCATACAAATGATAACCGCCACATTTCCTTTTCCGTGTTGTCTGATTTGATGAAAAGCGGCATTCATAACACCTTCGAACGTGACAGGTGGAGCAATGATACGAAGACACTCCTCTCTGTCGAATCGGTAAGGAGAAGGAAATTTTCGTTGCCCAAGCTGACATAAAATCGCACTGAGATAGTCAATACAGTGAATACAGGTGAACGGGTCATTTATGCCGGGAGAAAGGGCCCGCACCGCTACTTCGACAAGTTGAAGCACTGAAAACTCGATGTCTTGTTCTTGAGTTCGGTGGGGTCCGCAGATCAATTGTTTATTGATACGTTGGGATACCAGGGTTCCGAGTGGCCCACCTGCCACTATTTTGGCTAAGGAGGCTCCCCTGATAATAAAATGACCCGGCCGATAATGAAGGAGTACGATTAAATTCTCTTCACGTGCAATGTCCACAAGTGAGTTATTTTCAATTGCCTGAAGATAGCCATTGGTTTCTGCCTGTATTTCGATTCCCTCTTTGTCCATCCTGGCCAGCACCGATTGGATATTTTCGATACTTCTTTGCTTTTCTTGTCTCATTCCCTAAATCGCTCTGGAAAAAGTCGTTCCATGCCCTCTTCCAACTCTCGATATACCGCGGCGATCAAATTGGGGGCCTGTATGGAAATAGCAATATGATGCATAAAAAAATCAACACGCCAAGGCTGCAGACGGCCAACAGGAGGCCCACTAAGGTTCCCCAATATGGCGTGTATCCATTGGGATCCACATGGATGGTTCGTAACACGAGCAGACAATAGAGAAACGTGGCCACAAACGTTCCCAGGACAATTTGATTACCCTCGATCCCGTAAAAAGTTTCCCAACAGCCGTGGTCCGAATTGAGCCGAAGCCAGGGTGAGAGCAACAATTGTAATCGAAAAGACCACTCCGGCAATGGTAATCATGGAACCGGCAATGGTCGAAAGAAGGGTCATCGCCCCTTCCGGTCCCATATTGCTCAGCCACCGAAGGGAGTCAATGTCCTTGGGTGAATAGAAAACGTCAAGATAGGACACGGCCATCGAGAGGAAAATGGCAGCCATGGCCATACAACTGGGTATAAGCCAGAGACTCGATCGAAGTTTATTTAACCAATTTAAAACCCAGGCCGGCATTCGTGAACACCTTGATCCGTTGGAAGGAATGAACAATCACCATATGGCCCAATCTCAACAAAATGAGAATTATTCTGACATTGAACTTCTTATTAGCGACTTAAAAATTCTCCAATGGGGTTGAGCGGCTCAATTTGATCACATATGATTTTAAACGACACGATAAACGGGACTGCGAGCAGCGCCCCAACGGCACCCCATAACCAGCCCCAAAGCAAGACACTCACCAAAATCACCACCGGATTTAATGTCAGTTTTCGTCCCAACAAACTGGGGGTGATAAAATTGCCCTCCACAGCGGTGAGGAATAAGTACGTTCCAGCCACCAGGGCCACCATGTGCATGTGGTCAAATGTGATGGCCGCGGCCAGCGTCACGGCTCCTAATCCAATAATGCTTCCCACGTAAGGGATGAAATTCAGAATCCCCGCCATGGCTCCCCATAAAAATGGATTAGGCATGCCGAGCAGGTGCATGGCGAGACTCGTCACCAGGGCGAGGCATACATTGATACTGGCCACAGTGACAAGGTAACTGGAAATATGTCCTTCTATGCCCCGGACAATTTCCACAGCCCGGCGTTTATCCGAAAACCGTGGAAGGACTTTCACCAGTTTTTCCAAAAATAAATCGCCGGAAGCTAGAAAAAAATATAATAAGATCATGGTTGAAACCAGACCCAATATGAATTCAGTGGTCCATCCGATTAATAGGCCAGCCAAACTATCGGTTTTCACTTCCACTTTTTGCGCTTTCCGGGATTCTGAAAGACTCGCCACATGCTCCAAGGCTTGGGTGGCCTTCCCCATTTCCAGGACCGAAGTTTTGACAATCCGAAGTTTCCGTTCTACCTGTTGTAGGGCCTCCGGGGCACGGTCTAACCAGTGAGAAGCGGGAGAAGAAAGTTGAATCATTCCAAAAGTCAGGGCACTGATCAGAATCAGAAGAATCCCCCCCGCCGCGAGAGGGGCGGGAATATATATATTTTTTAATCCCCGCACAAGAGGAGATAACAACAGGTTCAGAAATAAAGCCACGAACACAGGAAGCATGATGGCTTTGGCAACATACATCACCAAGAGTGAGCTATAGAGGAATAGTCCGGTGAGGGCGATGGACCGAATATTGATCGGTCCCTGAAATAATTGGGAGAGGTTACCAGGATCGGAGCTGGGGGTAAGAGAATGAGGGGAATCGACAGGTTCGAATTTTGTGGATTCATTCGGCTGAAGTTCACGCATCGGATGGGGTCGGATTAGGGAAAAGATGTGATTGCACTGCACTTAGAAATCTATACGCCTCACAAACTCCATCCAAACACTCCTTAGCCAGTCCAGTTTTCAGGGTTGTATGCCTAACGGACAGGCATCGGCATAGGCCACCTCACAATTTTTTTATCGATCATCTGACCGTTTGGAGAATTGCCCTGGCTGGAGCACCATCTCCATTCTGAATTTTTAAAGGTAGGCAAATGAGCATATATTCGCCTGCTTTAACCTGAGAAAATTCAAGCCCTTCAATTATCAAAATGCCGGCTTGAATGAGAATGCGGTGGATCTCTTTTCCATTCTTCTGGTTCCCTCCGATGAAAAGAGAATCAATTCCCACGGTACTGACCCGCCGTTCGGCAAGCCATGCCGCAGCAGTCCGGTCTAGATAGATAGAGTCCTCATTGTGACCTCTATGGGTCGAGTCGGAAGAGGAATTGCGTGTTTTCAAAAGAATCCGATCATGCGGATAGATCCGGTGTTTTTTAAGTTCCTCCGCTTTCACAGCCTTTTTATCTTGTATCTCAATCACTTTGGCCAGACCGATTGTCGCTGAAAATCGGAGTTGATCAATGCTTCGCACAGAATGCCCAACCTCCAGAGGAGCGCCAATGTGTGTCCCGGCATGTGAACTCATAGAAATTCGGGAGACATGAATATTATCCACCTCTTCCCTGTCCTTCACCCCTTCTATTTGAAAAGGCGGATCTTCTGGCCTATGAACCATGCCGGGATAAAGTGGCATTGAAATGTCAATCCAAGTACCTATCATCCCAAGACCCCCTTCACAATACCAAATCAGAGACTAGTGCAATCTTCCACAGTCTGCATGATCTGCCGGTATTCACATAATCTTTCAACTTATCTTTTTTCATTAGAGCTTATTTCTGTTCCATTGATAGCCTCAATAGACGTTTCTTAATGCCTCACATAAGATTTGTCCAGCCTCTGATCGCAAAACTGGTTTATAATGTGGACAAAAGGTCACGGCAACAATCGTGGCATCATTCATTCATGACCAGGAAAGGCCATTCGGCGTTTTTCTCCCACCAGGAATGAATTCCTTCATGCCTCTGAATTTGGCTATAATCTATGGATCAGTTCGGACGGACCGTCAAGGCATCAAGGCCGCCCGGTTCATGCTGAACACCTGTCAAACCCGTAATCATGCGGTGTCCCTCATCGATCCTCTCCTCTATCCTCTTCCGCTGTTGGATAAAATGTACAAGGAATACGAGCCCGGACAGGCACCTCAACTCCTCCAACGAGTGGCTGATCTGATTATTCCGGCAGATGGTTACCTCATCGTGTCTGGTGAATACAACCACACCATTCCCCCTGCTCTGTCGAATGTATTAGACCATTTTCTTGAGGAATACTTTCGAAAACCCTCTGCAATAGTGTGTTATTCAGCAGGTGCCTTCGGCGGAGTCCGTGCCGCAATGACCCTCAGAGCCATGTTGGCCGAATTGGGTATGTCGAGTATTCCATCGATATTTCCTATTCCCCATGTCCAGAATGCCTTTCAGGAAGATGGCACGCCCACTGATCCAAAATTTCATCAGAAGGCCCGAGAATTTTTCGAAGAACTGGAATGGTATGCCCATGCCCTCAAACAGGCCAGAGCCCACCCTTGCCCTCGAAGTGAGTGTTCAACGCAATCGCTCACGTGACACGCCTCCAGGCATGATCGAACATCGCATTTTCCAAAAATCATTGCCCAGGATGTAGCTGGAGAGACGACTCAGCAAAATACTGATGAGCGATGCCCCTGCCATGATTGAAAACCTTCTGGCTGCGCGCCTCCAAATGGCGATTTCGCTTGGATTTTCATATCATATTCGCCGTGGCGGGCATGGCGATGCCACTCATGATGGTCATAGCAGAATGGCGCTATATTCGAACCGGTAATGAAATCTTCCGTGAATTGGCCAAACGATGGGCCAAGGGAACTGCAGTTCTTTTTGCCATTGGCGCCGTGTCCGGGACAGTGCTTTCCTTTGAACTGGGGCTGCTATGGCCGAAATTTATGGCTTGGGCCGGTCCGATCATCGGCCTCTTGTTTTCCTTGGAAGGTGTTGCGTTCTTCACCGAAGCCATTTTTTTGGGAATCTATCTATACGGGTGGGATAAAATTTCTCCCTCTGTGCATCTGATGTCCGGAGTGATCGTGATGGTGAGTGGCGTCCTTTCTGCTTTTTTTGTCGTGCTGGCCAATGGATGGATGAACCACCCTGTTGGTTTTCAGCTACGCGATGGGCAACCCATCCATATTACTCCCCTCGCCGCCTTTACCAATCCGGTTGGACTTCATGAATCGCATCATATGATTCTCGCGGCATTTGTCGCTATCGGATTTTTTTTGGCGGGCATTCATGCCTTTTTTTTACTTCGGCAACCGGAGAATCCATTTCACCAACAGGCTGTCCGTATTGCCTTTATCACAGCGGGATTGGCGGCCGTCTTTCAACCCCTTAGTGGGGACTTGCTCGCCCGCACAGTGGCAACCTACAGCCCGATTAAATTGGCGGCCCTCGAAGGACATTTTCATACCGGTCCGGGTGCTTCGTTTTGGATTGGAGGCATTCCCGATGTCTCTACTGCAACCGTCTCGTATGGTATTGAAATTCCCTATGGGCTCAGCCTCTTACTCCATGGGGATCCCATGGCATCCGTCACAGGATTAATGGATTTTCCTCGCCAGGAATGGCCTCCCTGGCGGTGGTCCATGTGGCGTTCCAAATCATGATCGCAGCAGGTTTTATCCTCATGGGTATGAGTGTGTGGGGATTGTGGAAGGTATGGAGACGGAAGTGTCTATGGGAATCTCGCGGATTTCTTCGGTGTCTTGTGGGTTGCGCTCCATTGGGATTGATTGCCATCGAATCCGGATGGGTAGTCACGGAAGTCGGACGGCAACCCTGGATCATTAAAGGCATTATGCACACCAGCGATGCCGTGACACCCATGCCCGGCCTGACGGTGCCTCTTATTTTTTTTACCCTCCTTTATTTGATGCTGGCTGGAATCGTACTGTGGCTCGTACATCGCCATCTTGCCGTATTTCCACAGGCATTAGAACCGGATGGTCCATCCCCGAGGGGAACCCATGCCAGGCCTTGAGGATATACTCGCGGGTTTCATTTTAATGTCGCTAACCCTGTATGCCCTATTGGGCGGAGCGGATTATGGAGCCGGCATATGGTATCTGGTGGCCAGAGGACCGGAGGGACATGCACAACGCTACTGATTTCTACTGCCATCCGGCCCATTTGGGAAGCCAACCACGTCTGGCTGATTCTGGCCGTCACGTTTCTCTTTTCGGCATTTCCCCCCGCTTATGCCAGAGTTTCGACACTACTTCACATTCCCTTAACGTTGCTCCTCACCGGCATTGTGCTTCGAGGATCCGCTTTCGCCTTCCGCAGTTATGATGTCCGGCAGTCTCCGCTCCATCGATTTTGGGGAACGCTCTTTGGTCTCTCCAGCGTGATCACGGCGATGTTTTTAGGTATCATTCTTGGCACTGTGGCCTCAAGCAACCTCCAATACCATCAAGGGGAATTCGTTGAAGTATTTGTGCTGACATGGATTCAACCTTTCCCTCTGGCAGTGGGAATATGGACGATCACTCTTTTTGCTATGTTGGCATCAATCTATTTGATTCATGAAACGACAATTCCCGATCTGAAAGAGCTGTTTCGCAGACGAGCCCAATGGGCGATTGCGGCATCCGGCTTGATGGCCATCGTGGTTTTCCTGCTTTCCCGCCATGAGGCTTCTGACATCCGCGAGGGGTTATCACAACATTGGAGCGGAGGGGTGGTGCTGAGTATGGCTCTCTTGGGGATGTTAGCCAGTGTAGTCGGACTATGGACCAACCGGTATCACCTGGCCCGTGCCTCAGCCATGGGGTATGTCACTGCCATTGTCTGGGGATGGGGTTTGTCGCAATATCCTTATTTGATTAAACCCGATTTGACCATCCATAATTCCGCCGCTCCCACTTCGACTCTGGAATTACTCCTTTTCGCGTTGGTGGCAGGAATGATCGTCGTATTTCCGTCACTCCTGTATCTGTTTGGAGTCTTTAAAAAAATCCAAGTGTAATGTCAGCGTGTCCATCGCGACCGATAAGGAATTCAGGAAGCAATGGCCCTCGCCATCTCCCAAAAGCAGTGATTTTTTCGGTAATCCAGGTCTTTTTGGCGTATAACCGACTAGGTCAGAGGAGGATCTTCATGATCCTCTCCCGTCAGGACTTCGGCCTCTTTTTCTTCCAGGTTTTCCAATTCGCCGGCTAATCCCATCAACACTTGCCGTCTTTGTTGAAGAGACTTTTGTAAAAGGTCACGAGAAGTTGGTTCCTGAGCAGATTCAGGAAGATTGACCAGGGCTTCCGCTTCTGCCATGGTGGCAAATGTATAACCAGCCATATTGCCTGCTCTTCCATCTATTCTTTGGAGTATTTCTTCTGTTTCCCTATCGAACTGTTCTAGGTCCTGGATGTTCACAGGAGGCTGGCTGATTCGTTCTAACTTTTCCATCTGCTGTTTCAAATGATCCACGCGAGAATAAGCGGAAAACGATGCATTGGTATTGGGCATGATAAAAATCTCCTGCTTGGTCAAAATTAAAAATAGAAAGGTCTCTCACATTCCGCTGGACATCGCCATGTCGAAGATGCTGTTATCACCATCTCTCCCTCTCCAAACGGTACCATTTACGCTAATGATGTTGTGTATCGGTCAGCCTGCAATTGCTCCTGAGCTATTCGGATGGCACATATCACCCGATTAACGGAGAAGGGTCGGCCGGCAATTTGAATGGCACCAAGTTTTGATACTTCAGGAACAAGCATTTCAGGGGATTCACCGACTAACATGACCGCCTTCCCTTTAAACCCTTCGACTTGAAGCCTTCGCATGATTTCAATTGGATCAACTTGGGCCCTGTTATCGTCAAAAATAATGATATCCGGCGGATTTTGACGGACTCTTATCCACAGGTCTTCATATCGAGAAATCCCTAATGCGACCTTCCCCATCCCACGCAACCGGTGAGTCATCTTTGTTAGAAAGGATTGATCCTGAGAGAGAAAAAGAATCATATTGGCCTTTAATCTCTCATTTTCTGACTCGCATTTACGTCATTATTAATGCACTCATTTACCTGAATTCCACGGAATCGACAACTAGCAAAAACCCTTGAATTAAGGAGCATACTTAAAAAATCTCCGAGACTATTTGGAGGAATTAACCATAATGGATGGATGGATGGATGCATGATTTCGGGAAACAACATGGCATTTTATTGATTTAAACAAATTCATGAACCTTGTAAACTAGAAAATTTCAGACTAATCAATATGAATTTAACCGGTTGTTGTTAGTGAAGGAGATAGAAATGAAAACAGAAAGGAGGTCTCCATGAAAATTTACCCCCTCTCTACCTGTATTATTTCAGCGATCTTATTGATGGCACCTTTTTCTCATTCGTGGGGCAATGAATCTATTAAAGGAGCCTATAAGGCGACTGCTTTAGTGGGGAAATCAGTTAAAAATCTAGAGGGTAAGGATCTGGGGCAAATTGAGGAACTGGTGATAGCGACCACCGGGGAAGTCGCATATGCGGTCCTTTCCTTCGGAGGTTTTTTGGGATTAGGGGATAAGCTTTTTGCGGTGCCCTGGACTTCGCTCGCCCATAGTCCGGACGGTGATCATCTGACGTTAGACATTCAGCCAAAAAAATTAGAAAAAGCTCCCGGCTTTAATAAAAATCATTGGCCGGACATGGATGATGAAAAGTGGAAACTCGTTATTTTGGAGTTCTATCAAACGCCCGAACAAACACCAAAAAATAAATCCCATAATCCTAAGGCACCGTAAAGTTTTTGTTCGAATGAGAACCCATGAACCCGGACATCCTCGCAGAATATTCATCGCACCCCATTCACGTTGGAAGTTGGCATTAGATCACTTGAGAAAGTATCCCGTTGTAGCTATTGGGAAATTTCTAAAAACAGTAAATGGTCAAACATACAGTCAGGGTTTTGGCTAAAGACTTAACCAAGGAATTCCCGCGAAGTCCGCGAGAATGAAGCCGGCGCGAAGCATGTAAAAAGCCGGTTATGGGTTGACCCGGACGTCTCCTGGGAAGAAAAGCCATTTCTCATCTCCCAGTAGCATAGGTCAATCGGCCAATAATCCCTAATCAGGAGGGAACAAGGCGTCTAACCGGCGGCTTGTTCCCATCCTGAGTATCTTATTTTCACTCTCACCTCTCATCTTCCTCGTACCCTGTCAAAACAGAATGTCCACAAGCGAAGTGAGAAACTGTCCCATACATTACCGTGAATCCAGGGTTTTCATGAGTTCCTGGACTCCGGTCATCCTCTTATACTTAGAGGGAGAATTCAATTTTTACGAAGAAAGGGAAAAAGTCATCGCATCATGTTTAGAAAACAGTTGAATTGACAGGAAGTCCCCCTGATTCGATTCAGGATGCAGTCAATCATTTAATTTCGAAAGCTTCTCGGACACTTGGGTACATGCGATGGTTCCAAGTTACCGAAAGCCGCGGAATGATTGATCAAGGCCAGGTGGTATATTGGCGGGTCACTTTCAAAGTGGGATTCCCGTTAGAAGAATAAATAAATTCTTTGTGATCCAGAATCCGGATTTTTTCTCAAATTTTTACAATGGATAATAACAGCACCTGTACAGTTAATTCTTTTATTTAAAAAAGAGGTGATCCCATGGCACAACACACAACAACACACCATTCGGCTGGAATGCGAATCTGTTGGACAGCGCTCATATTATTTTCAGGGGTTGTGGCATGTCAGGAGGAACATGACCCCGTCAACACACCTCCTCAATCCAATAATCCCACGGGAACCTCGCAAATTCCGCCACCTCCCCTTGAATCCAACACCCCTGGTGTCTCACCCGAGTCCACTCCGTCGACGGGAAGTCCCAGAAATATTACCGGTGAAGTGGTAGCAATTGATGGCAAAACCTATATAGTGAAAGACTCGGAAAATAAAGAGATTCGTATTGAAGCTAACTCCATGACCCTGGTTGATGAATCAATCGGTGTGGGGGACAAAGCGGAAATTCGTTATTCAGCAGATAATCAACCTACCGCTATTAGAAAGGTTCGCGGGACCCTATAGTATATAAATAATTAGCAAAATCTATATGTGAAAACGTCCTTGAGGGGCGGGGAGCAAAATAAGGATATCGGAAAAAGTGGTGATCTGAACTTGGTGATGCGAGATTTGTATTCTAGCCCCGGCGAAATGGGATACTAATTCCCATTTCGCCGACATCAAGCTGAGGAAAACAAGAGTTCATTTTTTGGTTATCTTTTCCGATCCTGGGCATCGTAAGGGTGATTTTCCAACCATTTATCAACCCATTCTTTTACTTCTTCCTTACGTTCTCCATACCGTTCTTGAAGCTTTCCTTCAAAACGGTCAGTGCGCCCTTCAATGGCTAATAAGTCATCCTCCGTAAACTCTCCCCAATTTTCCTTGATTGCCCCCTTCAGTTGCTTCCAATTCCCTTCAAATTCGTCCTGGTTATACACCTTCTGTATATGTCCGGTCTGTGTAATTGCTTCTTGGACGAAAGAATACGACAGACCATTTGCACCCCAGGCGGGGGAACCTATAAGAAGGAGCGACACCAATGCTGGAACACCTTTCTTTTGGCAAGCGTTCAACGTGAATTTCATAATGATACCCCCTCAATGAAATCGAAGGAATTTTTTATCCTTCATATAATTCGGATTAGCCGACGCGCTTATTTTTCGAGTGCCAATCCTCAGCCCACTTGTTCACTTCATCTTTTTGGTCCCCATATAACTCTTGGGCTCTTCCTTTAAATTTATCGTAGTCTCCTTCGATTTGGAGAATCTCATCATCAGTAAATTTTCCCCACTTTTTTTTCATTTCCCCTTTAAACTGATTCCAGTTTCCTTTGAATTGCTCTTTGTTCATGTTGTTCTCCTTCAAATCCATGTGATCAATAATGTAAGACTTACCAGCGAATCATTATTCAGCATTAAAACTTGGCTTTTTCTTTTCCCACCTCCTTTTTTGTAAGGTTTTTTTTAAAAAAGTGATAATTGAGACCAATTGTCACCATATGGCCTTCGTCCTGAAATTTTTTATTTTGAAGATTTTCGTCCTTTGATTGAACTCGCTCCAGCCAAACAAAACGATAAGAACCGTCTACCGACCAATTTCGGCTCAACATTAACCTGAAGTCCCCCACCGGCGTGAAGTCCAAAACGATTTTGAGTTTTGTCATAGCCGTCCGGCCCATTCACATTGGTGAAATCCCATCCGGCTCCCCCCTAGTAGGAAAGGACTTACGCGTTTTCCAGGGAGAAGGTAAAGGAGCCCTGATGCTTGAACTGGAAAAGTATGTACGGTCGTGTCATTTCCATAATCATTTTTCCGATAGTCTGCCGAACATTCCATGCCAAATACTTCGCCTAAATGCAATCGAACCTGACCACCTCCATACCAACTAGCACTTCCATCAATGGGATTGAAGTACATGGCCCGGCCACCAACGGAGAAGAGACCCTTGCTGACATCCTCCGTCAACCAGTTGGCGGCTAAAACCGTGCCCGGAATCACACCTACCCCACAGACCATAGCTAGCATGATGCCTAACAACTGCCAAGAACGAAAATCCCGCCGTAACATCCTCATGTTGTTGTTGTCCTCCTCCTAATGAAAATATTAAGACGTCAACCATCTTTTAATTGTTGTATAAAGCATGGAGCCGATGCCAAAAAGACCGAGCTCTTATAGCACCTAGTCTGAGTGATTAATATCAAGTCACCTCTCCTTTCACCAACGTATAAAATGGTTTTCTACTCACTCTGTTTTGTCCAAATATTTTTCAGAGGCGCGGAAATGGTGTCGACATGATCATTCGTTCCTTCATATTAGTCTACGGGAATCCACACCAGGCAAAAGCCAAACACAGAGGTTGCGCCTTGGCCATGGTTTCAGTGAGTAAGAACGCTTTTTTAGTTTGCAGAACCTAAGGGCTCAAAACACACCGGCAGGTGGTAAGCTTGAACAACGCAGGGGCCTG
The DNA here is from genome assembly GCA_963785905.1 of uncultured Nitrospirales bacterium. Lineage (GTDB taxonomy): Bacteria > Nitrospirota > Nitrospiria > Nitrospirales > UBA8639 > Nitrospira_E. Next base: position 19,685 of record CAWAXJ010000051.1, read on the forward strand.
TTGAATTGCACTAAAGAAACTGCAGGATTCCTGGGGAAAATATTTATCATTTTTTTACTCAAGCAGTGAGAGTAAGAAGAAAACACCTGAAAATGAGGCGTTACCCAAAAATTGATTATTACATTTCCCATCTAAGTGTGAGCGAAGATTAGGGAGAACGTAGGGGCAGAATTCCTCAATCTTGAATTGAGAAATTCCGCCTTTCCTCAGAGACAACAAAAGTTAATCGGCTGCCTTCTCAATATTTTCACCGGTTTTTTTGACATCCTTGCCGGCTCCTTCCATAGTATTACACCCGGTCATTGCCAACAACGCGACCAGCAGCACTCCCCACACATAATGTTTGGTATTCATATTCCTCCTCCTTTGTAATAAGAACCCATGAAACATCGTTAACTTCCTCGCGTCAATTACTCCCCTGTTATTTATATGGTTGGGAATCCAAAAACCCATACACGTCGTTTTAGTTATAGAAAATTTCTCCGGACAAATTAAATCCCAAGGAGGCCACCAACCAAAAACCACGCCTACCAAAGCTCCCCCGGAAGACCATGTTCATGAGAATCATCGCTCACCCCTTGCTTATTTGTTCTTACCCAATTTTTTTAATCCCTCAAAGGCCGGTGTCATGGCATCAACAAATGCATTTCTCAAGAGATTCCATATAAGTTCCCATGTCCCTACCTCTATATTTTTCATATTCCCGGTGATTTCGGTTTTCGTGGCCACCTGATCCCTTGGAACATTTTCCAATATCGAAGCAACCGCACCTACAACACCCTCATACAGTTGTTGAAAAATATTGTCGGTTTTGTCCTGTGAGAGATCGAAAATTTCAGGTCGATCAAAAAAGGGCTTAATATACCCCTGGACGCGGCCCTTATGAGCATGTAATTCAGAAAATAAAGAAAATTTCCCGCTTTTAACATCCAGACCTCCATAGGCTTTAAACACATCATTTAATACCGTCATATCGGTTTTTTCAATTTTCATTTTTACATCAAAGTCCGGATGTTGCACTTCCGGCCTGAATCCTCCTTCGATTGATGTTTTCCCCTTTCCCATGAATTTTCCGGAAAGCCTCAATTCTCCTTTTTGGGTGATCTTTGGAGTGCCCACTCCTGTCACTTGGAGATCTACATCGTTAAAAAAAATCTTGTAAGGGGGATTAGTGGTTCGGTTCATATATCCAAATTCCCCATTTTTTACAGATGCAGAGTCCACCAATACTTTGAACGGATCTTTGGATTTCTTAGAATTATCATCCTCGTGTGATTGTGAATCCTGCTTGTCTTTTGGTTTTTTTTCTGAAGAATTTTTCTCCACATAGTCAATATGTGGATTTTCTATTTCCAAGTTGGCAATTTGAGCATTGTTTTTCAAAGGGGAATATTCGATATGTCCCTGCCCGTTCAGCGTTCCGGAATGGATTTCCACATTGAGAGGGGAAGAGAGGATAATAAATGGTTTGAGTTGAATATTTTTCACATCGAAATCCACCGATATTCCCGGAATCGGTTCGGCTAAAAAATTGGCATTTCCCGTTAAACTTAAAAATCCCGATTGATGGAGGGATCCTTCCAAATGGATGGTGGATGGGTACTCACCATCGGGGAAACGGATGTTCTGTATATTTTCCACCTTCAATTGGAGATTTGTCAGTTCAAGCGGAGGATGATCGGTTTGGTCCCGATAGGAAAATGAACTATCTTCGATTCGAAAATTAATGGTGAAGGGGTACAATGCGTATAAGGCCTCTTGCCAACCTTTGTCTTCTACATCAGTTTTATCCTTAACCTCCTTTTGAAATACTACTTCCGCATTTTTAATGAGGTGATCATTGACAATTTCCATTTTTAATAATTCGAACCACTGAATACTGGCGTTCCAGTATGGAATGATTAGAAGAGGCGGTTCGGGGTTCGCTTCTTGTCTTAAGATCAAATTTATAAAGTCAATCGAAAAACCAATCGGATGAACATCCACAGCCTCTAATTTAACCGTATATCCTTCAAGATTTTTATTGAGATTCGTTTCGATATACCTTCGCAACGGTTCATCAATAAAATAAGATGCCAGTATTAACAATAGTAGGAGAAAGGCTGTTATCCACGAAATGAGGACAAGGGGGTGAGTTTTCCACGAGCCTTTTTGCTGAGACAACGTTTTCACTTCCACACGAAGTCATCCTCTCCACCCGTGGCCAATGTAAGGCGGGAAAAAATGTCTGGAAATTTCTTAATTTTTTTAGCCCTACATTCGTTGTTTAATAAATTTTCTCAATAGGTCGACCGTAGAACGGTAATTCCCTACCCCCGCACCTAAGGCGGGGGTAGGAAGGATCATGATGGATTGTATTAATGAGCTTGAACTATCAGATCATTATCGACTCGCTTGACTCCTTTTACTTGCTTGGCCAAACGAGCCGCATCGGCTTTGTCGGCTTCAGTTTTGGCCACTCCAATAAGATGAACGACGCCATTCACGGTTTCAACCTCTACTCTGGGCAATGAAGAAGGTTGTTGAGTGATGAGTTTGGTTTTCACGGCTGCGGTCACGCTGGCATCATCAACATATTCTCCGGTTGTTTGGCCCGTCGTAGACTGGCACCCGGCCAACAAGCCCATCACCACGGCAATGCTCAGAAACATTTGAATTGCCTTCAACATTGTCTGCCTCCTTCTGTTGATGATTGATTAAGAATAAAACCTTGTCTCACAAATAATGAACTCACGCTTATCCTAAAGTAGGAGAGCAGGGAGGCTTCAAGAGACAAAATGCGGTTATTCCTTAAACATTTGTCTGAAATCTCAGATTCACTAAAGGTTTAAAGGCTTTGCCTCAAAATCGTTAAGATGTTTTCATCCAACTTTGTAATTCTGTCCAAAAACCTGCCTGATTTGGTAAGACCAAGCTTCCCTCACAACAAAGCCGGTTGGTCCGCACTGAAAGATTCGAACCAATTAAGTCAATATTTCTCAACGACTATCCGCTGTTTTGAAGGGATTGGATTTACCATGTCCATTTTAATTGCCTCGTGCCTCTCTGCCGCTATTGGATTACTCCTCTAATCGAAATCGACCCTACGGCTACTCAAGAACCCGCTTCCTAAAAAGGTGCTCTCTCCGGTTTCCTCCCGGCATTCCGGACATCTCCCTTCGGAAGAAATCGTGAATTTTCAAAACCAGGGTTTTCCCCAGGTCCCCCTTGTTGAGAAATTATATATACATATTAAAAAATGGTCTTTGCTCGTTTTTTAAGCTTCGGAAACTAACGAAGGAGAATTTTATGTCTTTCAAAAATGTTTGTGGTCAGACAGGTAGGATTTCATCGGCACTTTCCGCGATCAAACGGCTTTCTTTGTATGGAACGTACTCGTTGGGTATATGTCTCACCTTTACCGGTGTCACTTTGGCTCTTGAAGGGACAGACGCCGCAACAAAGAATCAAACTTCCCTCGCAGGGGAGCGGGTCATTACAGGAACCGTCGAAGAAATCAGGGGTGAACAAGCCAAGGTGAATACCGGCGAAGTTCAACCCAGGTTTCTGCCGATGAACCTGCGGAAGGACAAAGGATTGCCTGACTTAAAAAAAGGGGATCGTGTTGAAATCACCCTCAATGATCAAAATCTGATTGTGGATGTCCATTTGCCAGGTGAAGCCTCACGACATCAAAAGGTGCGTGGGAAACTCGCACAGCCACTCATTACCGGACATGAAAAAGCCGTCATTCAGACAACTGAAGGTAAGCAGGAATCCCATTTGATCAGTTCTATGGCAAGGAGTAAGGTGGCCTCCATCCCGGTCGGAGTTGAAGCGATGTTCCTGATTGATGAAATGGGGCAAATTGTTGATGTCACACTTAGCAGTCAGGAAGAAGTGAAGAAATCGCAGCACTTACCTGAGAAGAAATCCCCTCTCAAGGGAAATTTTAAAAAGGTGACGGGCACAATCAAGAAACCCTTACAGGATAATAGGATATCCATTAAAAAGGAGGGGAAAGGCGAACAAGAATACGAGGTCCGGCCCCTTATTCAAGAAAAATTACAAAATCTCTCCGCCGGACACTCCGTCATATTATTTTTGGATGACGAAAACAAGGTTACCGATGCAGCCTTTTCTCCTGATAAAAAATAGAGATCTAATAATTTGAGCACTATTGCGGAAAAAGTGCATAGGAAAAATGCGCGAGGATCGGGGCCATATTGCCTTCGGCGGATTTTCCTAAAGCCTATTCGAATATTTTTCAATGAAGGGTCAGTAGCTGGAAAGAAATTCAAATTCCGTGTAAAAGACGCATGGAATACCTCACAGGTTTTATCCAGCCGTCCAAGGCCAGGAGAGCCACCTAACTCTCTTCATGCATGCATTCACATGCCAGCTCTATAAAAGTGATTGTTTGAGTTTCCTCAATCAGCGGTTTATGCGGTACTTCAATTCTTAGCCTGCGTTTTTCCACTACAAGATTGTTATGGAGATGATCGGGTTAAACGGTTTGGAGGGACTTATTCACACGCAATTGTGATAGCGCAGCATGCTGGTTTGCATGCTGGTTATTTTGTCTTTACTAGATTACTTTGGAAAGATCGAAAGCCTTCACTGGAGAACGGGAACGGAGAATTACCCTGGTAGTTTGCTTTTTATTTTAAATACATACAAATAGCTGAACCATGAATAATTCACCTGGACAACTTCTTTAAATCTCCTTAAATACTTCTTCAACTTTTGATGAAATCTCGGACAAAGAACAGGGTTTTTCAAAAATGGCATAAACTCTTGCCTCTTCCGCTTTTACTTTGACAGGTCCACTCAAATCCCCTGAAACAAAAATGACAGGCATATGTCGTTGAGTATGTTGCAACCAATCGATTAATGCCAAACCATCCATGATTGGCATGTGATTATCGGTTATCACCAGATCGACGTGATTCTTTTTCAGTTGCAATTTGGCCACCTCTCCATTCTCGGCTTCGAAACATTTCATGCCCATTCGTTTCAACCGGTCACATAACAGAAATCTGAAATCATCATCATCATCTACGACCATGACGTTTCTCCCCATAGATTGATCCGGAGGAATTGCTTCTTTTCTTCTCGCACCATAAGAGGCAGCGGGAAATAAATTTAGCGCAAAATCTATAGCCATATACATCTCCTATTTTTCATTTGCTTACAGATAAAATTAAATTTACCTTTCTCATCCAAGACTAAGTGTCGTATTCACCATCAGGCAGAATAAGCCTTCCGATTGTCTGCTATACTAAATTCCATTTGAATTCAAATCTCCCTTTTCACTTCTTATTCAAAACCAATCAAAAGATGTCTTTAAATTTCTCTATAGTAAGAGAATATCCTGCGCAGTAGTTGCATTAGTTAGAAGTTGTTTCTGCTTCCCCTTTTAATTCCTGAATTTTAATCCCGTATCCTGCCTCTCCTAACTGCGCAACAATATTGCTCCCTTCCCGAATGTTTCCTTCAAGAACACTCTGGGGATCAAGATGCACAATTTCTGTGTGATCCCCCTGTTTTACATATAGAAAATTTCCATTCCTTCTTTCCAGCATCCCTTTGATACTCCGACGAACCATGGAATGTTGCGAAGTCGCATTTTCCTGTCCAATTTTCTGAACGGTCTGGAGGGAGCCATCATTTGCCACACTGGCCTTCACATGGTCACCCACAAAAATATGCCCCATGATCTTTGTGTCTTCTTCCAGATGGAGGTCCCACTCCTTCCCATACGGAGTCTCCACTACATAACGTCGATCCTTCATTTGAGAAAAATCCTTCCCCACAAACTCACCCTGCACTCTTGTGACCTCTCCTTCAATAATGATCGCACCTATTTCATCATGTCCTTGTATTACACTTTTCCTTGGACTATCCTCGGATACCATCGCCAACCCCTGGGTTGGATACCAATTGAAAACTCCAATCAGAACAATCAGAACAATCCCGAAAATTCCTTTTGCAAAATTAAAATTGAGATGTGGAGTATGCATAGCCTTCTCCCTTTCCTTTTTTTCCTAAAACCGTTCAGAGTAAATAGGAAGGTTTCACTCCTACTTTCCTCTTTTCAGGATTATATTTTTCAAGAATCTTGCATTACTTTCACCTTTTTAGCATGACCATCAGCTTCTACCACCGCGGCTATTATGGCGCCCGGCATAACATTCCCGATGGTATCCGTATAGTTATCCACTTGTATCTTCCATTCAGTCCCTTGCGAATCCTGAACGATGCACCAATCTCCCTGCACATCCATTACCGTTCCCGATACCATGGTCAAAGGCACACTCTCATTTTTCGTTGGCTCCGTCATGTCGGGCAAATTCGCAGCCTGGGAAACCGGAATACCCACCATGGAAATGGCTATACCCATCACAACATATAAAAATGTTTTCATGGCATCCTCCTTTGGTTATTCATTAAATTTCATTCGTTACTTCTGACGCTTTGCGAAGAGAGGTTAATCCTTTCTCCGCAAACTTCAGACCAAAAACAGGAAGAAAGGGAAAAATTGGCATTCATTCCTTTGAAATCAAATATTTGTATCTACTTTTTGGGTATTATCAGCCTACGATATTTTACCTATGTAAAATGGTGGCGATACGTAAAAAATACAAAATGTATGGGCATTTTTTACAAATCAATGACTCAAGAAGCACCATTGGCCCAAATTTACATTCTTACGCAATATGAGAATTGGCAGGAAGAAAGGAAATACTTGAGAAGTGAGGAGGAAAGTCCAGAAACGAAGGGATCTTTGAACTCAAAACTATTTTTATCTATTCATTAAGGGCTTCCATCAGAGATTTAAGATGAGCAGGCCGGATAGGTTTTTCCAAGCATCCGGCCAAATTAAAATGCCGGGCTCGAGAGTGAATGCCTTTTTCCCCACTGACGACAATAATGTCTATGCTCGGGTTAAATGATCGGAAAATCCGGATCAAATCCCAGCCATTAATTTCCACATTCATGACAGGAGGAAGATTGATATCGATAACGGCGACTTCAAATAATTTTTCTTTTATTTTCTTTATGGCCTGCAAGCCGTCTTGAGATGTGTCGGCATTATATCCATACATTCTTAGCATAGACTTGAGGCCTTCACGGCTATTCATATCATCCTCTACGATTAACACATTCTTCTTAGTCATGAGGCACCATATTGAAGGACCTCGCCGGCAATAACGCCGAGCCGGCTGATTGTCTTCCATTGTTCACCACCGGATTTCCGCTCTCACCCGCATATGTCTCAAGGCCATTCCCGGCTATGGTTTTGTGGAATTTTTGACAATTTCTTTGGCCAAGGTATGAGCTTTCTCGGCTAAATTCACCGCCATCGACATATCATGTTGCAAAAAAGCTTCCTGGGATTTTTCCAAAAAACTATGGATTGAAATGTAGGTGTCGTGTTGTTCCTTGGTCAACTGACTTTCGTTGACGTTGCGCATTAAATGTTGTGTTTCTTCTATCGTTGACTTATAAATCACAACCACCTGACCATTATCCTTGTTAGGATTTTCCGGGACCAGAATTGTCGGTTTTTGCTCCGAGACAACGGGTGCATGGTGTTGAGATTGGCTCTGACCGGATTGCCTTGTATTTTTTCCTGAAAACTTCTCCTCATTCGTGGATTCCAACGGAGAAATTGATGTTGCGGGAGATAGATCGGAGGAGATCTTAATGATTGAGGGTGGGGAAGCAGGTATGTCCGGCATGATCTGCTTTAATGGCCCTATACCCATCCCTCCTGAAGTGACGTCCAAAGCGCACCCACTCAGTAACAAGAATATTCCCCATAACAGAAAGTGACTTCCATCCACGAACCTCCCCATTTGCACGTGAGGCAACAGCACAGACCAATTACATCTTTCGTGGTAATTGGATAGTAAAGGTGGTGCCTTTCCCCATTTCCGATTGAACATCAATAACTCCTTCATGCAATTGAACAAAGCGATAAGCTAACGAAAGACCCAGACCGCTTCCATGATGTTTAGTAGTGTAATACAATTGGAAAATTTTTTCTCGTATTTCAGGATGAATACCAGGACCTTGATCGCTTATTGAAATGCGAATTTCATTGTCCTGATGGGTTGATGTGACAATTCGAATGTCCCCGCCCTGTTCCATCGATTGACAGGCATTCAAGATAATATTGAGAAAAATCTGACTCAAGAGATCAGGATCTGCAGAAATGGCCGGAAGATCTGACTCACATTCGAGAATAAAGCGAATGCCCTTGACTCCCCATTCCGTCTCTAAAAGACTAAACTCCCTCTTGATCAGCTCATTCACATTCACCGATGAAATTTCCAGTTCTTGAGGACGCATGAATTTCAAAAATCCAATTACGACTCGGTCCAAACGATGCACTTCTCCTTCCAGGACCTCTAAACTTTTCTGAAATTCTCCATTCAGGCTCTTGGATTCTTCCTTTAAAATCTCGAGATGAATCACCATTGAATTTAGAGGATTTTTGACCTCGTGGGCGATACCTGCAGTTAATTGTCCTAACGTCGTCAGCTGTGCTGCATAGCGAACCAACGATTGCAGGGTTTTCATGGCTTCCAAATCTCTACATAAAATCATGGCTCCGTGGACCTTTGAGGAGGTTCCCAAACAAACGACGGAGATATAAAATGACTTACGTTCCGCCTTTCTGGGCAATAAACAGGCGACGGCCTTAAAATCCTTTTTCTCCGTTAATGCTTGTTGCACCAATTGAAGGAGTGGAGCAAAGGATTCTCCCAGCACGTCCAAACGATGCCCGGAGAGAGGAAAATTCGGCATATCCACCATCGTTTCCATAGCTTGATTCAGAAAAAGGATTTGGCCTTCTGTATCAATAAGAATTATTCCATCCTCTAAATGTTCAATCACTCCTTGAAGATGGGTCTCCTCACTCAGTGTTTTGAAACGATCTGATTTCAGTTGTTGCCCCAGCAACTGGAGCTGGGCCGCCAGTTCCCGAAATTCATCCGTCCGGCTTAAATCCGTTAACACATCAAAACGTCCTTGTCGAAGCTGCTCCATTTGATCAGCCAAGGCATGGATAGGACGCAAGGTCAACGTCGCCAGGCCCATCGTTAACAGCCAGGCAATAGGCAAGGCCACCAAGGCAAACAAGACACTGGTTTTCAGTGAAGAAGTCATTTTTTCACGAAGCAAGCTGGTATGGATACCCACAATGACTTCCCCGATTGGAACATTCTCCCAGGTCATAGGAAGGGTGCTGTCAAAAATGGATCCTTCCTGGTACAGGACATTAAAACGGTCAATGGGTCCCAGGGAAAGCAGGTCTTCAAGCTTGGGCCTAATCGGATGTGGGCGTTCAGTTTTACCCTCTTCGGAATGCAAAAGGGTTTTCCCTTGAGGATCAACAATTAAGGCATAGAGGAGATGCGGCGAGTACCCCACGCTGGCCTCAAGAAATTTTTTGAGTTCCTGATTGGCCGTAAGCACAACAATCGGATGGGTATCGGGAGCCTGTGCATTCAGCACCACCCGCTTACTGTACTCAAAAATTTGTCGTTTAATGAGAGAAACCTGCTCGGAGGTTTCCTGGACAATGACGCGGCTTAACTGAGAAAGATTGAGAAAGGTACTGCCAACGACCACAACGAGGGTAATGACTGAAACCCCTAACGCTTCCTTTCCCTTAACGTTCAATCGCATCATGTAATCCGTACCGATGAAGCTTATTATGCAGCGTTTTCAGACTGACCCCAAGTATCTGCGCTGCCCGGGTCTTATTATTGCGACTATACTTCAGCGTCTGAAGGATGAGTTGGCGTTCCGCATCTTCGATCGTAGAGCCCATGGGCAATCGAACCGTCTCCCCCCTCTCATCTGCATTCCCACCGTCCGCTGGTTTGACAAATTCAGGGAGATGGGACGTCGTAATCACATCAGACGTACAGGTCATCACGGCTCGTTCAATGGCATTGCGTAATTCCCGGACATTTCCAGGCCAGGTATGGTTCATTAAACACTGTAGCGCCTCATCGTTGATTGATTGGACCGTTCTCGAATAATTGGCATTAAATTCTTCAATTAAGGCCTTCACCAACAGAGGAATATCGTCTGTTCTGTCTCGTAAGGGCGGGAGATGAATGATACACACATTCAACCGATAGTACAGATCTTCGCGTAATGATCCATCCTGCATAGCCTTCAATGGATCCTTATTCGTGGCTGCTACGACACGGACGTCAACCTGGATGGGCACCGTTCCTCCAATCCGTTTGACCGACGAATCTTGAAGAATTCTCAGAAATTTGGCTTGAATGGTCGGACTCATTTCGGCCACTTCATCCAGAAAGAGCGTCCCTCCATGTGCCAGCTCGAAACACCCTGGCTTTCTATCCACGGCCCCGGTAAATGCTCCTTTTTCATGACCAAAAATTTCGCTTTCCAAGAGGGTTCCAGGGATGGCTGAACAATTCACGGGTATAAACGGCCCCTTGTTTCGTTCTGACAAATCGTGGAGACTCTGTGCAACCAATTCTTTTCCTGTGCCACTCTCTCCGAGAATGAGGACTCTCGCCGGCGTCGGGGCCGCCAACTCTATGAGACTATATATTTCCTGCATGGGTTTACTCTTGCCAACCAATTTTCCGAGTCCCCACAAACCTTTGAGTCGTTTCCGCAGCAGAACCATCTCGCGATGGGTTTCACCTTTTTCTAAAGCTTTTTCCACCATAATTCGAAGCCTGGCCACGTCCAGGGGTTTGGTCAAATAATCGTAGGCACCCTGTTTGATAGCCGAAACGGCCGTCTCAATGGTTCCGTGCCCGGTCAAGACGATGACCGGACTAAATATTAATTCTTTCTGAAGAAACTGAATGAGCTCGAGTCCATTGAATCCAGGCATAACCAAATCCGTAATGACCACATCAGGATGAAAGTGAGGGATTTTAGTCAGAGCTTCCTTCCCATCTCCAGCTTGTTCCACTTCATAGCCCCATTTGGCCAAAAGAATAGCCAACCCTTGACGAGAGGCTTCTTCATCATCAACAACAAAAATTTTTTGCGCCATTATTCGTCTCGCATTGCGATTCGGCACTCATGATCCTTGATTATTCAGATCAAAAAGGCCTAACCTTTTCAGGAAGTCAATATGGACAAGTTTCAAAATTATACCCTTTGGCAGGAGAATCTTCACCAAAAAAGAACAAATATTACCAGACATTCGTCTTATACGAAGCGTTTGGAGGTCATTTGCTGCCTATAAGAAGGGAATTTGCATAACATTCGTTCGGGAAGCTTTCTTCTGACATTTCCGACCCGTTTGAAGGTAAGCAGATTCAATGAACAGCCGGTTCTTCGAGGGTTCCTGTTGCCCGGTTTCAAGCTGGGGTTGGCCCTCAAAAACAGTCATTTCTATGTATGAGCTTATGCTTTTACTCTGATAAATCAACTCTGAAAGGGCTGAAAGAGTTTCCGGCACCAGCCTAGGAGGCAAGGAAGGAAGATAACAAACTCCCTCTTTTATATTCGGGGACGAGCAAGAGCAATATGTTTCCATATTGATTTCCTCCTCTCGCCATCAGTATTCACCTGAATCACGCTTCCAAAGAATTTGCCGGAGACGTTCCGGGCAACATTCTCACAGAGCCCTACAGGGGGGGAGTCTCGATTTTTATGGATCCGGGTTTTGAAAATGTCCCTTCAGATCAATAAAATGAATGATACTTTTATTTTCGCTTGTCAAAGGATATGGAATGGATAACAAAATATTCCGGATTGGAGATGAGCATTATATTCTGGCGACATCCGCCCTTGCCGATGCCCGAACACATGTCTTAAAGGATGGGGAAACGTTCGGCATTTTTAATCCGTACGGTGACATTCAACATGTGGGATTGGGCGAGCAGGGTCTGTATCATGAAGGGACCCGGTTTCTCTCCAGATTTGTATTCAACCTCGAGGAAACCCAACCCTTTCTACTCAGTTCTGCGATCAAGGAAGACAACGCCTTACTGGCGGTAGACCTGACTAACCCGGATCAGTATGGAAACGATCGGACCCTTCTTCCGCGGGGAACTCTTCATATTTCCCGGATCAAACTTCTGTATCAGGCGCGACAACTTGAACGCCTCCGGTTTACCAATTATTCCTTACATCCTTTAGCCGTTACTTTCTCTATCCAATTTGAGGCGGATTTTGCGGATATCTTCGAAGTGCGAGGAGAGCAACGGCCTCAACGAGGAATTCTCAGCACGACGGTTTTGAATGACAACACCGTGGCTTGGGAATATCAGGGCTTGGACCACGTGAAGCGGGTCACGCATTTGACCACTGACCCTCCGCCGGCGACAACTTCGACGAGTTCGATGCATTTCGAATTATCACTGGCGCCGAAAGAAGTCAAAACGTTTCATATCAATGTGGCCTGTATGGCGGAAGGTCAAATGTCGGAACCTGTGACCTTTTCAACAGCTCAAACACAAGCGGCTCAGGACCTACAAACAATCAAGGCCGGGTTTTGTTCCATATATACCGGGAATGAACAATTCAACGACTGGGTCAATCGGTCTCTCGACGACATCTGCATGATGACGACTGATCTTCCGCAAGGCCTTTATCCCTATGCGGGTGTTCCATGGTTTAGCACACCCTTCGGACGTGATGGAATTCTGACGGCGTTAGAATGTTTATGGATTAATCCTGATCTCGCACGAGGAGTCTTGTCCTATTTGGCCTCCACGCAAGCGACGGACATTCGTCCAAATCAAGATGCGGAACCGGGTAAAATACTGCATGAGACACGAAAAGGAGAGATGGCTTCCCTCAATGAAATCCCTTTTGGAGCCTATTACGGGAGTGTCGACTCGACGCCCTTATTTGTCCTCTTGGCAGGTGCCTATTACAACCGAACCGGAGACAAAGACTTTATGGTTTCGCTCTGGCCTCACCTGGAACAGGCAGTGGCTTGGATCGATCAGTATGGAGATAAAGATCAGGATGGATTTGTGGAATATTTTCGACAAACTCCCACTGGACTGGCTCAGCAAGGCTGGAAAGATTCATTTGATTCAGTGTTCCATGCAGATGGAACGGTAGCCGAAGGACCCATCGCTTTGTGTGAGGTTCAAGGATATGTCTATGCGGCTAAACTGGCCGCGTCCAAATTGGCAGAGACACTTGGATACACTCAGCGGGCATCGGCCCTCTCTGATCAAGCCCAAGCTCTCCGAGACCGGTTCAACCGGATATTTTGGTCGGAAGAACTGAGCACCTATATTTTAGCTCTCGATGGGAAAAAACAACCGTGCGCCATTCGATCGACAAACGCCGGCCAAACACTGTTTACGGAAATTGCCACGCAAGATCGGGCGGAACGGATCGCAAAGGGGTTGCTGGAAGAAGACTTTTTTTCTGGTTGGGGAATTCGAACGATTCCGACGAACGAAACCCGGTACAACCCTATGGCGTACCATAATGGGTCAATTTGGCCCCATGATAACGCCCTTATAGCTTTGGGGATGAGTCGATATGGATTGACTCAGGCGGTTGAAAAAATTCTTGGAGGGCTATTCGATATGAGCATTCATGTGGACCTCCATCGCCTCCCGGAGCTGATTTGCGGGTTCCCGAGAAGAACGGGGGAAGGTCCTATTTTATATCCGGTCGCCTGCGCTCCACAGGCCTGGGCCGCAGGCGCGGTGTTTTTACTTGTACAGTCTTGTCTAGGAATTTCTTTCCACGGAGCCGAACGCGAAATTCGTTTTACCAATCCTCACCTTCCGGAATTTTTGCCTGCCCTCCAGATTACCAATCTTCGATTAGGTAATTTGTCAGCAGATTTACAATTAACACGGACAAAGTCAGATGTGATGATCAATGTGACAAGGAAAGATGATGCACTCAACATTGTGACAGTCAGATGACGAGATTCATGCTATAGCACTCAATAAAACAACAATTGAAGGAAGAAGCACACCGAAGGAGTGATCCGCGTACTATCGGGCAAGAGGATATTTCCTCAGTCACAGCCTAATCTACATGGTTGTTAAATGTTCCTTTTTCCTAAAATGGCTCTCGAATGAATCTCCATCTTTTAATACACAGTTATAAAGTAGAAATGAATATTTTTAAGAAGAGTATGAATTAATGTGTAAAGTACTGATGAGCCGCCTGAGAGATTCCGGCCGGGATTGGCCCTCTTCAAAAATATATCCATATTGACTTTGCGCGGACTTTAAAAAGCTGTCCCGTGAGTGTGGGGGCACCCCGACTAACCTTGCAAGAGAGACAAGATATTCCCCGTTCCCGTGGGCCATATCCTCCTGCAAATTATCAAAATTTAATACCACAAACGCGGTCCGTTTATGATCAGGATTGAGAGTGCCATCTGCTTGAAACCAGGCACCCGGAGTGGTGCTCGAAAGGAATTCTCTTGTGGGCTCCGTCAGATCAGTGGTCGCCTGACTGGTTCCATCAGTCAGGGCTGTGGTGGCGTCAAACGGGGCTTTGGTGAGGTCCACTGTTGCATCGGTGATGCATCCTGTTATAAGACCACTCATGAGGATGGCATTGCATAATCTAGCCATGGAATGCCAGTTTTTCCGTTTTGGGCTATGTTCACGGAGAAATTTTCCTGACCCCCTCCCGGAGGATAAAGGAGAACATGGTTTGTGGAATGACCCAGAAAATAAGTTGAACCCCAGAGGTTGGCTGAAATATGTTGTCATATGTTTTCCCATTGTAAGAAGTTGTAAGGATTAGAAATTAATGATAATGCCGTCTTACTTGCTTCCTGAATTCAACTTGAAGGTAAAACCACCATATTCTCCTTTCCTGCTTAATCTCCATGTCTATAATTTAACTTGCTATTTAAATTTTTTATGGACAATTTAGATACTTCTAGCTCAATAATACCCTAACTTATTCTTTTTCACATTGGATTTTTAATGATTCGATATCATCAGACATGTCTAATTCACCCAAATTACTGGTTCGTTGATTTGGCACAAACGCCACTTCGGTTCCCGAAAAATCACGATCCTTATAGGCATAGACCGTGGCACTGGGTCCCACAATCAAACTTTGGATTTCGTTATTCCAATTCTGGCCAGCCACATCCTCTAATGAGGCTGACTGAAAAGGGCCCAACAACCTGACATGGGGATCGTCAACATCAAATCCGGTATCTTCAAACACATCTGCCCAACAATTCTTATCTACAACCTGAATCTCTCTATCACTCGCGCTTGCTATCATTTGTTCTTGTCCGTACGTCACTCCCGCGATGAAGGTCAAAACCAATGCCCCGGTAAGAATGTGAGTAAATTTCATTGGACACCTCCTTGTTAAGATTAAAAAATCAGATTTCAATGACTTTTTATCTTGCGGAAGCAAAAAGCCGGCCAAATAATCTTTCTGTCTTAATGCTCTGAAACCATTATAATTTTCTTCTGTTCTAAACTTTTATGGTTTCATCTCAACCATCAATCATGTAATTTTTACGCGAGGGATTCCTGATTTTTTACCTCAGGAATTTTGCAATAAAGGCAAAAAACTAGAAATCATTTTCTCTCAGCAGTCTGGCAGATGACACTATAGGTAATTGTCCTTGAACTTTTAACCAGAAAGAAATTGATGGTTAAATGAGAAAATGAAGGGACATCGCCCGCACGGACCTTAAAGATCTTTTTCTTCCGTCCGATGATTCCCGGGAACAGCCTGACCGTGAGGCGCCTGACACAACAAGAATTTCCCTGTCAAAGCCCAAACAACCCATACAGAAATTCAGACCAACGACCTCTCCGAAACGCCGAACCGCCAGTCGGCTTCAATTACGCAATAGGGCGGAGCTTCGCCAGGGAATTGTCATTATGACAGTTCTTGGCCCATGCCGGGCTTTGCAGCACCCCCGATGACTAGGAGCCTGTGGTCATAGAAGTCTGCCCTCAAATGACGTATATTTCCTTTTGCGGCAGACTTACCCCAACCGTATTCATTCAACGTCCCGTTCCCCCTAGCGTGCAGGTTGGAAACTTGATTCACCCCCTTCGCTAGTAGCCCGCTGGTTGGAAGCGGAAATTCATAATATACGTTTCTTTTTTAGAAGGTCTTATATTCCAGCCATTTTCCGTTCAATGTGATTTTGCAGCGATCTTCTCCCTGGCTTCCTTTGACTTTTTCCATATCGATCGAAAAATCAATGGCGCTCATGATCCCATCGCCAAACATTTCATTGGCCATTTCCCTGAGGGCGTCTCCGTATACCCCGATGACCTCAAGGAGACGGTATTTAAACGGATCGGTGGTATTGGGAAAATCAGTCCGTATCGGAAAGGCCGAAAGAGACGCGGTGGATTCCGGGTCCAAGTCCAGCATGGTTCCAACCTTTTTGGCTTCCTCCGGCGTCAGCCGTTGATTGTTATTCAACGCTGCTGCCACAAAAGTCGGACTTTTTCCGACTTCCTTGGCGATTGCGGCAATAGAAACTTTTTTTGTCAACCGTTTTGCCTTAATGTGATCCTTTGGTTTTGTCGAAGCCATCGTCTTCTCCTTTGGTTGGATGATGATCCGGATATCGGATGGGATTAGTTGGGCTCTTTTTAAAATGAGACTTGGAGCGGTTCACCATGAACGGGGTTTTGTGAGTCATGCTCCATATCGGTGTCTTCCTGTTTGGAATGTCTCACCAGAAAATGAATGATATGGTTTCTGATTTTGTAATAGGTCGGATCCTCGATGACGGTCACCCTGGATCTGGGTCGAGGGATGTTGACGTCTACAATTTCTGCGATTTGCGATGAGGGTCCGTTGGTCATCAGCATAATGCGGTCTGAAAGCAATATGGCTTCGTCCACATCGTGCGTGACCATAAACACGGTATTGCGCGTCGTATTCCACATCTGAATGAGTTCCTCCTGAATCGTTCCCCTGGTCAGCGCATCGATTTGTGCAAAGGGTTCGTCCAAGAGGAGCACTTTGGGTTCAATCGAAAAGGCCCGGGCCAAGCCCACGCGCTGTTTCATCCCGCCCGATAAGGCGGCCGGACGCCTGCGCTCCGCACCTTTTAAGCCGACAAGCTGGATATATTTATCCACATGCGCCGTGACCTGGGTCTTGGTCCAGTTCGGATACGCCGAATGCACGGCGATGGCAATGTTATCAAAGACAGTCATCCACGGCATGAGCGCGAAGCTTTGGAACACCACCATTCGGTCCAATCCCGGTCCGGAAATTTCCCTGCCGTTCAAGATGATCCCGCCCTCCGAGGGCGTTTCCAGGCCGGCAATAATATTCAGCAACGTGCTTTTGCCGCATCCTGAGTGACCGATGACCGTGACAAATTCTCCTTGATCAATTTTCAGAGTCACATCTTGAAAGATGCACACATTGCCGCCTTCTGCATGACTGGGGAACACCTTACTGACGTGATCGATCATGAGATAGGCCATGAGTTACTCCTGATACGTGACCAGACCGGCAAGTCTGTTAAAGCCTGAGTCCAGAATCATCCCAACCATCCCCACGACCAGAATGGCGAAAATGACTCCGGATATGTCCAGATTGTTCCATTCGATCCAACTGAGATACCCGACCCCCAACTCCCCCAATAACATCTCCGCCGGCACCACAGCGACGAGGGCGCTTCCAAACGAAATGCGCAAGCCATTGACGATCGTGGGAGCGGCTCCGGGAAGAATGACTTTGTACAGCCGCTTGAACCACGACAATTGAAGTATCGCGGCAACATGCAGATAGTCTTTCTTCAACGAATTCACCCCGAATGCCGTGGTCGCCAACGTGGGCCAAATTGCCGCCATGAACACCACGAGAATCGCAGTCAGCCTGGGATCTTTCACCGTATACAACAGCAAAGGCATCCAGGCAAGCGGTGAAATGGGTTTAAGGATTTGAATAAACGGGTTCACGGCTTGGAAGAGAACCCGATTCAATCCGAGAAAAATTCCGAGGAGAATCGCGACGACCGACGCTGCGAGAAATCCCACTGCAAACCGGGACACGGTGTAATACACAAGGTAGGCGATGCCATGATCATTGGTCCCTTTTTTTTCGAAGGCTTCTCCCAATTCGGTTTTGACCTTGTCCAGCACCGCCAACGGGCCTGGGACACCTGTAATTTTTTCCGGATTCCAGGCGAATCGGCCTTCGTCCGTCTGCACAATGTCCCCGTTGAACTCCAGCATCAGGAGTTGTTCTTCCGACTTGCCTTGGGAATCGAAGACGGGACGTATCGTGGCAAAATGCCATCCGAGCAGAAAGATCACCAGGAGAAATCCAGAGATCAACGCCGGATTCCCTTTGCTCTTGTTATTCATGCCCTCATCCCTTTCTCTGCAAACTTGACGGTCCTCTGTGTAACACGGTCTTCTCCGTCACGAGGCCATGCTATGGATCTTGAAGCTTTTGACATACGCCTCAGGCTGTGTCGGATCAAATTCTTTCCCCATCATGGTGTGTTTGGCCATGGTCCCCTGGTGAGTGGGATATCCGAGTTCCTTCGCAATCTTGTCGCAGTCGCCGGCTCGATAGACCTCTTGGGCGATCGACGCGTAGTTCACGTCGCCTTTAAGGTGGCCCCATCGTTTCATCTGCGTCAGAATCCAAATGGCCATAGAATGCCAGGGGTATGGATCGAAATCGATGCGGTCCGGATCTTTTTTGATGCCTCCCAATCCATTCGCATAGGTGCCGGTCAAGACCTGCTCCAGAACGGTAACGGGCTGATTCAGATAATTGGTCGAGGCAATGGCCTTGGCAATGTCTTTCCGATGAGCCGGATCTGACGCATAATGGGTCGCGTCCACAATGGATCGGAAAAGCGCCAGGAAGGTATTGGGATAGGTCGTGGCGAACTCTTTGGAGATCGCGAAAGCGCAACAGGGATGCCGATCCCAAATTTCTTTTGACAGTTTAAAAATGAACCCGACGTTTTCGTACACCGCCCGTTGATTGAAGGGATCCGGAGCAAGATAGCCATCCACATTCCCCGCTTTCAAATTGGCCACCATTTCCGGCGGGGGAACCACCCGTATTTGGACATCCTTATCGGGATGCACCCCACCCTCTGCCAGGTAATACCGGAGCAGGTAATTATGCATGGAATAGTCAAAGGGGACACAGAAGCGAAATCCTTTCATATCGGCTGCGGTTTTCAGCGCCTTGTGTTTGTTATGAAGCGTGATGGCCTGCCCGTTGATATTTTCAACAGCCGGCATATAAAAAGGAACCGGCAGAGAGCCGGCACCCAACGTGATGGCCAACGGCATGGGCGATAGCATGTGAGCCGCATCAACATCTTTATTGATGGCCCAATCCCGCACCATCGCCCAGCCGGCAGCCCGTTTGACCTTTGCGTTCAGGCCATACTTTTTATAAAAGCCCATTGGCTCCGCCATGATAATAGGTGTGGCGCACGTGATGGGAATAAAACCGATGCTCAGATCCTTCTTTTCCAGCTTGCCGACGGGGTCGGCTGCCCATGCCGCGATCTTTTCCAGGGGAAGGACCTGGTTAATCAGTGTTGTGAGCGCCGTAGCACCCAACCCGATCATAAGCTGGCGCCGCGACGGACTCGCGGCTTGCATAACCGAAGACACGACGGTTTTTTCAATGGCTTGTGCGAGGCGTTGTTCTGATGACGAGGAGTTTGCGGTACTTCCCATGTTCATAACCTCCCTTCTTTATGCACAAAAACTTCTAATCTTTTCCTGGAACGGTTTTTTCCATTTCGAACCGTCTTTTCCCATTCCCGATCCAGTTCCGCCTCCACAAGATAGGAATACGAAGCCGTATATCCGGTTTGCGTGAATTGACAATCCAGAAGCCGATCTGACGCTCTCTCGATATTTTCAAATTCGTGACTCATCCTTATTTCTCCTCTCGCATTGTCGCGGTTCTTTTGACGCGTGACATCTATTTTGGTCCCGCGTGGCCTGTGCCAATCATGCAAAAAAAAAGCGCCATCATCCGTCACTTCGGATGAGGACGCCATAGTCCTTCCGGTGAGACCGCCTTCCGGCCTCATCATGAGACATCGTTGTCTTGGTCTTGCCCGGTGTTAACGATAAAAAAAGGCGTCCGTCACTCTTCCGAGAATGACAGACGCCTTTGTCCGTTTGCCTTAGCTTATCTGGTATTGCGTACCGGCATAAGACATCCTCGTCCTAAGCCATTACAATATTACTTTTTTCTTAACACCCCTTCACCTTCTATGTCAAGAGTTTTAGTCTTAATCACCAAAATCGGAAATGGTATTTCCTCCGGTTCCATCATAAGACATTTGCCTCAAATGTGAGGAGCGGAGAAAGCAATGACTGATTTTCAACAAGCCGAAGACGATTCACTTGCAGTTTTCACATGAGACTCACTCCATCCACGGAAACACACCTAACAAATTGTCCTGTAATCGACCCAGGAGTTTCTTAAGAACGAAATGCTTCCGGGAAACATCTTCATAGGCACCTCAGGCTGGCATTACCCGCACTGGGTCGGACCATTCTACCCGCGGGGCATGACTTATCAAGAATTTCTACCCTACTATACCCGGCATTTTAAGACCGTGGAGATCAATAATACCTTTTATCATCTGCCAACCCCTCGCACCCTGACAGAGTGGGAGAAGCACTCACCCGACAACTTTCTGTTCGCCTGCAAGGCCAGCCGATTCATCACGCATATGAAAAAACTCAAAGATCCCGAACAAAGTCTGAAACGTTTTTTTGAAACCGTGAACGTGCTTCACCACAAACTGGGGCCGATCCTGTTTCAGTTGCCGCCGCGCTGGAAAATAAACGTTCCCCGGCTGGAAGAATTTTTGAAGGCCCTCCCCAAACCATTCCGCTATGTCTTCGAATTCCGTGATGAAAGCTGGTTCATACAGCCTGTTTATGACGTACTCACTCAACATGATGCGGCCCTGTGCCTGTATCACCTGGCCGGTCGATGGGCGCCCGAAATCGTCACAACGGATTTTGTCTATGTCCGGCTTCATGGACCCGGCCAAGCCTATCAAGGAAAGTATAGTGCCCAAACCCTTCGTCATTGGGCCAACAAATGTCACAAGTGGGCCCTATTAGGCAAGAACGTCTACTGCTACTTCGACAATGATGAAGACGGGTATGCTCCGATCAACGCACTGGCCTTACAAAAGAAAGTAGATGGATTACGGGAGGAATGAATTCAATGAAGAGCATCGGTAATATGGCCTGACCAGGCGCAAGCCAATCAAAACAACCAGCCGCACTTAAACGAGGAGGAGATCATGGCCGAAGAACCCTTTGTCAACTTCGAAGGAACCTGGAAAAACCAACATCAATCCATTTTAGAATTGTCGGTGGTGGATGGACTGGTCAGAGGACGATTTCAATCAAGAGTCGGAGAGGATGGGCAACCACTCTGGGCAGAGATCAATGGGCGCATCCTGGGGGATGTCATTACCTTTCATGCGGTGTATCCACTCTACCGGACCATCGTCACCTGGATTGGACAACATCTGGTCGAAGACGGAATCGGGTGTATTCATACCCACTGGCTGCACGCGACAGACATTAAGGAGAGAGAGGAACACGAATGGATGTGGTACTCCAATCGCATTGGCTCGGATATCTTCACGAGAGCCTGAAACTCTGGTGAAGTGGCTCCTTCAAGGCTAGACCTCTCAACCATTGCATAAAACACAGAGAGTACCCATCGGAAGTGAAGTCGAAGCTCCACATTCTAGAAATAAGGCACCAGGCGAACGGCAAATGCTCATTCCCCATTTGTCAAAAGGTGGGTGGTTAGATAGGTCCAGTATTGGCATTAGCCTGGCGTGGATGGTTAAACAGTCATTAGGGTTTTAGTTTTGCTTCCCTTGCTCTTTGGCTTCTTCTTAAAGCTTGTCCATGGTACCCAACCCGTTGAATAATGTACAGATTTTTTGTTTATGAATTTTTGTGGTGGGGCGAGGTGGGGGCTGAAGATTTGGTGCGGGATAGAGCCTTGTTTCCGTCCGGCAGCCGAGGTTCTCTCGATCTGGCTAAGGACAGGCCTTTTCTTTTGGGAAAACGACCCAAAACCATTTCCACCAGGTCGCCACATTCAATCGTGCTGACGTCGGTTCATGGTGGGCGGCCCAACTCGCAGGGCTCATTTGGGCGTCAGCCCGGTTGGCCGTTCTGCAGGTGGGGGGCAGGTGGAACCTCTTAATTTGTTCCGCGCTATCCATATCATCATCATTAAGCCAAAGCGGCTTTATCGACAGCTCCCGGAATACTTGGAAGCGGATTGACCGTGGTGGCCTGAGGACCTTTCTCGCCATCTTCAACATTAAACGAGACCTCCATTCCATCCTCAAGTTCCTCAAACTTCATGCCGTGCACGGCATTTTTGTGGAAATAGACCTCTCCTCCCCCGTCCTGAAGAAGGAAGCCATACCCTTCCTCGGGAAACAATTTACCAATCACTCCGCGAAACGGAATAGGAGGAACTCGAATCTCCTTCGAGGCCCGCTTGTCTCGAAACTTTTTCACTTCGATTTCCATGGCAAAGAATGCCGCACGAATGGCCTCTTCGAACGTCTTTTCCTCTTTTCTGGCAGTCAGGGTATGACGGCCGGGCATCGTCACAACCACCAGGGCTTCCGCAACATTTTGAGCTTTTTTGTGATGAGCATTTTTTGTGAGCGTCACCCGCCCGTGAATCAGATCCTCATGACCGGCTTGCAGATCGGCCATCCGATTTTCAATCTCCGTTTTCCAACGCGGAGTCATGGTCACATTTCGACTGTCAATCTGAAGATCCATAGCTCTTGTTTCCCTCTCGTAAGAAGAATAAAAATAACATCAACCAGCAATTTCCCGAACTGGGAATCAACATACTGATTGCCGGGATGCCATGAGTCAATCGTCAGGCCTGCATGCTGTTCTTTTCTGAGCACCCGATACCGCCATTCCCGCACTATATATCTCGCATCATATCCAGGACACTATTCCGGAGGAGCCTCCTTAGGCCCTTTCCAGGGACCCCAATGAGTTTGAATCCATCCGCACCAAACCACCAACTGACCTAGGGCTTGATTTTTAAAATTTTTTGCCTGTTCATCAGCATATCAGGAACAAAGACGCATCAGATGAAAATGGAGAAAGGTTCAATGAAGCTCGTCCAGCCCTGTCCTAAGCCGGGCGAAGGGAAGACCGAACCCGCCGGGACGGGGAGAACGTACAGAGAGCCACGTGAGCGGGGCCAAGAGGCCCCGGGCTGGGCGCTTGCGCGTCGAGCCTACTCGGCCAAAGTGGCCTTTTCGACTACGAACGCCCGAAGCGATTCAGCGCGTAGACGCGAAGCCGCTCCGGCGAAGGAAGGGAATTCCGCCGGCGGCATTTTCCAACAATCCCGCCCTTGGTGTTTCATGAACAATTGTGAGAAGTTTATCATACGCATCTACCCGGTCACTTAACCGGATCATTTCCATAAAGGAATTTTCACACAGGAGGTTTCATGGCTACACCGAATCTTACCACCAAGGCCCGTGATCTTATGCAAACCCGCATGGTCGCAGTGACACGGCAGTATAGCGCTCGCGACCTCTCGATTCTCATTCACTCCGGCACATTCAGCGGTGTGCCGGTGATTGAACCCGGGAATCATCTGGTGGGAATCGTGACTGAATTTGATGTGTTAAAAGCCCTGGCGGAGGGAAAGGATTTGCATCGGCTCAAGGCAGAAGATGTCATGTCCCTCCATCCAGTGACCGTCGAAGAAACCGCCACGGCGGGGGATATCGTCAAACAGATGCTCGAGCATCAGATTATCCGGATTCCCGTGGTGCGTGATGGCAAACTACTCGGCATGATTTCCCGCACAGACTTGCTGAATCATCTCATTGATGATCACTTAATTAATGTCTATGGAGGGTCATGACTCCGGTAGCCCCGTTTTCAGGCTACGAAGAGTCCCCATCATCCATTGACGGCTATACTGGGAAGAGCGGCCGATCACAATGTCATACACCAAGGCAATTGATTAGAAGACGTAGCTCAACTCAAGCATGTGAAAATCCACGCCACGACTCTTCCCATAAATCGTGGCATCGGACATATGATGGAACCGATACCCCACAACCATATTCCAGCCTAGCTCAACGCCCACACCTCCGTGCGCAATGAATTGAAACGGGCCTCCGATGTTTTGTCGGCCAAATCTCCACTTGCTGATCAGCGCTCCTCCGACTCCTGCATCCAGAATCAGCCGCCAGCCCGGTATCCTCAACGCAGGACCGGAGGTGACAGTCGAAATAAAACCGACATCCCCGGCTCCCCTCAAGGCGCCTGCAGAGCCCCCCAACCGCCAACGCAACTCCCACCCGGACGGAGATTCCCACTTCAAGGGAAGTCCCATGATGTTTGACGGAAGTCCCATGATGGCAAAAACCTCAAATTGTTCAAAATCTTCCGTTTCGCCAGGCGGCAATCCGGCCTCTTGAAAATTCATGCCTCCTCTCACGCCGAGTGCCAACAATTCAAATTCCTCAGCCGAACCGGTTTCGGAACACAATAGTGTCAGGAAGAAGGCCAACAACATCCTCATGTATTTATGGTTACGCATTACTGCATTGCCATGCTTATAGAAAAATCCCCACCATGCAAACGTAATCAAGCCCCCGCATCACCCCCATCACTTTTTCTAGAGCCTGTCGGACTTGGGGGATTGAAAGCGAAAAAGCAGCTGTCGAGGCCAGATTGTGACGATTTCGCCGGCCCATAGTGGAACTATGGTCCAACAAGAAAGCGGCGAAATATGGACCGCTGAGACACTTTTGCAGCCGATTCGTCCTAAGTCTGTGAGGCTCTTACAGTCAATTGAGATCAGCCATCTTTGCATGACACGTTCGGAATGATAGGCATAGACATCACCAAGAGCAAGATGCCCGGTGAAATCCTTCCTGATTCATGTGAGGAATTCCTCTGGCTCTCCTTTTGTGACACAGACGTGGAACACTGAAAACAACTATGAATAGGCTGTTGAATAGAACCCGGATCGGCAAGGCCGAACGGAATCGTGAGGCGTCAGAATGTGATATAAAAGGGTCGCACACTGTGTAGACCTGTTGAATACTTCAAAAATAAGGTCATGTCATCAGACTGTAGGTGAAAAGAGTAGCGGGATATTTCCGATGGTGTTCACAAAGCCCGTCCACCAGAACCTTCCGCCACTCACCTGTACCTTCGGATGCATATTCGGACCAGGAAGACCAATCGCGTCCATCCCAACCTGAGGTCAACCTGAGGCCAAGAGCGACACCGCTTTCACATGAAATGGGGTATTCTGCGCCATTTTTTATAGACGGAAATGCAGCTGTCCTAGAAATTCTGGACTTTCTCCAACCCAATTTGTGGCACAGGACTTGATGGTTTTCTTTGTTATATCATCAACTCAATCATAAGGAACTATCTCCATGCTGCTGATCGCGACCATCGATGACGCCCTGCGAAAAAATTTGCAGCAGACCTTAGCGGAGAAAGGGGACACCTTTGTTCTCCTTGAGGAGGGGGAGAACGTTATCGATGCGGTGTTTCGCCATACCCCTTCCCTGGTGGTGTTGGATCTCTATTTGTCCCATCCCAGCGGTCTGGATATTTTACGCCAACTCCGCGCAAAAGGGTTCTCGGGAAAAGTGGTGCTGTTGGGCGGTCAATCCACCCAAACCCTGGCTCCGGAAGCCTGCCGGTTGGGTGCTATTCAAATTGTCGGACGTCCATTCAATGCCAGCCAGGTGATGGGAGCTGTGCGTGTGGCCAGTGGCGGTTTAGACCAGGACATTGATTAAGTGTTTCACTAATCTTCATGAGGTTCACATGCAAACGTATCGCAACATCGGGCATCATGAGCGCGTAATTCGGGTCGCGTTTGGACTTCTCCTTCTTGCTTTATCAGGATTTTCTCTGTTGCCGGGGTGGGGAGACCTTGTTCTCATGGTTGTGGGCCTTATCGCCTTTTTAACCGGCATCATCGGATTCTGTCCGGCCTGGCGAGTCATGGGCATTAATACCTGCCCACCCAAAAAATCCGAGGATCCACTCTGCCACACTCAATCATCAGTCCATGAGCACACGGATACCACATCATAGGGATCCTGAGGAAGCAGGGCTTTTCCTAGCGAGCAAGCTCCAACGGTTCAAAAACAATTCACGAACCTTCGTCCTGGCTTTCCGCAGGGAGGAGTAAAAGTCGGGTTTTGATAAGTACACACCTTGTCCTCCCCCTAGAAGTGCTTCTCACCTGAAAATAGGCTACTCTGGGAACTCAGAATATGCCATGAGGGCGATTACCGAAACGGGATTGACGTGGAAATCGGTCGGCAACAGCGCGAAATTGACCGACAGCAATTATTGTATCGACAGAGGGGAACACTCCGCCCATTAGACGAATACCCTGTCATTCTCGTTGACTACCTTGAGGTGCTCCATTCGACTGGCCCCGTTGTCGAGTCGGTGCCCATTTTCAACATTTCCCTCAAGATAAAGACCAACAGGTCTTAAGATCAGCACAACAATTCTCGGACCACACGCCAGGCTCTTTTACCAGATAACACGAAGTCTCTTCTGAGTCACCTAATAATATGCAAGCCCTTCAACAATCTTGAGGGGAACCATCAAAATCGAGGCCACGTGAAAACACAGAACGCACAATTGAAACACAAAACAATTTTGATTCCCGTGGATGGTGCGTCGCAGGCCGAAGAGGCCGTTCGAAGCGTCCAGGCATTGTCTCTTCCGGAACGCGTGCTGCTGCTCCACAACATAAACATCCCGCACCTGGCCTATCCAGGGACGGGGATGAGTGTCGGGCACGATTTTTCCAATGCCGCAGAAAAATCGTTGCGGCAAGAAGGCTCCCGAATCCTCGAAAAGGCCGCATCCCTGTTGCCACGAGAGTGCGGGCAGGTGTCCCAACTCCTCGAAAGTGGTACTCCAGCCTCGGTCATTCTGTCGATGGCTTGATCCGCCATCCAATATCACACCATCAGGTTTGATGACGGGAACGGCCTCTCTCTATAATGGTATTTTTCAACCTTTAGCGTGAGAAATGGCACCATGAACTCTCCATCTCCTAAATTCGCGATTCTGGTCGGAGGCGGACCCGCCCCCGGCATTAATAGTGTCATTGAAGCCGCCACGATTCGAAGTCGTCTCTGTGGAGTGGATGTTCTCGGCATTGAAGACGGGTTCAAATGGTTGATGAAAGGCGACCTTTCCCATACTCAACCCTTAACTCGTGAAACCGTTAGCCATTTACACTTCCGTGGCGGCTCATTATTGGGCACATCACGAGCCAATCCGACCAAACATCCTCAAGATTTATCGACAACTTTCACCTCCCTTCAAAAATTGGATGTGACCGGCCTCATCACTATTGGCGGAGATGACACGGCCTTTTCGGCCTTTAAGCTGGCGGAACTGGCCGGCGGACGGTTGCAAGTCGTTCACGTGCCAAAAACAATTGATAACGATCTGTGCCTTCCCCATGGCATGCCGACATTTGGGTTTCAAACGGCCCGTCACATGGGAGTCGACCTGGTCAAAAATTTGATGATCGACGCGCATACCACATCCCGGTGGTATTTCATCGTCACGATGGGGCGCAAGGCCGGACATCTGGCGTTGGGGATCGGGAAAGCCGCGGGCGCTACGCTCACACTTATTCCGGAGGAATTTAAGGGAGCGACACTCAAGCTTGCCCATTTGACCAATATTCTGGTGGGATCCATCATCAAACGTCTGGCCCAAGGCCGCTCGGATGGCGTGGCCGTATTGGCTGAAGGCCTTTCGGAATTGTTAGATCAAGACGACCTTTCACTGTTGGGCGGAGTTGAACGTGATGAACATGGCAATATTCGATTAGCGGAACTGGATATCGGGAAAGTCCTGAAGGAGACCGTCACTCAGAAGCTGAAACACTATGACCTCAAGATCACCATCGTGTCCAAAAACATCGGCTATGAACTTCGCTGCGCCGACCCCATTCCGTTCGACATGGAATACACCAGGGACTTGGGGTATTGCGCCGCCCAATTCCTTCTGGATGGAGGGAATGGGGCCATGGTATCCATCGTCAACGGTCACTTCACCCCGCTGCCGTTTAAAGACATGCGTGGACTCCGCGACTGGCCGCACCCGTGTGCGCATGGTCGATATTGAATCAGAATCCTATAAGATTGCCCGCGACTATATGGCCCGCTTGGAACCTGCCGATTTCACCAATCAAGAGGCTGTCGCGCAATATGCCCATGTTCTCAACATCTCCCCAGACCAATTTCTCTCCGGCTTCCGATGACATTACAGTATAGAATTGTAACTTTCAACGAAGACATCTCAATACTCCCTCGCCCCTTCCAGGCAGAGGGATGGGGTGAGGGTGAAGACTCATTCAATAGTTTAGCCACTATACGTGAGCTGCAGCCAGTGGGGCTTCTTCCGGTCAGCCCATCCTTTCCAACCACTGCGAGAAGGCGTGTTTCAACTTCTGGGATCGCAGGCCATACTTCCCAGCCAGCAGGACCGGCCAGAGAAGGTAGTACAGGAACGTCAGATAGGCGGGCAGAGACTGTGAACCTCCCCCGGTAATGACGGGGTCCCTCGCCACGCACAGATAGAACACATAACGAGCTTGATCCCGCCGGCGTTCTCTCATCTGTAAATAGAAGACAGAAGGATCGACACCGCCCGCGGCGGTTTGCCCTCCAGGAACAACTGAGATCGTAACTGCCCGATAAGCGACTGTGCCGCCTTACCCTGTTTCAGTCTTTCCAATACCCCATGTTGGGAGACGTGCTCCCAGAGCTCATGGGCGAAGAGGATTCCCAACGCCAACATACGTTGACTACCCGAGCCGACTGGCATAGCCGTTGACTCGCTCCCAATCCAGCTTCGGATAGGCGCGGAGCAGTTCGGCGACATCACAAAGCCATTGCAGTTTCGTCCAGAGGTGCTTCGAGCCATGAACACAGAGGATCAAGAGCACAACCTCTGGAGGGAAGATGGAGAACCGGTGTGCCCGTCATGGAGACGGGGACAAGCCCGGCTCGCCAGTCCTCGTGATCAAGGTGGAAAGAGAAGTGAGAGTCGGCGATCATCCATTGAACATCCACTCTGACCAGACCATCCTGTCCGACGAAAGAATGGTATTTCGCTTGAAGCGGGTCTCCTCCCTCTCCATGGTGCAAGTGATCGGTTGCCCGATAGCCGTGAGATACGAGGACTTCACAGGCAAGCGGGGTCGTTTCCCATGATCATCTTTGGCGATTAACGCGGACACGGAGATGGTCCCACCAATCCTTCCGGTAATCGGGTTCGTGCATCGACACATGCCTGATTGAGTTGTTCCTGGCTCAGCCCGTGGGCATACCGGATGGCCACCCCTTGCAAATGAGTGCCGAGAAACGAGGCTTTTTCTACATTCGCTCCCCGAAGGTCGGCCCCATACAACTTCGCCCCATCCAGTTTCGCTTCCTGAAGATTGGCTCGAAACAGAACGGCAAATTCCATCGTACTCTTCGACAGATCCGCTTCAACCAGGTTCGCCCACGATAAATCCGCACCTTCCAGATTTGCCCCCTGAAAATTCGTCTTCGCCAGATAGGCTTCATCCAGTATCGCCCGCAAGAGGTTGCTGTTCGCGAAATTCGCTTCAAGCAAATCCCCATTCTGAAAACTCGCTCCGGCGCAATTGGTGCCTTCGAGATTGGCTTTAAATAACACTGCCCGGTCCAAATTCGCTTCACTGAGTCTTGCATTCGGGAGCATGGCCTCATTGAGATTAGCCAGTCCTAAATCCGCCCCTGACAAATCGGCCGAACGAAGATCCGCTTCCTGTAAATTGCTCCGGTTCAAATCCGCATCAATCAGTTTGGCGTTGGCGAGTAAGGCTCGCTGAAAATTCGCTTCCCGCCCATCCGCTCGAATCAAAGACGCTTCCGCCAGGTTGGCCATTTCCAAATCCGCCCTTACCAGATAGGCTGCCTCTAAATCGGCTCCCCGCAAGATGCCTAGGCGGAAACGGGTTTCTGCAAGATTCGCTTCTCGCAGATCGGCTCCGGCGAAATTGGCCTGAGTCATATTGGCTTTTCGAAAATCTGCCAAGCGGAATGTGCCGCCCGAGGCATTGGCTCCTTGCATATCAACCGACGACAAAGAGGCTTCCGTGAGATTCGCTTTGTGAAAATTCACATGGACTAATTTGGCGGCGGTGAACTCGGCATGGGTCAAATTGGCACCTTGAAAGTTGGCACCACTCAAGTCTGTTTCACGAAAATCGACCCCGGACAGATCTGCGCCGCAGAAATCGGCCTGCATTCCTTTCGGGTCTTGATGATCGGTGAGCCATCGGGCATGCGCGGCTAGCATCTGCGTACGCGTCTCTTCCGGAACCTGTTTTCCAATGAATTTCCCATGACAATCTTGAAAGGTGCCTGCGAGGTCAGCGGACGATATCCAAATGCTTCCCATGCACTCCCGTGGACAACAGACTCCCCGCCAATACGAATCCCATCAGCTTTCCGCCCACACCCCGCGTAGTCTTTGCACAATTTACATGCGATCGTCCTGTCTTTCCTGTGTTCAACAATCCCCCTCCTTTATGCTGTGTTGAGCCCAATCTCCATCTTAGGATTACCATGAAGACAGACCGGGTATTCGACATCCATACGAATTCTTTAATGCCGGACGACCAGTACTGACGAGGGTGCGTATGCACTCACCCATTCCGAGACACTTCCCATGTTAAACCGTTCCAATCCGGTGAGCCCCTTTGATCCCATGACTACCAGTTGGGCATGACAAGCTGGAATGGATTCGAGAATCTGCTCTCGTGGGTTACCCTGGAGCCGTTTTCCCGTCACTTGAAACCCTTCCTTTAAAAACAATTCCCGATATTGCGCAAGGCATTCCTGGGCATGCTCTCGAAGAGGAGCCACCAAGGCCTTCAATCGCGATTTGGTAAGCATGGTTGAGACATCGGTCAAAATATCGGGTACAACCGATACCAGTTGAAGCGTCACGTCTTCCGGGGACAGCCATTCTTTTACCCGGCTTGCCGCAAACTTTGAGGACTTGGATCCATCCAGGGCGAGTAAGACGGATACCGGAACATCGGGTGGAGGTTGCTTGACCGTCAAGACCGAGCAGGGGCCATGGGTCAATACCGTTCTGGAAATACTGCCCAGCAGGTATCCCGGAAGATCATTCATTCCCCGTGATCCCACCACCACCAAATCAGGCCGGGATTTCTCGGCATTGCTCAGAATGGTATCAGCGACATGACCTTTCACCATTGCCGTCTTCAGAGCGGCAAACGGCTTCGTCGTGGCCTGGCTCAATACCACTTCCATTCGGTGCGCACAATCGGTCAAGACCTTCTGCCCCGCTACCTCCAGCTTTTTGGAAATATCCTTGGTGAATGGCTCATCCTTTTTGGGTCGCGTCCCCCCACTATTTCTCAGTATCCCTGGATCAACCACATGCAGCAGCACCAGCTCTTTCACTGAATGGCGAAACAGCTTCCCTACACATTCAAGTGCCCAGAGGGAAAACTCCGACCCATCAACCGCACACAGGATTTTCATCGTCTCATCTCCTCAATCTTCGTCATAAGACAATTGCCATTGCCATCATTATCTTTCCGCAACCTTTTTGTCCTCGCACATTTTCTGCCACATGGGGTTTCCTACCGGCCAAATGATTGCGGCATCAATATACCCAACGAATTGTCAGCGAGGAAGCTGGAATAGCACGAATAGAAACGCAAGACCCCGCTCGCTCAATGTCCTCATGGCCTTTTTTGGGACTATTTTTTCATCGCAGTGTAGCCTTTTTCCTCTTTTTTCACGAGTCCAAGTTTCTCATTTTTTCCTTTTCGGAGTTTTGCCTGCTTCAGCATTGAGTCCGGCACTCAGCTCACCCGTTCCGGAGTAAGCCTTGTTTTGGCATTTTCTTTGCTGGATCTCAAGAAGTGCTTCCCGCTATGACAAACACACAACGAGGTTAACAACATGGGTGATGGTCTGTTTCAAAAAATTCTGCTCCCTGTCGATTTTTCTCCCTGCTCACGAGAAGCCTTTCATATCGGCCTTCGTCTAGCACGGAGTTTTCAATCGGAGGTTATTCTCCTTCATATCATCGATACCAAATCTCTGAATGCCCTGAACGCACTCGGGCTCGCTCTTCCTTCGGAGGAAAAAACGCAAAAAAAACGGTTGCAC
This sequence comes from uncultured Nitrospirales bacterium, assembly GCA_963785905.1. Taxonomy (GTDB): domain Bacteria; phylum Nitrospirota; class Nitrospiria; order Nitrospirales; family UBA8639; genus Nitrospira_E. Next base: position 51,912 of record CAWAXJ010000051.1, read on the forward strand.
CACCAGGCCCGTCTGTTGGCACGGGGCCTGTTGGCTTTGCCCGAAGCCCAAGGCTTAAAGATTACCCGCTTACTCAGCGAAGGGAATCCTTTTATAGAGATTGCCCGTATGACACGAACAGAACACGTCGACCTCGTGGTTATGGGAAGTTATGGGGGACAAACCGGAGATATTACCCGGATCTTTTTTGGGAGTACAGCCGAAAAAGTTGTGCGGACCGTGAATTGCCCGGTACTCTGCGTTCCTTATCCTTATCATAAACTACAGCCCTTTACGGATATTGACGCAGTCTCCAAACCACTCAAAACCGACAAGGCGGATGTGAAAAAGAAGCGGCCCAAGCCTTCATCCGGAACAGGAAAAAGACAATAATAACGACGGTTACCCCGAAAATCTGCCTGAAAAAGGTTTTCCCTTGCATGGGATGCGGGTTCCAGCATTATTTTGCTTCCTGCCTGCCACCCTTTCTATCGTTTTTATTCTCGTGGATGTATGTGCGATAGTAGGTTGAATTGAGGGCCGTGCTCGGAGCCGTCATCCCGCAAGAAGAAACAAGGCCGGGTTCCAGACTCAACGGCTCAGCCAATGCTGTGATCAGGAGCAACCGAAGGTCAAGCGACGCATATATATGGACACGAATACCAGTCCCTCGAATACAGGTGCGGTCATCTCGGTGCGCGGCAGCGTGGTGGATATCCGGTTCGAGAAGCAATTACCGCCCATCAATTCGTTATTGCGCGCAGGGCAGGAAGGACGGATCGCCATCGAGGTCTTGTCTCAACTCGACGAGCATCGCGTGCGCGGAATTGCCCTGACGCCCACGCAAGGCCTCGCGCGCGGCATGGTGGTGAAAGACACCGGCGGGCCGTTGATGGCGCCGGTCGGCAAGGGCATTCTCTCCCGCATGTTCGATGTGTTCGGAAACTCTATTGACCGCGAGCCGGCACCATCAGATATCCAGTACCGCACCGTCCATCGAGCCCCGCCGGCGTTAGCCAGGCGCTCCACCAAATCCGAGATCTTCGAGACGGGAATCAAGATGATTGATGTCCTGATGCCGCTGGAGCGCGGAGGCAAAGCCGGCCTGTTTGGCGGAGCAGGAGTGGGCAAGACCGTCTTGCTCACCGAGATGATTCACAATATGATCGGGCACCACCAGGGCGTCAGCATTTTTTGTGGGATAGGCGAACGCTGTCGTGAAGGAGAAGAACTATACCGCGAAATGAAGGAAGCCGGCGTGCTGCCGAACATGGTGATGGTGTTCGGGCAGATGAACGAACCACCGGGCAGCCGGTTCCGTGTGGGCCACGCCGCGCTGACCATGGCGGAGTATTTCCGGGACGACGAGCATCGCGACGTCCTGCTGCTCATCGATAACATTTTCCGTTTCATCCAGGCAGGCTCGGAGGTCTCAGGGTTGATGGGGCAGATGCCATCACGGTTGGGCTATCAGCCAACGATGGGCACCGAATTGTCCAGGTTGGAAGAACGCATCGCCAACACCGATACCGGGGCCATCACGTCGATTCAAGCGGTGTATGTGCCGGCGGACGATTTCACCGATCCGGCGGCAGTGCACACATTCTCGCATCTTTCCGCATCCATCGTGCTTTCTCGCAAACGGGCCAGTGAGGGGCTCTACCCGGCCATCGACCCGTTGCAGTCCAGTTCAAAAATGGCCACGCCGGGCACGATCGGCGATCGGCATTACCGCATCGCGCAGGAAGTCCGGCGCACGCTCGCGCAATATGCGGAACTCAAGGACATCATTGCGATGCTTGGCCTGGAACAACTGTCCCCGGATGACCGCAAGGTGGTCGCTCGCGCCAGACGGCTGGAGCGGTTTCTCACCCAGCCGTTTTTCACGACGGAACAGTTCTCAGGCCTCAAAGGACAGCTCGTCGCCCGCAAGGATGCCTTGGACGGTTGTGAACGCATCCTGCAAGACGAGTTTAAGGATTACCCGGAACATGCACTGTACATGATTGGGAGGATTGCCGAAGCGCAGGAAAAAGTGAAATCGGGTATCCCTGCCGCACAAGGCGATCGTGAGTTGAAACACAAACCCACTGGCGACCCGAAACCCAATGCGATGTCCGAACGATAGCCGAAGCCACCGTCGAAACCGCAACCGGGGGTCGAACATGCAGGCGAGGCTCATGACCCTGAAAATTCTTCTGCCGTTCAGAATCTTCGCCGAGCAGAACGCGGTAACGCGTATCGTGGCAGAGACCCGCCAGGGGGCGTTTGGACTTTTGCCGCACCGTCTGGACTGTGTGGCGGCACTCGAACCTGGGATTCTGATCTACGAAACCAACGGGGAGGATGAGATGTACGTGGCCCTCGATGAAGGGGTGCTGGTCAAAAGCGGCCCGGACGTGCTGGTCTCCGTGCGCAACGCGATTGCCGGAACCGACCTCCGCCAATTGCGCGAAGCGGTGGAACGTGAATTTCTGACCCTGGACGAACATGAGCAAAACCTCCGCTCGGTGATGGCCAAGTTGGAAACTAGCTTTGTGCGGCGCTTGGCGGATTTTCGCCATGACTGAGGACCCGTCAGAGAAGCCCGTCGGAGAAGAGACAAGCCTGGCTCGGCAGGTCGGCACAAAAGCGGCGCGCAAACTCAAGGCGCAACGTCACACGACGCGGACCATCTGGTTTGGGTTGGGGATGATGGGGCTGATCGGTTGGTCGGTGGCGATTCCGACACTGCTTGGCGCAGCGCTCGGTCTCTGGCTGGACCAACACTATCCCGGACCGCATTCATGGACGCTCACACTCCTCTTCATCGGCCTGATCATCGGCTGTATAAATGCGTGGCATTGGGTGACCAAGGAAGACCAGGAAATACGAGCAGAACAGGAGAATCACGATGAATGAAATCTGGAGCCAGATGCCGGCGCTCCTTGCAGGCATATTGCTCGGAGCCATGTTTTTCGGGGGCCTGTGGTGGACCGTTCGGAAAGGGGTGTCATCCGCACGACCGGCCGGTTGGTTCCTCGGCAGCCTGCTGCTACGAACGAGCATGACTCTGGCTGGATTCTATATAGTCTCGGGCGGCCAGGGGGAGAAGCTGCTGGTGTGCCTCTTGGGATTTACCATTGCGCGTCTGACGGTGACGCGGCTCACTCGCGTCACCGAAAAGCCAACCCGCCTGGCACAGGAGACCGGCCATGCGCCTTAGCCCGGACGACATCATTTTCTGGCACTACGGGTTCATCAAGCTGAATGCCACAATTGTGTTCACGTGGGGAGTGATGTTCGTGCTGGCCGTCGGATCAACAGTCATTACGCGCCATCTGTCCACCGGCCTGACACGTTCTCGCTGGCAGAATCTTCTGGAAATCGTCGTCACCGCCATCGCGAAACAAATTGAAGAGGTGGGCCTGAGTCAGCCGCGCAAGTATCTCAGCTTTCTGGGGACGATCTTCCTGTTCGTCGCCACAGCCAGCCTCTGTACGATCATTCCCGGTTACGAGCCCCCGACAGGCTCCCTCTCGACCACGGTGGCACTCGCGCTGTGTGTGTTTGTCGCCGTACCGCTCTTCGGCATCGAGGAGCAAGGAGTCGGCGGGTATCTCAAGTCCTACCTGAAACCGACCGTCATCATGCTGCCGTTTAACATTATCAGCGAACTTTCCCGCACGCTGGCCCTGGCCGTCCGCCTGTTCGGCAACATGATGAGCGGGGCCATGATTGTCGGCATTCTGCTGACCATCACGCCCTTCATCTTCCCGATCGTCATGAGCCTGCTCGGCCTGCTCACCGGTATGGTGCAGGCCTATATCTTCAGCATCCTGGCCACCGTGTACATTGCGGCCGCGACACGAACACGACAGCGTGAACTTGGAACCCGACTCCGGGCTACAACCTTGATACACCAACTACTGCAACCAAAGGAGACCCTATGGACAGCATGACTCTTATCGCGGTGGCATCAATTGTCACGGCCGGCCTCACCACCGGGTTCGGCTGCCTTGGGCCGGCGCTGGGGGAAGGACGGGCGGTCTCTACAGCGTTGACTTCGTTGGCTCAGCAGCCCGATGCCTCAAACACCATCACCGAACGCTGTTTGTGGGCCTGGCGATGATCGAGTCCACGGCCATTTACTGTTTCGTGGTCTCGATGATTCTGATCTTCGCCAACCCGTTCTGGAATCACGTCCTCGCCCAGGCCGCAGGAAAGTGAGACGATGCTAATCGACTGGTTCACCGTTGTTGCGCAGGCACTCAACTTTCTCATCCTCGTATGGTTGTTGAAGCGCTTCCTGTACAAACCCATCCTCAATGCGATCGATGCGAGGGAAAAGCGGATCGCCACCGAACTCGCCAACGCCAACGCAAGAAAGACCGAAGCCGGACAGGAACGCGACGAATTCAAGCGTAAAAACGAGGAATTCGACCATCAACGCGCTGCCCTGTTGACCAAGGCGGAGGACGAGGCCACAGCCGAGCGTCAGCGGCTCCTCGACGAAGCGCGGAAGGAGTCGGACACCCTGCGCACCAAGTGGCAGGAGGCGCTGAGAAGCGAACACCAGAGCTTGAGTGAAGAACTCACCCGTCGAACACGGGAGGAAGTCTTTGCCATCGCGCGAAAAACATTGACAGATCTCGCCACGACGACCCTGGAAGGACAGATGACCGACGCCTTCATTCGCCGGTTGCGCGAACTGAGCAGTGAGGAGAAGGGCGCGCTACAGTCGGCGTTCGAGGCCGCGTCCACTCCAGGGATCATACGGAGCACGTTCGACCTTCCTTCGGCGCAGCGTACCGCGATTGAAGGGGTGGTCAAGGAGGTGCTCGCCATTGAGACCCAAGTCCAGTTCGAAACCGCCCCGGACCTGGTGAGTGGCATCGAACTCACGGCCAATGGACACAAGATTGCCTGGAGCATCGGAAATTATCTGGCGTCGTTGAAAAAAAGCGTCGACGACCTTCTGAAAGCGCGCCAAAAACCGACAGTCAACGCCAACGCACTTCCCAAACAACAAGCCAATGAGAAGCTGTCGAATAGCTCAAGAACTTCCTGATTTCAGACTACCTTTGACACCTATTTTAAAACGACAAAAAGGAGGAGGGATTGTTCAAAAAGGCCGTGTAGTCCTATCCTGTCCTGAGGCCCTCGAAGGAAAGGCATCAGGGATTCGTAAGGAGTCAGGGGTGAGGAGAAAGAATACTGCTATTCCTTTCATTTTTCTCCCTTTCACTTCTCACTTTTTACCCTTTCAAGATCGCAGCTGGCCCAACCGCCGAGCCTACTCCGCCGAAGTGACTTCGGCTACGAAGGCCGGAGCTCCGGCGCAGGCACGGCGGCATTTTTGAACCTCTCAATGACCATGAAACCTGAGAGTCTCCAGAAGGTTTTCGACCACACGTTCGCTGGAATGAGCCACGTACGCGAAAGCTTCGCACCCAGCATGACGCCCCACGAGGTGGGGAGGATCACGAATGTCTCCACCGGCATCGCCAGGGTTTCCGGTCTTCCCAGCGTAGGGTTTGAGGAGGTACTGAAGTTTCCCGGTGATGTGTACGGCATCGCCTTCAACGTCGATGAAGACGAAATCGGCGTCGTGCTCCTTGGTGACTACTGGCAGTTGCATGCGGGTGATGAAGTCGAGCGCAGAGGACACGTCATGGACGTGCCGGTGTGCGACGGACTGATCGGGCGAGTCATCAATCCATTGGGACGGCCACTGGATGACCATGGGCCGGTGATCTCCAGCGAGCGTCTGCCTATTGAACGTCCGGCACCGCCCATCATGAATCGTGCACCCGTCACGGTGCCGTTACAAACCGGCATCAAGGTCATCGATGCGCTCATTCCCATCGGACGTGGCCAGCGGGAATTGATTCTCGGGGACCGCCAAACGGGCAAGACCGCCATCGCCCTCGACACCATTCTCAACCAGCGGGATCAGAATGTGCTCTGCGTGTACTGCGCCATCGGCCAGCGCGCGTCCGGCGTGGCGAAAGTTGTGGCCACCCTCCGCGAACAAGGCGCGATGGAATACACCATCGTCGTCGTGACGGAAGGCAACGACCCGCCTGGTCTCGCGTATATCGCGCCGTACGCCGCGACCAGCATAGCGGAGCATTTCATGGAACAGGGGCGCGATGTGCTCATTGTCTATGACGACCTGACGCATCACGCCCGCGCCTATCGTGAGCTTTCCCTGCTTTTGCGCCGCCCGCCCGGTCGCGAAGCGTTTCCCGGCGACATTTTTTACATCCACTCACGGCTTCTAGAGCGCGCCACACACCTGGGCAAGGAACTCGGTGGTGGCTCGCTGACGGCGCTGCCCATCATTGAAACCGAAGCGCAGAACATTTCCGCCTACATTCCGACCAACCTGATTTCTATCACGGATGGACAGATCTACCTCTCGCCTTCCCTGTTCGAACTAGGGGTGCTGCCGGCGGTCGATGTGGGTCGATCCGTTTCCCGCGTGGGGGGCAAAGCGCAACGGGCGGCCTACCGCGCCGTGGCAGGAGATCTCAAGCTGGCCTATGCACAGTTTGAGGAGCTGGAAACCTTCGCCCGGTTCGGCGCCAGGCTGGATGACGACACCCGCACAATCGTCGAACACGGGCGGCGAATCCGCGCCAGCCTCAAGCAACCGGAATTCGCTCCGGTCTCCGTGCCCGCTCAAATCACCCTGCTCCTGGCGTTAACCGAAAAACTTTTCGACCTTGTCCCGCTTGACCAGATGACGAATGCCGAACACGCGTTACACAAGGCGGCCATGAACATCCCGGTGGAGGTGTGCAACCGATTGGAAGGCGCAGCCCAACTGAATGTCGAGGACCGTCAAACGATTATTGAAATCGCCCGAAAAGCACTCGCAGGTTTTCAACCCAAGCCGGAATCCAAACCCGATGGCAAAGCCGAGCCCAAGCCTGAACCCAAGCCCAAGGCAGCACTGAAGGCGAAGTCATGAGCGACACCATGGTGAGTCTGCGCCGAAAGATCGGCGGAGCGGGGGATCTCCAATCCGTCGTCCGCACGATGAAGGCCCTGGCCGCCTCGAGCATCGGACAATACGAGCAATCGGTGAGCGCATTGGCCGACTACGCTCGCACCGTGGAGCTGGGGTTAAGCGTCTGTTTCCGGGATGACTTGCCGATGGCGGTGATGGGAGAACAGAAGCAACACACACCTGCTGGGGCGATTGGGGCGGTCGTGTTCGGTTCAGACCAGGGACTGGTGGGCCAGTTTAATGAGATGATCGCCGATTATGCGGTCAAAACACTGGCCGCGCTGCCCGGTCACCCCAGGGTATGGGCCGTCGGTGAGCGCATGCAGACGCGCCTGGCAGACGCAGGTCTGCCATTGCTAGGATTCTTTCCCGTCCCGAATTCCGTCAAGGCCATCACTCCGCTTGTCGGACAGATTCTCCTGGAAAGCGAAACGCGCCGCAGCCGTGGGGAAATCGCCGAACTCCACCTCTTCTATAACCGCCCCACGTCGAGAGCGGTGTATGCGCCGGTCAATCAGCGCCTACTACCGCTGGACGAAACGCTGGCGACGCGAGTTGGCAAAACTCCCCTGGCCGACGGAGAATTTGCCGGAGGTCATTGGCAGTAGTACGGTAACGCTGCGGGCGCTCATCCACGAATATCTCTTCGTCTCGCTCTTCCGGGCATGCGCCGAATCTCTGGCCAGCGAAAACGCCAGCCGCCTGACAGCGATGCAACGTGCCGAGAAAAACATCGAAGAACTGCTGGAGGATCTCCATCGGCACTTCCATCAGTTGCGTCAAAGCGGCATTGACGAGGAGCTGTTCGACGTCATCTCCGGCTTTGAGGCACTGGCCAAAGAACGAAACACCCCGGAGCAGGGTGTGAGCGGAACGCGTATCGAACCATGAAAGAAGAACGACGATGATTATTCAATCCAACGATTTCCGAGTGCCGGAAGACGCAACAGGTCGATCTCAACAAATGGGCCAACCAGGGTGAAGGAACTTTACACATCGAAGGAACAGTACAAGAAGTGTCTCACCGAACAGATTGAGGAACTCAGCGAACTGCAACGTCTCCTCTACGCCTACAACCGTTATGCATTGCTGCTTATTTTTCAAGCCATGGATGCCGCCGGAAAGGACAGCGCCATCCGGCACGTCATGTCCGGTATCAATCCACAAGGTTGCCAGGTGTTCAGCTTCAAACATCCCAGCGCGACGGAACTGGACCACGATTTTCTGTGGCGCACCACACAGTCTCTGCCTGAACGCGGCCGCATCGGCATTTTCAATCGATCCTATTACGAGGAAGTACTGATCGTTCGAGTGCATCCGGAGATTCTGCTCAGCCAGGGGCTGCCGGACGAGGTACTTGATGAAAAGACCATTTGGCAAGATCGGTACCGCTCCATCACGGACCTGGAGAACCATCTCTACCGCAATGGAACGCGAATCATAAAATTTTTTCTTCATCTTTCAGAAGAAGAGCAGCGACAGCGCTTTCTTCAACGCATTGATGAACCGGAGAAGAACTGGAAATTCAGCCTGGCCGACATTAAGGAAAGAAAATATTGGAAAGAGTATATGCAGGCTTATGAGGCTTGTTTGAGTGCCACAAGCACAGAAACCGCACCCTGGTATATCGTGCCGGCCGATGACAAAAAAAACGCCAGGCTCATCATTTCGAATGTGATCCTCGAAACGCTGAAGAGTCTCAACATGAGTTATCCGACAACGACCAAGGCGCGACAGAAAGAGTTGCAGGCTATTCGAAAACGCCTTGCGAAGTAAGACCCCGGAGCTCAAGAGTTGAAAGTAAACCGTGGGCATTCAGTTCCATTCCTCGCCGTGACCAAGTTGCGGGAAGTCATTTTTCACCAGTGAGCGGCTGCGCATAAAGGAAAGATCACACGTGCGAATAAGACATCGTGAACGCCATCGAACTGAACGCATCGGATGGCTCCGGGCAGCGGTCTTGGGTGCCAACGACGGGATCGTCTCGACAGCCAGCCTGCTGATCGGTGTCTCCGCAGCAGATGCGACTCACAGCAATGTCATAGTGGCCGGGGTGGCCGGCCTGGTCGCGGGAGCCATGTCGATGGCTGCCGGTGAATATATATCTGTCCAATCACAGGCAGATACCGAAGAGGCCGACCTTGCACTTGAGCATAGGGAACTCCTAACCGATCCTTCAGGCGAGCACAAGGAACTCGCCGCCCTATATGTTGGCCGAGGGCTCGATCCATCGCTTGCGAAGCAGGTCGCGTCACAACTCATGGCTCATGACGCCATCGGTGCGCATGCACGCGACGAACTCGGCATTACCGAGAATCTCAGTGCGCGTCCCATTCAGGCCGCATTGGCGTCGGCCGGCAGCTTCGCAATCGGAGCCGCCATGCCTCTGTTGACCGCGACCATCATCCCGGAGGACAGTCTGATTCCCGTGGTTTCTGGAACATCACTGGTGTTTCTGGCGGTGTTAGGAGGGCTAGCAGCGCTGGCGGGCGGTGCCCCAGTGATGACGGGCGCCATGCGTGTCACGTTTTGGAGTGCACTGGCCATGGGACTGACGGCGGGAGTTGGAGCGCTCTTCGGTACAGCGGGGTGAATGAGATCAACCGAACACGAAACAACAGCCCGACCTTCTTAATAATCGCGTGTCCTAAATTGCCAAGAACGGCCAAAGGGGTATTTGAGAACATTCGATAGGTTTACAAAAAACACAATTTGATCTCTCGCGTAAAAAGATTCCCCTCTTTCTTCTTTCTGATGCTGTTTACGCCATCCATGGGCCGTCTTCGAGAAATTCGCCGGATTCTGTGGTGGATCCTGGCGCTGAACCTGGCTGTCGCCGCGGCGAAGTGGGGCTATGGCGTGGTGACTCATTCATTGGGCATGCAGGCTGATGGCCTGCATTCATCCTTCGATGGCCTCTCAAATGTGATTGGTCTGATCGGGCTCTGGTTGACTACCCCTCCTCCCGATGCCAATCATCCTTATGGCCATAAAAAATTTGAAGCCTTGACGGCCGGATCCATCGGAGGCTTCCTTGTCATGACCTGCTTCTATCTACTTTGGAAAGCCTATCAGTCATGGACCTTTGATGTGCACCCCCAGGTAACCGGCTTCAGTTTCCTCATCATGATCGTCACCATGGGGGTCAATATCTTCGTAACCCGATGGGAACGGCAAAAGGGCGCCGAACTCAAAAGCGATATTCTCACAGCCGACTCCTATCACACCGCGAGTGATGTCCTGACGTCATGCTCAGTCCTGGCCGGACTATTCGCTGTCCAAGCCGGGTATGCTTTCGTTGATCCTTTGGTGGCGGTCCTGATTGCCGGCGTGATCGCCTGGACCGCATTTCTGGTGCTCAAAGACGTCCTGGCTTCCTTAACGGATGCCATTCGATTGGACCCCGAGGAGGTTCGAACGGCCGTCATGTCGATATCCGGCGTACTGGACTGTCATGATATCAGAACACGCGGACTGAACCATCATGTCTTCATGGATCTCTCGGTTCACGTTGATCCAACCCTGTCAGTCAAAAAAGCTCATTCTCTCGCGACCCGGATTGAAGAGCATCTCATTGATCATTTTGAATCTCTGGAAGATGTGGTGGTTCACATCGAACCGGAAGGACACTAGCTCAAACCGACCGGAATCGTGAGGCGTAAAGTGTAAGGAGTAGGTCGAGGAAGAGTATAAGATTTAATCTGCTGAATGCACCTTTTTTCCTTTTATTCCTATGCCTCACTCCTTACCCCTCACCTCTCATGACCCCGGCGGGTATTATGCAGAATACATAGGCAGGGAAACGATAAAGGTCGTCCCTTGGCCTGGATCACTCCTCACATGGATCGCTCCTTGATGCTCCTGGAGAATTCCATGAACCACGGTTAGCCCTAAGCCGGTCCCCTCCCCCACCGCCTTGGTAGAAAAAAATGGATCAAAAACTTTTGATAATTGCTCCTGAGGAATTCCACAACCGGTATCTTGAACGGTGAGTTCAACAGTATCCTCGGTCGGGTAAAGAGCCAGGCTCAGTGTTCCTCCTTCGGGCATGGCTTGACAGGCATTCAAAAACAGATTCAAGAACACCTGGTTCATATGATCGGGATCCGCCAATACCTTCGGCAGGTCGGGCGACACTGTTTGGGTCACCTGAATATGTTGCTTCTCGAACCTCTCCTGCAGGACATCCAGCACATCGATCATGATGGCCTCTAAACTGATCCCGTGACGTTCTGCCGGGCGTTTCCTGGCAAAACTTAATAATTGGTTCATAATTTTTGTAATGCGTTCCACCTGAGTCACAATGGTTTCCAATCCCCGCCTGGTCGGCTCATCCGTGGCTTTGCGCATCAACAATTCCGCTCTCCCCAAAATCACATTCATCGGGGTGCCAATTTCATGAGCCATCCCCGATGCCAAAGTTCCCAATTCGGCCAATCGTTCCGTTTTTCGCAGTTGATCCTCCAACAGCCGCTGTTGGGTAATGTCCACCACATACCCTTCAATCCCGACAATCTCGGCTGTTTTTGAAAAGATCCCACAACCTTGGTCCCACACCCATTTGACGGTTCCATCCGCTGTTCTAAGCCGATAACTGAACTGAAACGGCTTGTGGTCTTTGAGAGCTGCCTGCACGTCATGCCACACCCGCTCGCGATCTTCTTGAAGGATCACATGCCGGCCATACGACACCTCTCGGGATTTGACAAATTTTTCAGGAGAATACCCGGTCAGGACCTGACAACTCGGGCTGATAAATTCCATGGTCCAGTCCTGATCATTGAGACACCGATAGACCATGCCGGGAAGATTGGTAACCAGAGTGGATAAGGTTTGTTGTGCTTTCTGTAATTCCTGCTCCGTGGCCACCCGTTCCGTCAAATCCAGGATAATCGCCAGGAACACCCGACGACCCTCCTCCTGTAAAAATTGAAGATGGACTTCAACGGGATAGGTCGTGCCATTGTTTCTTCGATGAGATGTTCGAAATACCACTTGTTCCCGCTGACCGGTCTGAATCGGAGACAACAATTTCAAAAATCTTTCCATCGTTAACTCCCGCTTCAAATCCAGTGGGGTCATGGTACACAATTCCGCCATACTGTATCCGATATTTTCCCTCGCGCCTTTATTGACTAAAGTAAATCGCAGGGTGGTGGCATCAAACACATAGATTTCATTGACGGACTCATCAAGAATTCTCCCCATGTAGGCCAGCCGCTCTTCGTTTTGTTTGCGTTGGGAGATATCCCGAAGAATCACGGTCAACCATCGCCTCCCCGATCGTTCGATTTGAGAAATCGAGGCTTCCAGGGGAAATGTCTCGCCATTCCCTCGCAGTCCGGAAATTTCCCGGGCGGCGCCCATGCGTCGTGGGGTTTCTCCAGCTTCTGCAAATCGGCGGATGTGATCACGATGGGCAGACCGCAGAGAAAGAGGGATAAATTGGTCGAGGGTTTTCCCCAGTGCCTCTTGCGCGGAACACTGAAATATTTCCTCAGCCGCCTCATTGAAGATGACAATCCTTTGGTCGTCATCAATGGTAATGATGGCATCCATGGCCGAATGGATGATGCCCGCCAGTTGCTGTTCAATCGCCGCCAACCCATCCTTAGTTTCCTGGTGCATGGCCTGACCAGCTCGCAATTCGGCCAATTCCTGACGGAGGAGATGGAGTTCCTGTTCCAGATCTGGTGGAGGGAGAGGGTGGCTCATCGGTTGATCGGGACAACTATCCCGGAAAACAAGAAGGATTGTGGAGTAATCATGTCGGGTCAGTTGAATATTTCAAAATTTTTCCCTTCTCACGAGTCGAGGACTTAGGGAGATCCCACGTTCAAGCCCTTTCCTCCATTTCAGCGAGCTTGCGATACAACGTCTTTCGATCAATTCCCAACACATGAGCGGTTTGATATTTATTTCCGCCCATTTTTTCCAACACACGGCGAATGTAGGACTTTTCCAACTGTTCCAAGGGCAGTAACTGTTCCGCCGCATCGCCGATTAATTGTCCGTCCCCTTGGAGTTCCCGTATATTTACAGGGAGATCGTCTAAACCAATTTTTTTCTCTTGGGTGAGAGTCGCGGCGCGCTCCAGAATATTTTCTAATTCCCTCACATTTCCCGGCCACTGGTAATCCATTAGTCGTGCCATGGCCGATTCCGCCACGCCTTCAATGTGCTTCTGTTGCGCGGTCAAACTTTTTTGAAGTAAACCGTGAACCAGGATAGGAATATCCTCTTTGCGATCACGAAGGGGAGGCAAGCGAATTTCAATCACATTCAGACGGTAATACAAATCCTCACGAAATCGCTTGGCTTTCACCTCCTCCGCCAACATGACGTTCGTCGCCACCACCAACCGGACATTGATGGCCATTGAGCGTGTAGCCCCGACCCGCCGGATTTCTCGCTCTTGCACGGCACGCAGCAACTTGGCCTGGAGCATCATGGGCATTTCACTGATTTCATCCAGAAACAGCGTGCCATCGTGGGCCTCTTCAAATAGACCTGGCTTGTCGGACCGGGCATCCGTAAAGGCACCTCGCACATGACCGAACAACTCGCTTTCCAACAACAGCTCAGGAATCGCCGCACAATTCACGGGGACAAAGGGAGCAGACCTGCGTTGACTGTTAAAATGAATGGCTTTGGCCACGAGTTCCTTTCCCGTCCCGCTTTCTCCCGTGATCAAAATATTCGTCTGTGAATCGGCCACACGCCGGATCAGATCGAAAATTTCTTTCATCGGTTTACTTCTCCCGATAATTTGATCAAACGCATATTCCCGGCTGACCTGTTGCCGTAAGTGTTGTACCTCCTGTCGAAGTAGGGCCTCCCGCAGCGCTTTCTCCACAGTCACCAATAATTCATTGGCCTTGATGGGTTTGGTGAGATAGTCGAAGGCGCCCTGCTTCATCGCATCAACGGCCGATTCCACGGTGCCAAATGCCGTCATCATGATGAGATTGGACTCTGGATGCTTTCGAAGGACATGATCCAACAAGGCCAGTCCGTCCATCCCTTTCATGCGTAAATCCGTTAAGACCACCGGGAATTTCTCCGTTTCCATCCGGTTGAGCGCATCATGACCATCTGAGGCCACCATGACTCGATAGTGCTCTTCCTCTAAGATGTCCCGTAACAATTGCCGCATTTCAGGTTCATCATCGACGACTAAAATTGCTTGAGAATCTTTGGTCATGTGCCAATGTTCCTTGTTTGGCTCCGTGCAGCCTTAGACCACGACCCCGTTAGGTCTGTCAGGATGCGTGCAGGTCAACCTTCGTTCATCATTCAGCAGGCAGTGTTTGATCGAAGAACCTCAAGCTTTTGCAGATACATGACTCCGTGATGATCACGCTTCGGATTCTCGCATCCAATCGACAATGGAAGATTCAACCCCACCTGTTGACTTCTGCACCAATAGGGATTTTTCTACTGTAGCAATTTGCAACAGTTGGGCAAACTTATCAAACTTCGCCTCCATGTGGAAGAAAGACCATCCTCTCACTTTTATCTCAATATCTTAAAACTCCAGAGACATCATTTCAGTGGTTCGAAGACAACGGGAGATTGTGTCACAATCAGATCTTCAGGAAAAAGAACACCTCTTAGGAGTCATAGAGGCTCTTCAATGGCATCCCTCTTGCTCCCTACTGGAAAACATGGCACGGCGAATGACTTTCAAAAAGAAGTCCCCATGAGAATTGTTGTTCCAGTCGATGGTTCATCCTGTTCAATCTCTTCTGTTCAAGCCATTGCACATTTTACGCCGCCGGAAGAATTGACCCTGGTTCATGCCCTGCACCTTCCCGATTTCAACTACCCTATGATTACGCCGGATCTCAGAGCCGAGGCCCTGGAAGAAATCAAATCCCAATTACGAAAAGACGGAGAAGAAATTCTCGATGAGGCCCGGAAACACCTGCCTGCCAATTTCTCCCATGTGCAGCAGGTCCACCAAATCGGGCATCCGGTCGACGTGATCGTGGAAACGACACGGTCCGCACACGCCAATCTGATCGTAATGGGTGCCAGAGGTCTTGGCACAGTAAAAGAACTGATTCTAGGAAGCGTATCTCATCGGGTTCTGATGCATTCCCCGTGTTCAACCATGATCATCAAAGCCCCCGTCACTCAATTACGAAAGATTCTTCTCCCCATCGAGGGCCGGGAAGACGCCGAAGCGGCTTTACAATTTCTAGCCCTCCAACCTTTTCGACAACCGGTTGAAGTTGAGGTGTTCACGGTCTGGCCACAACCCCAACTGTCCTGGCCAACCACCATGGGACAATCGGATTTACTGGAAACCCAAGCCATTGAAGAGGCCCAGGATCGCATGACAGTCATCACTGACCGGCTCAAGCAGATCAACATCAGCTGTCAAGCCCATGTGGGGATCGGGAATCCCGCTTATGCCATCCTCGAACAAGCTAAGGCCGCCCAATCCGACCTCATCATAATGGGCACACATGGCAGGGGAGGTTTCTCCAGATTTTTCATGGGTAGCGTCTCGCATTCGGTCTTACACCAGACTCCTTGCCCGGTCCTGATTGTCCGGTAGCATTTCAAAAACAGGAAGACTGGATTCCTTCTTTCAATTGACGACATCTGCTACAGGCCCGGTCGTTTTGAATGCTGCGCTCTGCCACAAACGATGAGCACCACATGTCTTTACGAAGAATTTTTCTCAAATTGGTGTGCCCTTTCCATCTGAGAGGTTGGCATGTCCATTGCTTAATACTGATTGAGAACTGTTAACATTTTTTCCGTTGGTTAAAATAATAAGGAGGATATGCAATGAGTGCCATCACACGGTGGGATCCTTTCCGGGAATTGGATGAATTACAGGGTCGTCTCTCGACCATATTTGGTCGAGCGCCGGTCAGAAAAGAGGGGGAACGTCAAGAGGCCTTGCGCGTGGCTGAATGGGCACCCTTGGTGGACATCACCGAAGATCCGAAGGAATATGTGATCAAAGCTGAGCTTCCGGAAGTCAAAAAAGATGAAATCAAGATCGGGGTGCAAAATGATGTGTTAGTCATTTCCGGTGAGCGAAAGTATGAGAAGGAAGAGAAGGACAAAAAGTACCATCGGATCGAACGGGCCTATGGAAGCTTTTCACGCAGTTTCACCATCCCCGAAGATGCCGATCCCGAGAAAGTGTCGGCAGAATTCAAAGAGGGTGTGTTACACATTCATTTACCGAAAAGCGATCGCGCAAAACAGAAAAGCATTGCCGTGAAAGTTTCATAAGTGAGCGGCTTCCCCTTCGAGTTGAAAGGGGAAGCCGCTTTTTTCTGTAAAGGCAGCAACACCATCCAAACACGCCGATCGAGAATACTCACAAAAATAGAGAGAGGTGACCCACTCATGAACTATTTTCGAGAAGCCCCATATTACAGGATAGGAATTCTGGTCCTTGGATTCTTCCTGCCGGGAGGGATGTCTCTATCCAGTGCTCAGTTCCAACAGGAAGTGAATGTGACGATAGAGGGATACACATTTCAAACCACCCAAACGGCTCTCCAACTGCACACAGACACCATGATCCACATCAAAAACATGGATACTGTGCGCCATGATTTTGGATCACCTATATTCTTGAATACCTTGACCCATGTCGAGAGTAATGGCGTCGTGACCTATGGAAAGGGCGTGGAAGGCCTCTATCTTGATCCGGGCCAGAACGCATCAATCCATTTGATTCTCGACCATCCAGGTCGATTTCAGTTTCAATGCTCGATTCATAAGGACATGAAAGGGGAGATCTTACTCCTGACCGTAGATGCCGTGTAATATACAAACGCGAACTCTTTCCAAGTTATGGAAGGTGTTCGAACCATTGTAATATCTTAGAAATTCTTCGTTCCTATCACTTTTAGTCTAGGCGAAAGGCCGGTACATCGTATGGTCAAGATCGTGACCCATGTGTTAGTTCCCACTGACTTCTCGCCAAGCTCTGCTCCCGCCTTTCGATATGCGGTGGAATGGGCAAAAGTGTTTGATGCGCAACTGACCCTTCTTCATGTCCATTCTCTACCACCCGGGTTGGATATCGATGTCGGAATCGCCCAACGGTACCTGGATGAACAACGAAAGGTAGCACGGGAAGAGATGGAAACACTTTTGGCCGAGGCTCGGCAACAAGTCCCGGGCGCGTCCATGGAACTGCTGCCAGGCCTGCCCTCTGAATGCATTTGCCAGGTTGCCCGTGAGAAAAAATGTGATTTGATCATCATGGGAACCCACGGCTGGACCGGATTCAATCGTGTCCTCTTCGGGAGCGTGGCGGAACGGGTCATTCAAAAATCCCCTTGTCCGGTCCTGGCCATTCCTCACCGGGAATCAGAGAAGATCTCCGCGATGCATCCCTTACAGGTTCTTCCGCGCCAAGTCGTCCTGCCCATGGAATTCTCCGATTGCTCCATGGAGGCCTATGAATACGCAGCTCAAATTGCCAAATGGTTTGATGCTCCTCTGACCCTGGTCCATGCCATTGAACCCTTGTCCTACAGTTTGGATTTCACGCTCACCCATCCCCTTCAGGAAAAAACCAACCGGGATAAGGTCGAAAAGCGGTTGACTGACCTCGCCGCCGTACTGTCCGAACAGGGCTTGTCCGCAGGATATGAACTAGTCGATAAAGCCACCGTGGAAGGCATTCTGG
The DNA here is from genome assembly GCA_963785905.1 of uncultured Nitrospirales bacterium. Classification (GTDB taxonomy): domain Bacteria; phylum Nitrospirota; class Nitrospiria; order Nitrospirales; family UBA8639; genus Nitrospira_E. The sequence continues at coordinate 69,560 of CAWAXJ010000051.1, forward strand.
AGACCAGTGCTGTCAGGCAGGCCGATCTTATTGTCATGGGGAGCCATGGGAGAAAAGGTCTCTCTCGAATGATCCTCGGGAGCACCGCCTGCCAGGTACTCGAACAAAGCCCCTACCCGGTCCTCACCGTCAAAAGTCCGAAATTTGAAGGAGGTCATCATCCGTAATCTGGGAGTGATCAAACCACATCCTCCCCGGCCTGAAACCTGACCCTGTGACGATGGCAAACGATCACTCCCCTCCCTCAGCCGGGTCTGAAGAGGGCCTTCGAAATCTGTTAGCCCGGTTGGAGCATCAATCGCTCAAACCGGATTTTCAGATTCAACGGCAGTTCGCCTTAAGCCGCGCCCTTCAGCCCTATTTGGATCCACGCATGGATCCTCCCTTGTTGCCCTTGCCGGAAGAAGAAGACCTGGCCAAGTGGTTTGTCTATGCTGATAGTTATCCGGCTGACGGTCCATCTTCTCTCATCGAGCAAGTTCGCGACCTGGTCACGGAACATGTTCCAGAAGAGGAACGCGTCTGGCTGGATTCCTTCAGACATTCCTACATGGATCTGCTTGAAGTGCTTGACCTCTCTCCCGGCGATCAGTCTGTGTATGCCCGACTGCAATCGTTGGGAGATCAGCAGACGTTTGAGGTTCTCCTCCCCGTCACACCCGTTGCATACAAAATCGGGCATGTCCTTCTTACCCGGCTTATTCGAGGGTTGTCCCAAACCCGTCTACCAGGCCCCCCACTTGTCCTTTCCGCCAATATGGGAAAAGGCGTCTTTGAGTTAACCAATGAGATGCGACGGGACATCGAGATGAGAACGGGCAATTTTGCCCTTGCAGAATGGGCTGAATTTGCCAAATTCTACGGCTATATGATGATGTGGAGTGTCGCCAAGGTGCGACGAGGAACCTGGGCAGTCGTCGACTCACATATTGACTATCGGAATTTCCGAGGGGAAACATTTCTCTACGCCATCGCCCTGTATGAACACCATGATTTCCGTCTATTGGCTGACCGGCTGAATGGATTTGAGCAATTCACTTTCGTGGAAGGTAAGGGTGCCAAGCCGGCACCATCCGTTTCAGGAACCGAAACAATATCATGGGTATGGCTTCCATCACAGGAACTATCCGGCGACAGAAAATTCCCCCATCGCCCGTCTGACCTTGACGCCCACACAATTATCTCGTGGAAACCGACTCTCCCGATCGCCTGGATACCATCAAGCATCAACTGGCGGCAATCTTTGGCTTCTCACTCCATTTCAAGGGGGAAACCACGGTGCCGCCTCACCATAGGACGCCTGAAGTGGATCTCTTATCAGACAGCTACATCGCTCCTCCTACTGTCGTCTCGCAGGAAGAAGAGCACCAGATCCTCGCGATCGTTCCTGGAAACGGTCTATTTGGATTGGGCAGAGAAGTCTTCGCCGGCTTCTGAAAGGACAGAGCCCCCGGCATTATTGCGCTGCGCAACAGGACACCAAAGACGTCGCGGCCATCATTGATCAAATGGAACAACATGACCTGGGCCGGCGACGAACAGGACAATCCGCGTACGATTACAACATTCTCCGTGGTCACATTGGGCTGTAAGTTGCACAGGACCATCATGACCCCCCAATCTTTTGATCCTCCTCCCCCTCGACTATTGCGCCGCCAGGATTTTTCTCAACTGCTTCACGTTCTCCATAATCTTGGCTATCGGATCCTAGGGCCGGTTCTCTCCAACGGCGCAATCCAATGGGACAAGATTACTCGAGTAGAAGACCTCCCGATTGGATGGAAGGACCAGCAACGTCCAGGGAGCTACCGGCTTGAACCAGACTCCAGTGGCCGGTATTTCAATATCGTGCACGGTCCACAGTCTCTCAAGCCACTGGTGTTTGCCCCACGAGAAACGCTCTTAGTCCTGGACCAAAAGGAAAAAACCTTTTCGTCCAAAGAGACGATTCCCGAAATACCGCTGACCGCCGTGCTCGGAGTCAGAGGATGCGATCTCGCAGGACTCGGCATTCAAGATCGGATTTTTCTTCAAGGGCCCTATCCCGATCCCTATTATCAACAACGACGGGAAAGCCTCTTCCTCATTGCCGTCAACTGTACAAGGGCGTTGGAGACGTGTTTTTGCGCGTCAATAGGAACGGGGCCAAAAGCTCACGAAGGATACGATCTCAGACTGACGGAGACCGATGAAGATTTTCTCATCGAGGCCGGTAGCGCCACGGGATTCAAGGTATTGGAACAGCTTCCTTATTCCATTGCATCTGAAGACCGGATCAACCAGGATGAGGAAAGAATCAGGGATTGTGCGGCGAGTCAGGTGAGAAGTCTCCCGAAGTCAGTCTTACCGGATGCCCTGTATGAGGCTCACGATCATCCCCGGTGGGATCACGTGGCGGCGCGATGCCTCGCCTGCACCAACTGTACGATGGTATGCCCCACCTGTTTTTGCCACGGCGTTGAGGAAACACCTTCGCTCGATTTTCAACAATCGGAACATACCCGGGTCTGGGATTCGTGCTTCACCTCAGATCACGGATACATCCATGGGAAAAATTTCCGTCCCACCACCAAAGACCGGTATCGGATGTGGCTGACGCACAAATTAGCCTCCTGGATTGACCAATTCGGCATGTCGGGATGTGTCGGTTGTGGGCGGTGTATCACCTGGTGTCCCGTCGGGATTGATCTCACGGAAGAAGTCCACGCCCTCTGCCAGCCGCCGGAATAAGACAATAAATGGGCAGCGGTTTTCTGCTTAACTGAACCATTTCCCCTGTTCATCCTTTCTGCTTGCAGTTGACAAAAATCTCTCTTTTCCTTTTTTCACGGCATCCCCGACAGTGTTCATGGACCATCAATCCTGATTTTCGTGGATGAATGCCCACCGACACAGGCGGGCATGGCGGCTGATGGCCTATCGGTTGGACCACCTTCTCAATGGTTCTGCCGGTGTCAGCCAACTGGTGTCCAAGTTATGGCAAATAATGATTCGCGGTGACCGTTCAGGTTAAAATACTGAAGCGCGTTCTAAAAACCGGTTCTAATGTTCAGGGCAACAATGGCAGGGTTGCCTTCTCCACATCGGTCCATTGTTTGAATCATTGCTTCCGAATATGGGGTGAGTCCAGGTGACGCTAGGACAGGTCCTATTCCAGATAGGTTCGGTAATTCAATCTACGTTTCCTCTGTAGTGCAAAATCCTTCTCACGGTTCTGGGTTGTCTTCTGCTGGGGGAACTCTTGATAATCCTCTGGGCGTCTTGGGTGATTCTGACCTTTGAATAATGGGTTTAGGAAGATGGTGTTCTTCGCATTTTTCAAAAATATCCGAGAAACGTATGACGCAGAACTTACCTGAATGGATACGGCTGGCCCGGTCGAAATGGCAACACCGGGGACAGGAAAGGCCGGCTTTTGCCCGAAAGCCAAATCCAGGCCAGGAATCTGTTTGGGATTATCCGAGGCCTCCGCGCCTGGTTTCTGACCATCGCCGAGTGGTCGTCCGCGCACAGGGGAAGGTGTTGGCCGATTCCTGTTCCACGTTTCGAATCCTGGAGACTGCCAGTCCCCCGACCTTTTATCTGCCTCCGGGAGACGTGAATGCCTACAGTCTGGTTTTCAATGGCACATCCTCTGGCTGTGAGTGGAAAGGCACGGCCCGATATTACGCACTGGTGGAATCCGATATGGAAAGTGAACCGGTCGCTTGGGTGTATCTGCATCCCTATCCGGGGTTCGAATCTATCGCCGGATATTTTGTCCTTCTATCCCGGCCGCATAGCCTGTTACGTCAACGACGAGCGGGTGCTGGCACAACCAGGCGGCTTTTATGGCGGGTGGGTGACCAGTGAGATTGTCGGTCCTTACAAAGGTCTACCTGGAACGGAGTGGTGGTAGGTGGTTTTTTGTTTCCGGAAGAAGGTCCCCTGATGTTTGTACAAACCATCAGTTAAACAATTTGCTAGCCATGGGTGTCGGGTTTTGATCACTATCAATAAGGAGAGGTGAACATGAACCTGCCGACACGTGTATTGGGAAAAACCGGAACATCCTTACCGATTCTCGGCTTTGGCACTGCGCCGGCAGGGAACCGGCTGACTCATCGCGAGGCCGTGCACTTATACGAGACGGCCCTCAATGCGGGCGTGAACTATTTTGATACGGCTCCTGATTTTGCGGGGTACGGGAAAGCCCAGGAACAGTTGGGGCCACTGCTCAAGATGCGGCGGCGGGAGATCTTTTTAGTCACCAAATGTTATGACCCCACCTATGATGGCGCACTGAAATTATTAACGCGCAATCTCAAAGAACTCCAAACCGATTACGCGGATTTGGTCTTTGTACATAGCCTGGGAGCTGACAAAATGGATCCCGCGGTAGTGTTTAGTCGCAAGGGAGCTTACGCCGGCCTGGTCCAAGCCAAAGCATTGGGCATGACCAGGTTTATCGGGTTCTCCGGCCATAATCGCCCTGGAAGGTTTGCCGAGGCCATTCAACGCTTTCCGATAGATGTTCTGCTCAATGCCGTGAATTTTGCTGACCGGCATACCTATAATTTTGAAGAGCAAGTGTGGACGGTAGCCAACCGCTTGAATCTGGGACTGATTGCCATGAAGGTTTTTGGAGGGGAGCAGAAATCCGGGGGGAAAGGCCTGAGCCATTGCATGATGCCCACTCCTCATTTAGATATGGCCTTTCGCTATGCCTTGAGTGTGCCACACACCACGTGCGCAGTCATCGGAATGGCGACACCAAGCGAATTACAGGATAATCTCCGACGAGCGCGCACCTTCTCACCCCTGAATTCCGGTGAAAGGGAAACACTGATGAAGATCGGACGCACCCTCGCTTCTGAATGGGGAGCGCATTTCGGATCGTTCGTGTAACCCTCCTTCAGGTATCCTTAGGTCCTGAAGCCGACTCTTGATCTGAAAAGCGGGGTGGAGGCTTTCTTGAAAGCTCGCGCACTCCTGCCATGTCGACGCGTCCGCCACAAACCTGAAGCCGAAACCCAATCTGAATTCAGCCATCTGGAAATCCAAGGAACGCTGCGGACCTACTTGTGCGCGATTGGCTTCTCTGTAAACAGATAGTCTTTCAATTGCTTCGAGAAAGCAGGATCCTTGCGTCGAATCCATTCGAGCACCATAGACGCGTGCTCCTTCTCCTCATCTCGATTGTGCGCAAGAATCGCCTTGAGGTCCGCGTCCTTGCACGCATTAGCGCGCTGATTATACCAATCAACGGCCTCCAGCTCTTCCATCAACGACACAATGGCTCTATGCATGTCGCGTGTCTCATCCGACAATTCCTCAATGGGCTCATGATAGCCAACGCTAGCCATACGCTTCTCCTATATGATTTGAAGTGAATGATGTATGGAAACCAAATGTCTATCCTGAAAATGACAACCGGATTGGAGTCATGATTGTTGCCATATAAAGCGGACTCTAGGCAGAGATATTTTCGATGTCAATGACATCTCCAGAGAACACCGGGCATGTGGTTTTGAATCGTTCCGGGAGTGCCTTAAGAAAGGTCAATCAACATTGTAGTAGGCCGCTTCGTTTATTTCTTCCTCATGCGTCGGCAAAGGCATTGTCGAGAACATAAAGCCAGGAACCATCTGATTGTTTCCGGACGACTTCTGCTGTGCGTGACGAAAGTTCGAATGGTTTGCCATCGGGACCGGTCGCGGAGAGATGCCATTTGGCTTGCAACAGCGCGAGATCACCGGAACGAAGGCAGGAGAGCGTGTCAATCTGCATGCTGCCTTGTAAATTGACAAAACCCGCAAGCGATTCCCGAATGGCAGAAATGCCTTCCACCCGTTGACCCGGCTGAGGAATCAGAACAGCATCCGGTTCATACAGGGCAACCAGATCTTCAAGATTGCCGGAGTTATAGGCCTCGGCAAATGCGGCATGCATGCGTTGAGGGTCATGTACTTTCATAGGATTTCCTATTCAATTTTTCGGCCTCGTCTAAGGCCTCAATGCACTGAAGGATACGGGCCATATCGTCCTGAGGGATGGCTCGTAAATCTTTCGTGACGAATTGTTTACAAAAACTTAGATCTCACCATTCAGACATTGAACAAACAAATAATGATTCGATTAGGCATTAATCGAATTGTCATCCTGAGCCAACGGCGAAGGATCTGTGCCCAGCAGGATGACCTCGCCGCCCAGGACGTATGCTTTTCATCCATCGTTCACCATTCAGCAGACGGTATCTGACCGACGACACTCAAGCTGTATGCTTTCAATCATATCCGTATAGCCATTTGGTTGTCGCGTGATGAATATTTTTGACCGAATGACATACGCCTTTCGGAATAAACACCTCATCGCCCGGTTCAGCGATGATTTCTTCCTCCTCAATAGTCATTCGTAATGTCCCTTCAACGACGGTCACCAGCTCATTGGTCGAATGGGTAAAATCATTCCACTCTCTCCCCGGAGGATCGATAAACACATCACACGAGTACCCCCGCTGACTCCAAGACTGAGCCACCTCCTCGCGATTCAGAGGAACACCAAACTTCTTAGGGGTGATATATTGCATGGGATTTCCCTCGGAGCAGGACGACCGGGTAACACGCGCAAGCCCGACGTAACGGGAAGTGATCAGTGGAATCCCTGTCAGGCACTTTTTGATCATACAGAATATAGGGTTCCTCGCTCTTTCCTGTGTGTCCCTGAAAGGTTCGTTCCCATGGTCCGACGCCTGCCGTCTGGCCCAAAGGAGGGACGCTCTCATCCGCTGGCGGGCCTTGTATGAGCGGAGCGAGTTGGTCCGCCCTCCTCAGACTGGCGTCCGTCCGCTCCAATGAGGCCAGACGGGGCGTCACTGGTTTTGGGGCCTTTTGCCGGAACAAAAGGGCCTCGCCTGCCGGGGCGAAACCCGGTAACACCAGAACATCACGTGGACACGAGAGTTGGGGACACACGTGCGAGGCGTTTACCTGCCAGCGCTTTTTTACCTGGCAACCCCCAAGATGGATTCCCGATACACATCGTCAAGCTGTCAGGCCAGAACCATACATTCTGAATGATCCCCTTTTTCGCAGCGCCGCAATCAGTAAGTCGGCAACAGCACCACCGGATGCCGGGTTCTGCCCTGTGATAAGCTTGGCATCTTCAAGAGCAAAGGAAGCCCACAGCTTACTCCCTGATAAACCGCAACGCTTTGAAACGAAAATGGCCAATGATCATCACGCCCACCTGTTTATTCTTTCCTTGACTTCAAGAGGCATTATCAGGGCTCGATCGCTTGTTAGGATGGCGGGACTCTCCGCTTCCAGTATCCCGGCTCGCGGCTACAATGCATGACAGCCACAATGAGGATAGACTCGGGTTCTTTGGTAAACAGAACCGCATAGGGGAAGACATGGGTGAGACAACGTCGGACATCCTCATCGAGGATCCGATATCGTTCTGGAGATTGGAGAATTCGTCGGATTGCATCCTCAACAGCGTCGAGGAATTTCAGAGCAAGCGCCGGATCACGCTCGGCGTAGTAGAGGGCTGCCGCCCGATATTCCTCCAGGGCTTCCGGGTGGAAATCCCATTTCATCGGCGAACGTCGTCTCGCACCCTCTGAAGAGCTTCGTCTCCAGGGATCGGCTCGACGCGCCCGCTTCGTACTTCATCGCACCTGCGCTTCGCCTCTGCAACCCACAGGCGATCGATCTGCCCAAGTTCATCCGCATCTAAACTTTCCACAAGAAGGTCCGCCAACCGCGCCCGCGATTCCGTTGGTAGACTCATGGCCTGCTCGGCCAATTGTTCCCAGGTTATAGCCATGACCGAAGAATACCCCAATACTTATGAAGTCAACAAGTCACAGTGGTCTTCCCCCAGTTTCACGGACAGGTTAAAGAAGACTGTTGATCGTATTGCTCCATAAAATTTCTCGGGGCCAGTCCCTGAGTAAAGGAGTGGCTCCGTCGGTGGTTATAAAACCGCTCGATGTAATCAAACACATCAGCGCGGGCTTCTGCCCGAGTTGCGTACTGCCGTCGATGAACCCGTTCGCGTTTCAATAAGCCAAAGAAACTCTCCGCCACCGCATTGTCATAACAGTTCCCCACGCCACTCATGCTACTCACAATCCCATGGGCCTGCAGGAAGGCTTGAAACTCCTGTGAGGTATACTGGGTGCCTCGGTCGGAATGGAGGATCACCGTCTCCGGACTCCGTCGTTGCCACACGGCCATCAGGACGGCTTGGATGACCAGGTCACGTCCCAGCTGTGGCTGCATCGACCACCCAATCACTTGCCGAGAAAACAAATCGAGGACGACCGCCAAGTAGAGCCAGCCTTCTTGCGTGGGAATATAGGTGATATCGGTGACCCATTTGGTATTCGGAATCGGTGCGGTAAAGTCCCGGGCGAGCTGATTGCGTGATCCCAGCCGGGCGTTCTCCGGATCTCCGCCGCTTCCAGCGCTTGGGAGCGGGAATCCCCCGCAAACCCTCTCGCCGCATTAACCGGGCAATGCGATGTTTTCCACACCCTTCGCCTTGTTGTGCGCAGTATCTGCCAGATCTTTGGGCTTCCATAGACCCCATCACTCTCCGCATGAAGGGTGCGAATAGCCGCCGTCAGACGTTGACAGTCTTGAGCCCAGGGGCTCGGGGAACGGCGCTGCCGCGCATAAAACCCACTCGGGGAGACCTGAAGCAGCCGACACATCAGACGCAGGGGAAACATGGTGCGACAACGTTGAATCATGGCATCCCTTACCGTGAGGTCTTGGCGAAGAACGCTGCCGCTTCTTTTAAAAAATCCCGCTCTCGAGTCACGAGGGCTAATTCTCGTTTGAGGCGGGCCAGTTCTTGATCGTGGGGCGTCCCCGTTCCAGGAAAGGCTTTGCGCCCTCGCTGGCTGGCCTCTCGGCACCACCGCCCCAACATCGCCGCATTAATGCCTAAATCCTTCGCCACTTGGGTAATGGCGCCCCCAGCCTGCTTGGTCAGCTGGATCGCTTCCTGCTTAAATTCTTGGCTGTACTTTCTCCGTTGCTCCATGACACACCTCCTTGCCTAGTATGAGGCTTTTCAGATGTGTCCGTAAAATCAGGGGAAGACCAGTTCACGGAACAACTCCCGCAGACATCATGATCGTTCGGGCACTACTTGAAGCGACTAGGAAATTGCAGAGACAGATGGAAGAGAATGATGTTGATTTCAAATGCCTGGTCTTTCTTAGAACTGATATCTATGAGCATCTCGTTCAGCAAACTCCTGACAAGGGGAAAGATACCGCAATTAGACTTGATTGGGATGATCCGGGAGTATTCCAGGAAATTGTAAAAAAGCGAGTCAGTGCGAGTACAGATTTGCAAGGCTCTTTTCGAGAAGTTTGGCCTGTCCTTTTTGATTCTCATATTGGCACAGAGGACTCTTTCAACTACATTCTTGAAAGAACTTTGATGCGACCACGTGACCTGCTTACGTTTCTTCATCGAGCAACAGAGGTTGCGGTAAACCGAGGCCATGGAAAAGTTTCATCGGATGACATTAGCCAGGCTGAGAAAAGCTATTCTGAGGACTTGGTGCTGGTTACGGCGTACGAGATTGGCTGATACGTACCCACAGTTCGCCGACCTTCTTTATGCATTCCAAGGCATGCCAAGAGCGCTTTCACTGCCTGAGGTGGAAGTTGTTCTTGGAAAAGTGGGAATTAAGAATTCAGATACGCAGAAGGCTATCGAGCTACTTCTTTGGTATGGCTTCTTGGGAACTGCCGGACTCACTTCTGATGAAGATAAATACTCCTACCAATGTCCGATACAATTTGAGACATCTGCTCCATCCAATCGAAAAAGGTGAGGCGAAGTTTGTAGTTCATCCAGGATTCCGCACATCGCTTGGGATTAAAGGATAGCAGCAAACGGAGGAGAATGGTGCAGGTTTATTCGTTGCGGGCGGTGGCGATTCCTTTCCGCGTCTTATGCGTCAGGCCTAGCGGTTTGCCGTTACGGCGAGGCGGAATCCCAACGCGTGGAGGAGTGCGTCGAGGCTTTTGAGTTCAGGATTGCCCCGTTCGGAGAGTATCTTGTACAAGCTTTCGCGGTTGAGCTTGGCCTTTTCGGCGAGTTGTGCCACACCGCCCTGAGCTTCGGCCACATTCCTTAACGCCAGTAGGAACAATTCGGGATCGCCCTCCTCCAGCGCAGCGTTCAAATATTCTTCGGCCTCACCGGCATCACGCAAGCTTTCTCAGGTCCGTGATAGTCCTTGCTGATCTCTCCGGTTCGTTCCAATAGGTACAGTCAAGCTGGCCTCCCATAAATCAATTCTTCAAACTGAGCTGTTTTGATCAGATTAGCCATCCTTCATGGCGTAGAATTGAGTTGGGCTCATATCGCGCCATCAAGTCCTCGCCGATTGATCGCGCCAATAGAGTGTACTGTTGTGACCGTCAGAAAGAACCGATGGAAATTCAGTTGATGAATTCCAAATTGTAACAAGGAGGTACTTCCATGAAACCGATCCGCTATCTAGGAGGAGTTGCGTTAGTTTTCGTGTTGGGCTGTCAGGGCATGCCTACGGTGACGAGGACCGGGGACGTCAAAGACATCATGATTGGGGATAGTCTGACGTCAGGCTATATCGCTGTCGGTCCAGGCGATGAAGTTCGGTGGATCAACAAAAGGACCGCACCTGTGCGAATCGTTTTTCTCGACCCTGAGTGGGACAAGCAGTTGTCATGCAAGAATAATTTCGGTGGGTGGATGACCCGCAGCGACACAGCCCAACTGGCCACGAACGAAACCGCCAGCGTCTGTTTCCGAGATGCCGGCACGTTCCGGTATACCGTCAGGATGGAATCAGACAGGGCGAGTGGCAACCTCAATGTTCCGGGAGTCGTTAAGGTTGGCGGGCAGGGCGGCCAGGCCGTTGGTCAAACAAGTGAACAGAACCTTGGCCGAACCAGTGATCAACCCGGAGTGATCCAACAAGTGGCCCTGCTAGTGATCAACTCAGTGATCAAACAGGTGGCGGTATCAATGCTCAACCCAGTAGTCAAACAAGTCATCCAACAGGTTCAACGTCAACCACTACCACGACGACCACTACCATGCCTGCTCAGTAGTGAATGTGACATCGAGAACATATTGAGGGGAGATTCAGATGAAACTGGCAGAGAGGAAATGTAGCGATGGAGACAGAGTATGCCGCCATTGAAGGTTCTCCGTGACAGGGAGTGTTAAACAACTCCACCGCGAAAAGAGGTTAGGGGTTTTTGTTGGAGCGCCTCGCCATGACGTGCGGCATGGCGTGGTTGCTCCCCTGTCTCATTAGAATTCCTCCAAGTTGATCTTCTCTCCGGGACTGGTTGTACCCGATGTAGTACGTTCGCATATGCATCACATATGAATCGTCGGCAAATTGGAGTGGCGGGTGCGACGTCTGCCATCGGGAGTCTTGTTACCACTCCGATGGCAATTCTCGTTATTCCATGGCCCTTTTCCAAAAGTCGAAGTTCAGACGGCGCAACAACAGCCTGGCAATAAGACAAGCCACTCGAATCAACGAACTACAGGCAGTTCAATGTGGGATGGGCGATCGGGTGTGTGCCAGACTTCCCATGTTGGTGCCGGTCCATCCAATGCCTGGAAATGATCTTTGTCGGCTCCCGCCAGGGCGATCCGTATGCGATGCCCTTTTTTGAATTGATAGGAGGTGGGAAGCAATTCAACTGTTAGTGGCACGACTTCACCTGGAATGAGCGGGGCGGCATCAGCACGGCGAAATGTGTGAATGGGGAGAGGACCTGTCGGCTTGAGGATGGCGTCGCTTGCTTGCCTGGCTGATGGATGGCCCGCAACTCGCCTTCCGTCACGTAATGCACGTCTCCTTCTGGCGTGACATCTTCCAAGTACACGAAGAGGTCGTGTCCGGCGTGGTGGAAGAAAGATAGACGGTGGCCACCGGATGCCCTGTGACTTCGAGCGCTGCTGAAAGCGGCTCCGAGGTATACACCAACAAATCTTGGTCTCGTTCTTTCCGATCGGGGTATGGATTATTTGAGAGAAATACCCACCAGCGTATTCCACCGGGAATGCTTGCCGGTTCCCGTGTTTGGATCGACCTGGTATCGATCGGGGATGTTACTTGCAGGAGGAAGCTGTGTGGATAGCCGGCTTTCCTGTTGGAAATACATCGAAACGGGAGAAGACTCAGGCGGCCAACGGGTCGAGGTTTTCCATTGTTCCTCGCCCATCGTGTAATAGCGGATCGGTGGATCATTCCGGCTGCCGTGTGGCCACGCCCTTCAGGTGAACATCGAAAAATCTGAGCAGTTCAGCCGCATGGTCGAACTGCGCCGGCCCGAGCGCGTAGGGGCTGATCCGGCGTTTTCCACCATGATCCCATGGCCCGAGCATTAATCGATGAGTCGGCTGTTGATGGTGGAGGTAGCGTTTGATGGCGGCCAATTGATAGCCCCCGTCGAACCAGCCGCTATAGCTGTAGATGGCTGCGCCTGACTTGGCAATCTCGTCCGCATAGGTTTGCGGGCTGAGGACATCGATGTTGGCGGCCTGCCGCGATGGGGGAGGATCATCCCGAAAATCAATCCCGGATGCTTCCCGATAGGGACTCCAATTGGTCTCGTGTTCCTGCAAGGCGAGGGACAAGAGGTGCTGACCGGCTTCCCCATCGACCGGCCGCACTCCACGCACGAAGAGATTGGCGGTCCATCCGGCGTGGGGTAATTGGTTGTGGTCAAGGCGATGAATAATCTCACTCCAGGTTTCTGTAAACCAGTTGAGATGGATGCCACCTGGAAAGATAATTTCGGAATAGAGATCAAATCCTGAAAACATCGGGGCGACCGCTTTAACGGCCTGATGCTGATTGACCAACAACATTTCCGCCGTTCCGCCGCTATAGGAAATGCCCATGGCGCCGACTTTTCCGTTTGACCAGGGTTGGGCAATAATCCAGTCCACAATTTCAGCACCGTCTTGAATTTCCTTTGGGGAATAGGCAATAGGGCGTGTCCCGAATGAGGCGCCGGAGCCACGCACATCCACATCGACCCACGCATACCCGTGTTGAAGGAACCGTTTGGCATACGATCCGATGAGCCCCCGTGGTCCATCCTCCTTGAAGACGGAGACAAGCCATCGATATTCGATCGCCCGCCAATACCGGGTTTGGTGTAAGAGGGTGGGAATCGTTTGGCCTGGCTCAAGACCGTCGGGGAGGTAGATATCTACCGCAATCTTGACCCCGTCCCGCATCGTGAGATACTGCGAGGTACGGTGAAATTTCCCGTCGGGCTCAACAACGCTGATGGCAGAAGATGGCGGGCTGGCATGCGGTTTGGGAAGCATGATCAGCAGTATTTGGCGCACAACCCGTGAGGCAAGGCAGTGCCATCCCAAGGAGCATGAGGAAAGCCCATACGCGGAAAAGTCCAGGCGTGGGGAGAGGGGAGAAACGGCTGGCAGATCTGGAACAGGAGATTGGTTCGTCTGAACATATGGAGTGGACGGATATTGGTTTTGGCCTTACAGCGTTACGATGTAATTCGGAATTTATCTCATTTAGGATTTGCCAGAAAAAATGGTTGCAGGTGAACGCATCGCACTTGTGTCCCTAACTCTCTGTGTCTAATGTGATTTTCTGCGTTGCCGGGTTTCGCCCCGGCAGGCGAGGCCCTTTTGTTTCGGCAAAAGGACCCAAAACCATTGACGCCCCGTCTGGCCTCATTAGAGAGGAGGGACGCCAACTTGAGGAGGGCGGACCAACTCGCTAGCGCTCAAACAAGGCCCGCCAGCGGATAAGAGCGTCCCTCCCTTGGGCCAGACGGCAGGCGTCGGACCATGGGAGACGAACCTTTCATGGGCTCACATGAAAGAGCGAGGAGCCATCTATTCTGTATGATCCTAATGTCCTCATCGATCCGGAGCCGCAAGTTACAAACGGAAGCTAAGTTCGGACATCGTCAATAACTTCATGATAACAAGAGCGCGAACAGAAGGAGAAGGTGATGGCTTCAGCGTTTGGACATGTGGCAGTGGCGTATGCCATGGGCAAAACCCTCACGTCTCGATTTCACATCTCGAGGTTTTGGTGGCTGACGGTCGCCTGCTGTCTCTTGCCCGATATCGACGTCATTAGTTTCTCGTGGGGAATTCCGTATGAGCATGTGTTGGGGCATCGCGGATTTACCCATTCAATCGTGTTTGCGATGCTGACGGGATTGGTCGTGCCACGGTTGGCCGACCCCACGATCCCGTATGGGAGCCGGACGTACTGGGTGTCCGCTCTCTATTTCTCTCTCGTCACCATGTCTCATGGGATTCTGGATGCGTTCACCGATGGAGGCCTGGGGATTGCCTTTTTCGCCCCATTCGATTCCACCAGATATTTTTTTCCTTGGAGACCGATCTCCGTCTCACCTATCGGGATTGCTCGATTTTTTTCTGACGAGGGATTGGCTGTCATTCTCAGTGAATTGCTCTGGATTGGGATACCCGTTGGGCTCTGGTTGGTTGTGTTAAAACTAAAACGGAAAGGCATGGGGCACATCGGTAAAACCGAGGCAGGGAAATGACAACTTTTTTGTGTGCGTAAAACACATAGTGGGAAGAGAGACCGGTGAACGGGGAAATGAGAAGGTCGTAGACCTCTGGATTGGAAGCCCCGCGCTCTCCCAGATATTCCGGCTACCTGGTTACCAGGAACCTTAAGTGCCGATTCCGATAAATTTAACTTATGTCATTTAGCGCCTAAATTATAAATATGTGGCAATTCCGATATTGTCATTTTATCGGATTTGGCGCATAATAAGGGAGTGACGATGATGACCGACCTTGCACGCAATCCGCAACAGATCGGCAACCTGGTACGCCGGACCCGCAAGAAACTCGGCCTAAACCAGAGGCAACTCGGCGAGAAGACCGGTCTGAGGCAGGAGACGATTTCCCTGATCGAGACGGGAAATCCGGCTGCAAAGCTGGAGACGATCCTTGCGGTTCTGGCCGCCCTCGACCTGGAATTCCGGATCGTGCCCCGTTCGAAAGGAGGCGCCGCCGATATCGAGGATATCTTCTGATGCCCCGTCCGCGCCGCCATACGCCGCTGCGCGTGCTTCTGAATAACCGCCTTGTCGGTCACCTTCAATAAGGCCGGGAGCGGTGCAATCGGCTTTCAGTATGATCAAAGCTGGTTGGAATGGGACCACGCGCTGCCGATCTCACTTTCCCTCCCTTTGCGGGAAGACGCGTATAGGGGAGAGCCGGTCGTTGCCGTGTTCGAAAACCTGTTGCCGGACTCGGACGCGCTTCGCCGGCGTGTTGCGGAAAAAGTGGGGGCCGCCGGAACCGATGCCTATAGCCTGCTTGCGGCCATCGGTCGGGATTGTGTCGGGGCGTTGCAATTTGTGAGCGGCGACGACGAGGGCCACGAGAGACGATGCCGCCGCCATTACAGGTGAGCCACTTAATGATGCCGCCATTGAAAATTTGCTCAAAGGACTGGCGCAGGCCCCATTAGGTCTAACCCGCGATGACGCGTTTCGGATATCGATGGCCGGGGCACAGGAAAAGACCGGCGCTGCTCCGGTCATAAGGGCCGATGGCTTAAACCGCACGGCACGACGCCGACCACACATATCTTCAAAAAGCAGATTGGCCGGTTACCGAACGGTCTTGATCTTTCAAACAGCGTCGAAAATGAATATTACTGCCTCAAACTGGCAGCCGCCTTCGGCTTTGCCGGTCGCAAGGGCCGACATGTACACATTCGGAAAAACATGCAGCACTGGTCATCGAGCGGTTCGACCGGCGCTGGACAAAGGACAAGCGGCTGCTGCGTCTGCCGCAGGAGGATTGTTGCCAGGCCTTGTCGGTGCCGCCCACCCGGAAATATCAAAGCCACGGGGGACCGGGGATGGTGCAGGTTCTTGATCTGCTCAGGGGCAGCGATAACCCGGCCGATGACCAGAAAATCGTTCTGAAGGCGCAAATCCTGTTCTGGCTGATCGGCGCGACGGACGGGCACGCAAAGAATTTCAGTATCTTTCTGAGTCCCGGGGGTAGTTATCATCTGACACCGCTCTATGACGTCCTGACCGCGCAGCCGAGTCTTGATGCGCACCAGATCGAACGCAAGCAGATGAAACTGGCCATGTCGGTCGGTACCAGCCGTCATTATCAAATCAACGAAATCCTCTGGCGGCATTTCATCCAGACCGGAGAAGCGGCAGGGCTCCCGAAATCCCTTGTTCGCGAGGCTATCGAAGAAATGGCCGATACGGCTCCGCAGGCGATTGAAAAGATCGAAAGCGAATTGCCGGTGGATTTTCCAGTCGCCATTTCTACATCGGTCAAGGGGGCGATTACCGATCGTCTGCGCAAGCTGCGTGTGAGGCAAGCAAAGGGATAAGCACGGCGAGGGGCCAATGGTTTTCGTTGCCATTCACAGG
>CAWAXJ010000052.1:0-84052 GCA_963785905.1 uncultured Nitrospirales bacterium
GTTTATGTGGTACACTTTGGTTCAACTATACGTATTGCTCTTTGCACACACTATCATTTGGGCTTCCTGGTAACCAGTCTGGATTGGTGAAAAAACCGTCATTCACTGAGGAGTTGTTTAAAGCGGATTTAAATCGCCATTCAGGGAGAATCACCTTGTATCATGAATCAATGAGTGGTGCCTTGCCGGTTTTGATGATCCTATGGTAGGTTCACTTCACATTCCTGTCTATGAATAATTCCTTCAAATTTTTTGGATTTTTCGCCACATCCGGAATATTGGTCTTTCTCGGACTTTCCTTGATAAGTCTGCCCGGCAGAGTCCATTCCGCTGATTCCACGAGGTTGGTGCTGGACAACATCCATGAGTATTTTCCGGATCATGTGGGAAATGAATGGGTGTATCAGGGGACGATGATTGAAGGGGGCATGGTGCAGATTACGGATAAAGATACCCGATTTACGAATGTGTCAAAAGTGACCGGGAAAGAAACTCTGGATGGGGTCGTGGTGACGGTTTTCCACGATACCAATCCTGGCAATCAGGGTCCGTCGGATAGTTATTATCGCCGGGATGCTGCAGGGATCCGATATTTTGGGTCGAAACCCGGCACGACGTTAGAGCGCCAACTGGTGCCCTATCAAATCGTGCGGTTTCCTTTAGAGGTGCCCAGTTCTTTCGAGCAATTCAACAGAAACGGACTGGACTTGGGAATGGATGTGGATCGGGATGGAGAAAAAGAAAAGGTGGATATTGTGGCAGTTGTCACGGTTCAAGGACGAGATACGGTGATCGTGCCAGCTGGCATGTATCACGAAGCGATTCGTCTTGAAGCCAAAATGATCATGAATGTGCATTTGTCTGAAAGTGGGGAGTCGATTCAGGGAACGGATACCATGACGGCGTGGTTTGCGCGAGGGGTGGGATTGCTCAAATACATAGAACGTCAAACAATCCCTTCCATGCGAAGTCAGAATGAACGGATGGTCGAGGTGATTGAAGAATTGGAAAAGGTGACCGTGTCGGCTGATATCGCCTTATTGCGTCGGAGCAAAGCCCCGGCGAAGCGTGTTTTCCGTGACGATTTTTTCCACCATGAACTGCTCAAGATATCCGCTTCCTCCCGCCTTCCGGCCGATTCCTGATAGTCCATGACCTCCAAAGGGTTGCCTGGCTACCAATGATCCGGTAATCGGTCGGTTGATATACAAATTTCCCACATCAAATCTTTCTCGAGCCAGTTGAATATTGCCAGGACTGCGGGAATATATTCCTCCCGTGAGTGCATAAGGGGAATCATTGGCTAATTCCAGAGCTTCCGACAATAGTCGAGACGGGAAGGACAACCATAACCGGCCCAAATATTTCCTCTTGGACCACAGGGTGGGAAGGAAGTAAATTGGTCAGAATCACCGGCCCTTGGAAATAACCCGGCCCCTCCATCTGGCGATCAAGAATACAGGTGCCATCCTTTTTCCCGAGTTGCACAAAATGCCGGACCCGTTCCAGTGCCCGTCGATCAATAAGTGGTCCCATGCGGTTTCCAGGCTGGTCCGGCGGACCGATGGGAATACTTGATGCGGCCTGTTTGAGCCGTTCAAGAAACATCCGAGTACACGCCGTTCAGGACAATGACTCTGGAACACGCCGAGCATTTTTGTCCTTGGTAGCCTGTTGCACTGGCTAATACCCCTGTCACCGCTTCATCCAAATCGGCCGTTTCATCCACAATGATGGCGTTTTTTCCGCCCATTTCTGCAATGACATGTTTGACATGCCGTTGACCAGCCGATAGGTGACTGGCTTCCTGCAAAATATTCAATCCGACCGTTTGCGATCCCGTAAACGCGATGAGGTGCACCTTGGGGTGTTTGACGAGGGCCTGTCCTATTTCCGGCCCACCGGGGAGAAACTGCAAGGTCCCTTCAGGTAAGCCGGCTTCCATGAACAGCGTGAAGAGGTGGTACCCCATCATCGGCGAGCGCTCGGACGGTTTAAACAGGACAACATTTCCGCTGACTAAGGCTGCCGAAACAAGACCGGTTGGGATCGCTAAGGAAAAATTCCACGGCGCGATCACCACAGCCAACCCGCGGGGGAGGAATATCCGTTGATTCAGTTCACCTGGTTCCGTTCCCAGTCGCTGCGGAGTGCCCAAGCGAATCATCTCTCGCCCGTAAAATTCCAGGAAATCGATGGCTTCTGCAACATCGGCATCCGCCTCCCTCCAGGGTTTACCGGTTTCCAGGATCTCCCATGCGGCCAATTCGGTTTTTCGCTGTTCGGATCAGCTCGGCTGTCCGGAAGAGGATCTTGGCGCGATCGGGCACGGGAACGTTTCGCCAGGAGCGCATACTGGTGATGGGCAGATTGGACAATGGGGTCAATCTGATCAGGCGACACGGTTGGAAATCTGGCAATGACTTGATCAGGCAGTGCGGGATTGGTGGATATCAGTTCCGGGCCATGGCAGCGAATATGGGCCAAAACCGGATAAGAATGGATGTGCCCCAAGAGGGGGGCAATGTCTGTGAGGGCTTGAGTGAATTCGTGTTGAATGTCAGGCCGAGAAAAATCTGAATGTGGGGTGTTGGAAAACCTGCATGGGTTGTCACCATTGAGTGCAGTAGTTTCAGGTTCTCTCTTGGGGAGTTTGACCTCATCTCCCTCCCTGACCGAATGGGCGGGTGGCAACAGCAGATGATCCAGTGATTCGGCGGTTTCATATTGACGTCGAATAAAACTTTCATTCGACGTGTTTTCCAACAGGCGGCGCACAAGATAGGCCATGCCTGGAAGAAGTTCTCCAATTGGGGTGTAGACTCTGAGACGGAATCCTTGTTCCACTATGGCATCGCGTAGTGGTTCGGCCATGCCGTACAACATTTGATATTCAAATGTGCCCGGTGAGAGATGGAGTGATTCGCCCAAGGCTCTGACGAAGGCTAACGTGCGGATATTATGTGAGCCAAAGGCCGGGCGAATGAAGGTCCGGTGGTCCAAAATTCTTTGGGCCAGATATTCGTAGTTGGCATCCGTATCGGTTTTCTTGAGGTAGACCGGGATCGGCCAT
Source organism: uncultured Nitrospirales bacterium (assembly GCA_963785905.1). GTDB lineage: Bacteria > Nitrospirota > Nitrospiria > Nitrospirales > UBA8639 > Nitrospira_E. Next base: position 3,074 of record CAWAXJ010000052.1, read on the forward strand.
CCCCGTTGTTGGTAGCGGATGACTTCGGAGTCCCAGTAGGCGCCTTTAACCAGGCGGATGCCAAATGGGGCGATTCGCCTTTTCCCCCAGTCCAGAAGGCGATCCAAAATATGATTGGAGTGCTGGAGATACGCTTGTAAGGCAATTCCGGCATGGGGAAAGTGTTGGTAGGAAGGCTCAGAAAACAGACGGGTAAATACCATAAGGATGAGAGGCTCCAATTCAGCCTGCTCCATGTCAAATGTGATAGAAGCTGGCAGGGTATGCGCCAGATCCACAATCGATCGTAGGCGAGGGGCCAATCCTTCGTAACTGCCTTCGGGGTCAATGGGGTCTAATTGAGAGTAAAGAGCTGAGAGTTTAATGGACAGGTTGATCCTGGGGAGGGAACCCAGATGATCCGTCTCTAAAAGAGGTAGGGGATCCCACTGCTGGATGACCTGATGCAGTTGGGTTAAAGTCTGCAGACACCGCTGATGATAATGGTCAGCTTCAGTTTCACTGACGGTGGCCTCACCCAGCAAATCAATGGAACCGGCACATCGGATTTGCCAAAGATGAGCCAACGTTGGAATTGCTTGGCCGACTGTCTCTCCTGCCATAAACGTGTAGCCCATTTTAAGAAATTGCCGCCGCAACAGGTGTGTTCCCACCCGAGCAGTCAGGGGATTGTTCGAAAATCGAGTGAGAAGCCACCGCAGCGGTGTTGGGAGAGAAGGCAGGTCTTGAAAATATTCCTTCAGGATTCGCACAAATTGTGTATCGGTCTGGAGGGCGGGAAGGACATCAATAAACCGAAACAGTTGAACTTTGAACTTTTCATCACGGGTTCCCCAATCTAACAGAAGGTTCGTCCACCACCGGTGGTCCCAAAACCCGGGGGTATGGTGTTGAGCTTGCTCGACCAACGATTGCCCGATGCGGCGGATGTCAGATTCTAATGAAGCATGCGGGATCAACTCGATTTCCCTCCTGTAAATATTTTACACCTTTTCGGAGGATAAGGGAGAGGGATAAAGGATAGAAGAAACGGGAAGGGGGTTAGGATCGGCAGGTAGAAAGTCGCTTGCCGGAAATACTGCCATAAGGGCCAAGGGAGTTTTTGAATGTGCCTTCCAGATGGGTGTCATTGTTGCTGAGCAGTAAACTATCCTCTTGAACGCCCTGGGGAAAGATCCATTTGAGATAGACCGTATCTCCATGAATGGCCATGGTGGTCGGAGCAATGTGAGACGGCGGAGATTGGTCAGGGGGTGCAAAGGTAAGGGTCATTTTACGATCCCCATGGTTTTGGTGGTTATGCACCACCCATCGCCAGCTTCCGCAAAGTCGAGTTGTGGCCGATTCGGTCAGTTCCTGTTGCCTCCACTGCTGAATGTGGTGCCAGGTTTCCCAGGCAGTTTCATATGCGGTGGCTTCTAAGCTATTGGTGTGTGTAAGAAGGTTAGCTCGAAACATGGGTAGGAGCCTGGTGTCGATATAGTGTTGTGCAAAGAGCTGATGAGTGTCCTGGGGAATAGATCCCTGAATGGCCAGTTGATCAGATGTTTGCCAATATTCCAGTAATCTGGCCTCAATACCCTTTTCGCCGTGTTGCCGGAAAATGCTTGCCCAGGACCCTGGACTTTCATCCCACTCCGGATACGTTTGGTCGTAGTAAGAAGCAAAATTCACAAAATTGTTTCCGGAGGGAGGTATTTGAGGAGCAGTTTTGAACCATTTGGATACTACGTTGTAGTAATCCATCATGGGCTTCAGCGTTTGGAAGGGTGCCTTTCCGATGATCCATTCGATTTGAGCTGCTTCCATGTCCTCTTCGGAGGACTGGGAATTTCCAGTCGCAGGTCCAAGAATGCGTTTGCGAATGGCCTGGACATGGGCGATGGCAGCCAGAGATGCCAAATTGGTGGTCATGGCCTCCTTGATCTCTTCTGAGACATCCGGATTGACGGGAGAAGAAGGAGATGTAGTCCGGGTTTGCAGGCTCTTGCCCTCTGCTTTGAGAAGGGATTGGAAGAAGGCTAGGGCTTCGTCATCCGAGGATAACTGAAGAATCTGTACACGGTGTTGTTCGAGAAAAGACCAGGGGCTTCTGGCTGATTCCTCATTAGCCAAAGCAGAAGAGAGTAAACCAATAACGTAAACCTGAACCCCAATAAGGCAGAGAGCCAATATTCCAATCCGAGTAGCATGGAGAGCCATGGGTTTCCTCAAAACAGGTGTTTGTGGTGGTGTATGAGGGAAACGGAATCAGGCATGTTTCTCCACGATCAGCATAACGTCGCTTAGGGTATTTTTTTGATGATCTTGTTGATAAAGTCCATTGAGGTTTGTAGGGCTTCTTCGGCATCTGACAACCGGTAGTCAGGAGTGCCACTCCGCCAGAAACTATCAGACGCTTCAGAATAGGATCGCACCTCTACTGTCTTTCCGGCTTGTTTGGCTATCTGACAAAATTGGTCACGTTCCTCCGCTGAATTGAGAATAGACCTCCCTGGCGTCTGTAGGAGGAGAGGACAATACAGGCGTTGAGCCAACTCAGGGTCGGCAGGCAGGGTGCCACATATCGCGACGGCTGCCAGGAGCCGACGCCGATGTGCGGCAGTTTTGATAGCCAAAGTCCCTCCCATACCAAACCCAATCACGGCATGTGCGTTGCGGGTAGTTCGTTCCAACGTTGTATCTTCTGTCAGATTGGCGTTGAGAAATTCAAAGCTGGCATTGATATCCTGTAAGGCTTGTTGTTCATTGACTCGCTCCATCAACGCATCGGCGACCTCCGCATTGGCCGTCACCATTCCACCCTGTCGCCCGTACAAATTCGGGACTAACACCACATACCCTTGGCAGGCTAGCCCTTTGGCTAAATCTTGAATGTGAGACGTGAGTCCAAAGCGATCATGCAGGACAACCATGGCCGGTAATATTTTGTTGGCTTCTTGCGGTTCGAATTGAATGCCTTCCACCTGAGGGCCTTTGGGAGCTCGTGTGGCGGAATACGGATCCACCATGTGATCTTTGTGGGTTTCAAAAATTCCCGTACTATTAAATCTCACGACTGTATATCCGATTTGTTCGAGGTCATAGGGAGTGGTGCGTTGGGTCATCAGCTTTAGCCTTTGGATAAGAATGAAAACAGTGAAACTAATTGAAAATTTCTTTGAAAATTCAATGGGAAAAGTAAAAATACTATATCGGCGGGTTCTTTGGCCTGTCAATCAACACGCTCTTCCCCGCAATTGGTAAAGCCCATGGGATTCGCCCATAATGTTAGGTACTCACGATGAATTGAAAGATTAAAAAAAATCGTCTGGTGATAAGAAAAAAATCTGTCAAAATATATGAAAGACTTTGAGAAACTCATCGACATGATGGGAATTTCCCCCGATTAAACGGAGCGCTACTCCTTGCTCCCCGGACCTTTGAGCCCAGCGTTTCCATTCGAAAAGGTCTATGTTTCATTTCCCAAAATAAGAACACACTCAATTAAATTTTTCAATGTGGACATCTCGATGTCATTCCCATGATATGTGCACATGAGGTCCCTAAGGAATGAATGACGAGAAGGATATTTTTTCTCAATGGATTTTTCTTCTTGATCCTAGAAAAGTTCATTAGGGAATATTGCCAATGCATGAGGTTCTGGTGTAAGATGCGCCTTAATTCAGATTGAAATAAGCGCGACAGTTGAACAAGAAAGGAGCTGAGCATGGAACGGCGAGTGACTTCCCATACGGAAGAAGAAGAAATGAACCAGCGCCGTCGTCTCCTCACGCTCGCACGGAAAGGGGATCAAAAGGCTGTTGAATCGTTATTTGAGTTGTATCAAGTGCGGGTTTTTTCAGGTGAAGCCTTGAAAAAAAAGAAGCTTCCTTCGTTCCCATTACCCAATCCAACTGGATCTTCAGGAAGGGGGATGGGTAAGTCAGGGAAGAAAATGGTTAAGATTCCCAACCTCTCTTCATCTGAGGCGATGTCGAAGACAACGGCTGCCATGTCCTCTCAAGAGACAAAAAAGAAATCAGCGTTGTCCTCTGGGTTGGCTGGAAAGTCAAAAGGGTCAAAAGCTTCTACCGACAATTCCAAGCATGGCCGTGCTCTTTCTTCAAAAAAGGTCACGACAAAAACGGGAGGGAATAAAAAATCAGCCTCAATCTCCAAGACACAAAAGAAAAAACCTACCTTGTCTGCAAGACCACCACGGGTAAAGAAAAAATAACTTGAGTAGAGCGGCCCTTATAAGCAACGTGTCGGATGTTAGTAACGGACTTCAACCAGCAATCCGCCGGCGGCGAGCTTCTTCCCAATGACATCAGCATTTTTGATGTCACCCTGAAAAACGATTGCGCTCCCTTGGTGATCAATCCGCCAGGCTAATTCAAAGGCTTTTTGGGGCGTCATACCGGGAATGACCTGACAAAACAGATCCACGACTTGTTGATAGGTATGACATTCACAATTGAAGACCACAACCTCGGCTTCGAAATCGTTACCGGTTCCTATTTCGGTGGTCTCCAGTGTTTCGGGAGTTTTTACTGATCCACATACGATAGGGTACATGGTTTGGCATTGTAGCAATGGAACCGAGGCCTCTCAAGCGAAATGGGTGTTACACCCGTCGTAGGAAGGGCAGAAAAGGGCGCAGGTGATAGCAGATGATAATGAAGGGCTGGAAGATGGTTCGTCTTGATCAAGCCGGACCGACTTCAGGCCGAAGAAACGGGAGCAGACCCCGTCACGCACGAGATTCTGGGGTTTTTTGCTGACCTTCATACTAATAAAAAATATCTAAGGAGCGTCTGTGGGAAAAATTATACTTGTAACCGGTGCCGCTGGGTTTATTGGAAGCCATACAGTGGAAACCCTGGTCAAGCGGGGAGACCACGTAATTGGTCTCGATAATTTGAATGATTACTACAACCCGGCGCAGAAAGAGAGAAATCTTCGAGAGGTCACTGAACATGCCCTGGCAGGGAAATGGCCGGGAACCTTTCAATTTCTGAAAGGAGATATTCGTGACCGGGAGTTGGTGGGGAATCTTTTTTCTGATCATCGTTTTGATGCCGTCGTCCATTTAGCGGCAATGGCCGGAGTTCGGGTTTCCATCGATGATCCCGGACTGTATTACGACGTCAATGTGATGGGAACACTGGCCTTATTGGATGCCGCTGTTGGACGGATTGGCTCGAAGACCAACGGCACCTCTTCTCCGATGTTTGTGTTTGCGTCAACCTCTTCTGTCTATGGCAATACCAAGACGATTCCCTTTGTTCCGGATGATCCGTGTGACAGGCCCCTTGCTCCGTATGCGGCGAGTAAGCGAGCCAGTGAATTGTTAGGGTATACCTATCATCATTTATATGGCCTGAATTACACCGCGTTTCGATTTTTTACCGTGTATGGGCCGCGCGGGCGTCCCGACATGATGGCCTATAAAGTGTTGGATAACATTTTTACCGGCTGTGAAGTCCCGCTCTACAACCATGGCAACATGCACCGGGATTGGACCTATGTGGAGGATATTGTCAACGGGGTGGTCGCGGCAGTCGATCATCCGTTGGGATATGAAATACTCAATCTTGGACGGGGTGAACCGGTTCTCCTGAAAGATTTTGTGAAAAGCATAGAACACTTGGCGGGACGTTCCGCGCATTTAGTACCCGCGCCTATGTTGGACGCCGACATTGCCTACACCTTCGCCGATATCTCCAAGACCCGCAAACTCCTGGGGTATGATCCCAAGACGTCTGTGCCGGAAGGGGTGGCGAAATTTTGGAAATGGTATCAATCAGCCATCTTAAAGGCGGCACCTCCCAAGCCCTAAAAAACGATCCCTTTGCCTGGTCACTTGGACTTTTCCTTTTCTATCCCTGTGTCATGCCCCGGTTCCACCGAACCGGGGACTAACCTTTTCAATCTCTCCATCTCAAAAGTGGCGGAAACTTCATCTCAAAAATGCACGATGAGGTTGAATGGCTCCCAGATAGCCGGGCGACCATTCGCTGGTCATCATGTCCTCGAATCTTAAGTTTTCTCCAAAACTGTCGATAAGTCTTAACACGTGTAGTTGTATATATGGTCGGAGCCATGAGGACGTCTTTTTCGCACAGAATTTGATCAGTGAAGTTGATGAAGAAATGTGTTGTGTAACCTCTATAATCCTAACAGCCACCCTTGCACCAGGAGGATCTCATGTGGGTTTGTCAAAAAAATAATACCTTACTGCTGGCCATCACCCTGGGGATACTTATTGCTTCGGGATGTAGTGGTCATTCGGTCCGATATGGAGCAAACTCGGAGGGGGAGGAGATGACTTCGAGCGAGAGTGGAAGTGCCATGGGAACGGATGGGACGATGCGTCAGGCGGACGGATCAGTTGAGGATAAGGGAATAAATAGGGGATTGGTGAATGGAGCGAATCCCTATCTCCGTTCCAATAATATGAATCCTGACGGGTCAGCCAAAGCATGGAACCCTAATTCTTCCAATCGTGAGGCGACGGCTGAAGCGAATGGGATGGCATCAAATACCAATCCTGACCCGGAAAGCTGGGCGAATGCCTACCTGGGAAAGGGCCAAAGCAGTCGAGATTTTTACGGGGATCCGTCAAAATCCGGGACCTCCTATGGTGGCCCGTCAACTGATGGAGTGAATCCTACGACATGGGCGGAAAATTATACCAAAGAAAATGGTGGTCCTTCCCCGGAATATATCAATCCGGATATGAGTATTGCGCAGGGCAATGGATCGCAGCCGGGAGGCACGGGAGGCTCGGTGGGAATTGGGAGAACCAATGCCAATGAGTCGGCCGATGCGTCAAGTTTTAGTCATGCCATGGGCGCTTCGCAAGGCAATGTACAAGACATTTACTTTGACTTTGATAGTTGGAATATATCTGCCGATGCAGCCAAATATCTTGAAGAAGGGGCGCATTGGTTGCAAGCTCATCCTGGAAAGGCGCTAACGATTGAGGGGCACTGTGATCAAAGAGGAACGCAGGACTATAATCTGGTGCTTGGCCAGAAGCGGGCCGACGCGGCGCGGGAATATTTGATCAATCTTGGTGTGCAACCTGATCGGGTTAAAATTGTCTCCTACGGAAAAGAGCGACCATTTTGTCAAAAGGATAGTGAAGATTGCTTCCAGGAAAATCGGCGCAATCATATGGTGGTACGCGTGAATTAGAAATTCCGCTTCAGCGGCCCATAAGAGGTCTGCCTACAAAGAGGATGCGAGTGTCTCGCATCCTCTTTTTTTGGTGGGAGATGCGGCATTCCGAACAAAGTGGAGGAATGGTAAAGGCAAATTTCCTGCCGAGGTTTCTGGCGGGGAAATCTTGCACCGGTTTTTAAGGAGTGGTACAGTCATCGCGCCCCTCTGTGCGATGCCGGAGTGGCGGAATAGGCAGACGCAAGGGACTTAAAATCCCTCGGGCTTACAAGCTCGTACCGGTTCGACCCCGGTCTCCGGCACCATTTCTTCCTCCTTAGTACGCCCACCAACCATTCAACGTCGTCGATACAGTTTCGGATTCAATTGCCAGGGGATGTCTAACCTTCCCAGTCTATCGATGTGCCCATAGAACGTTTTTACCCATTGGGTAAGGTCTGCTTGGTTTCAAATATGAGAGGGAAAGAATTGTGGCCGGCTCTGTCATCTACCGTGCTGTATTTTGAAGGAATTTTGGAATGGTAGAAAGCGGGGGCGCTGACTCTTCAATAGTAAAGGCGTGGCACATGGGTTGCTGATCAGGAAACATGGAAGTTCGCGAAGGAGTTGCCCCCCGGAAGGCAAAGATAAGTGACCGAGAATGAGGGAGGAACGCGTTCATGTTAGTCCAAGCACGATGGGAGAATGAAACCAGAATCTTGATACTCTCTGGTCGGTTCGATAAATCCGCGCGAGTGCCGGTTGAAACTGCGCTGGCAGCGGGCGAAGGCCGGCCTTGGAAGCAGGTCGTGATGGATTTTTCACGAGTATCTTCTATGGATAGTGCAGGTATTGGAAAAATATTGCTGCTCTATCATTCCCTGCGAAAAAAAGGGGTGGCCTTGGCGGTGATTAATCCCAACCCTTGCGTTGAAGGTCTTCTTCATCTGGTGAGTCTGGCCACAATCATTCCCATTATTCACGAAAAATCGGACGTCCGATCAGTTGCCTGATAGGTCCTGCAGAGGGAGTGGTTCTTTCTTAAGTTGCAGAGGAGTGAAACCGAAAGGGAGGTTGGTGAACCTTGATGGATACGATGCAGATTCAACCAACTCCCATTCATGATATGCATGTCATCACGTTCGGGACCTGCTTTGATGTGTATGAGGAGCCGGCATTAGAGTCGGCGGTCTTGCAAGTGCAGGAAGTCCAAGGCAAACACATCATTCTGAATTTGGAAGCCTTGACCATCCTTGATAGTCGTGGGTTAGGCAAATTGTTCCTCACCTATCATCATCTCAATCGAAAACAGATTCGACTGAGTATGGTCAACCCGCGTCCGGCAGTCCGTGAATTGTTAGAGTTTGTCAACTTTCCACAGATCGTGCCTCTCTATAATTCGGTAGAGGACGTCGTAGCCTACGAGCATCGTCAGATAGAATCTTCGGGACTTCAGGAGGCGGCCTGGTCACCGCTGTGACGGTAGCTGTGGATCAAAATAAATTCCTACACGACCAATCGGCTGCTAAGAGAATCTTATTCTTAGAGGAAACGTGTTATGGCTATGAAAACAGATCCACACACCGTTGAAGGATTCATGCACAATCTTCTTTTTCATCAAGACCCCGAAACCCGGCTGGATGCCGCCCTTCAATTGGGAGGAGAAACCATACGGATTTCTGACCAACGTCTGGCGCTTGAGGCATTAACGGTGGCACTCGGGGATCCGTGTTCAACGGTTCAAGAAGCGGTCTTGCAATCCCTCATGCGAATGAGCGTCAAGACTGGTTAACGAGGACCTCACGCATCCTCTTTTCCTGAATCAGTCTTCCGTGTCCCTGTGCCCACTGCCATCGTGTCTCCATGAATGAACTGAAACTCACCTGCCTTCATTGACTTCCATTTTCCTCCCTTCCTAGAATCTTCTCCCTGACGCCGTTTTCCCATCCTTCCCGGAAGGAATCTTTGTCTCGTGAATGAAAGCGTGGTTCTCGATGGGGTTGTCAAAACCCATGGCCCGGTCGTGGCGGTGGATCATGTGTCCTTGACCATACACAGCGGGGAATTCTTTTCCATACTCGGGCCGAGTGGATCGGGAAAAACGACCATTCTTCGTTTAATTGCCGGGTTAGAGCGTCCGGATCACGGTGAAATTTCGATTCAACAACGTGTGGTCACCGCTTCTCCTCCCCATGAGCGACCCGTCAATATGGTGTTTCAGCATTATGCGCTCTTTCCGCATATGTCCGTATTTGACAATGTAGCTTTTGGTTTGAAAATGAAGGGGGAATCGTATCCAGATATCCAAAAGGCTGTCGGCGACATGTTGGCGCTTGTTCGGTTGCAAGGAAAGGAAAAGCGTCTGCCCGGGCAATTGTCTGGAGGAGAGCAGCAGCGTGTCGCGCTCGCGAGGGCGTTGGTGAACCGCCCGGTCGTCTTGCTGTTGGATGAACCCTTAGCAGCCCTGGACCAGCAGTTACGGCAGGAAATGCAAGGAGAGCTCAAACGGTTGCAGCGAGAGGTGAAGGCCACATTTATCTGTGTGACTCATCAGCAGGAGGAGGCCTTGATGCTTTCGGACCGGGTAGGGGTCATGTACGGCGGGAAGCTATTGCAGGTTGGAACGCCTCAGGAGATTTATGAACGGCCTGTTTCTTCGACCGTGGCCAGATTTATCGGCCTTTCGAATGTATTGTCGGGCACCGTCATGCGGATGGAGGGTGAATGGTGTTGGGTTAAACCGGAAGGCCTTTCCCCCGTTGCGGTTAAGTGCACTCAGCAGGCTCCTTCGCAGGGGGCTGTCACCGTCATGATCCGCCCTGAGCGCTTACATGTCTCCGCAGAAGGATCGGGTAACGGGTATGACAACACGCTCCCGGCCATTGTGACCCAAACCATTTTTAATGGGAATGAAGTGTTGTACCAGGTTCGTCTTCATAACGAGGCCATCTGGATGGCTCGTGTGGCGATTACCGAAGCTCAAGCCTATCCCTTGTTTGTCGGTCAACCGGTATCTGTGCAATGGTCGGCCCATGAAAGCTTGGCGTTACCCATTTATCCGGGTCCACGGTGACCACTCGTCTCTCCACGTCTTTTCCGTTTCCTGTCAGGTTGTCCCTTCTATCGGCAGGGATTTTCCTGGGCCTGTTCTTTCTCGTCCCTCTAGCGTTGGTATTTGGGGTCAGTTTGGCTAGCCGGGGGACTTATGGCGGGATTGCATGGATCGCCACCTGGGAAAACTACCAACGGGTACTGGATCCCCTCGTGGGGACCATTTTCCTCCGGTCCATTCTGTTCGCGGGCATAACGACCCTGGTCTGCGCGGTAGCGGGATTTCCGTTAGCCTATTGTATGGCCAGGGCTTCCCGGCAATGGCAACTGATCTTGCTCACCCTCGTGATGATTCCATTCTGGACAAATTTTTTGGTGCGAACGTATGCTTGGGTGCTGATTTTTCGGGCAGACGGCATCCTGAATACCGTTCTGATATGGCTGGGTTTCCAGGAAGAACCACTTGCTTTATTGTTCACCGACGTGTCGGTGTTTGTAGGACTGGTTTATGGATATCTACCTTTCATGGTCCTCCCTCTGGTGGTGGCGATTGAACGCATATCGCCTCAATTAGAAGAAGCCGCCTTTGATTTGTATGCGTCCATGAGTGCCATGTTTCGCCATGTGGTACTTCCTCTCAGCAAACCGGGGTTTATTGCCGGGGGTGTGCTGGTCTTTATTCCTTCCTTGGGCGCCTTCATTACGCCTTACCTGCTGGGCGGGGGACAAAAGATGATGCTGGGGACCCTCATTCAGCAGGAATTCCTGGTTTCCCGTGACTGGCCATTTGGATCGGCTCTCTCCTTTGGATTAATGGGGACCGTTTTGCTCTTGTGGTTTCTGCTTGGGCGGACTTCGTATGGAAAGGATGCTTCATGAAGCGGCTCCCCAGAAGCTTTCTCCTCAACAGCCTCATGGTCATGCTGTTTTTGTATCTGCCGGTGGTGATACTGATCGGGCTCTCCTTTAATGCCTCCTCAATGGGAGTGGCGTGGAAAGGGTTCACGTTTCAGTGGTATGAGAAATTGTGGATGGACCAGTCGATTCTCGATGCCACCGTGAATAGTGTGATTATTGCCGGTGTGTCGACCGGACTGGCCCTCATTCTGGGGGTAGGGACAGCTATTGGACTGGAAAAAAGTCAAGGTATGGCGATGCCCTGGGTTAATATGGTGATGGTGTTGCCTCTGGTGATCCCGGAAATTTTATTGGGCGTGGCATTATTGATGGTGTTTGTGTTGTGCCAAATCCCCTTGGGGTTCGGCTCCATCATTATCGGACATATGGTGTTTAATCTGCCGTTGACCGTGGTGATCGTCAGGGCCCGCCTTCGCAAGCTTGACCCCGCCTGGGAAGATGCCGCCAGGGATTTGGGCGCCACATCATGGGATGTGCTCACCCGCATCACGCTGCCATTGCTCCGTCCGGCCATCTGGGGAGCGGCGCTTCTGGGTTTTACCGTATCCTTGGATGATTTTGTGGTGACATTCTTTGTCGGCGGTCCGGGGTCCACAACATTGCCGCTTAAAGTCTTCTCGATGATCAAATCGGGGATTACGCCGGAGATCAATGCCCTCTCAGCCGTGATGGTGGTGGTCTCCATGTTCTGCGTAGGATTATCGTGGCTCTTTCAGCAACGGTCGGCCACGGCTGCTTCTGAATCCTCCTCCCTATGAAAGTTTGCGTAACCATGAAGATGGTGAGTGTGTGTGTCGTGCTGCTGACCTTTGGGGTTGTAGGAGGCTGTTCGGAATCCTCCACCTCTTCATCTGAGTCAACCTCCCGGCCTCCAACCCTCTATTATTTTACGTGGTCGGATTATGTGGATCCGGAAAGTGTGGCAAACTTTGAAAAAACCCGAGGGGTTCGGGTGGTGGTGGATACCTTTAGTAGCAATGAGGAATTATTGGCAAAAATACAATCCGGCATGACCGGGTATGATGTCGTGGCCCCATCTGACTTTATGGCCGGACTGATGGGCCGGCTGGGATTGCTCGCAGAGTTGGATCTCGCACGAATTCCCCATGTGCAGCATCTGGAGCCTCATTTACAACACCTCCCGTTTGATCCCGCCCACCGGTTTGCTATCCCCTATTTATGGGGAACCGTGGGGATTGGCTATAACGCCGATGTCGTGACAAATCCCCCGACGAGTTGGGAAGCCTTATGGAACCCTCAATTCTCCGGTCGAATCAGTATGCTCAATGATGAACGGGAGGTATTCGGGTTGGCTCTCCGGGCCTTGGGCTATTCCCTCAATAGTGTCGATCCTCAGGCCATCCAGGAAGCCAAACAGAAACTGATTGTGCAAAAACCGCTGGTCAAAGCCTACACGAGTGAACAATTCGATCAACTCCTGGTTGCAGGGGAAGTCGTGTTGGCGCATGCGTGGGGCGGACCGGTCGCCAGGGCCATGCGTGAACGACCATCCATTCGTTATGCCATCCCTCAAGAAGGCGGAACAATTTGGACGGATTGCCTGGCGGTATTAGCGAGTTCGCAGAATCAAGCTCTGGCAATGGATTTCATCAATTATCTTTTAGATGAAGAGGTAGCGCTTCTCACCTCGCAGCGACTTTTATTTGCGTCCGCCAATCGGCATGTCCGGGATCGTCTGCCTGCGGAGATTCGCGATAATCCTGCCGTCTACCCGCCTGGCGATGTCCTTCCGCGGATGGAGTGGATAGAAGATGTGGAGGGTGCCATCCGGTATTATGATCGAGCCTGGACGGAGCTGAAGGTGCAGTAGGTTGGCTTGACCGTTTTAGCCATCTGCTAATAGACTAAAACATTGACAGGATTCAGAGGAGAGGTTTCACGAAAGGGAATTCCATGACTCAGAGAATTACACTCCGGTCTCAGTCTCTGTTTTTGACGGTCCTGGCATTTGTGCTGGTAGGCGGTCCTCTAGGGGCGGCACAGAGTCCCGACATTCCATATACCTACCTCACCCAACTTCCCTATGAGCCTCCTCCCCAGCCGGAATACACCCCTGGAGAAGACGCGACACCTGCACCGGAAATATTAACGCAACAGGATCGGGACCGTCTGGAATCGCTTATTCCCCTGCTTGACGGGCGGCAGGAATTTTGGGCCATAGGAGAATTTGTCCATTATGGAAAACATTCAATTCCCTACTTAGTCAAAGCGCTCAAGATGCCGGGATCGCGAGTCCGGTTCAATGCGGTGGAAACCCTTTCAATCATCAAGGATCCTTCCGGAGTCCCCGGGTTGCTGGAGGTCGCCATGAACCCGGATGAAGAATCGAGAATCCGGTCCCATGCCTTGCGGGTGGCCACGCGACTGGATCCCAATCAGGTCATTCCGGCTTTAGAGGTGATGGTGAAAGATCCCAATTCCACGGTTCGGAATACGGCCGTATTTGAAGCACGCTTTATTCATCGGAAAGAAGTCCTGCCGATCATTATCAGTGTGATTCCCGACCCGGAGCAGTATGTGTCGATCACCGCTCGCGATTCCTTCTGGATTCTCACCCGGTTCAGTGGCACAATCCACGATTGGGAAGTCTCCACTCCTGAAGACCGGAAGGAGTGGGTGAAAGAATGGTGGTCCTGGTGGGAAGAACATAAGGAACAATTCGGCGTGACACCCGATTCTCCTGAACCGCCGTCGCCTCCGTCACAACTGAATGTCAGTTAAGACAGAGTCAGGACACGAAGGGAGGTCTCGATCAGGCCAAGACCGGGATGTGATGAATCAAAGTTTTATTATCAGAAGGATGTAGAAGCGCGCGAAAAGGAGTGAGAGGCATGGCAGTATTACCAATTGCAAAAATCGGCAATCCGGTTCTCCGGCAACTTGCAAAGCCTGTCGACCCCGCCACGATCGGGAGTCGGCGAGTTCAAGAATTTCTTGATGATATGTTTGAAACCATGGTCCAATATGAAGGGATCGGATTGGCGGCCCCTCAGGTGGCGCATTCTGAACAAATCGTCGTGATGGAATGTGAGGGGAAGGATGTGATTCCAAAGACGGTCTTAATTAATCCCAAAATTGTCTTTTATAGCCCCGCCCAAAGTGAAATGTGGGAAGGGTGTCTCAGTATTGATAACATGCGAGGGAAGGTGGTCAGACCTTCGATGATCCGGGTGCAGGCCTATGATCGACAGGGGATTCTCCAGGACTTCGAAGCGAACGGGCTTTATGCGGTGTGCATCCAACACGAAATGGACCACTTGATTGGTAAATTGTTCATTGACCGGATGGTCGATATGTCGACCTTGACCCAATTGGAAGAGTTTGATGCGTATTGGCGGGAAGAATCCGCCGCGGTGATTTAACGCCTCCTTAGAAGAGCTGACCGCCGATCGTCTTCCACTCATCGATTCCACGTATCCGTTCCGGTGATTCTTCACGAGATCACACCATCTGTAAAAAAAAGGGTTCCTGAACCTCTGTGAAATCTCTGCTACGAGTCCTGGCCTATCTGGCTCCCTACCGGGGCCTGGTGTGTCTCACCTTCTTTTTTGCCGGCCTGACCACGGCGCTGGAACTGCTTCCTCCCTGGCTCATCAAAGTGGTTATCGATGATGTCATCCCCGCCAAAAATATGGATGCGCTGACCTGGGTTCTTGTCGGATTATTTCTCGCCTACGGACTCAAAAATCTGTGTAATTCTCTCCGGATCCGGTTCAATAACACCCTGGAGCAGCGGGTCGTGCATCGTCTGCGGCAACAGGTGTTTGCCGCTCTGCAACGGCTTTCACTGAAGTATTATGAAAATCGTTCAACGGGCGAAATCATGTCCCGTGTGATCAACGATACCGAGCATGTGCAGCGAATTTTTATTGACGGGTTTGAAGGCATGTTAACCGCCACCCTGACCTTAGCGGGCATTACGACCATTTTATTTGTGCTGAACTGGAAAATGGCCCTGTTAGTCCTGCTGCCTATCCCGATTTTAATCCTGGGAGGGGTGGTATTCACCCGCCGGGTGCACCGGTATTATCATGATATCCGTCAACGAGCTGCACAGCTCAATGGCTATCTTCAGGATGCGCTATCCGGGATTCGGGAGACCATGGGATTCAATCGGCAACCCTTTGAACAGGCCCGCTTTCAAGCCATGAGTCAAGAATATAGCCAAGCCAACCTGAAAACCATGTATTTATGGGCGATCTATTCTCCGGGAATGATTTTCATCGGAAGCCTGGGAACCGTGTTGATTGTGTGGTATGGAGCAGGCGAGGTGGTGGCCGGGCGCCTGACCACGGGTGAATTGGTCATGTTTTTATCCTATCTCGTATTGTTTTATACCCCGGTGAATCAAATTCATTCCGTGAATCATCTGTTACAGCATGCGTTGGCGGCCGGGGAACGGATTTTTGACGTCCTGGATGCCAAGCCGGCGGTACCGGACGAGGGGCACCTTCGCCCCGACCAACCCCGGTTGTCGGGCAAAGTCGAGTGGAAAGATATGGCGTTTGCCTACCGTCCCGAGATGCCGGTCTATCAACATCTTTCTCTGGTGGTCGAGCCGGGGGAGCATATCGCATTGGTTGGGCCGAGCGGAGTAGGAAAAAGTACGCTGATGAAGCTGCTGTTCCGGTATTACGATGTGGGGGCGGGGGCGATTGAACTCGACGGGTATGATATCCGGGATCTCCCATTGTCGTATCTTCGAGAACAAATTGGCTTTGTGCAGCAGGAGCCATTTTTGTTTAATGGCACGGTGCGGGACAATCTCGCGTATGGGGATTTGTCGGCTGTCCATGATCGAATTGAAGCCGTGGCGCGGGCTGCGCAAGCCCATGAATTTATCCAGGCGCTTCCTGAAGGATATGACACCTGGATCGGGGAACGCGGGGTGAAATTATCCGTCGGACAAAAGCAACGCATCGCCATTGCCCGGGTGTTGCTCAAAGATCCGCCCATTGTGGTCATGGATGAAGCCACCTCGAATATTGACACCGAAACAGAGGTGGAAATTCGCATGGCCATGAACGAGCTGATGCGCGGGCGGACGACGTTTATCATTGCCCATCGGCTCTCGACCCTGCAAACCGTGGATCGGATTATCGTCCTGGAGCATGGACAGATTCGTGAGGAAGGGGACCATGCAACCTTACTGGAAAAAGGAGGTCTGTATGCGGGTCTCTATGAAGCTCAATTTCATGTGTAACTGGGGTGGGGCAGTCATCTGTTATCGGCTATCTGTAGTATCCGCGACATGTTAATGGGGACGTGAGCTGGAAGGGCCGGATGCGTGGAGAGGGGAGGGATGACCGCGAAATGTCCGATGTGTGGCAAAGTGGAAAAGTGGGAGGGGAATGTCTTTCGCCCATTTTGTTCCAAACGATGTCAATTATTGGATCTGGAAGGATGGTTCAGTGAGCGTTATCGTATTCCCGACGCGGAAGAAAATGAATCGGATAAAACGGTCGGTGAAGAAAGGCCGCCCTCCTCTGACCATGGCAAGACATAAGCTGGAGACCAAAATATGCCCAAAATGATCACCGCCAAACGTCAGGAGGACGAAACGGAAAAAGCGCAGGAATTTGTTCGCACCTATATCCTGTTTCCTTCAAGTTTGTTGGGATTGATTGCCATTGTCGTCGGAGTGATCGCATTAGGCTTTCAAGTGTGGTCGGGAACCTACGGGTGGGACACTTTTACCTATAGTTCCGGACTCATTGTGGCCGGAGTCCTTCTGGGATTAATTCAAACCAAATACCAACAATACCTCTTGCGGGAATTCCCCGGATATTTTGCTAACCGGATGAAAGCCTTTACCCAACGGTCAATTCGCAAGGCGAAGAAGGCAGTTACGGATGTAACTATTGAGCATCGAGGCCGTGGAATCGTGCCGTTATGGTATTTCCTGGGAATTCTGCTGTTATTCACGCTTTCAATGTTTGCGGTGGTGACGGGTTTTCTCGAGCCGGTCGCGGCCATTGCCTTGCCATGGGCAGGATATTTCTGGGCAAAGATGTTCTTTTGGAAGGGGCTGGTGTTGCCGCCCGGACACAAAAGGAAGTGAGGCCTGGGATGTGGCAATGTGCCGAAAGACGCAGACCGGATGAGGGCTCAGGAGGTTGAACCACTCCGGGCCTTGGGTGAGGCCTGGTCGTGGAGGAGAGCTTCAAGGTGTTGGACCTGCTTCTGAAGCGTACGCAATTCTTTTCGCAGTTCCGGTAGTTGGTATTGAATAATTTGTGACCGTCGCCAGATTCCATGCGCGACCGCTGGCCGCCCTCCCACAACCTGTCCGGATTTTACATCATTGGTCACCCCGGAGCCGGCGGCAATCTTCACTTGATCCCCGATGGTGACATGATCTACCAGGCCGGCCTGGCCGCCGACCATCACATGGTGGCCTAACACCGTACTGCCTGCAATCCCCACTTGTGCCACCAGAATACAGTCTTCCCCGATCACCACGTTGTGGGCGATCTGCACTTGATTATCAATCTTCGTGCCGCGCTTAATAATAGTACTGCCGAACGTGGCCCGATCCACGGTCACATTGGCCCCGAGTTCAACATCGTCTTCGATGATGACCCATCCCAATTGCGGAATTTTATGGTGGCGACCTTCTTGCTGCACATAGCCGAATCCGTCACTTCCGATGACGGTGCCGCTTTGCACAATCACCCGATTGCCGATCACACATCTGGCCAGCAATGAGACATGTGGGTAGAGCGTGCACTCGTCACCAATGATCGTATCGTCGCCAATATGGACACCGGCATGGATGGTGACGCCTGAGCCGATCTGCGCCCGGTCTCCGATGGTAACTAGTGCACCAATCGACACGTCCGGTCCGATGCGGACGTCGAGTCCGTTCACGGCCGTGGGATGGATGCCACGCGCTGGAAGAGGCGGCAGGAAAAATTTCTGCGCCAGGGCAGTGACGGCCACCAGAGGATTGGGAACAATCAATTGCGGACGAGGATCGTCGGGAATAGGCTGTGCCACAATCAAGGCCGCGGCCTGGGATTCTCGTGCGGCTTCATGAAAAGAAGGTTTTAGAACAAAGGAGAGATCTCCATAGGAGGCCCCCTCTAAATGAGACAGGCCTGAAATCAGGATATCGGATGAACCGTGAATCGTTGCCTGAATGGCCTGGGCCAATTCCTGAAGAGGAATATTCACTGACCGTGAGGAAGACGGTGATGTCATGGTTGCCGTTTTTGGGACGGTCTGGAGTTTTTGATCTTCGCGGCAGGTCGGGAGGAATTTTCGGCAGGTTGGGTGCGTTCGTGAAGGTAGAGCACGACATCCCCAATAGTCGTCAGTCGTCCAAAATCCTCATCCGGTATTTGAAGATCAAAAGCCGATTCGACTTCATAGACCAATTCTATGGTTTGCAGCGAGTCCAACCCGAGGTCATCCCGGAGCGAATCTTCCGGATGCAGTGCCTTCGGATCGAGGCGCAAGTATTTCCCGAGGGTGTGGTACACCTGCTGATTGATGTCAGGTGATTTTTTCAAGGAGGATTTCATGAAAACTTCTTTAAAACCAGGACTGCATTGTTACTACCGAATCCGAAGGCATTGACCAGGCCCACCCGAACGGATCTTTTTTGTACCTTAGTAGAAAGTCCTGGCAAGGCACAATGGGGATCCGGATCATCATAGTTCACAGTGGGATGGATTATACCAGTTTGAATAGATAAGGCCGAGACAATTGTGCCGATCGCTCCGGCCGCCCCCAGTGTATGGCCAATGAGCGATTTGGTGGCATTTACCATAACGCTATTTAGACGTTTCCCGAAAACCGTCCGCAATCCCTTGACCTCTACATCGTCCCCGACCACGGTGGAAGTGGCATGGGCGTTGACATAGTCCACCTGGGAGGGCGAAACCCCCGCATCTTTCAGGGCCAGACTGACGGTTCGCGCAATATCGGAGCCATCCTCTCTGGGAATCACCATATGATACGCCTCGCTGGTGGCGGCATACCCGACCAGCTCCGCATAGATTCTCGCCTTCCGACGGGTCGCATGGCGAAGCGATTCCAGGATGAGGGTGCCGGCCCCTTCCCCCATCACAAATCCGTCCCGCCCACGATCAAATGGCCTGGAAGCCTGGTCGGGGTGGTCATTATATTTGGTGGATAAGGCGCGTAATGAACAAAAGCCGGCAAATACTAACGGGGTGATGCTGGCGTCCGCTCCTGCGGCAATGACGACATCGGCCTGATCCAGGCGAATGGCCTGCATGGCTTGTCCGATAGAATGAATGCTGGAGGAGCAGGCGGTGGAAATCGTCAGGTTAGGCCCCTTGGCGCCAAGGGCCAGGGCAAGAATTCCCGATGCCGAGTTCAGCGTAATCGTCGGAATAAAATTGGGATGGACGCGATGTGGCTTGTGAGATTGATACAGGGCGGTCAATTCACGTTCCCCCATCATCATGCCACCCATGCCCACCCCGGCCATCACCCCGATCCGCTCCGCCCGTTCCGTTGCCAGGCAAAGCCCGCTGTCCTGGATGGCTTCGCGGGTGGAGGCCAGGGCAAATTGTGCATAGCGGTCCACGCGGGAGGAGAACTTATCTTCTGAAGGATCCGGAAGTTGAAAGTCAACAATCTGGCCCGCAACCCGGGAGCGATACGACTCCATCGGGAAATCTCCAAAAGAGGAGATGGCCGTGATGCCTGTTTGGCCCTTGAGGGCGGACTTCCAAAAAGCTGGAACGCCAATACCAATGGGAGACACAATACCGAGCCCTGTAATGACCACGCGTGATGCCATATACCTCTCCGAATCAAAGGTCCTAACCTACCAGAACTTTGAGCAAATAGGGAGGGGTTAGCGTGGTATAAATTCAGCTTTTTGCCTCTTCCCCGTGCCGTGGAAATGCCAATAGTGGGAAAGGGTGCTCGGGGAAAAGATGCGGATTGAGCAAGAGCGGTGCCAGACGCATTCTTTCATGAATTGCCAAAAACATGTGCAAAACATCGTGAATGATCGGAAAAGATCCACCGCAAATATTCTTGACCAGGATTAGAGAGCTTCTCTTGTAGGGGCAACATCAACATCATTCAAGCATCTTGGTCATGCTCGGCTATGGGATGATGCGGCGATGGGGCGATGGATGTAAGTTCAGGATCGAGAAGATTAAGGACAACAAAAGAGAGGGATGCGCGGTCGTGCCCTGGAGCGGATAGTTCCTGTTGGAAATTGAACGCACCGCCTAAGCGGGGAGGTAGCCATATAACTAAATGTTCCGGTCATAATGAGTCGGCAACGTGGTCGATCCCGACAAGCCTTTAAAATTAATGTAATAGATTAGATTATGGTTTCAGGTCTTGATCATCGAGTCTCTTACACGCCAGCGAGAAGTAGGGATGAATGTCAACTATGCAATCGTCAAAAGGCATGATCTTCTATCATCACGAAAACTGATTTTAAGCTTTGTGAGAGCTATTGATATCGTTTTAGTGTTTCTTGAAGTTAAAGTTAAATATAATCTATAACATTAATTTTTAGGCTTGTGAAAAAGGCTGAACCAAGCGGCTATGGACTCCTGAAAGCTGTCAGGATTTGGTAAGGCGCCACCACACAAAGCCATAGGCCCCGAAGTTCACTAGAATGACCACAAACCCCAAAACAAACTGGATCTGCAGGGTGAGGCCTGCGGGGTAAATGAGCGGCAGGGCATAGTGCTCAATAAATCCTCCACCGTATCCTGCGTCACCTCCAGCTTGGCGGAGCCGGTTTTCCAGGGGGGTGAGGGGGCAGATCCATCCGCCAAATTCCAAGGCCGTTGCCCAGAGTACGGCCGGAAGATGAATCCAGGGGATCCAGCGGCACCATATAGTGAACAAGCCCCCGACCACCACAAAAATGAGGAAACCGAAGTGGAGGATAAGGACCAGGTCAGCAAGGACTTGCCAAAGCATGAAGGCGTTCCCAATTCAGGAGGTTTCCCAGTTGGAGCCAGGATTCACATGGGATCGAGGGGTAGGACAAAGACGACACTTCTATTTCCGTCTGGATTGTAGCATTCAGGGATGCCCAAAGGAGAATGGGCATTCCGCCAGTGGGATGACAATAGGTAACGGTTCTTTCTCATTCTCTTTGCATTAGAATAGAGCGTAATCCGAACATGAGGGTGTAAAATATCATTTGGAGGCCGGTCCATCACCCTGTCGGAGACTTGTCAGGGGGGAAGAATACCGTGAATCACGATAGATCGTTTCTCAGAACTCTCCTCTCATCACGCTCGCATCGAACCGCAAACATGTGGCGAGGGGTCCTACAAGGGCTCCCAACGATCCATCGGAAGGAACAGCCTGCCAGGGTTCCTTCATGGGTACGACGTCTCGGAATGTCCGTCCTGGGGATAATTTGGATGGTGGCGATGGTCCCATTGGGCATGGGCAGCCATAAAGGCTCTGAGGAGCACCATGTGGCTTCGGAAAACGTACCAGCAGAAACTGTGGGCCATACGATCCCGGGTGCGCCGTTTCAGGTATTCCTTCACGAGGGAACAGGGACTGTCGAAGAGGGGAGCCAAAGCCGGGTCAGAGTCAATGCGGCACTCCAGACCGTTGTCGATGCGTTCAGCCACATGATGGACCATCGGACCGACTACGCCCGATTTCAGGAAGCTCTGACCAAAGATGCCCTGCAAAAAGTTATCATTGAACCGAAGGTGGTGAATCGGGAAGGCAAAGAATTTTTATTGTTGGTGGCCCGCACGTCACTCCCCAATCAAGTCAATCTCCTCATTAGTGCGTCCGCACTTGAGGAGCAGGGCTACCTCCATCATCCGGAACAATTGGTGCCGGTCCTGGCCAGAGAATTCCAATGGGTCGTGAGCAAAGCCGACACCACGCCAAAACGTCAGACGAAAGTAGTTCACAACGATCTGAAGGCGGTCCCGATTAAAACCAATCAAGAAATTGAGAAACTGTCAGGGGCGGAACGCGAACAGGTGCTCCAGACTCTATTTCGCACCTATCTGACCACCGTCGACCGGCACGCCAGCCTGGATGGGCAATCCTCTTACGAAACCGGCACCACCACACTGATCCCACCGACACAGCCGGATTCCACCACCAAGCTGTATGACATTCGGGTGCGGGAGGCGCTGCAAAAGATTGTGCGCGAGCCCTATTTTCAGGAACACACTCCTAAAGCCGTGAGGAGCCTGCTCAATGGCAAAATATGGAATGTCGCGTTTGCCAACGTCCCTGAACGGGATTGGGCGACACGAACCCGGGTGGTCCCCAAAGAGCAATCAATCTTGGTAGGCGAGCAGGAGAGGCCCATTCAACCCGCCATGATCCTGATTAATGTGTATCGATCCGCCGCCCCCGAAGATCCTTACTATGCGGAGACGAACGACCTGCCCATGGGCGCGCTCACGGCTGACACACTGGCACGGGTCATTGCCCGGGAAATTCAGGACAACATCACGGAGAAATCGATGCGAGGCCACGTTGCCCAGGATGAACTCACCGCCCCTCAATGATCGGAGACGTAAAATAATCTCCCGGCAAATTTGGAAGATATTCCCGGTGGGGCTTAGTGGGCTCTATTCACGAAACGCTTGCTCCATCCGGCTACATCGGTAATATGATGAAGGGGATGGAGGTCGGCAAGAGAATCAGGAACGATTGCAAACCCGTAATCCGTGTGATCCCCTCCGCGGGCGCCCGGGAGTTGTGCCGATAACAGTTCTCCCACCAAAGGAGAGTACGCCCTTTTTACAAATGGCCGGGGATGCCAGGTGATGACAAAGTCGGGAAGTAATGCATTCCGAGCGCCCGGAAAAATGTGATGGGTGTCGACCACTTCATCAACGAGTCTGGCATCGGTCTCACGATCGCGCAATTCCATGAACACGTTCTTCATAAAACTGACATAGGCGGCGTGCAATTCACTTTGTGGTTTCAACATGCCTTGCGATTCCCTGCCGATGAGATTCAGGCGTAATTCTGTACGAATATCCGTTCGCAACGCGAACCCTGGAGTCATGGTCCAATCCAATCCGCCGATCATGTCCTTTTCCACGACCCACTTGTCTGACCACATCCGGCGAAGACGCGCCGATCGCATATTGCAACCTGTGTGGCACGGCTTTGCGCAGGTAGGGAATCAGGCTGTTCGCCTTCCACGCACGTTCGGGGGGAACCTGGCAATGGGTTTCTAAAAACACCTCATTGATCCTCTTCATGAGTGGACGGACAAGATGCCCCTGGGCATAATCCCTGGCCATCCCATGCGCGGAAAAAATCACCACTGTGGTCTCATCACCCACATGATCAACAATGCGCGCTAACGCCCGATCGACGGCTTGATAAATCTCTAAAAGCGGCGTGATCCGGTCAAATGTTTTTTCATCTTCATCACGGAAAAAGATATGTCCGCCACGATGTGTTTCTGCAAACACGGCAATCAACACTTCCCAATCCGGCATTCCCGCCAACTCCATAATGAGCTGACCTTTTAGATCCGCACTCTTGATCAGTTGCTGGTGAATCGTGTGCAGTTCTTTGGGTGTTTTTTGAATGGGCGTTTCCCGTCCGATCGGACTTTTCCCGATCCGGTTGAGGAGGGCTTGAACACCGTTCCGGTTGGAGGCGACAGGAAAGGTTTGGCCATGGGTGCCCCAGTCGGTAATCTCAATTCCCTGTTTCAACGCAACCGGAAAACTATAGGGAACATCGAGTACGATGACGTGATGGCCCGCCTCTTCGATTTCCTGCCAAAACGGACGATAATAACACCAGTCAGCACCGATACGGCGAATGCCCATGCGCGGGGCATCCCAGACGAAGGTGCTGGTAGATCCCATGCACGCCTGGATCGGTCCCGTTATAAAATGTGGGCCATACGGAGCCGCTCAAGGCTTTCGGGGCATCAAGGGTAAACAATCTCCCGGAATGTAATTGTTTTTGGAGACACGGTAACGCCGAAACGCGTGATTGAATGTAATCTTTATCCCCGGCATCCAACCCGAGTAAGACTAAACGCGGCATGTGCATCCTCCCAAAAAACCCTGGTCGGTCAGGCGCGTGATTTGTTCGTGACCGTTTAGCTGGCTTTTGACGATTTGGGTCAGTCTTGGCCGTTCCTTCAGTCTTTGTCCTTCGCAAAGAGCTTGACCTCCCCGTGCAGGTCCATGAGAAAGCACTCCGACTCGAATATCCTGCCAGGCCGCTCAACCTTTTTCCCGCTTGTGTTTCTGATCTTCTTCTGAGGATGGCCTGCCTCTCTGCGTCGAGCGCCATTGTGTTGTTGTTTCAGGCAGAAACCCGCGGATTGCCTAGGCCAATAGGAAACGCCTGCTCACGATGGTGTTGCTCCTCCATGTATTCTGACTGTCCAGGCGCTACATCATATGGCTTCATGGTGGGTCGGATGGAAATGCTGATACCTACCGCAACCTCCGGTGTTCGAGGATGAAAATGTCTTTAATTGCGAATCCAGCAGGTCAATGGCGGCCTGAAGATGATGAAAGAACACATCCCTCCATGTCGATCCTGCGGTTTGAGGAAAACCTGTGACCGGAGGACTGCTCAGCCGCAAAACCCCAGAGCCGCTCCCGCAAACACCACATGGTCGTAGCGGTTCGTCAGGTTATACCGGTCCATGAAGGAGACGGTATCATCGAGCAAGCGCGCGTCCATACGACTCAACAGCAGCAACATTTTTCGAGGTGGCGGATGTTTAAATTCTGTTTCCTGTGTTGTCAGGCGAGTCATGAATATAATTCCTTTTCTGATACGGGTTCTAGAATAGCGGACTGGGATTTTTGGTTAATTGATGCAAGATGTCAAGTTGTGGATCTGTTAAAAAGGAATGGAAATTGTCGCGAATTTTGATGACGGGTTTTAATTTTTAAGAGCGCATTCCAGATTCGGTCAACAAAATAACAACGCGACACATGAAAAAACCGAAAACGATAAGGCTGTAGTGTCGTGTGCCGTTACTCCTCGTCGAGGCTGGGGCGCAAAAGAAATGGTCCATACACAAGAGCGAACAGCAGATAGGCGCCGCCCCAGGCCATCGCCGACAGGCTTAGCACAAGAGGCGTCGAAAGGGGAGTGGCCGGCCCGAAGACCCGCAGCACCGCACCCAGGTTCACCAGAATGTAGATCATGACCGTCATGGGACCTGCGTGCCGCGGGCGTCCGGTATGGCCCAGGCTGGCGCGGGTCATGATCGCCAGAGTCATCACACCTACGGCGCCGGTTGTGAGCGCATGCACCGCATCCTCGGCTGCAATCCCAACCCAAGAATCGCGCCTCCCAGGATGAGCAGCGACATGGCCAGCCATCCATATCCCAGATGCAGGATGAGCACCAACGGTTCCCGCCAGGTGACCCAGCCGTACCAGCGCAACAGACGAATCAGATGAACCAATCCTGCCAGAACCAGGAGCCAGCCCGTCACCGTGGCCTGTGGTTGAGCGGTCCAGGCGATAGCAGCAATGCCTGCAAGAAGAATCGCCATGCCATCGAAACGGGAAAAGGACGGAGGCTGTTGAGCCATGCCGCGCCCGCTCAAGAAATCGAGCGTAAAGCTCGGGAATGACACGCCCACCGATGAGCGCCAATAGCAGGATGATGACCGACAGAGCCATTCGCTCGGAAAGATCCGTCGCCGCGCCGCTCAGCAGCCCGCGAGTGAAAGAATAGATTGGCAACCTGCATACAGACTGATCAGCACGCCTATCGGCGACACGATCCCAGACTTTGCCGATCGCAATTTCCCGCCAGACAATCATCGCCAGACCACAAGAAAGGCGCCGTCAATGATGGCGCAGACAAAGGCGAAGGCCAGGGTATGGCGATGACCAGACGTCCTGCCAGCCACAACGCCCATAGCACCATCAACGGATTCCCTTGATCGGAGGACGCTCCGTCCAGTTCGGCATCGCTGTGAAGCAGAAAACCGGCGATCACCGCGGGCAAAAAGCCGAAGAACATCTCATGCACATGCCATTCTCGCGGGGCATAGAGAAAATTCGGGTGATTGTTCCGGCAACAATCAAGACCCACGACAGGGATTGCCACGCCGGCAAACAGTGCGGCACCCAGAAAAAACGGTCGAAATCCGTACGAAAAGAATGAAGGGGTCATCCTGAACTCAGGGCGAAAGATCTGCGCCCGGGTTGAGGATGACATGGCTCAGCCAAATATTTTTTTCTCTCTGGATGATATGGCCTGTTGTCTGGGAAGGTGAGCAAAATGTGATGACACGGTACTAGGACACCGATTTTAAGACCTTGACAATCAGGGCCTGCGCTTCTTCCTGAATTTGTCTAAGATCCAGAATATGTGCTTCATTAAATGAATTTTTTAAGGACGAGCCGCGGTGGCCCGATGTTCCGAAGGCCACCCGTTGTTCGGGTACGGAATGGTCGGGGCGGCCAGTGTAATACGCGGTGACCAACCGGGGAATGTTGGCGAGCATGGAGGGCTCTGTTGGTTTTCCTGCAAGTGGGCTTACGTTCATTATGACATCTCCACGTTCAGCAATAGGTGAGAACACAGTATTTTCAGGCCTCAGTGAGACGGGGAATACCTTACCGTTATTCTCCAAAGTATTCAAAGGCTCCATCCTCGCTTTTCGATTCTGTTATATCTAGTATTTGATGACGACATATAGAAATTATAGCGACTCGCTCACTCAATTTGACAAAGATCTCTCAATGACCTAACAAGAACATATCGCTCAATTGAAGGACGACACCTACAAGACAAGAGAAAAGCCTGATATTTGACAAAACCCCCGAGCGGTCGTGGTATGACGTTATCAACAATTTCAAATAAATTCTGTGGATAAAAATGTCGTGACATCTTGGTGACTCATGTGAGCATCAACGGGCATCAGTATGGATGCAAATGTCAAGAAAAAAATCTCATTCTACCTTTCCTCCTACGCCAAAAATTCCACACCACTAAATGTGGTGGCCTCAAAATATTTTCATACAATGCCTAAAATTGTGGCAATCTGCGTATTTCCCTATCAATCCTCAGAAAAACGGATCTTGTACCGCAGTGCTCACCAGGTTATACACAAAATTTGGGGACGAAAAATTCCCCGTGGGGTGCATTTTGTCGAACCCCGAATTGCGGCTCTTTTTGAGCGATGAATGCCTCCTTAACCCCAACCGGGAGCCAGCTCACAAAAATTTTCCAATCCGTCTTGATCTTTGCTTCTGCAAGTTGTTTGTTATGCTGAGTCACACGACGAAACCCGCTGAGGCGTGTCATCGTCCGGCTGGGCACAGATCCTTCGCCTCCGGCTCAGGATGACATCATGGGTGATCGACAATCCTTCCCCGCCTCTGTCATGCCCGACATTCGTTATCGGGCATCCCTTTTTCGTGTTTCGGATGGATCCTCACTACCAATCTGCGGGGATGACGACTGGGAGGCAAACGCTCATCCCGAAAAGCCGTGCCGGATTATTCGCAGAATGCCTGTTATAGCCATGCAGCGTATTGGTAAGATGCGCGGGGCCTCGTGAAACAACCTCCTGTACCCTTCATGGCCTTTCGACATCGGTGCCTCAAGTTCCCGTTGCGCCCGACTGTGGCGTCACACATGGCGCGTCAGAAGAGTGTGCGATATCTATCACGTGCTATTCGCCGCCCCTTGCCGGGGGTGGGCACATCCTTTCTCCTTTTGAAAAACGGAGTGAGGGGGATTTTTATTGAATCTTCCCGCATGTGATCGCATATGCATGGAATGACAGATGCGAAATCGGAGAATACTGCAACATGGACGTACTTGAAACGGTCGTTTCGACGCTAGCCGGGTGGGTGTGGGGTCCGCCGATGCTGCTCCTGCTGGTCGGCACCGGCTTGTATCTGACGATTCTGCTCAAAGGCATGCAGTTCCGCGTCCTGCCGCATGCCATCAAATTAATTGTTCAAAAAGAATTCAGTCAGAATGGCGACATCACTCATTTTGCGGCGCTCATGACGGCCTTGTCGGCCACCGTCGGGATCGGCAATATTGTCGGTGTGGCAGCGGCTATCACGCTCGGCGGACCCGGTGCGGTGTTCTGGATGTGGATGACCGGCCTGGTGGGCATGGCGACCAAATATGCCGAAGCGGTGCTGGCGGTGAAGTACCGAGAGCAGGGGAAATACGGCATGCGCGGCGGGCCGATGTATTACCTGGCCAAAGGTGCCGGGCTGCCGTGGTTGGGCTGGCTGTTCGCTTTGTTCACCGCCTGTGCCGCGTTTGGCATCGGCAATATGACGCAAGCCAATGCCGTGGCCGGCATTGTTGAGGCCACCTTTGAGATCCCGCCATGGATGACCGGTGTGGTGTTGATGGGAATGACCGGGCTCGTGATATTGGGCGGCATCAAATCCATTGGCCGGTTTACCTCCGTGCTGGTGCCCTTCATGATCGTGGGGTATGTGACGGCGGCCCTGGTTGTGTTGGCCTTGAATGTCATGGAGATTCCCCAGGCGTTGTTCAATATTGTGTATTACGCGTGGAATCCGATCGCGGCAGGGGGCGGATTTGCCGGCGCGACGATGGCCGCCGCCATACGCTACGGGTTGGCGCGAGGGGTGTTTTCCAATGAATCGGGCCTGGGTTCAGCGCCGATTGCCGCAGCCGCCGCGCGTACCGACGACCCGGTCAGGCAGGCGCTGGTTAGCATGACCCAAACCTTTATCGACACCCTGGTCGTCTGCAGTATGACCGCGCTGGTCATCCTGACCGCCACCTCCTGGACACAAGGCATCGGTGCGGCTGAACTGACCAGTGCCAGCTTCGGAGAAACCCTGGGTCACACGGGAGAACTCATCGTCACGCTGTCCATCGCCCTCTTCGCTTATTCCACCTTGATCGGCTGGAACTATTACGGCGAGAAGGCCATCGAATATTTGATGGGACCTCAAGTGATCATCTATTACCGTCTGGTCTTTGTCGCCGTCGTCCTGATCGGCGCGACGTCCAAATTGGAACTCGTCTGGAATCTATCGGATCTGATGAACGGCATGATGGCCATCCCGAATCTCATCGGATTGCTGCTACTGGCCAACATTGTCAAACAGGAAACGGCACGCTACTTCAGCGCGCAGCGACATTCCGCATTGACCAAAAATGATTGAGAGAAGGAAAGGAATTGAGCGAAAAGCGTTAGTTCCGGGAACCAGGATGACACCATGAGGTTTGAGTATTCCATCCGCCGTCCGTCATGCCGGACAGGGGTCATCGGGCATCCATCTGTTGTCCGGTCTTTATATCATCACGAATCCGCAATCCATCCCCCCACCTTCAGTAACACATAGGGCGCCAGATAATAGGACCCGATGGAAATCAGCATGCCTAGCACCGCTCCGGATATCCCACTCATAAACACCCCGAATAAGGGCAATAAAAACACGAGGAGGATCATCGCCAGAGCGATGCCCTTGTGGCGTTCGTAGAAGGCCGTGCGCCGATCACTCTTCAGGGAATCGGTAAAGGAAAGATCGGGAGAAAGAGCCATGGGGATAGTATAGACCAAACGTGGCCCTAAGTGGCCAGTTTCCCCGCCTTATACTTCACCAAGTTCCCCCCATCTGACATGCCCGACATTGGTCTTCGGACATCCATCTTCCCGCACCTCGTTATTACTGTGCGTTTTTGTCAGGAATCTCTCCTCCCTTGTGATTTCCCAGTAACATTCTTACTTTCGCAAAAAGGATTAATGGGACCATGGTTGGGCGAGGTCCTTCGGTTCTTTCTGGATGACAACGTCTCCCGGAACGTGCTCCATGTGTTCATCTGTTTAAGGGGGAATTTAACTGTGGGGAACAGAAATGTGAATGGTGGGGTGGATGGTGACGACGATGGATTTGGAGGTGGGCGTGTTGCTCTTGTCCGCCACGCTGTCGATGGGGATGAGCACGTTGGCTTCGGGAAAGTACGTCGCAACGCAGGTGCGGGGAATGGGGTAGGGGACCACGACAAAGTGTGAGGCCGTTCGCGTTTGGCCTTTGTGGTGGCTGATGATGTCCACCACGTCGCCTTTGGTGAAGTCGCGCTCCTCCATATCCAGCTGATTCATGAACACGACGCGTCGTCCGGCCTTGATGCCCCGGTACCGGTCATCCAATCCATAGATGGTGGTATTGTATTGATCGTGACTGCGGATGGTCATCATGAGCAATTGATCCGGTGCCAGGTGAAGGTCCGGCATTGGATGGACGGTGAACCGGGCTTTCCCCGATGAGGTGGGGAATTGACGGGCATCGCGGATCGGATTGGCCAGATAGAACCCGCCCGGCTTGTTCACGCGCTCTGTGTAGTTGTCATGTCCCGGGACGACCCGGCTGATGAGATCCCGAATGTCATCGTAGTGGTGCATGAGCCGGTCCCAGTTGATATGCTCCCATGGCCCCTCTCTGTTGGCGAACGTGGCTTTGGCAAGATTGGCGACAATGTTGACCTCGCTTTTGATAAACCGGGAAACCGGCTCAAGCGGGCCCTGCGAGGTCTGGACAACGCCCATGGTGTTTTCCGTGGTGACATATTGGGGAATGTCCTCTTGGAGATCGGTGTCGGTCCGTCCCAGCGCCGGCAGGATGAGGGCTTCGGTTCCCGTGACGAGATGGGCCCGGTTGAGTTTAGTGGAAATATGGACGGTGAGCCGGCAGCGGGAGAGCGCCTGCGCGGTATATTCGGTATCCGGCGTGGCCGAGAGAAAGTTGCCACCGAGAGCAATGAAGACTTGGGCCTGTCCTGCATGCATGGCCTTGATGCCTCGCACGGCGTCATGGCCTCGCTTGGTGGGGGGCTGAAAATGGCAGACCTTTGAGAGACGATCCAGAAATTCAGGAGCGGGGTTTTCGGTAATGCCCATGGTGCGATCGCCCTGCACATTGCTATGGCCCCGGACGGGGCAGGCGCCTGCGCCGGGTTTGCCGATGTTGCCGCGCAGCAGAAGAAAATTGATGATTTCCTGCATGTTGGCCACCGCGTTTTTGTGCTGGGTCATGCCCATGGCCCAGGTGCAGATAATACTTTTGGCCTGCACGGCAATATCGGCGGCCTTTTGGATGTCTTCCCGCGCAATGCCGCTGCCTTCCTCAATTTTTTCCCATGACATATTCAGCAGGACGGTGGCGAAGTTGTCGAACCCTTCGGTGTACTGTTGGATGAACGGCAGGTCGAGGATGCTGCCCGGCTGCTTGGCTTCCCGCATTAGCAGTTCCTTCATGATGCCTTTGAGCAAGGGTACGTCGCCGTTGATTTTGACGGGAAGAAATAAGGTGGCAATCGGTGTGCCCCGGCCCAGCCAGCGGGTGACTTCCTGCGGATGGATGAACCGGGTGGTGCCGGCTTCGGGCAGCGGGTTGATGCTGACAATCTGACAGCCGCGCCGCGCGGCCTGCTGAAGGGTGGCGAGCATGCGGGGATGGTTGGTGCCGGGATTTTGTCCCAGGATGAAGATGGCGTCGGTCTTGTCGAAATCGTCGAGGGTGACCGTGGCTTTGCCGATGCCGATGACTTCTTTTAAGGCCACGCTGCTGGACTCGTGGCACATGTTGGAAGAATCGGGCAAATTATTGGTGCCATAGAGTCGCGCGAAGAGCTGATAGAGAAAGGCGGCTTCGTTGCTGGTGCGGCCGGACGTATAGAAGATGGCTTCGTTCGGGCTGTCGAGTGCATTGAGGTGCCCGGCGATGGTCTCGAAGGCCTTGGTCCAGGAGATGGGATGATAATGCGTATCCTGGTTTCTCTTGATCATCGGACGGGAGAGGCGCCCTTGCTGCCCCAGCCAGTAGTCCGATTGCTTGCCCAGTCGCCTCAATGGAATAGCGTTGGAAAAATTCATGCGTGATGACGCGGGAGGTGGCTTCATGGGCGACGGCTTTGACGCCGTTTTCACAAAACTCCGTGATGGCCCGGTCGCCATCCGGATCGGGCCAGCCGCAACCGGGGCAATCAAACCCTTGCTTTTGATTGACCTTGAAGAGCGCCTGGCCGCCTCGCCTCAGGCCCATTTCATGCGTGGTGTGTTTGAGGGAGGTGAGGATGGCGGGGATGCCCCCGGCCCGCGTAGCGGGCGCGTCAATGTTCAGGTCGCGGGAATCGTCGAGCGGGATTTCCCACGGCAGTGTTGATGGGGCTTCTGTGTCTTTGTGTTGTTCGTCCAAGTGTTTCCCCCGATTGTGCAACCTGGTGCCCTGTCATTCGTCCCGCGTCGTGATAGATCGTCATGCGTTGATGGTGTAAAAAGCCCACCAGGGTCATGTTGAATTCTTGGGCCACCTGCACCGCGAGTGTAGAGGGGGCTCCCACCGCGGCGACAAAGGGTATACCGGCCATGGAGGATTTTTGCATGAGTTCGAAACTGGCCCGCCCGCTCACCAGCACCACATGATTGTGCAGGGGCAATTTGTTGTTCATCAGCGCCCACCCGATGACTTTATCCAGGGCGTTGTGCCGCCCGACATCTTCACGCACACAGAGCAGATGGCCCCTCGCATCAAACAGGCCTGAGGCATGGCAGCCGCCGGTTTGCTGGAAGAGTGGTTGCTGTGCGGTCATGCGTTTCGGCATTTCGAATAACATGGTTTGCGAGACGGACGGGGTGGGCAATTTTTTAATATGTGCCCCAAAGTGGTTGTTGATTTTGAGAGCCTCGATGGAGGTTTTGCCACAGATCCCGCAACTGGAGGTGGTATAAAAATTTCGATCCATCGTCGCCGTCTTGATCGACACGGTGGGGTGAACCTCCACTCTCACGATGTTCTGAAAGTCCTGCCCCTTGACGACCGGCCCGCATGGGCGAATCAGTTTGATGTCCTCCCATCCGGCAATGATGCCTTCGGTAAAGAGAAAGCCTGCGGCCAGTTCCAGATCATGTCCCGGCGTCCGCATGGTGATCGACACACTTTTCCGTTCGGCCTTTCCGTTGGCCCAATATTCCAATCGGATCTCAAGCGGTTCTTCAATAGCCAACTGAGTGGGCCATGCGTGTGGTGTCTGGAGATCTGCGGGTTTTTCCATGGAAGTGGCAACAGGATGGGCGGCAGCGCCGGAGAGGGTCTGATGTTGTGTGGAATAGAGCTTGGTGGCCATGCTGCCAACCTCTTGAAATATAGTGATTGATGGCCAGGGGGCCATTCATGCCTATTGGTGGAATGAGTTTATTATACCCCCATTCATTCTCATTCGCACGGGAAGATTGTCATTTTGAGCCATTCAGCAAGGCTCCGGCCAGAATCCCCCGACGGATCCGGCTAAGCTATAAGAGGTCTTGTCTTAGCCACAGATCCGTCGCCATTGGCTCGGTATGACGGACGTGGGCAAATGAGTTCTTCACTCTTGGTATCCTTGTTTGCGCATACGGCTGTTTGCCGAGATGAAGTTGCCCGGCCGCGCCTGGCTCGAATTTCTGGTGGAACCTGATGGCGACGGCGCACGGATTTCGAACACAGCCAATTTCGATCCTATCGGTCTGAGGGGTTTGTTGTACTGGTATGGAGTGTGGCCGGTCCACGAACTGGTCTTTCGCGGGATGGTAAGTGGCATCGCGCGGGAGGCGCAACGCCAGGAGTGACAAGCCTGAAAAAATGACCGGAACAAGTTTATGCTCCACGCAGATACGTTTGCTTACGTTTGCAGAAACGAACGGATTGGAGGGCTACAGAATTTTGCGGAGTTGGGAAGCACGTTTGAAAGTGGAATAGGGTTGTCGTCTTCGAAATACTTCCATGCGATCGGGAAGAAGTCGGGCCTGCGACCCATACCTCAAACGGGGATCGTGATGGCTTCGACGCCTCTTCAACAAATCTCCCACAAGGATCAGGAACACTAATATCTCAATTTGCCACAACCACGCGAGGATTATTTCCAGAGACACAGGATCACCCCCGCAATGACAGTTAACCACCAACAGATATCGTGAGACGATTGTTCTCCCACACTGTCATCGTCGACACGGTTGCCCATCCTTGTCTCCCTTGGTTTAGAAAGACAGCCTACGGAGGTGCGTCTCCGTCACCTATTCCCCCAATGGGTTATATTTAATGGTGGGAGTGACGATTCGATTCCGTTTATGAGAGGTGCCCTTCCAACGCAACAAAGGCCGACACCGAGAAGATGAGGCCCTTGTTCAATTTTTTGTGGAATGCGGGCGGGCTGATTTGGAGAGACTGACTCCGGGACATGGGATGAAAGCAGGGTGGCGCTTCGCCTCTGTGCTCTCAATCCGGAGGGATGACCGGAGAGGTGTTTTTCAGGAGAGGCACCCACGTGCCTCACCGGGTCATCATGTATTCATCCATTGTCTGTATGATGAAGGAATATGACACGCTGACGTTCCGGGAGCCTCTGTCATTTGCACCCTTCTGCTTCACTCAGGACAAGTTCCAGGAAGGATCTCGCTGACCCTTGATTCACGTTGTCCACGTGTCGCCTCTTCGCGAGTTGAGTCGCGATATTCACAAAAAGCTGCAACTGCCGTTTCTCAAAAATGGGCGGGTTATGGGAGGATGAATGGCGACATTTTATTGCAGGATAGCTTGCAATTCCTTATCCAGTGATTCGGCTAAGTCCAGTACCGTAGGCAGGGAAAGATGGTGTCTATCCTTATAGGCCGTATGCCCGTTCATCATTGCCGTACACTTGTCGGCTTGACAAAGAATGTCAGAAAAATCCATGAAATGGACTTGCGGGAAGTGCTTGGCTGTTTCCTGGTCTAATGTAAACAATGTTTGGTCGAGAGCCATAAGAATAGGTTCATCACATTTGGTTAATGGGGCTCCTGTCCATACCGCGCGTGACAGGCAAATGGGAATATCGCCTGGAAAGCGTGGCGTATCACGTATGATGGCTATTTTGGATCCTGACTCTTGAATAACGGCAAGGGTGTCTCGCATTCCCTTCATCCATTCCGAGGAGGAAAATTGATTATTCCCGGTCCCGATATGTCCACTCGAATTACTCAAAATGACTAAGAGAGGATGTTCGTGGGCAATCCGATCCAGGACGAGATTTTGCCAGGCTCTACATTCTGTGTAGGGACGGTTAAAAGCTTTGTTGTAAGGGGTGATATGTGCGGAAGGGCAAGCCGACTTGGTTAAGGAGACAAATCGATAGTGATAGCGCTTGGAAAAATCCTCAAGGGCCGGAAACCATTGTGCGGCATGTGAATCGCCAAATACAAAAAGGGTTTTCGATGAAGAGGTAACCCCGTAACTGCAATCCGAAAAAGATATCTCTGTGTAATTGAGAATGACATCCATCCATGTAGACTTTGGCGTTAAGCGTACTTGCCGAAAAAATTTCTTTTTGTTCAATTGTTTGAAGTTCTGCTTTTGCCATGCCTCTGAGCGTAAAGGTAAGAGAGACCCCGAAAAGGGTTAATACCATACCAAGCGCCAGTCCCCTTATAGCCGAGCGTGAGAGGCTTTGATTAAAACGTATGGGGTTTTCGATGTAAAGGTAAGAAAGAGTACCCAAGAGAAGGGCGAGGCCAACACAACCAATCCTTTCACCGTATGCTCAGGAGCCCCAATAATGAGAGCGGTATGGCAATAAGCGCCGCCAATGCCAGAGGTATAGGGAGTAAGAAATATCACCCAACCACCGAATCCAGGGAATTTTGGAAAATGCAATGAACCAGTTTTCCTGATGACCTCCGATCAGGACGAGTAGCGTTCCCAAGGTGGGAACCAGAGCATAGAAACCAGGGAAGGGGGTGGACTTGTCATAGAAAATCCCAGCCAGAAGAATGGCACAAATTCCTACCGAGACCCCAAGCTTACTTATTGTTGCTGGCAGGGGCCGTTTCCTGTGATCAATGCAAAAGGCAAGAGCGCCAGTGGCAAATTCCCAGGCACGGAATGGAGAGGCGAAAAAAGCCCAGGGTTGGGAAATCCCTCCCATGAATCAAGCTGGAAATCAAAGACAATAAAAACACGGACCCGACGAGAAGGATGAGTTTGGATACATTCTGGATGGTATTATTTTTGAATGGCAGTAATAAGATGAGAAGGGGCCAGAAGAGATAAAACTGTTCTTCGACTGACAAGGACCATGTATGGAGGTATGGATTCAGGTGGACACTCTGGCCTAGGTAGTCGGTTGCCTGGAAGGCAAACCACAAATTGCTCAGATATGTGAAAGCGGAGAAAAGAGGTCGGATCAGCTGACTTTGTTCTACAGGAGAATAGAGGATGAAGATTACCAGGGCAGTGCATGCCAATGTCACCGAAGCCGCCGGGAGAAGACGCCGAATGCGGCGGGCGTAAAAAGCCAGAAGATTAATTCGACCGTGTTTTTCCTTTTCAGTCACCAGCATGCGCGTGATGAGGTATCCTGAAATTACGAAGAACACGTCCACACCAATATAGCCACCTTCTAAGAAAGGAACGCCGGCATGAAAAAGGAGCACCATGGCTATTGCCAGAGCCCTGAGCCCCTGTATGTCAGTCCGGAGAGGATGTGAAGAAGGACCGCTCATGAGAGCGGGCTGGGGGTTGGGGGCAGATATGGATAGGTTTGTCAATTTACCAAACCCGGTATTGTTCGAGGCGTGAGTGTGCAGATGCAAGCGCTCCGCATACTTTTGCCAATTGTAATATCATGGGGGCATGGAATTTTAAAAGCAAGTGCCTGGGTTTATGACCCCGCTTTATATATAGTCATATCGATCAAATGCCGTTGGATCTGAAGCGCTGGAGAAAGAAGTTCTTGCAGGGCCCAATATGGAGGTCATTAAATACTCTTCCGACATTTGGATTGGGTTGCAGAGAGGTTTATAAGAAACCCCCGTGTGCTTGAAAGAGATAAATAGTAATTTCTACAATCTTGGCCTATACCTCCATTGTGGGCTATTTTTAAGGAGAAGCTCCATAGAAGTTTAGGAAAAGACTAATCGTTGTTTCCATTCTATTGCACTTTCATGCCAGCAGGATACGAGGAAGACTGGTCCTATGCCGCTGACTGCTTTCCATCCGGTTGTTCAAGAATGGTTTAGGACCCGGTTAGGGTC
Source organism: uncultured Nitrospirales bacterium (assembly GCA_963785905.1). Lineage (GTDB taxonomy): Bacteria > Nitrospirota > Nitrospiria > Nitrospirales > UBA8639 > Nitrospira_E. The sequence continues at coordinate 40,212 of CAWAXJ010000052.1, forward strand.
ACCCACCGAGGTGCAACGGGCCAGTTGGCCGGCCATTCATTCCGGACACCATGCGCTGATTTCGGCACCCACCGGCTCCGGAAAAACCCTGGCGGCTTTTCTCACGTGCATCGATCATTTATTGCGACAGTCGATTGGCGGAGAATTGGAGGACGGCATTCAAGTGGTCTATGTCTCGCCTCTTCGCGCGCTGAGTCACGATATCCACAAAAATCTGGAATGGCCGTTGGCTGAGATTAGCCAACTGGCGCTGTCTGCCGGATTTTTGGGTCCGGGGATTCGAGTAGAGGTCCGGACCGGTGATACCCCTCCCGCGGAACGCCAACGCTTGCTCAGGCATCCCCCTCATATTTTGGTGACGACGCCGGAGTCCCTGTTTCTTCTGGTGACGGCCAAGCGTAGTCGTGAACTGTTGACCGGCGTGCATACGGTCATTGTCGATGAAATTCACGCCCTCGCGCCGAATAAACGTGGCGCGCATCTGGCGCTGTCTCTTGAGCGTCTGGATGCCCTGACCTCCAGGCGGTTGGTACGCATTGGCCTGTCCGCCACGCAACGGCCCCTGGAGATGGTGGCGCAATTTTTATTGGGTGACTCCGCTCACCGTGCGAAGGCCCAACAACCCTCGCTCTTCGAGCCGTCACCTTGTCACATCGTGGATATCGGCCATCGCCGGCAATTGGATTTGCAGGTGGAAGTCCCGAAGGATGAATTAGGCGCCATTGCCACCAATGCGATTTGGTCGGAGATCTATGACCGTATAGCCGAAATCGCCGGGCCGCATCGTTCGACGCTGGTGTTTGTGAATACGCGCCGGTTGGCCGAACGGGTGGCGCATCATTTGGGAGAACGCGTCGGTGAGACCCAGGTGGCGTCCCATCATGGCAGCTTGTCACGCAAGCTGCGTTTGGATGCCGAGGAGCGATTAAAGACGGGGCAGATCAAGGTGATGGTGGCGACCGCCTCATTAGAGTTGGGGATCGATATCGGATATATCGATGTGGTGTGTCAGATCGGATCCCCTCGCGCGATTGCCACATGTCTCCAGCGTGTGGGACGGGCAGGACATCAGGTGGGGGCTGTTCCGCAGGGGCGGTTGTTCTGCACGACCCGCGATGAATTAGTCGAATGCGCGGCAGTGGTGCGGGCCATTCGGCAGGGTCACTTGGAAACCATTGAGATCCCGTCCGCCCCGCTGGATATTTTGATTCAACAGCTGATTGCGGAGGTCGCGGCTCAGGAATGGGATGCCCGTGCCCTGTTTGATTTGTGCCGGTCGGCTTACCCCTATCGGGAGTTGACCTGGGAGACGTTTGAGTCGGTGCTGCACTTGGTGGCGGAGGGGTTTGTGCCGGGACGCAGACGGCTGTATGCGTTGATGAGTTATGACCGGCATGAAGGCCGGCTGCGCACACGGCGTGGAGCCCGGCTGGCCGCGTTGACCTCCGGCGGGGCGATTCCTGAAACGGCGACCTACTCAGTCGTGGCCGAACCGGATGGGACCGTGGTGGGGACGGTGGATGAAGATTTTGCGATTGAGAGTCTGGCCGGAGATATTATGTTGCTGGGGACGACCTCCTGGCGCATCCGCGGGATTGAAACGGGCAAAGTGCGTGTGGAGGATGCGCACGGCGCGCCGCCCACCATCCCGTTCTGGCGAGGGGAAGCGCCTTCCCGGACCATGGAATTATCCCGCGCCGTGGCGGACGTGCGGGAGCAGATCTTTCGGTTGATTGGGCAGGGTGCGGCTCCCGGAGATGAGACGGCGCGGCATCAGCTGCATGAACAGTGCGGAGTGGACGCCGCGGGCGCCGACCAGTTGCTGACGTATGTGGCCGGCGGCGCACAGATACTCGGAGGGGTGGCAACGCAGACCTGTGTCATTGCCGAGCGATTCTTTGATGAAGCCGGGGGAATGCAACTGGTCCTGCATGCGCCCTTCGGAGGAAGGCTCAATCGCGCGTGGGGGTTGGCGTTACGCAAACGGTTCTGCGTGAATTTTGATTTTGAATTGCAGGCAGCCGCCACCGACGATGGATTAGTACTCTCTCTCGGCGAGCAGCATAGTTTTCCGCTGGATTCTGTGTTCGGATTTGTCCATTCCAATACGGTGAGAGAGGTGCTCATTCAAGCCACTCTGGCGGCTCCCATGTTTGTCACACGCTGGCGGTGGAATGTGACTCGTGCGTTGGCGCTGTTGCGGTTTCAAAACGGCAAACGGGTGCCGGTGCATCTGCAACGCCTGCGGGCGGAAAATTTATTGGCGGCGGCGTTTCCAATGGCTGCCGCCTGTGGAGATAATCACGTCGGCGATATTCCGGTGCCGGATCATCATTTAGTGCAGGAAACCTTGCGTGATTGTTTAACGGAGGCCATGGACCTGGAAGGTCTCAAACAGGTGCTTGAACGGATTGAACATCAGGAGATACAGGTTCGGGTGGTGGAATCGCCGGTGCCCTCTCCGTTCGCGCATGAAATCTTGAACGCCAATCCTTACGCGTTTCTGGATGATGCGCCGTTGGAAGAGCGACGGGCTCGTGCGGTCAATCTTCGCCGGATTTCGCCCGGTGCCTTTGATGGAAAAATCGGAACATTGGATCGTGTCGCGATAGAGGCGGTGGTCGATGAAGCCTGGCCGTTGGTCCGTGATGCCGATGAATTGTTCGATGTGCTTCAGGTTCTGGGATGGTTGCCCTCTGCCCTGGGTGAGCCGTGGCAAGAGTATGGTGATGTTCTGGTCACAAATGGCCGCTTGTTGATACTTCGAGTATCTGTTGGAGTCGGCACGGAAACGAAGGCCATTGAGGGGTGGACCACGAGAGAACACCTGCCTCATCTTCAGGCCATTTTCTCCCAGGTGGATGTGATCGCCGGCATGAAGAGTGTTAATTCTCTTTCTCTGGAAAAAGGACTGGTCACTGCCGAATCCGCCGCCTGTGATGTGGTTCAAGGCTGGATGCCGCATATCGGTCCAGTGACCGCTGGCGAATTGGCCAGGCGATTGGGTTTGTCCACGGCCCTGGTGCAGCAGGCGCTGTTGCAATTGGAAGGACAGGGGCAAGTCCTTCGAGGTCATTTTCGTCCGGTTTCTCCCTCTCCCTGGCAAGGTGAGGGTAAGGATCCAGATTCGGGATCTTCCCCTCATTCTGACCCTCGCCCTAATGGGGGAGAGGGGAGGGTGAGGGGGGAAGCGTCAGTAAGCGCAGAAGTCGAATGGTGTGACCGCAGTCTTCTGGCTCGCATTCATCGGCGAACTGTCACGGCCTTGCGACGGGAAATCGAGCCGGTCGCGGCGTCGGATTTCATGCGCTTTCTTTTTCGCTGGCAGCATCGAGCGCCAGGCTCTCAATTACATGGCGAAGCCGGGCTGCGGGAGGTGATTCATCAGTTGGCGGGATTTGAGGCTCCCGCCTCGGCGTGGGAATCTGCGGTGTTCAAAGAACGCATGGCCCATTACAAACCTGAATGGCTCGACAATTTGTGTCTGCGCGGGGAAGTGGCCTGGGGTCGTCTCACCCTTCCGGAAAGTAAAGCGATGCTTCTTCCCCTTGTGGGTCACGAGCAGGGGACAGGCGACGGAGCCCTGAACACTGTAACCCCGGTTGCGGCCTTCCGGCCTGTGACTCCCACCAGTCTGGCTCCCATTAGCTTTTTGCGTCGGAAGGATGTGGATTGGGTATTGAGTGTGGCCAAACCCGGAACCTCTGCGGGACCGATTGGCGTCCGGTGGACACTGAGCGGGGTGGCGCAAGCCGTGTTTGATTGCCTGGATCGTCGTGGCGCGTGTTTTTTTGCGGATCTGACCAGTCGAACCGGACATCTGGCCGCCGAAGTGGAGCAGGCCTTGTGGGAACTGGTGGCGGCGGGGCTGGTTACCGCGGACGGGTTCGATCCCATGCGTGCCCTGCTTGATCCACGACGCCGGCGCGCCGAGGGCAAAGATCGCGCTCGACGACCCAGGCACAGTGTCGGGCGTTGGGCTGTGTTCCAGGCAGAACCTGCCGTACATGATGACGAGGCGCCCGTTGGGGTACATCCTCATGAACAGTGGGCCAGGCAATTGTCGTATCGTTATGGGGTGGTCTTTCGCGATCTGCTGAAACGGGAATCCTTGCCGGTGACCTGGCGTGAATTGCTGATGCAGTACAGAAAACTGGAATGGCGTGGAGAGATGCGGGGTGGTCGGTTTGTGAGTGGCTTTACCGGAGAGCAATTCGCATTGCCGGAAGCGGTAGAATCGTTACGCGCGGTGCGCCGAGATGCACAAGCCGGGGCACAAGCGATGCGGCTGTCTGCCGCCGATCCGTTAAATCTGGTCGGAATAATATTTCCGGGAGAACGCGTCTCCTCTCACAGCTCCAAACCAATTCTTTTCCAGAACGGGATGCCGGCTTTGGATGCCACGTCTGTCGTGGCATTGTCATCCTAAGCCCTTCGACTTGGCTTGGCACAAATTCCACGAATGATTTGGCTGAGTGGAATCACCTTAATCTGGCCACTGATCCTTCGACGGTACCTTAGGATGACGGTCCGGTTAGTGCAGCAACTCCTTGTTCGTCCGATGCGCGCGCGGTGGAAGCGAGATGTGTACAGGATAAAAAGTCTGGATTTCTCTCTCTTCTCCTATTCGACAGATATGTGAGGATTTCTACGAATTCGATCTCCACGACTGCTCTGGACAAAAAAGTATAGATGAGTACAATACGCCGCTCCTTCCTGTATCGCTGACGAAGGCGGGCGGGCATGGCCCGCCACATACATTTAAACCTGGTGGGCGGCGCCCACTCGATGGGGATGAATAATGGAGGCAATGTCTCAATGATTTTAGCAATGATGTCGGTTCCATCCGTATTTCGATTTCGACGGTGGCCTCAAGTTTTGGTCTGTTTGTTATTGGGACTGGTTGGCTGCCAGGTCGTGGTGATTTCTTCGTATGATCCCGAACTTGACCGTGCGGCCACGTCGCTCCAAAAAAAGATGGACGCCTTTTTGACGGGACTGGAAACCCACGCTGGACAGCCCCAGGCTAAGTATGCCTGGGATAGCGGCTTTTATAACAACTATCTGGTCGAGCTCCGGTCCATGCTCTTGCGCGCACAAAGCCAGGGCGCCAATGAGATCACAGCCAGGGAGTTGACGTTGATGATGGAGAATCTTCAGCAACTCCGCTTAGCCCATGAAGCGGGTTCCCTTACCCTCCCCACAATACAAGCCACCAGGGATCTATTTAATCAAGGCTGGCAGGCCATTATTGGACGAGAAATAGCGAAACGGCGAGGTGAGAATCTCCCCTAATCCGATCACGGGGAGGCGATGCGAGAGAATCAGAGATGGCGGTCCAGCTATCTCATCTTTTTTCCGTCTGTGGTAGGGGCATCGAAGGGCGACGTCCCGACAATGTGGCGAATTGAGAGACGCGAGCCCCGGCGGGTTCTGGAATAATACGACCGAACCACTCCACGCACAGTCTGTTATTAATAGTGGGCGAAAATCTTGACCGATCAATGCCCCTTCGCTAAGATCTGCGTATGACTATGCCACCATTTCCCACCGGCCCACGACCAAAATCGCGGATGGGTGCTCGCCGTCCACCAAATCCTCAGGACACTGTCAAACAATTTGAATCCCTTCGAGCGTCGTTATTGTTTTGCCCGAAGTGCCAGACGGCGACCCCCGCTCGAGAACGGCTCCTGTTAGTGCTCCCCAGTGGAAGTCTCTACGAATATCTCTGCGCCAATTGTGGCACCTCCACAGGTTCTAAAACCGACCAAGCGCAAAGCGAAGTTCGCCTCATCACTCCCTAGCTCTTTCAATTCTGCCCGCAATTTGAAATCAGGTGGACACGTTTTAGTAGTTCGCAGGGAGCCATCCGCTTCTGTCTCTCCTCAAATTAAAAAAAAATGGAATGACGAAGATGCGTGATCATATTCGCTGCAGGCGGAAATAACCGTTTGGCGGCACTGACTCATTTTGATTGTGTCCTGAGGGATAGATCGGTTGGAACGGGAAGGCCTTCCTGGGCCATAATGCGGAGTGCATTGGTGGTCGGACAGGGACCGGGTCGAAGCAGATAATCGAAGTGCAACGTGCCTTCTTCCACGGTTTCCTGAAAATGGGCATTCTGGATATGTCCGCTTCCCCTCGCCAATCCGGTGAGTTCCAGGTCATGGGTTGAAATCATTCCCAATCCCCGGCTTTGTTGGAGCGCGTGGACAAAGGCTTCGCTCCCGGCCAGACGTTCGCGATTATTGGTTCCTCGATATATTTCATCAATGAGGAAAAGGACCGGATGAGGATTCGTGCTTCCGACCGCATCCAGGATGACCTTCAACCGTTTGACCTCCGCGTAAAAATATGACAAGCCCTCATCCAGAGCGTCGGTGACGCGTATGCAACAGTACAGACGCAACCAGGTCCAGGAAAACGCCCTGGCACACACTGGTCCACCGGCCTGGGCCAAACACAGATTGATGCCGACCGTTCGCAGAAATGTGCTTTTCCCGGACATGTTGGATCCGGTAACCAGGAGAAGATGCCCTTCGCCTCGCAAGTCCAGATCATTGGTAATGCGTTGGGAGCGCGCAATCAGTGGGTGACCGAGACCGCGAGCGGTGAGGCCTCGTGTGTTCGGGTCCGTCTTGGGGGGTTCCAGTTGTGGCCACACGTAATCCGGGTTCAGATAGGCAAACCGCGCGAGGGCGCTGGCGGCATCAAGAATGCCGATGGTGTCCAGCCATTCAGGCAATGTCGTGCGGAGGCGGGTGATCAAGCGATCGAGCTTTCCGACAAACCACAAATCCCAGGGAACCAGCGCATTGAGACCTAAATGAATAAGAGGATGGGCTTTGACGCTGAGGCCCTGACAGATACGGCCGAGCTGCCTGAGGCTGCGGGTTGGTCGATTATTCTGTCTTAGAAGCGAATGGCAGACCTGGAGGATCTCCGGTTGATGAGAAAATGTCGATTGTTCGAGTGTCGCAATCACGGTCACGAGTTTTTCAAGTTCCTTCTGGAGTGAGAGCACCCGGCCAAACAGCGGATGGATGGTTCCGGAGAGGAGAAAATACATTCCGACATAAAGGGTGAGTGGAATCAACCAAAAGTTTGGTGCGCCGGTGAGTAGGGTCCAGACTCCTGAGGCGAACGTGAGGCCGGTGAGGACGAAGGCGGCTGCGATGATTAGCGGCAAATGGCGGATCGAGACGGGTGCGTCGAGCAGGGAGACCAGGCGGGTTCCGTCAAGCCGGTCCGGGCTGATGAGCCGGTTGGCTAACAAACAACGGTCTCTCAACCGTGAGAGCGGTGTGAGTTCTTTAACCAACGTTTGCCTGATTGTCCAGGATAGTCCATCGGGTTCCGGGTTGTTGGCCTGAAAGAGCCAGGTGGTGAGTCGGTGTTGTCCAACTGAGGAAAAGGTGGTGTCGATCAGCGCCAGTAAGGAATGCGGTCCCGTGAGATCGAGGTCGATCGCAAATGGATGATGGCTGGGAGTGTGATGGTCGTTGGGAGGGATGTTGGGCCAATCGAGTTGCAGGCGAGCCAGATTATGAATTTTGATTTCCGTCCACAGGCGTAATCGACGCAGCCGGGATTTCAATCGCTGATGAAACCAGGATATAGTGAGAAACCCGATGAGAAACAGGAGAAGGAGTCCGTTGCCCGTATGAAACCAGGCCTGTTGATACAGCCCGATAGAAATCCCTGCACCGGCAAGAAACACTCCCATTCTCCATCGACTGAAGTGCCGGCTGGCATGGGCGCCTTGCGCCTGCATCCGCTCACTGCGATGGATGAGACGAAGAAGCGCCTGTTCCCGTGTATCGGTAGAGGAAGATTTCATAAGGCCTGCGGACCTTAGCCGCTCCGGGTGATCCCGTCAATATCGATCAAATTCATGAACGCCTCCGTTTTTGAACTGTCCATTCCTGCCTGTGTGGATGCCGCTGAGTTGGCCGGAGTGCTGGCTTGCCCGGAATTTCTGGGAGGCTGGGAAGAGGACGGATCGGTGGCGCTGTATTGGAGTGAGAACCGTCCGGAGATCCTTCAGCAGATTCGGTCCGCAGTGAGTGCGTTGGGAGTGGATTTACCGGAAGGGTCCTTTCAGTTTCGTTCAGTGATTGCTCAGGATTGGAATGCGAAATGGGCTGCGTCCGTTCAACCCATTCGCATTGGGCGCCGTATTGGCATTCGCCCGAGTTGGGCTACTATGGACATGCCCGAGAATGGTATTGAATTGATCATCGATCCCAGGCAGGCCTTTGGGACAGGTCATCATGCCACTACCCAATTGATTCTCGAATGGCTGGAAGAGGTCACCTGGGTTCCCGGCATGCGAGTGCTGGACGTGGGCACGGGGAGTGGTATTCTGGCGATGGCGGCGTTGCGTCTGGGAGCCACCGGCGCAGTGGGAATTGATGTGGATGCGACGGCTCTCGACTGTGCCAGGGAATATGCTGAGGTCAATCATTTCCACGAAGAACTTGAATTGTGTTGCTGCGGGACAGAAAGGCTTCCTGCTCAATCATTTGATATTATCCTGGCCAATCTGGATCGAAAAACCATACTTCAAGTCTATGTTGAGCTTTCCAGCATGCGGGGTCCATACACACAGCTGATGCTGTCCGGGCTTTTGGAAGAGGATGAATCTGCAATTGTGCCGCGGTTAGAAGAACAGAGCTGGGTTCGACGGAGTGTCCGGCGGCGTGAGGGCTGGATTGCCATTCAATTGGCGGTCGCTCCTCCATTCTCTTCTTCGGGTTGAAACTTCCCAAAAAGAGCATTCAGGACCATACCGTGGCCTATACCCAACTGGTTTTACCTATCAATTGAAAACTGGGCGGATTTTGAGGAACTGTCTTTCAAAAAAATCTCAATTAAGTTTCGGTTGAATTGTTTAAAGGCGTCCTGTTGAAAGCGCTCTTTGGTTAAACCCCAAGGCCACTGAATTGTTCCAGCGCTAAATACCTTGCCTCCGGCATCTGATTCAAAATACACCGCTTCGGCTTTGCCTTTATGTCCCGATATATCAATTGGCTGTCCCCTAAAGAGCACGTAAATTTTTTCTTTGGGAAGGAAGGGGATACGGGAGGTGCCTTTGTCCCAATATCGATTTTTCTTTGGACTCGGGTCGGTATTGTCCCACTCATAACCGATGATGTCCCCAATGGCATCCCCGTTTTGGTAACCCGTACCCGCAAATAAAGGATGATTCACAGTATCTTGTGCAACGTAATACGTGTACCCGTAATTGTTTCTAGATGGAAAATAAGATTGCATGGAAACTCCCATTAACATAATTTCGGGGCGCCGGTTTCCCTCACGGAATTTTCCGGTTGTGTCAAGAACCGGATCTTGTCCGGTTTTGAATGTAATAGGATCCACATTGTGTTTAAAGCAGAGCATTTGTCGGCCTAGGAAGGAGTCAGGGAGGGTGGCATTCACATCGGCATACCGTATTTGCCAATACGCGGTATTCGCTCCTAAAAACAATGTGTTTTTGCCCTGCACAAATATACGGTCATACATATTGGTAAATGCTTCTTTGGTCCAATACTCGTCATGGCCGACCGATATCACTAAGGGATAATTTTTCGTATATGCGGCATTCAGATGAATGTCAAAATCAGTGACGTAATGAACAGTTAATCCCAAATCACGGGCGAGTTGCTCCAACCATACAACATAATAATATTCCCATCTAAAAAATTGACTGGGTGTCGGCCGATCAAAAGACAGCATATTGGCTGCAGTGCCCGTTAGCCGGCTTTTGTAAAAACTGGAACCACCCCATTCGTTGTAGGCTTGATAAGTGTTGGTGCTGAGTTTTACCAAAATATCGCCATTGAGTTGGGCAGGAGTCACCACGATATAGGCAATATCGGTATCCCGCTTTCCGGCAAGATCCATAAAATCGATGGTGTAATACCCTGATTGCCAGGTTTCTGTTGGTATATTGTTCACGGAAACGGGCCATGCCGGCCCAACAATTCCTGCCGTATCATACAGGTCATGTTCTCGAACGGTGATCTTCTTGCTTTCCCAAACTTTTTTGCGATCCCCATCCGGATAATAACCGATGCGATAAATTTCTATATGACCCTGCGCGGCTGGATCAGTAAAATCGGTGGCTAACATGACATTGAAACTCTGGCCGGGTTTGATACTATGCCGATCGACGTAGCCCCATACCAGACGTTTTGTCACATCATCATTCCAGAAGCGCTGTTTATTCTGAATCTGGACTGGCTGGTTCAAATCGTAAAGACTTTTCTTTATGTCATCAAGACTTTTCTGTATGTCATCCCCGCTCTCTATGGGCAAGGGCTTTTGTTGTCCGGCTTGTTGAGTGCATCCCGCCACCAGCAGGCCTGTCAGGAGTACAAATAATCCAGAGTAGCGTCGCAAAACATTCGAGCAGAAATTAAAAGAATTGTCCGAGATACGTGGAGGAGGGTAATTTCCCGATGGACTATTGGGTTGCGATTCTTTTTGATCTGGCTTGTTCACAGGCGCACTTCCTGTCCCTTTGCTCAGCCTTCATGGCCTACCTAATCATTCCATCAGTGTAAGAGCAAAGGTAATGCCACTATTCAGATTGTGCCTGAATAGAGCATTTTTTTTTTGAAACAGGGCTTCATCTGAATCGAGCGATAATGCTCAGGCCGCATTGATCGAAATCGCTCTTTTGCCGTAGCTTTGCGGATGAAGGTCCACATCAATATTCTAGTAAACCCATTATCGTAGCACTTGAAAAATGAAGGAAAGATCCCGGGAATTTCCCCAGGAAAGCAAAAAATTATTCCTAGATCATGGAGTTATGACGGCCTCGTGTTCCGTCAAACTCGAAAGGGGCTTTTGGGATGGATAAGCGAAAAAAAGAATTTCCAAACACACCCAGCGTGGCGATTTTTTATCAGTATTGGGACGCAAGGAACCAATGATGGCCAGGGAAATGAAAAAGTGTCTAAAAGCGGGACAGAATGTTCTGAGTGGGGAGGGCTGGATTGCCCATTCAGTTGGTTTTCGCTCCTCCTGTTTCACCTTCTTCGGGTTGAGCCTCCAGGAAGGCAATAAGGGCCTGGTACGTGTGTGCCCTGACTTCCGCTTTTGATCCGTTTCCTTGATCAAGATTTTTTCGCAACCACACGGTCTCGGCAATCTGGGGATTGGCTTGGTTGCACAGGGTCCACATCTGGTGGAGAAATTCGATGGGAAGGCCGACCTGGACCCCTTCTGATTCTATCCGGTCATCCAGAATCGCCAGCAGATCAGAGATCGCCTGGTCTGGCCGATAGGGTTGGGAGGCAAACCCAAAACTAGCGTGTGCGGTTTCCTCTTGGTTGGCTTGCTCGACTAAATCGTGCATGTACTCTTTGAGCAAGCCGATGATCCGTCCAGAAAGGCGCATGAGAAGTAGCGGGAATCCTGTCTCAGAAATTGCAGAACGATTGAAGTCCGGGGAGATCAAATTCTTGAATGTTGCACTCTGAGGATGCGGATAAACCGATCTTATTGATTAATCATCGAATAGGGTGTCGACGTCCGGCTTGAAGGCTCCGGGAGGAAGTCCCGGTTTCCATTCTCCATATTTCCCGTCCGGACGATGGAAGTATTGATTATGTTGGCGTTTGATGATCCAATCTTTACCTTCGGACCACAATTGTCGAATTTCTTCCTGCTCCATAAATACCGGCCTCCTGTTTTGAAGTATCGTAAAGAGGGGGATGTTGTCTCGCGCGTTCAATTGGGGAGTTATCAGATATTGTATAGAGAACATCAGCGTTCCGGCAATTATCCCAATTATAAAGAAGCGCTTTCTCGACCCGCTCGCGAGAAAATGGGAAAGGCACGAATGCCCACGAAACTTGAACGTCGATACGATGATCCACCATGGGTGTCTATGAAAGAGTTGTCACCCCCCACCCGACGCGGATTCTGAAAAGAAGTTGAAGCGAGGCGATCTGACAATCGTGGTTATTGGCGGGGGACCTGCGGGGCTTATGGCTGCGGAGGCCGCGATATCCGAAGGTGTCTGTGTGGATCTGTACGACGGGATGGCGTCCGTCGGTCGAAAGTTTTTGTTAGCTGGCAAGGGCGGGTTGAATTTGACGCATTCCGAACCGGCTGAAGGATTTCTTGCCCGCTATGGCCCGCGGCGCGCGGCAATCGAACCGCTGGTTGCCGCGTTTGGGCCGGAGGCGTTACGTGAATGGGCCCGCGGACTCGGCGTCGAGACTTTTGTGGGCACATCCGGTCGCGTGTTCCCCTCGGACCTCAAGGCCGCCCCGCTTTTGCGTGCCTGGCTTCGCCGATTGCGCCGGGACGGCGTGAACTTTCACGTCCGTCATCGGTGGGGGGGATGGGACCAAACCGGAGCTCTCCGTTTTGCCACGCCGCATGGAGTTCGTCTTGTTCATGCTGATGCGGTGGTGCTGGCGTTGGGTGGAGGCAGTTGGCCTCGATTCGGCTCCGATGGGAGGTGGGTTTCGCTGCTCGCCGGACGGGGTGTCTCTATCGAACCGCTTAGGCCTGCAAACTGTGGCTTCGACGTGAACTGGAGCCGGCACATACGTACCCGTTTCGCCGGGCACCCGGTAAAGCCGGTAGTTGTCGCAGGGATTACTCCGGAGGGAGTTGAGTTTCGACGGCAGGGCGAATTCGTAGTGACAGAGACCGGCATTGAAGGGGGTGTGATTTATGGGGTATCTGCATGGTTACGGGACGAGATCCTGGCAAAGGGTATGGCGCTTATCCGGCTTGATCTGGCGCCAGATCGGGATTTGCCGCGTCTCATCAAAGATTTATCCAGGCCGCGAGGCTCACGTTCGATGGCCAGCCATCTCCAACGCCGTGCAGGTATTGAGGGAGTCAAGGCTGCCCTTCTGCGGGAATTCATGGCGAAACAGGATTTGACCGACCCGGAGCGTCTCGGGGCCAAGATCAAATCGCTACCGGTCCCGCTGGTAGCGTCGCGCCCCCTGGAGGAGGCTATCAGCACGGCAGGCGGGATTGCCTTTGAAGGCCTGGATGAAAGGCTGATGCTTCGAGCGCTCCCTGGTGTGTTCTGTGCAGGAGAAATGCTCGATTGGGAAGCCCCAACCGGCGGATATCTCCTGACGGCCTGTTTTGCCAGTGGGCGTGTAGCAGGATTCGGTGCCACTGCCTGGATCACAGCCATGCGAAATCCAGCATAAGTCTGGTCTTAACAATCGGTTTCCATAACCATTTAAACCTGTCTTTAAAACCACTCGCTAGGCGTAAATCCGTTATTTCTCACGTTGGATCCAGTCCGGGAAAAGGGAATATTCAGGAATTGGATAAATCATCCTAATCCCTGGCAACAAAAATTCAAGGCATTCGCGTTGGCAGGCCCGTTATGCTTGGTATATTATATAGCTTTCTGATGTTTTGGGATTAAAAAATTTTGGAAATCGACCGAAAAGAGTAAAGTGAACGAGGAGCCTTTCATGCATCGAATACGACACATCATGTTCGCTTGTGTACTGCTGGTCGGGTGGATGATTCCTGGTGCCTGGGGTGAATCTCCTCAAGTGTTGACGAAGCAGGCGATGGATGAGTGTCAAAAGGGCAGGCGTGCCAAGGATCCCGATATGCGCCTGAGCCATTTTGAGCGTGGACAGGTGTTAGCGGAAAAAGCGGTGGCACTTGATGATCGATCCGCTGATGCCCATTTTGCTTTGTTCTGCAGTATCGGCGAGCGCATGCGGGCAAATGGGGAAGTATTATTCTCGATTTTTGAATATGGACGGATGATGGATGCCTTGGATCAGACTCTTTTGCTGAATCCACATCACATAGATGCGCTTTCCTCAAAGGGGACCATTCTCATTGAAGTGCCTCGGCTACTTGGAGGAGATCCGGAAAAAGGTGAAGTCATGCTGCGTCAGGTGATAAAGGACGATCCGGATTCCATTAATGCGCGCATGGTCGTGGCACGTTCGTGTTCTGACCGGGGAGAGCATCAAGAGGCTTTTGATTTGGCCAAAAAGGCACTTGAACTTGCCAGGGCGAAAGAGCGGGATGATCTCCTCCCTGAGGCTCAAAAAACTTTTTCCGATATTCAAACCAAGCTGGCCTCCAAGTAGATTTTTCCCTATGGTTCGTCGGCGGGAATGGTGTTCTCTTTTTTGATTTTCTTCTTTTTCTCTTCCTAAGACGTTCTCTTTCTTTCCATTCGGTGGTTCCAGATTATTATCTACTATGAGTCACATGCCTCGTGGTCTTCCCGATTATCTTGCTCCCGGGTTGTCTATTCTTTTTGTCGGGATTAATCCCGGTCTCCGTTCTGCTGAGGTCGGCCATCATTTTGCCGGACCCTCAAATCGATTTTGGAAACTCCTGTTCGATGCCAGGTTGATTCCCGTTCCCATGAATTATGAGGAGGATTGGCGGTTGCCGGAATTCGGGTATGGTCTTACCAATGTGGTTGCCCGTCCGACTGCCGGCGATCAAGATCTGGAGAAACAGGATTTTCTGGACGGATGTCAGGCCTTATTGACGAAAATCACGACGTATCAGCCCTTCCTCGTCGCATTGCTAGGAGTCAGTATGGCTCGGATCCTTCTTACCCCGCAACAGCCTGAGCGTTCCGGCCAACCGTCCGCCGGAAACCTCATCCAGGTTGGCATGCAGCCCATTCACCTTGCAGGCGTTCCCGTCTGTGTTCTGCCTAACCCGAGTGGTCGGAATGCCCATTATTCGTATCAGCGCATGAAAGAACTATTCTGCGAGTTGAATGGGTTGGCTCAAAAATCAACCGGCCATCATTCAGGATGACCATGCGGATGACATTCAGAGTTTTACAATTGATCCGATGCCACGTGTTTTCAATTGACCCGACTTGTGGGCACAGGTATTCATCTTGAACACCTGCGATGGAGCAGGTAGGTTTGAAAAATGGAAAAGATTTTTCGAAGTGATTTCTTATTAAATCGCTGAGGATAATGATGGGTTATTACACAAAAATTTTCATGTGGGTTGTCATATTTGGAGGTCTTGGATTCTCACCGGGATTGACGGAAACCACCGCCACTTCATTTCATGCTGCGATTGAACAGGCCAAATTGGCCACCGTGGGAATTCTACAGTCTGATCAAGCCGATACTTCTGATCATGGTCACGGCCCGAAGATGACCATTCGTGGATCAGGGATCCACATCGGGCAGGGTGTGATTGTGACGGCCCGACATGCGGTGGAACGTTCAGAAGGAGGGAAGGTTGTAGTTCCGGAGTCCATTCATGTGGTGACGGACGATCTCCTGGAATTGCAGGCTATCCGTCAGGGCGCCAATGCTTATCTGGATGTGGCGGTGTATCAACTTCAGGTTCCCGAATCCGATTGGCCCCGAGCGCATGTCGAGTTTGTGAACGGGGACGTCACATACGGAGATCGGGTCTTTACGGTTGGCTATCCACTGGGTTGGGGACCCGCCATTACCTTTGGCACAGTCGGCAATCCGAATACGTTTTTAGGGACAGTGCAAAGCCGGTTGGTGCAAGTGGATTTGTCCGCATGCAGTGGCAATTCCGGAGGAGGGCTGTTGAATCAACATGGACAATTAGTGGGTCTTCTTCACGCTATCATTCAAACTGACACCCAGCATGAAGACCGGCGTTGTAGCCGATTTGCCTTTGCCTTACCCGGTCCGCTCGTTCACCGCGTGGTGACATCGGTATTGGCCGGCAACATGCCGGGGTTTTCGGTACTGGGCATTCAACTCCAAACGGTGAAACGAGGGAACAGTTGGGCACTGATGGTGGCCAAAGCGACAGGTCCCTCACAACATGCAGGATTTCGCAAAGGCGATGTGCTGGTGGCTATTGATGGTGTGGCCATTGAGACGGCTGCCCAATTAAAAAATTATTTAATTGAACGGACTGACCCCGGTCAAACTGTCATACTTAGAGTACAGCGGGAAGGCACTGAGGAGATGGTCTCCGTCACGTTGGGTCGATCCTAATTCCCGGACTGAGAAATCGGTTCGATGAGATGGAGGTTTCCACAACCTGACCGAATATTGGACTGCAACACTCAAGATTCCTCACAATCGGTCCGATAGAGCCATCAAACGACAAAAATTGCGTCTAACGCCAGCTTTCGATCGGTCCATTGAACCAGGATGGATGCCCATCCATGATTATTAAAGAAAAAACAGTGAATGGTTTGCCCGTGCTGAGCCTTTCTGGAAAGTTAGATATTTTTTCCAGGAACGCCTTCAAGGAAACCGCAGAAAAATACACCGAGATTGGTGCAAAAGGATTAATTCTGGATTTTCAGGGAATTACGTTTGTGGATAGTGTGGGTTTGGGGGTGTTGGCCATCGTGGCCAGAACGTTTCAGAAACTTAAGGGGCGAATTATTATGGTTAATCCCCAGGATCAGGTGAAATCTCTTTTTTTAGAGATGAATTTGACGAAAATCATTCCCATGTATAAGACGGACGAAGAGTTTTCTCAGTTTTCTGAGCTCTGATTTCCCCTCATTTTCTCCCTTATTTCTTTCTGGCTTATTTTGATAGGCCTCTCGATTTCGCACTCAATCGATCTCGCTTGATCAGGATCCACCAGTGGGTCAAGTGCGAATAAGCCCGAAAAAAATTTCTTTGTGAAGAAAATGCGAGAGTTCCTGCCCCAGTGAGATGAGCTATTCACCGCCACAGTTGGATTCACCAATCCGGGAATACAGGCAATGACGATTGACTGGATCGGATTGAGCAGTTGCCTGACCGGGGGCTGGGATTTCTCACGTCATCAATTCGCCTGGCCCCTACTATCCGTGCCCATTCTCACGAAGGGACCATAAACCGGCCTCGAGGGGGTAGTCAGGGTATGAAAGTTTCCAGTAAAATATCGTCAATAACCGAATAGGAACAGATTCATCGGAATCGATCCCATCCCGCTCTCGAACCCGTTCCGGATTTCCTCACAAACATTTTTCATCACGTTAACCTCATACCTGTGGCCATCCCTCTTCAATCTCGCGAGTATGATGTGATCGTCGTCGGTATGGGGCCGGCCGGAGCGTCCACCGCGTATGAGTTGGGCCGAATGGGATTGTCTGTGTTGGCGTTTGAAAAGCAGACTCATCCCCGGTACAAGGTCTGTGGAGGAGGACTCTCAGCCAGGATTGAACGGATTTTACCACCCGACTTCAAAACGGTTGTGGAAGAGACCGTGTTTCGTGTGCAATTTACCTATGGGGGGGAAGACTCATTCCTTATCGAGTTTCCGCAACCCGTTGCCTATATGGTGATGCGCCCGACATTCGATCAATGGTTGGTTGAAAAAGCCCGGCAGGTTGGAACCGATATTCATGAAGATGAATCCGTGGTGGCTGTTCAGGAATTAGGCGATAAGGTTGAAGTGGTGACCAAAACTGGACGATATCGTGGACGCATCGTCATCGGCGCCGATGGAGCGATGAGTGTGGTGGCCCAGCAATGTTTCCCGGGGCGACGCTTCCGGAAAATTCCCGCACTGGAAAGTGAATATCATGGAGAAACATCGCATGCGTTTCAGCAGACTCAGACGGCGCTCATCAGTTTGCGGGCTGCAGAAAAAGGGTATGGTTGGATCTTTCCAAAGGAAAACGGTCTTTCGCTAGGTGTGGGTGAGTTTGTCAGGGGGGCGAATCGACCCAAGAAGAGTTTTGAGGATTTTGTCAGCCATGAATCCTCCTTGGCCGGGCTGTCGATTCCTTTGCCGGTGGGACATCCGCTACCTATCGCCCACCATCAGGCGCTTCGCAATGGGTATCGGTGGACAGAAAACTTAGTGAGACATCGGGCGGTCCTGGTCGGCGATGCCGGACATTTGGTTGATCCGTTATTGGGAGAAGGGATTTATTATGCTGTCCGGTCCGGACAATTGGCGGCCGCCAGTGTGGCCGGTAGCCTGCGGAATTCCAGCTACCGGTTGGACGAATATGAAAGACAGGCGGAGACCGAATTTGGACTGGAATTTCGAGTGGCGGCCCGATTGAGTAAAATAATTTATGGATTGCCCCGGTCATGGCATTGGTGGGCGGGACGGACCTTTCCCGCCGGATATCAACGGGTCCTCCGGCGTTATTGTGAACTCTTACAGGGCCGGGAAACCTACCAGACTCTTTGGGCCAGAATTCTTCAGCGACTGAAAGGACCGTTTGGGGGTTCGTAGCCAGGTGATGCGGTGAGTGAGAAAGGAAGTAGCTGGAGGTGGCAACAGGTCAGGGAAGTGACCCTGGTTGTCCCGAATAGCAAAACTACCATGATGCCTTGGTTTCCTCTCTTTGCAGCCTGTATGTTGGAATGACTGATCCGTTCGGTTATGCCTGTAAGGGATCCCGAATCTTCTCGAGGGGGCCGGATTGTTTTAGTCCCTTTATCGTGTGGATGAATGTCGAGTAATAGAGGAGAGCACTACGTATGTCAGCGCTGATTTATGGTCAGAAAATGACCAAAGCGTTCGGGACCAAGCGTCTCTTTCATGAACTGACTCTTGGGGTTTCTGAAAAGGATCGTATTGGGATTATCGGGCCCAATGGATCGGGGAAAAGTACCCTCCTTCGAATTTTTGCCGGGCTTGAGCAGCCGGATCAGGGGAGAGTGACTCGTCGGCAACATCTTCGGATTGCCTATATTCCTCAACAAGCTGAATTCGCTCCAGCATCCACCGTGGCGGAGGAAATCGAACGGGCGGCATTAGCCTCAGGCCTGGCTGCTCGTGACTGCGTAGCCCGCGTCCAAGAAACCCTTGGAAGAATGGGATTTGCTCAGGGAGATCAGCAGGTAGGTCCTCTTTCAGGGGGATGGAAAAAACGGCTCGCGATCGCGTGCGGATATGTTCAAGCGCCTGACGTCATGTTGGTGGATGAACCGACGAACCATCTCGACTTGGAAGGGATGCGCTGGTTGGAGCAAGTGATGTCCCAGGCGCCGTGGCCGTGGGTCATGGTCAGCCATGATCGCTGGTTCCTGGGCCATGCGACAAATAAGGTGGCCGAATTGAATTCCCGTTACCCTGAAGGAATTTTACTCGTGCCGGGCACCTATGAGGAGTTTTTGGTCAAACGTGAAGAATTTTTGATGACTCAGAATCAGCAGGCGCAGGCTTTAGCCGGAAAAGTCCGGCGGGAAGAAGAATGGCTCAGGCGAGGGCCTAAGGCTCGGACCACCAAAGCCAAATATCGCGTGGACTCTGCCCATGCCTTGCAAGCTGAATTGGCTGAGACGCAAGTGCGCATGCGACAAGATACCACCTCCATCGATTTTGTCGGCTCCGGCCGAAGGACCAAACAATTGATGGTGGTCCAACATCTTCGGAAGGCGTTTGGCCCCCGGATGCTCATTCAAGATTTGGACTTAGTGATTTCCCCCGGTACTGCCACCGGGATTTTAGGTCATAATGGTTCAGGGAAGTCCACTCTTCTCCAATTACTGGCTAAGGAATTGGAGCCGGACCATGGGACCGTCACACATGCCGACAAATTGCAGGTGGTGTATTTTGATCAAAATCGCGATCAACTCGATCCGAAGATGACCTTACGGCGTACGTTGTCGGACACTGGTCATACCGTCACGTATCGGGGGCAGACTGTGCATCTCGCCGGTTGGGCCAAGCGATTCCAGTTTCAGCCGGAACAACTGGACCTGCCGATTGAGTTGCTCTCAGGCGGGGAGCAAGCCCGGGCGGTCATTGCTCGTTTAATGTTGCAGTCTGCTGATGTGTTAATTGTGGATGAGCCGACAAACGATTTGGATATTCCCACTCGAGAAGTGTTGGAAGAGAGTTTGAGTGAATTCCCAGGAGCCTTGGTCCTGGTTACCCATGATCGGTATATGTTGGAGCAAGTCTGTACCGAATTTGTGGGTTTAGATGGAAATGGGGGATATGGCCAATTTGCCGATTACGGGCAATGGGAAGCGTGGCTTCGCCGTCAACGGTCCGGCAAAGAGTCCTCAGGCAGTCAACCGGGAGATACCTCTGCCCCTATTGGCCGTCTCAAAACCAAAAAACTCTCTTTTCGCGATCAACAAGAATATGACACGATAGAAAAACGAGTGCTTGATGCTGAGGCTGTACTCGAACTGTGTCGTACTGAGACCGAAAATCCCAAAATCGTTTCAAATCATCTCAAGCTCCAGGAAGCGTATGAAAATCTCAAGACT
Source organism: uncultured Nitrospirales bacterium (assembly GCA_963785905.1). Taxonomy (GTDB): domain Bacteria; phylum Nitrospirota; class Nitrospiria; order Nitrospirales; family UBA8639; genus Nitrospira_E. The sequence goes on from CAWAXJ010000052.1 coordinate 60,380, forward strand.
GCCGAACAGGAAGTAGAACGCCTGTATACCCGGTGGGCTGAACTCGAAACCAAGCAACAGGCCGTTTAGGGTTATAAGGGAAAAGGTTTCCTGTGATGGCTTTTGAACATGTTTCACGCAAATCACCATACCTGGTGTGCCCATTTCGAGGTGGACCGATGAGAATTTCCGTCATCATCCAGAGTCTTGTGCTGATCCTCCTTCTCTTTTCCGTGGGGATATCATGGGGAAGTTTTCAGTCAGGAGAAGATGCCTATCTGCGGGAGGATTATGAAACCGCTCTATCCGAATGGCGACCATTGGCTGAGCAGGGAAATGCCGAAGCGCAGAATATGTTGGGCTACATGTACCGATATGGCCAAGGGCTGGCCCAGGATTTTGAACTGGCGCGACACTGGTATCGTCGGGCTGCCGATCTCGGGAATGCCATGGCTCAGAATAATCTTGGTGCAATGTACCGACAGGGTTTGGGGATTCCGAAGGATTATCACCAAGCTTTTCGGTGGTTTCTTCGGGCTGCTGAGCAGGGGGATGGTGGTGCCCAAAATCATGTCGGCCTGATGTACTATAAGGGTGAAGGGGTCACCAAAGACCTGGTTCAGGCTTATATGTGGGCCTATCTGGCTGCCCAACAAGGCGTGGATCCGTCGATCCAAGCCTTGGATTTTCTCGCCCAGGAAATGACACCTACGCAGATTGAAGAGGCAATTGATTTAGTAGAGAAATGGAAATCCAAAGGCGAAGAGGTTGCCCTTTAGACTAGGTTGTGTTTGCCTTTTTTGTAGCAAGGCTTTTGAAAGGTGTCTTCCTTCAAGTGCCTGACTGTGCTGATATACCTGAACTTCGATAACCTTGCCGGGAGTGGGAGTCATCTCTGATTCCCGTTTCCTACCCTTTATTTGACTCCCTACCAGCAGAATGCTAGGGTGATCTACGGTGCAAGCGATGGTGGTTCTCCTGCCTTTCGTGCCTTCTTATTCCTAAAAGGCTTGATTTTTCGATTGTTTTTGGTTCCCCTTCCTTCATCCTCGCTTCTCGTTTACGGGTGAGGGGAGTGAGATGGTATTCGGTTCGACGGCGAGGACAGCCATTATCCGCATGCATGGCCCATTAGGGCTCAGGAAGCTATATCCTAGAACCTTCCGGCGGGGATAGAATCATGGTGTGAGGAGAGGAAAACGCCGGCCACACTTTAGTGAGAAAAATGAAGTGTGATCCCAGCGGGACAGTCACTTCCAAGGTGACGATGAAGAGCTTACCCGTTTGATTTGGTTGGAACGGAGAATTCGAGTCTTCGTAAATGGTGTGTAGTGGTTGTCATCATTGAAATGTTTTTTACACAGAAGGAGGCCTCTCATGAAGCTGACAATGAAGTGGGGTGGGAAGGTCAGAAATAGAAAAACATTTAAACCGGAACCGAAAATTCGTTGGGATCTGCTTGGCCTCGCTGATCCTTCTAAAGAGAAAGTCCCTATGCCTATCGATGAGGTTCGCCGACAAGTCCTGATGATGTCGAGTCCTGGCCTTGGTCAGGAGGGCTCTGTTCGCCTGGAGACTTCGCGCGAAAAAGAAATACGCGTTCCGCCTCCTCCAAAGAGAGGAAGAAAGCCGGCTCGGGATGCGCACAAATAAAAAAAGGAATTCCCCCAATCTGAACGATCCGGACCAGGGGGCAGGATATTGGGTTCTTGAAAAACTTCTGGGTGAATGGCCATCCCCGCCTGTCAAAAAGGAAGGGAGGGCAAGCACTCAAGTGTTTTCATGAAACAACGACAACCCACACGATAGGAGAAGAATATGGGACGACCCACAAAAGTAACACAGGCTAAACGAAATAGGGAGATGGTGAAACGAATGAAGCAACAGGACAAGGAAGCCCGTCGTGAGCAACGAAAGTCGGAAAACGAAGAGCCCCGTCGAGTGCTTAATGGGGAAGATCCCGACTTAGTAGGATTGCGACCTGGACCGCAACCTCCCCTGTATTAGGTGAAATCTATGGCATCGTTTTTTTTTAATGAAATATCCTATCTCTCTCGTCTTCCTCGACTAACTCTGCCGGGCTCCCGTTTTTCCTAGTTGTTCCTCATCATGAACCCCAGTATTTTTGCAATCCGGCCTTTCACATTTGACTCAAAAAATTGAGGAAAAGCAGCCGATCCCCCTTTCCCCCCTGCCTACACCACTTTCTTTTCCGAAGTGTTTCTCAGAAAGTTCTCCGTCTTAGCTGCTGCGCCGTCATTCTTGTCCTCCCACTAATCCATAAGCTAACATGGTCATTAAACAATAATACAATTCAGGCAAATCTGGAATGATGGTTTACCGTTCAGACGCGAGACGCTGAATCATCTGGCGGTATGATATAGTACACGTATGAATCTGAGACATCTGGTAGGAGCCCTCGTGCTGTGTTTAGGTTGGATGGGAGGATGTGCATCCTCGCCCATGGTCGTGCCGGACACGCTCAAGAATCAGGTTGATCCCGGCCTCACATTTCCGCAACTCCTTCAGAATTCTGAATCCTATCACGGGAAGATTCTTATGCTTGGAGGGGAAGTCCTTTCGGCTAAGCGCCTTGCTGAAGGAACCAGGCTTGAGGTGTTACAGTTACCATTGGATGACGCTCAGCGGCCCGCACTTACACGCACAGACTCCCAAGGTCGGTTTTTAGCCATAGAGAAAGAATTTCTTGATCCCGCCATGTTTCCGCAGAATACCAGGGTCACCATTGTAGGGGAGGTGACGGGGACTACTTTGGCGAAGCTTGATGAATTGGACTATCAGTATCCCACCGTCGTGATCAAGCAACTGCATGTGTGGAAGGACCCGCCCATGGGTCAGGAAGGCAACTCGGGTCCCTGGTACAGTATCTTTGGTGGCGGGAGCACCGGAGGCCGTGTCGGTGGCGGTCTCGGCATTGGTATAGGCTTCTAGCATTCCTTTCCCTTCTCTTGGTCTTTCATTCGTTCCTGCTAGGCCCCATAAACACCACCTCTCTCCCTTTCCCCTTACAGGATTGAGGAAAAACCCGCTCATCGGTATGTTCGCGCTACTAGGGTTCTCAGTAATATGCAGATCGGTATTTCAAGAGAGGATCGTAGATTTTCAATAACCTCTAATGGGTCTTCATTTGGCGGACATCACGACGACCTGTGGCGAACAGTCTTTGCTTTTGGTCGCTAGAGCCTATTGTTCAATCGATGCAGTTAGGCCATCCCATGCTAACTATTTCCTGCCAGTTGTGAAAACCATATCGTTCTTTCTTTAGTCTAGCCCTTCAGTCTAAAATGGCCGGTACCTAATCTATGGTCTTTGAACTGACAACGAAGTCATGGCGACCTCTCTCGGCACTCGCCTCCGGAGAGAGGCGACTCAGCATTTAATGAAAACCCGATAGAATACAAATGTGGATAGCAGAGACAATGAACATCATCCGATTGAAGCACGATAACACCACAGGTCTGGCATGAACGGAGAACAGGGCCATCCTAGCAGGTATCATGGATCCGAAGGAGAGCGACGGACTCAAGAAATTTTAGGAACGGGCAGACGGGCTATGGCCTTTTATCAAAACCAGATGATGAGCGAAATCAACGCCATCATGCAGGCGTTTATTTCCAGGCAGGAAATGGTCTTTATTGCGACAGCCAATGCCAGAGGGGAATGCGATTGTTCTTTTCGAGCCGGGACGGCCGGATTTGTCCATGTCCTTGATTCCAGGACATTAGCCTATCCCGAATATCGCGGGAACGGGGTCATGGCCAGTGTGGGCAATATCACCGAAAATCCTCAAATCGGCCTGATGTTCATTGATTTTATCCAGAGTACGATTGGACTGCATGTCAACGGAAAAGCTCAAGTCCTGCGCAACGACGAAATTGTCCATATTCCACAAGCCACGGCTTCCCTAAGGGATGAAACCAACGCGAGCGGCGGCCGTCATCCTGAATGCTGGACGGTGGTCGAAGTGGAGGAGGCCTATATTCATTGTTCCAAGCACATTCCGCTTATGAAAAAATTAGATAAACTCGTTCAATGGGGTACGGACGATGAACACCTCAAGGGGAGTAATTTTTTTAAGGCGACACGCTAAGACATGGCCTTCCGGACGGGTCCACGTTGTTGGAATGTGTTTCACCGGGGAAATCAGATAACGGAAGGGTATCTCTCTTCTTTCAAGGTCAAAAATGTATGACAGGTGGAATCCCATGACTTCCTTCGTGCGCGCATGGATTTCGGGCACTGTCATCATGTTGGGATTTCCACTCCCTGCATTTCCCACTGTCGGCTGGGAAACCGGAGATATGGTGCTGGACTTTGGTCTCACTGTGGAATCCGGGGAGAGTGCGGTATTGGTGGACAGGAGTGAAGTCGGAGAATCGTTCTTTGTGGAGCTCACGTGGAACATGAACCCGCAGAACTGTCTCCTCCAAACGCAAGAGGGTGGCGGTGGTGGAAGTCTTCCTTTACTCAAGACCGTCAATGATGACGGGCTTTTCAGTGGCACGCCGTTTCATGCCTCGATTTCTTCCATTGATGCGCTTATGGTCACTGCCCCAAAGGGCCGGACGTGTGAGATCGATGCTTCAAAAGACGACTTTCTCGTTGTCGCGCGTGCTCCACGAGCCACGATTCCTCAGGATGAACCACTGGCAACGGCCCGGATTGGTGCCGTGGTGATGATTTTTCGGGCTACCTCATTTTTTAAACCTCATGATGTCACCATCAAACCCGGACAAAAAGTCGTGTGGATCTATGCCGACGGGGCTCAAGAACCCCACAGTGTCACCAGTGGCGGCTGCCGAGTGAACGATTGCACCGGAGGTGGGCAAAAGTTCCAGAGCGGACTCACCCTGAACAAACCCGGGCATCGGTTTGAACATGTATTCAAGCATTCCGGAACATTTCCCTACCACTGCGAACTCCATTTAGGCTCCATGCAAGGTTCAGTCACAGTTAAGTAGCAACTTCTTCGCTTGAGAGATGATATATCAGTCGTGTTTCGCAGATCTGTCCTGACTTGTCGGTCGACATAATTCACTCGTACTCTGAAGGATATGAAGCGTATACCAAAGCGGCTGCGGTCTCCAAATCGTCTTTTCTTCCTTTCTCTCCTTGTCCTCCATTCAGCAGGGGCCCAATATTATTTCCGTGTGAGGAAACGCCAGCCACATGGTCGTTTCCTTGTGAGTGAATGGTTGCTTCACATCCTTCTTCTCTATCACTGGCCTCCGGGTTGGTAGCATGGTTCTTGAAACCAGTCCTAACTTATGAGTTCTGGGTGATTTTGTCTAATGAATGAGCAGGTTTTGCTCCTCCTTTTTTCCTTGGGACAGGACATGTGCCAGGGAGCCTTGTATAATCAAAGTTTGCGCCCTCCGACCGACGTACTTCTCGGCCTATTGGATCATGCCGAGCTTGGAAAGGATTATTTGATGTGCCTGGAATGAAGCAGGGGAGGCATGTGAGCAGTCAAGGATTAATCATGATCGAAAATTCTCCTGGCCTGCTGGACCGTCTCAAAATGCTTTCTCCGAATCATGTTTACTTTCTGGCTCCCAAGGCGTATGTCCTGAGAGGATATGAGTATTATGTCCAAAATAGACTCGAATCCTATAGCTGGGATCGAACTCATGTCACCTTGGGGGCCTCGGTGCGAGGAGCCAGCCACTATCTCGTTCGCTTCGGAGTGGACAAGGGGCATCTTGTCTATTCCTGCACCTGCCCGTCGTGGACACCGGAGTCGCACTGCAAGCATGTCATCTGTGCCTTGTTGACCACGGTCAATCTTCTGGCTCCCGACACTTTTCGCATGCCAGCATCCAATGCAACACGTCAAGCTCTACTCGCCCGGCAACTCATCGCGGGACCCGCTTCCCACCCAGCTCAAGAGCGATCCACACCTGCCGTTCCTCCCCGATTCGAGATCACGCTGATTCATCGACATGGAGTGTCGTCCATCGCCATTACCAATCATGGGAAAATTTGCCAATCCTTTGTGGGCATGCCGACCGAGTTAGCGGTGTTACTTCGGGCCACACAGGATCCGGCGTGGTCGCTTCAGGAAGGTCTGCGGGATTTTTTGAAACATCACGGCCGGAACCACGCCCTGTTCTTTGAGCATGAGGACGGGCGATTTCCTCTCGAATGGGCGCCGGATTCGATGTATACCACGAAAACGGAACTGAATATTGTCGGATCGCACGTGTTTGTGGCGGCTCGATGTTTGCGTTTTGGAGAGGTGCAGGCCGACGCTCATGCTTGTATGGGTTTTGTAGCTGACCTCCATACCCATAAACTTGGTCCATTGGAACACGAAGAGGGATGGGCGGTCTACGATCTGCTGTATGAAAACAGTCAACGGGAGCATGTGATTGAAACGGGTGATCTTCTCAGTCGACCGTTGACCTTGGCGTCGACGGAGCACATCCGCGAAGGCCGGGTACCGTCGAAATGCCCGACTGGAATGACGAGACCGACATTTTCCCTTCCAGTCGAACGATTTGTTTCCTTGCAATTCGATATTCCTCTTCGAGAGAAAGACAGAATCCTGCGATCGGTGTTCCTCAAATGTGCGGGTCAAGAAGGCACCCTCTCTCAAATCCCTCATTCACCTGATGCACCGACGTATCAGTACCGTCTCACGTTCCTCCCGGAGACGGTTCCGGTGGATGTCTCCATGTTGGATCTACGGACTGGAGTACTCCGCGCCGAATGTTGGCTTGGAGCAAGTCGGGGACGTCCCTGTATACCCATTTTTAGGATTTTCCCATTTTTGGAACGCGCCAAATCGGTCTCCAGCGGGTTGAAGGCTAAAAAACGACGCACGCTCCTGTATGAGGCGTTTTTTCAATTGCTGTCCCTCCACAAGGCATCGGATGCCAGAAAAATGGTGAAAAGCTGTATCGCTCAAGACGAATTCCGCCCATTCAAAATTAAAGCAGAGGCAGAACAGATTCTCCAGCGCTTTTCCATGCCAGCCATGGAACCCAGTGTGCGATTGGTGGTTCATCAGGGGCACTGGTGTCTCGTTCAGAACGATTGGGCAAAAGAAGCGTTACTCTATGCCATTCCCTATGCGCTATGGGGGCTACAGGTCTTTAACGGGATGTTGGAGCACGATGAGATGAGTCTTCCATTGGCCACTCTCTACCCCATGCTTCCCGAACTTCATGCCAAATTGCAGGAGGCAGGGATCGGGCTGTTCTATCAGGATCAACCCATTGCCACTTCGCAGTGGGAATATTCCATCGATGCTCGACGATCTCCAACAATTGATTGGTTCGAACTTCGACCGGAACTCATCTGTGATGGCGTGCGGATCAATGCCCAGGAAATCGAAAAAATTCTTCAGCGTGGAGGCATGATGGAGACGGATGGGGTCATCCGGATTGTGGATCAGAACACCCAGGCTATTTTGCGCGCGTTTGCATTCCTGACGAATAAGCCGGGTTCTAAACACAAGGAAAAACAGACCGTTGTTCGAGTGCCAAGACTTCAGATTTTGGATTGGGTCGCCTTGAGAAAACGAGGGGTGAACATTCTCCTCTCGCCCGCGGATGAGGTGTTGATCGACCGCTTGTTGCACTTTGAACAAATTGAACCTATTCCGCTTCCTCAGGGCCTCCATGCCACCGTTCGACCGTATCAACAGGAAGGGTATCGATGGCTGGGATTTCTCTATCAACATCGCCTGGGGGCCTGCCTGGCGGATGACATGGGATTGGGAAAAACACTCCAAGCGATTAGTTTGTTCGCCGGAATTAAGGAAGGGATCATTCGGGCGGCGGAGCCTGTCCAAGGTCCCCATCTCGTGGTGCTTCCTCCCAGCCTCTTATTCAACTGGGAACATGAGATCGGCCGCTTTTACCCGGAATTAACCGTTCAGTCGTATACTGGAAAGGAGCGAACGCTCGCGTTTTCCCAAGCGGATGTGGTCCTCACCACTTACGGCCTTATTCGCAGGGACATTGCGATCCTTGAACAGGTCCGGTTCAACGTGATTCTGTTCGATGAAGCCCAGGCGGTCAAAAACATTGTGGCCAGGACGACCGGTGCCGCGAGGCGCCTCAAAGGATATTTTAAATGTGTGATGACCGGGACGCCTTTGGAAAATCATGTGGGGGAATATTACTCCCTGATGGATTTGTGTGTGCCGGGCCTTCTCGGTGACTATGAAGAACTCAAAGGCAAAGTCAAAGCACCACCACCCGAATTGTTAGACACCATCATGCAGCGGAGTAAACCGTTTGTGTTGCGCCGAACAAAAATGCAAATTCTTAAAGAACTGCCGCCGAAAATCGAGACGGATATTTATCTGGATTTAACAGACCGGCAAAAGGCGTTGTACCAACAGACCGTCACCAAAATTCGTTCTACCATTGCCTCGGCCTATCAGAGTAAAACCTCTGCTCAAGCCCGCATCATCGCCCTCACGGCAATCCTCAAGCTCCGTCAAATCTGCTTATCTCCTCAGTTGCTCATTTCATCCCATACTGATCCATCACCGAAGCTCGACTTCCTCATTGAACGGCTTAAAGAACTTCTTGATGAAGGACATAGTGCTCTCGTGTTTTCCCAATTCACGTCGTTTCTGGATTTGGCGGAACAGGCATTTCATGCACATGGAATCCCTCATGTCCGATTGGATGGATCGACACCCACTCCAACGCGGAAGAAACTTGTTCATGAGTTCCAGGAGGGGGACACACCGTCTATCTTTTTGCTGAGTCTCAAAGCCGGCGGGCAAGGCCTGAATCTCACTAAAGCGTCATACGTTTTTCACCTGGATCCCTGGTGGAACCCGGCCGTGGAAAATCAGGCGTCGGATCGGGCTCATCGCATCGGGCAAAAGCAAAAAGTATCAATTATGCGGTTGCTCATGCGCCATACCATCGAAGAAAAAATGATGGAACTCAAACTGCAGAAACTGGAGCTCTATCACGCGGTCCTTGAAGGGGCGACCCATCGTGGCGGGGGAGGTCTCACGCAAAAAGATTTTGATTTTCTCATGGGATGAATGAGGGAAAAACGGAAAGCCTTGCTGTCAATCGAGAGGATTCCCCATGAGAACTGCATGGCAGGTTGGACAGGAAGGGCCAGGAAAGGCCAGGAAAAGTGGAATGCCCTTAGAGTCTTACGGTTCGTAATCGAAGGGCGTTGGTAATCACCGACACCGAGCTGAACGTCATAGCGGCTGCGGCAATCATCGGACTCAACAGAATGCCAAAGACCGGATAGAGAATGCCGGCGGCAATCGGCACTCCGATGGCATTATAGAAGAACGCAAAGAAGAGATTTTGACGAATGTTGCGCATGGTCGCCTGGCTGAGCCGGCGCGCCCGGGCAATGCCTCGCAGATCACCCTTGACCAACGTAATACCGGCACTTTCCATGGCCACATCCGTGCCCGTCCCCATCGCAATGCCGACGTGGGCCTGGGCCAAAGCCGGCGCGTCATTAATGCCGTCTCCCGCCATTGCCACGATTTTTCCTTGTTCTTGAAGTTGTTTGATAATTTGGCTTTTCTGCTCAGGCAACACCTCCGCTTTCACCTCATCGATCCCAAGCTTCTGCGCGACCGCCCGTGCGGTTTGCTGATGATCACCGGAAACCATAACGATCTGAATGCCCTCTTCATGTAGGAGTCGAATGGCTTCCGGTGTTGACGCTTTAACTGGATCGGCCACTCCCACGATTCCGACAGCCCGGTGATCGATGGCGACAAACATGACGGTTTGACCGTCCCGGCGCATATCTTCTGCCTTATTCGCCAACTCCCCGAATGTCTTGGGATTCACCTGGTACTGTTCCTCCAAAAACTTCTGTGTGCCGAGTGCCATCTTGTTTCCCTGAACGTTCCCGGTGACACCTTTGCCGGTTTGCGATTGAAAGCCTTGAGCTTCCCATAGCTCCAGCCCTTTGTCGTTAGCTGCATTGACAATGGCTGAGGCGAGAGGATGTTCGCTATTGCGTTCCAGGCTCGCCACCAATCGAAGCAGGTCGTCCTCGTTCAGATCTGAAATGGAAACCATGGACATAAGTCTGGGTTTGCCTTCCGTGAGGGTGCCCGTTTTATCGACGACCAACGTATTCACCTTCTCCATTTGTTCCAAGGCTTCCGCATGTTTCATCAGGACACCGGCCGTGGCGCCGCGTCCAGTTCCCACCATAATCGACATAGGAGTGGCGAGTCCCAACGCGCAGGGACAGGCTATTATGAGCACGGCCACAGCATTAACCAGGGCATGGGCCAGGCGGGGCTCGGGGCCAAGAAAAGCCCAGATGACAAATGTGAGGACCGAGATCAGGACAACAACCGGGACAAAATAACCGGCCACCAGGTCGGCCATCCGTTGAATGGGTGCCCGGCTGCGCTGGGCTTCGCCCACCATACGGACGATCTGGGCCAGCACGGTATCCCGGCCCACGCGTTCAACCCGCATGACCAAGGTTCCCGTGCCATTCACTGTTCCTCCCGTGACGGGGGCGCCTGCGGATTTTTCGATAGGAATGGCTTCGCCGGTGATCATCGCTTCGTCGACCGCGCTCTGACCTTCCAGGATCACGCCATCAATGGGGATTTTTTCACCTGGACGAATACGAAGCATGTCTCCTGGCTGAACTTCCTTTACGGGAATATCCTCCTCGGATCCATCCTCTCCGAGGCGACGTGCTGTTTTGGGTGCCAATCCCAGCAAAGCCTTTATGGCGCTGCCTGTCTGACTCCGGGCCCGCAATTCCAACACCTGGCCTAACAGCACGAGCACGATAATGACGGCAGCCGCTTCAAAATAGACAGCGACCTCACCACCTTCTCCCCGGAACGCATCGGGAAAGATGCCAGGCGCCAGTGTGGCCACGGTGCTATAGCCATAGGCGGTCCCGGTCCCTAATGCAATGAGCGTAAACATGTTCAAACTGCGGTTGACGAGCGAAGCCCATGCCCGCTGAAAGAACGGCCAGCCGCACCACAATACCACCGGGGTCGCTAAGATCCATTGCCCCCATGTGATGACCAAAGGCGAGAGGAGTTGCTGAACGGGCTGTCCGGAAATCATTTCGGACATGGCCAACAGGAATACGGGGAGCGTGAGACCCAGCCCGATCCAAAATCGGCGGGTCATGTCCTGAAGTTCGGGATTCTCGTCTTCTTCAAGGGAGACTTCACGAGGTTCAAGGGCCATGCCGCACTTGGGACAGGATCCCGGCTGGTCTTGCACCACTTCCGGATGCATGGGACAGACATATTCAGTCTTTGTGCCTGGAGCGACAGCGATCTCCGGATCCAGTGCCATTCCGCATTTTGGACAAGCAGCGGGCTTGTCGGATTCAACGCCAGGGCACATCGGACAAATATATGTAGCGGTTCCCTCTGGTGTCTCCTCCTTCATGGACGGCTGGTATTTTTTCTTCAGAAAACTATCCGGATCGGAGGCGAATCGTTTCACGCAATGCGTACTGCAAAAAGAGTAGGTCTGTTCGCGGTGTGTGTACGTTCCTGCCGCATTGAGCGGATCCACCATCATGCCGCAGACGGGATCCTTCACCGGCTCCACGTTGGCCATGCTCAATTCGCGACGCCGTGGCTTATCTTTCATGAGGTGAGGTTCCTGTTCCATCGTCATCGTCCTTATGGTTCTTTAAAGTGAAAAAACGTGATACCGATGTGGTCGGAAAAATGAACTCGTCAATTCAGTATAGAGAACTCCCCCGGTCTTGGAAAGCCAATCCAGAGGTTAGCGACCTCTTCTCACGCTCCTCGCTTCTTGTGAATCGTATGATGCGATGATGCCCCTGTCCGGGAAATCAGAGGTCTCTATAGGACCCGCGTGTTCCTAAAGTTTCCTTCAGCAAGGATGCGGGCCTATCGTCAGTAGTTTCCGCCCGCTAAAGTCTGTATGGTAGAGGTTTCCCTTCTGACCACATGTCGGTTTTTTGGACAATTTTCTCATCCAAAACCACAAACTTGTGCAGAGGAAGGTCGGGAATATGCTGAATGACCATCACGGTGTCTTATTTGATGAAATGGCGGAAGACTGAATAAATGTGTAATTTCCCAATAATAAATTCTGAAGACCTCCACCATGCTGGATAACGGCCGGGATAGTGAATTGCTGCGCTCGGAGCTCTTCAGCATCGAGCAATTGAAGCGCCATGCCGTCTCGCTGGCTTGCAGGCAAAGAATCGATCCGCATCCTGGGCCGGACAAGTTATTGCCCAGACTGGCGGATAATGCGCGCGTTCTGTTGGCGGCGTATGACGTCGTGACAGCGGCTGCGGCGCCGGGACAGCGGATCCTGCCGGCCGAGGCCTGGTTGCTCGACAATTTTTATCTTATCGAACAACAGATCAGTTTGGCGCGTCGGCATTTGCCCCGCGGGTACAGCCGACAGTTGCCTCGACTGGCTGATGGCCCGTCAGGGGGGTTCCCCCGCATCTATGACCTGGCTCTGGAGTTGATCTCCCACATGGACGGTCGTGTCGACAGCGACAACGTTATCCATTTCGTCGCCGCCTACCAAACCGCTGAACCGTTACAGCTGGGCGAATTGTGGGCCTTCCCGATTATGCTGCGGTTGGCACTCCTGGAAAACCTTCGACGCGTGGGATTGCGTATCGCCCGCCGACGCGAAGGCCGCAACGCGGCCATCACATGGGCAGACCGTATGCTGGCGACGGCCGAGAAGAAACCCAAACAGGTTATCCAGGTGTTAGCCGAATTTGCCAATGCCGATGTGCCTCTCACTGCGCCTTTTGTGGAGGAATTTTACGCACGGCTTCAGGCTCAGGGATCCGTGATGGCGTTCGTGCAAACCTGGGTCGAGCAAAAATTACTTGAGCAAGGGGTGACCGCCACGCAGTTGTCGGAGACGGATGCCCGAACGGCTGCTACCAACCAGATCTCCATGGCCAACAGTATCGGCAGTCTGCGTTTCATCGGCGCCATGGATTGGGGAGATTATGTCGAGTCGCTCAGCCTCGTGGAGCACACCTTGCGTGAAGATCCGGCCGGCATGCACGCCCAGCAGGATTTCGTCACCCGCGACCGGTACCGGCATGTTATCGAAGACGTGGCGAGGAGTTGTTCCCACAGTGAGTGGACGGTGGCACGCGAAGCCATTGTTCTTGCGCAGAATGCTGCCGAGCGATTCAGTTCCAACGACCGCACCGCCCATGTCGGATACTATCTGATCGATCACGGACGTCGCATGCTGGAAGATGCGATCGGTTGCCGTGTGTCCTGGAAATTGCGGTTCAGACGAATGAATCGGCATGTTCGCCTGATCCTGTATCTCGGCCCCATCCTGTTGCTTACGGCACTGGCGACAGGGGGAGTGCTGTTCTCGTTCGATGGGTTCAGGTTGGATGACTGGCGATTCTGGATTTTTGCGATCCCCGGCATCATCGGTGTTTCGGCACTGACCGTCCCGCTGGTGAACCTGGTGGTCACGCATATTCTGCCGCCTCGCGCCTTGCCACGATTGGATTTTACGAAGGGCATTCCTGCCGTTCATCGCACGATGGTGGTTGTCCCGACGTTGTTAAGTAAGCCGCAAGAGATAGATGCGATGCTTGAAACCTTGGAGATTCGTTACCTTGGGAATCGTGATCCTCATCTCTTTTTCGCCCTGCTGACGGATTTCCCTGATGCGCCAGAGTGTACACTGCCTGACGATGACGCCGTGCTCGCCCACGCGCGTGCAGCCGTCCAGACACTCAACGAGACCTATCGCGACGATCGCCCGTGCATCTTTTATCTGTTTCACCGGCCTCGCGTGTGGAATCCCTATGAACGGGTGTGGATGGGCTATGAGCGCAAGCGCGGCAAACTGGAGCAGTTCAATGCCTTGCTGCGGGGAGGGGAGCATACGGCCTTCTCACACACGGTCGGTGATCTGTCCATCCTCGGTTCGATCAAGTACGTCATTACCCTGGATACCGACACGCAATTACCTCGTGACATGGCACGCACATTGATCGGCAACATGGCGCATCCTCTCAATCGGCCGGTGTACGATGCCGACAAGGGACGCATCGTGGAAGGATACGCGATCCTACAACCCCGTGCGTCGATCAGCCTGACCAGTGCAGGCCAGTCACGGTTTACAAAACTGTTTGCGGGTGAGTCAGGCATCGATCCCTATACACGTGAAGTTTCGGATGTCTACCAGGATATTTTCGGAGAGGGGTCGTTTATTGGGAAAGGGATCTACGATGTGGACGCGTTTCGTCAGGCCGTCGATGGACGCTTTCCCGACAATCTCATTCTCAGTCACGACCTGCTGGAGAGCGGGTATGCGCGTTCGGCGTTGGTGCCCGATGTTGACCTCATTGAAGAGCATCCGGCCAGTTACGCCAGTGAGTCCAGCCGGCGACACCGGTGGATACGCGGCGACTGGCAGCTAGCCGGCTGGCTGTTACCCCTCGTCCCCGGACCGCCGGGGGCAAATGGATCGACCACCAGACGGCAACCGAACCCGCTCACCGCCCTGTCGTTGTGGAAAATTTGCGACAATCTTCGACGCAGCCTTGTGCCTCCGTCGTTGCTGGCCTTGCTGGCAGGCGGGTGGCTGTTTGATCCGGGGTCGGCGTGGTTCTGGACTCTGCTTGTCACAGGTGTGGTGTTTTTGCCTGCCCTGCTAGGAGCCATCATCGAACTCATCCGTAAGCCCGAAGAACGTGATTGGCTGGTGCATCTGGCCCTGACCAGCAAATCCGTAGGCCGACCAATGGTGCTCGCATTGTTGGCGTTGGTTCTTTTGCCGTACGACGCGCTGATTTGTCTGAATGCGATTCTACACTCGGGTGTGCGGATGCTGTTCACTCGACGCGGATTGTTGCTCTGGCAGATGCGATCCTATGCCATTCGCAATGCGCGTCATACCCTCGGCGGCTTTCTCATGGAGATGTGGATCGCGCCGGTGTTGTCGGTGATGCTGGCCGTGACATTGGGGGCCAGCCGTTCGGCGGAATGGCTTTCCTATGCGCCGGTCTTGGTGCTCTGGCTGGTATCACCGGTCATCGCCTGGTGGATCAGCATGCCACTTGTGCCTCCTAGCCCGGATTTGACCGTTGAGCAACGGGTGTTTCTGCGGGCATCGGCCCGCAGGACCTGGCGTTTCTTTGCCGAATTCGTCGGCCCAAAAGACAATTGGCTCCCGCCGGATAATTTTCAGGACTATCCGGTTCCGGCTATTGCCTCGCGGACATCGCCCACAAACATCGGCATGGCATTGCTGGCGAATCTGGCTGCGTACGATTTCGGTTATCTTTCTTCCGGAGAATTTCTACGACGTACCGAGCATACGTTGGCGACAATGGAGGAGCTGGAACGCTATCGGGGCCACTTCTATAACTGGTACGACACCCGCACGCTAAAACCGCTTCGCCCGCTCTACGTCTCGTCGGTGGACAGCGGGAACCTGGCCGGCTGCCTGCTTACCTTGCAGGCGGGGCTGGCCGAGTTGAAAGAGCAGCCGGTCCTGTCCTTGTGTGCGTTTCAGGGGCTGCAGGACACGTTGGGATTGCTTTCCGAACATGTGCCTTCTTCACCGGATCCGGAATTTGCAAAAAAAATCAAATCCTTGCAGGACACCCTCTACTCACTCACCCTGACCGGACAGCCACAAACGCTGACTGCTGCCGATGTCCTCCTGGATGAAATTGCCTGCATTGGCGGGAGGCTGGTTACGTGGTTACCTGCGGATATAGATATCGACGGCCAATTGTTTTATTGGGCACACGCATTCGACCAGCAATCCCGCGCATTTCTAGATGATCTGAGATTGTTGGTGCCCGAGCCGCAACACCTCAGGAATATCCCCACACTGCAGGCATTGGCCAGAGAAAGGGGATTGGGCTCTGATGTGCTGTCACCCGGCGAGGTAGCCAGCGCGGCATCATCCCCATATCCCGGCGCGGTGGAACGGATTAAAATCATCGACGATTTAATGGAACGTTGCGGCGAACTGGCAGTGATGGATTTTGAGTTCCTTTACGATACATCGGTCAATTTGTTGACCATCGGGTACGACGTGGGGGAACGCCGCCGCGATCCAGCCTGCTACGACCTGCTCGCATCAGAAGCGCGTCTGGCCAGCTTTCTGCTCATCGCGCAGGGGCAACTACCCCAGAAGCATTGGTTCTCGCTCGGCCGGCAATTAACAAGTTATGGCGGAAATGTCAGTTTGATTTCATGGAGCGGCTCGATGTTTGAGTACCTCATGCCCCAGCTCATCATGCCCAGTTACGAGAACACCTTGCTGGAGCAGACCTGCAAAGCCGCCGTGTTGCGTCAGATCGAATACGGCCGGCAACGCGCGGTGCCCTGGGGCATTTCCGAGTCGTGTTATAACGCCACCGATATGCACCACGTGTATCAATATCGGGCGTTCGGCGTGCCGGGGCTGGGCTTCAAGCGCGGGCTGGGCGATGACCTGGTTATTGCTCCGTATGCCAGCGCACTCGCGCTGACGGTGATGCCGCGCGAATCGTGTCGCAACTTGCAGATGCTGGCCACCCATGGATTGCTCGGTGTCTATGGATTTTACGAGGCAGTCGATTACACGCCATCACGTGTGCCACGTGGGAAGAATCACGCCATTGTCCGAACATTTATGGCGCACCATCAAGGCATGAGCCTGTTGGGCTTTGAGCACGTTTTGCTCAATCAGCCGATGCAACGTCGAATGATGGCTTCACCCCTTGTCCGGGCGACGGAATTATTGTTGCAGGAGCGTGTGCCGAAGAAGGGAGCCACGCTGCACCCACACGCAGCGGAAGTGAGCGCTGCAGCGCGACCTCCGGACGCGGAAGCAGGAGCGATCATGCGCGTGTTTACCGACCCCAACACGCCGATACCTGAAGCCCACCTCTTGTCCAACGGCCGCTACCACGTCATGGCGACCAATGCCGGTGGAGGGTACAGCCGCTGGCGCGACCTCGCCATCACCCGTTGGCGCGAGGACGTCACGTCCGATTGCTGGGGCACATTTACTTACTTGCGAGACTGCGATTCGGGTCGTTATTGGTCAACCGCGTATCAACCAACACTGCGCAAGGCCGATCATTATGAGGCGATTTTTGTGCAGGCGCGAGCGGAGTACCGGCGGCGCGATCTGGCGATCGAAGCGCACACCGAGATCACGGTTTCACCGGAAGACGACGTCGAGATCCGCCGCGTCACGCTCACCAATCTTTCGTCCCGTATCCGTCATATCGAGGTGACCAGTTATGCGGAGGTCGTCCTGGCGCCGATAAATGCCGACCTGGCCCATCGTTCATTCAGCAACCTGTTTGTGCAAACCGAAATCCTTCCCGACCGGCAGGCGATTCTCTGCACGCGTCGCCGCCGCACACCGGGGGAACAGATGCCGTGGATGTTTCACCTGCTGGCGGCACCTGGTGCAGTTACCGACGAGCCGTCTTACGAAACGGACCGCGCCAAATTTATCGGACGGGGGCGAACAGCAGCCAACCCCATCGTTCTGGACAACCCCGACAGTCCGTCGACGTTGTCGAATACTGATGGGTCGGTGCTGGATCCCATCGTGGCCATCCGACGGACTATTACCGTGTTACCTGACGAATCGGCGACCGTGCAAATTATCTCAGGCGTCGCGGGTTCGCGTGAGGCCGCATTGACGTTGCTCGAGAAATATTGTGACCGGCACTTCGTTGGGCGTGCCTTTGAAATGGCCTGGTTCCAAAGTCAGGAGGTGCTGCGCCACCTCAACGCCACCGAAGCCGATGCCCAGATCTATGGCCGACTGGCCACCTCCGTCATTTACGGGAATGCCTTGCGTCGTGCGGCACCCAGCGTGATCGCCCGCAACCAGCTTGGGCAGTCCGGGCTTTGGCGCTTTGTGGTCTCCGGCGATCTTCCGATCGTTCTGATACGTATTGGCGACGTAACCCGCATCGACTTAGTCAAACAAATGTTGCAAGCCCATGCATATTGGCGGATGAAGGGCTTGATTGCCGACTTGGTGATCGTGAATGAGGATTTCTCAGGTTACCGGGCGGTGTTGCAGGATCAGATCATGGGACTGATCAATTCGGGTCCGGAGGCGCAAATTATGGACAAACCGGGCGGGGTCTTTCTGCGGCGTGCAGAAGAACTTTCCGAAGAGGACCGGGTCCTATTCCAGACTGTCGCCCGCGTCGTGCTAGCCGATACCGCCGAGATCATTGGCCGAACAAGTGGAACGGCGTGTCCCGGCAGAGCGTGTGTCGGACCGTCTGGAACCATTGCGCAAAACCGGCTGCCCATCCGGTGCGTCCCCTGGCAGTCCGGGAACGTATTTTCTGCAATGGTCTCGGCGGCTTTACGCTCGATGGGCGCGAATACGTCATTACGCTTGAGCCTGGCCAGCACACCCCGGCGCCATGGGTCAATGTCATCGCCAGCCCGCATATCGGTACGGTCGTCAGCGAGAGCGGGAGTGCGTATACCTGGGTGGAAAACGCTCACGAGTTTCGTCTGACCACATGGCACAATGACCCGCTGAGCGACAGCAGCGGCGAGGGGCTCTACATTCGCGACGAGGAAACCGGTGAATTTTGGTCTCCGACACCGTTGCCCGCCCGCGGTCGATCCGGATATGTGTGCCGGCACGGGTTTGGATACAGCGTGTTCGAGCATGACGAAGCCGGCATCTCTTCGGAACTGTTCACCTACGTCGCCATGGACGCTCCGGTGAAGTTCGTGGTGGTCAAGCTGCGCAATCATTCGAAGCGTCCGCGTCGATTGTCGTTAACCGGGTATTGGGAGCTGGTGCTCGGCGAGTGGCGACACAGCAACCTGATGCATATTGTTACCGAAACCGATCCGCACGGGGCGCTGTTTGCCCGTAATGCGTATGGCCGCGAATGTGCCAATCGGGTCGTTTTTGTGCAAAGCAGCGAATCAGAACGAACGGTGACCGGAAACCGGACAGAATTTATTGGCCGCAACGGCTCGCTGGCCAGTCCGGCCGCTATGCGCCGCAAACGTTTGTCGGGAAGGACGGGCGCGGGCCTTGATCCGTGCGCCGCGATCCAGACACAGATCGAACTGGCCGAAGGACAAGAGCGCGAGATCGTGTTCGTCTTTGGCGCGGCCCGCAACGCCGACGAAGCGCAGTATTTTATTCAACGATTTTGTGGTCCGGATACCGCACGGCAAGCATTGGAAGCGGTGTGGGGACACTGGAACCACACCTTGGGCGCGGTGCACGTGGAAACGCCGGATCGAGCGTTGGACGTGTTGGCCAACGGCTGGCTGGTCTACCAGACACTGTCCTGCAGGCTCTGGGGCCGTAGCGGCTATTACCAGTCTGGCGGTGCTTTTGGGTTCCGCGATCAATTGCAGGACACCATGGCGCTGATCCATGCGACACCATGGCTGGCACGCGAGCAATTGATCCGGTGTGCTGAACGTCAATTCCTCCAGGGGGATGTCCAACACTGGTGGCATCCGCCAAACGGGCAAGGCGTGCGCACACATTTCTCCGATGATTATCTGTGGCTGCCATATGCCACCTGCCGGTATGTCCAGGCCACCGGCGATACGGGAATACTCGACGAGTCCGTCCATTTCCTGGAGGGACGCGAGTTGAATCCTCAAGAAGAGGCGTACTACGACCAGCCGCAACGTTCGGCTGAAGCGGCAAGTCTTTATGAACATTGCGTACGAGCCATCAAACATGGTTTGCGGTTTGGCGAACACCAATTACCGCTGATGGGCTGCGGCGACTGGAACGATGGCATGAATCTCGTCGGTCGCGATGGCAAAGGCGAGAGTGTGTGGTTGGCGTGGTTCCTGTACGAAAACCTTCAGCTGTTTGCGGATCTAGCTAGAGGCCGGAATGACGAGGGCTTTTTCGAAGTCTGCACCGGCCAGGCTTCTCTCCTGCGCGATAACATCGAAGCCAATGCCTGGGATGGCGATTGGTATCGGCGAGCGTATTTCGATGACGGCACTCCTTTAGGCTCGTCCGATAATGACGAATGCCAAATCGATTCGATCAGCCAAAGTTGGGCCGTCATTTCGGGCGGTGGCGATCCCATGCGAGCCCGCCAGGCCATGACGGCGGTGGACAAACATTTGGTACGACGCGATGCGCAGGTCATCCAACTCCTTGCTCCGCCGTTTGATACATCAGATCTGGAACCCGGCTATATCAAGGGTTACGTGCCGGGCGTCCGGGAGAACGGCGGCCAATATACCCACGCCGCGATTTGGACGACGATGGCATTTGCCATGTTGGGTGACAAGGAACGTGCGTGGGAATTGTTTGCCATGCTCAACCCCATCAACCATGGCAGTCGGCCGAAGGAGATCGAACGCTACAAGGTCGAGCCCTATGTCATGTGCGCGGATATTTACGTGGCGTCACCACACACAGGCCGCGGGGGTTGGACGTGGTACACCGGGGCCGCGGGGTGGATGTACCGACTGACGGTGGAAACGCTACTGGGCCTGCAACTGGAAGTAGACCATCTGCGCATGGCCCCGTGTATTCCGGGCCATTGGGAGTCCTATAAAATTCACTATCGTTTTCGGGAGACTTTCTACCACATCACCGTCAAGCGCGCCGATGAAAATTCGAAGTTCACGATCCGCGTAACGGTGGACGGTGTTGTGATCAAGGAAGCTGGCCTTGAGGGGCCTGAACGACCCCATGGCATGGTCCCATTGGTGGATGACCGGCAGGATCACCACGTCGAGATTGATTTGAAATAGGGGATGTTCATGGCCTGTCCATCTGTCTCGGTACATGAAGTCATGCAAACATCATAAGTCTCCTCTTAGGGGGAAAATGGACCCTCTATGGAGAGTGCAGGGGTAAAAGTTTCCCGCGTGTTCCTAGCGTGCGATTCAACGACAGTCTCTTCCCAAAAAACTTGTGAGTATACTCGGTTGAAGCACAGCCTGCCGTTCGTGGCACGTTTCTTTTGACTTCCTGGCGAAGCTCATTTGTCGGGGATGCCATTAGAGTCGGAACAGTGTGCATGTTCTCGACGTCGCACTTCAAGCGGCCATGATAATTTTTCGTGAACCGTCGGCCTCGATTTGGTTGGACGAGCCTGAGGTAAGGTTTGCAAGTGATTGCTAGCTTTCTGTCTCTTCCATTATCATTCCTTTCAAGATTTTCACAATGTATATTTGAATCCTTCCAAATCTTTTTGAGGAACCATCACCATGTTCACTAAAAATGGCCGTAGCCGTCTTTCTAAACAATGTATTCCCTTCATGCTTGGGAGTGTGATTTTTTGTACGGCATTAGCCTTCCCGGCTTCTGTTTGGGCACAAAGTGCCTCTGAAGAAGAAATTCTTGTGGATAAGGCCCGTTTTACCCTGGAAAATTTTCTCTCAGACGGTGATATGCAATGGTTTCGAGAACATTTTAAGGATGCAAGGGGTATTTTGATTGTGCCTCAATTTATTAAGGGCGCTTTTTTTATCGGCGGGTCCGGCGGAAGCGGGGTGTTGGTTGTTCGTGATGAGAAAAACAACGAGTGGAGTTATCCGGCGTTCTTTACTCTGGGGGGCGCCAGTTTTGGCCTGCAATTCGGAGGGCAAGCTTCCGAAGTCGTGTTGTTAGTCATGACGCAAAAGGGGGTCGATTCCCTGATGAGCACGACCTTGAAATTGGGCGCCGATGCCTCTGTGGCAGTTGGCCCCATGGGGAGAGGGGTTGAGGGGTCGACCGCGCCAAATTTGAGTGCTGATTTATTATCCTTTTCCAAAGCGAAAGGCTTGTTTGCGGGAATTTCACTTGAAGGGGCGGTGGTGGCTGCACGTGATGCATTAAATACCAGTTATTATAAAGCCCCGACTAAAACGATCGATATATTGGTGCGGCGCAACGTGAGCAACCCGCAAGCCGATCCCTTCCTCGCGGTCGTAAAAAAGGCCACCAAAGGAGACAGTTGACCTTCTCCGGAAAAACTGAGCAAGCAAGAAATGGAACAATCTCCCAGGCTAGCGGCTGAAAGAGTGATCGAAGTATTCCGAAGAACAAATTGTGACGGCCTTACTGCTGGTGTATGCTGGTGTTCCCCATTTCGAAACCTGTCGCAAAGGGGGGCAGTGAGCAAACCTACTGCGTGTGGCTGAAGAAGTAGAGCCAGATGGCATGGTTGACGATCTCGGGTGGAAAACGGTGATGGTGGCAGATGGGCGGGGTGGTATTCATCGAGCAAGCCTGCCAAACTCTGATCATGCCTTTAGAGGTTTTAAATCGGAATACTCCACCGGTTCTCCCTCTGCATCCCTGACCCCTTCTTCCTCCCTTATACATATATACATATGAAGGAAAGGAATCCAAAAATGCGTGACATAAAAAACCCCGATTACCGTGGGGGAAAGCCCGGATCCCGTCGGGTTGTCTGGCGTCCGAGACTGGGATTCGGGAGTATACTGGTTACCGTGATTGTCGCCGTGGGGTGCGCACAGACAGAACAGGCCGGAAAAGTGCAGACTGCAGGATTTATCAGAGATTATTCACTTCTCCAACATGGAGGCGAGGGGGAAGCGCTTCTCGTGTATAAGAAACCTCAAGCCGATTTTTCCAGATATCGCACCGTATATGTGGAACCGGTTATCGTCTTATTGTCAAAGCAATCTTCGGTTTCACAAGAACAATTAGATAAACTGGGCGGAGATCTCCGCTCAAAGGTGATCTGGAAACTTAAAGAGGATTTCCTTGTCGTTCCTAAATTAATACCCGGGGCGCTACGAGTGGAACTTGCCCTGACCGAAGCCATACCGGCCGATGTAGGCATGGACATTATCACCACCCTTATCCCACCGGCTGGTGTTCTGCCGGGCGCCGCGGGCCTCGCCACAGGCACCAGGGCTTTTGTGGGCCGGGCCAGTGTTGAAGGAAAAATAACGGATGGAGACACAGGCACCTTGCTGGCGGCGGCCGTGGACCGGCGGATGGGAGGTCGAACGTTGGATGGCTCAATGGATTCATGGGATGATGTTCAGCAGGCCTTCGAGTACTGGGCGACGATGCTGTCTCAACGACTTCGTGAGTGGCGGGCAACGAATAAGCCTCTTGTCGATATGAAGGAGTGAAGACACATCTGACTCATTTGTTCAATGTTCATCTACATGATCTTTCTCTGCACACTATCCCTTATTGACCCGTCTATGGTCTTTCGCGTATTAGCACCCTTCCGTTCTTGATAGACACACGCAGAAGAGATGGCTCACCTTAAGAACCTGAAACAACCAATATCTGACGGTCCTGTGTCTGTGCGTTTACGGGAAAGAGAGACCTGAATGAAAAGGGTGAAAGGGGAGGAACATGCGAGTCCAGTTGATACCACGACTGAATCTACCAGCCTCCGATTGGAGAGGAATGTGACCTAAACGCCGAAATGCAAAGCCGTAGGGGAAGAACATCCATCATTTTTTTGAAAAGGTTCTTTTCCTCCTTGATCGTCGTGTGTGGGTGTGCCCTTGCCATTTCCGTTTTTAGCGCTGAGACCGGTAATAGGGGAGTGGGAGGGGAGCAGGAAGGTTCAGGAAATTAGCCACGACTGACATCAATACCAATATTACTTCCCTGAGTTTCGGTGTTCATGCCATATGCTTCTTCAAAATCATGCAGAGGTACCCCACCCCGTAGGCCACGTCGATCACTTTTATCTGCCGGTCTTTGAGCAAGTGTATGGCTG
>CAWAXJ010000053.1:0-132164 GCA_963785905.1 uncultured Nitrospirales bacterium
CTCATCGTCATCTGCGACGAACTCGTAGTCGACACTGTCGACCGTGACGATCCAGCGATCGCCGCCGTTGACCGGCCCGGCCAGCTGGAGCGTGGTCGTGGGCGTCGGAGCCGCGTCGACAGCGCCGGCGGCAGCCGAGTCGATCCGGAAGGAAAGCGTGAACGAGGTGCCTTCGAGGCGGCTGAGGACGAGCGTCGTGCCCTCGGCGTCCGCGGTGAACGAGGCCAGAGCGTCGAGCGTGCTCGCGAGGGCAGTCGCGACGTCCTGCAACGTGTCGCCGCTCACCGCGACGTAGCCGTACTCGACGCCGTCGAGGAGGACGATCCACTCGTCGCCCGCGTTGACCGGGCCGGTGAGGTCGATCGCGTAGGTGCGCGACACCGAGCCGGTCGTGGCGCCGGACGCGGACTCGATCGTGAAGCCGACGGCGAACGGGGCCGTGTCGAGCCTCGTGATCTCGAGGGTGACGCCGCTGCGGAGGACCGAGAAGCCCGTGGCGCCGGCGAGCGCAGCTGCGAGGGCGACCGCGACGTCGTCGGCGGTGTCACCGGCGTCCGCCTCGTACGAGTACGCGCGTTCCGTCGAGGACGATCGACCACACGTCGCCGTCGTTGACCGGGCCGGTCAGCGTGACGGTCTGCTTCGTGTTGGAGCCGAGGAAGCCGGTGCTCGCAGGCGTGACGCTGAGGACGAGCCGGAAGTCCGTGCCGTCGGTGTGCGTGATCGTCAGCAGGAGCCCGCTGCGCGCGACCGTGAAGCCGGCGGCGGCGGCGAGCGCCGTCTGGAGCGCCGCAGCGACGTCCGCCAGCGTCTGGCCGGCCGTGACGGTATGGGTGACCGTGACGACGCCCTCCAGGAGGCCGGTGGTGGTGTTGAGCGTGCCGCCGAGCTCGATCCTCCAGACGTCGCCCGGAGCGGCGGCGCCACTCAGGATCACGTCCGTGACGCCGGGGACGCCGCCGACCGCGCCCGTGCCTGCAGGCTCGACGCGGAAGGAGAGCTCGAACGCTGCAACCGTCTCGTCGGTGACGCTGATCGTGCCGGCCGACGCCGTGGCGGCGTAGCCCGGCTCGGCATCCACGAGAGCTGCGAGTGCACTGGCGATCTGCGCCAGCGTGTCGCCCGCCTGCACGACGTAGGCGAAGTCGTCCGCGTTCAGGCGGATGACCCAGCGGTCGCCCGCGTGCGCCGCGCCGGTCAGCGCCAGCGTCTTCGTCCGCTGCACCGGCGTGACCGTCGCGCTGCCGGCCGGGTCATCGGGAACTCGGCCGTGAAGATCGCGTTGTCGAGGCGCGTGAGCACGAGCGTGTCGCCGACACGGAAGGCGGAGAAGCCTGCGACCGCGTCGAGCCGGGCGACGAGGGCTGCGACCACGTCGTCGAGATCCTGACCGGCGCCACGAGATGCGAGACGTCGACGCCGTTCAGGCGCACGACCCAGCGATCGCCCGCGTTGGCGTCGCCCGCGAGCGCGACTGTCGCGGTGCGTGCCTCTGCGACTGTGCCGGTGCCGGCCGGAACGACGCGGAGCGAAAGCCCGAAGGTGGCGCCGTCGAGCCGCGTGAGGAAGACGACACCGTTCCTCGCGACGGCGGAGTAGTTGCCCGCCGGGTCGGCCGCAGCCGCGAGGCCGGCCGCGACGTGCGCGAGCGTGTCGCCGGACACGGCGACGTACGAGCGCTCGTCGCCGTCGACGAAGAGGATCCAGCGGTCGCCGGCGTGCACCGGGCCGCTGAGAGTGACGGAGGCCGTCCGCGGCGCCTGTGACACGACGCCCGTCCCGGCCGGAGTGATCCGGAACGAGGTGCTGAAGCCGGCGCCGTCGAGGCGCGTGACCAGAAGCGTCGTGCCCTCGGCGACGGCGCTGAAGCCCGGGACTGCTCGATGACGGCTGCGAGCGCGACCGCGACCGCGGCGAGGGTGTCGCCTGCGCGGACGGTGTAGGCGCGGTCGACGCCGTCGAGGGTGACGATCCAGCGGTCGCCGGCGCTGGCGGGCGTCGAGAGCGCAACCGAGACGGTGACCGGCGCGGTGGCGTCGATCGCGCTGCGGCCGGCGGGCTGGATGCGGAAGGAGACCGGTGTGTGCACCCGGCGCGTCGGCGGTGATCGTCAGCGCTGTCGCCGTCGAGGTTGCGGAGAGCCCGGCCACGGCGTCGATGCGCACCGCCAGCCGGACGAGGACGAGCGCCAGCGTGTCGCCGAGCTGCACGGCGTACGCGTGCTCGAGCCGTCGACGACGACGATCCAGCGGTCGCCGGTGTTGACCTTGCTGCCGACGGCGGGCGTCACCGTGGTCTCCGTGGCCGTCGGCGTCGCGACGACCGCGGTGCCCTGCGGATCGATCCGGAAGGCGAGCGTGAACGGTGTGCCGTCGAGCTTGGTGATCACGACGGCGAGGCTCTCGCGCACCGAGGCGAACCCGGCGGCGGCGTTGACGGCGCCGGCGAGACCGGCGGCGACGCTGCCGAGCGTGTCGCCCGCGAGCACCGTATACGCGCGGTCGACGCCGTCGAGGACGATCACCCAGCGGTCGCCAGCGTTGACGGCCCCGCTCAGCGTGACGGCGGCGGTCTCGGCGCCGGTGCCGACGGTGGCGCCACCGGCCGGCTCGAGCCCGAAGGTGGTCGTGAAGGCGGCGCCGTCGAGCCGCGTGATCACGAGCGTCGCGGCTTCCGTCGCGGAGACGAAGCCGGCGACGGCGTTGATCAGCGCCGCCAGGCCGGCCACGACGTGCGTCTGGTTGTCGCCGCTCTGGACGAGATAGCCGTAGTCGACGCCGTTGAGCCGGATCACCCAGCGGTCGCCCGCGTTGACCGGGCCGTTGAGGCGGACGCTCGCGGAGCGCGCGCCGTCCGCGACGGAGCCACTGCCGTCGTCGGCCGAATTGTCGATCCGGAAGCTGGTGATGAACGCCGCGCCGTCGAGCCGCGTCAGCAGCACCCGCACGCCGTCGCTCACGGCGGCGAAGCCGGAGGCCGCGCCGGCCGCCGTCGCAAGGCCCGTCGCGACGTCCGCGAGCGTGTCGTCCGCGGCGACGACGTACATCCGGTCGACGCCGTCGAGGACGATCACCCAGGTCTCGCCCTCGACGACCGCGCCGCTCAGCGTCACGGTCGCGGTCCTCGCAGCCGTATCCAGCGAGGCGGAGCCGCCCGGCAGCAGCCGGAAGGTGACCTGCAGCGACGACGAGTCGAGGCGGGTGAGCACGAGCGTCGCGCTCTCGGTGTCGGTGGCGTAGCCGTTGGAGGCAGCCGGCAGCGCCGCGTCGTCGCCGATCAGGGCGGCGAGCGCGGAAGCGATCGTGGCGAGCGTGTCGCCGGCCTGCACGACGTAGGTGCGATCGACACTGTCGACCTTGACGATCCAGCTGTCGCCCGCATTCACCGGGCCGGCCAGGGTGACGGTGGCCGTGTTGGACCGGGTCTTCGTGCCCGCCAGGACGGCCGACTCGATCCGGAACGCGACCGTGAACGCGCCGGCGACGAGCTGGCTGATCACGATCGTGCCGTCCGCAGCTGCGGCGACGAAGCGGTCGATCAGGTTGAGGCTGTGCGCGAGCTGGACGGCGAAAACGCTGGCCAGCGTGTCGCCCGGCCGGACGACGAAGAAGTGGTCGGCGCCGTTGAGCGTGACGATCCAGCGGTCGCCGATGCCGAGCAGGCCTGCGAGCGTGACGGTCGTCGTCGCGAGGGCGGTGCCGGCCACAGCGGTACCCGGGGCGCCGGTCGGAGTGACGCGGAACGCCATCGTGAACGCGGCTCCGTCGGCGCGGCTGATCGCGAGCGTCGAGCCCTCGAAGCCGGCCGAGAAGCCTCCGACGCCGTTGATCGCCAAGACGAGGCCGGAGATCACCTTCGCGAGCGTGTCGCTTGTCTGGATGGCGTAGCTGCGGTCGACGCCGTTCAGCGTCACGACCCAGAAGTCGCCGGCCTGCGGTGCCCCGGCCAGCGTCAGCGTCGCGCTCGGGCTCGCCGTCGCGACCGTGGCGCTGCCGGCCGCCTCGACGCGGAAGGCCGAGGTGAAGGTGGCGCCGCTGAGCCGCGTGATCACGAGCGTCGCCGCGTCCGCGGCGACCGCGAAGCCTGCGGCGCCGTCGATCGAGGCGATCAGGCCGGCGAAGACGTCTGCGAGCACGTTGCCCGAGCCGATCGTGTAGGCGTGGTCGACGCCGTCGAGCGTGACGATCCAGCGATCGCCGGCATTGACACGGCCGCCGAAGGTGAACGTGGAGCTGCGAGCGTCGCGTCCGACCGTGCCCGTGGCCGCCGGCTCGATCCGGAGCGTCGTCGTGAAGACGCCGCCGTCGATGCGCGTGAGCACGATCTGCGTGCCCTCGGCGACGGCCGCGAAGCCCGCGACCGCGTCGAGCTGCCCGACGAGCGCCGCGACGACGTGCGCGATGCCGTCGCCGGCGGCGACGAGGTACGAGCTGGCGGCGCCGTCCAGGACGATCGTCCAGCGGTCGCCCGCGTTGACCGGGCCGACCAGCGTCACCGTCGCCGAGCGTGCGGCGGCGACGACCGAGCCCGTAGCCGGGCTGTCGATGCGGAAGACGACCGAGAAGGACGAGCCGTCGAGCCGCGTGATCACGAGCGTCGCGCCCTCCGCCGTGGCTGCGTAGCCGGAGGCCGCACCGACGGCGAGCGCCAGCGCCGCCGCGATGGTCGCGAGCGAGTCGCCTGCCAGCGCGGTGCGGACATAGTCGGTGCCGCCGACCGCCACCGTCCAGCGGTCACCCGGGTTCACCGGGCCGGCGAGCGTGACCGTCTGCGTCGAGGCGGTGGTCGACACCGCGCCGGAGCCGGAAGGATCGATCCGGAAGAGCACCGGGAAGGCCTCGCCGTCGATGCGCGTGAGCACGACCGTCGTGCCCTCGCGGACGGCCGAGATGTCGCCTGCGGCGTCCGCGAGCAGGGCCAGCTGCGGTCGCAACGGTGACGAGCGTGTCACCGGACTGCGCCAGGTAGGAGTACTCGATGCCGTCGACGACGAGCACCCAGATGTCGCCGGCGTAGACCGGGCCGCTCAGGGCGACGACCTTCGTCGCCGCGTCCGTGCCGCCGACGGAGCCGGCGCCCGCGACGTCGACGCGGAAGGTGGCGGTGAACGAGCCGGTGCCGAGCTTCGTCAGGACGAGCGACGCGCCTTCCTGGTCGGCAGTCCAGCCCGCCAGTCCGTCGAGCACCAGGGTTAGGGCCGCGGCCACGGTCTCGAGCGTGTCGCCTGCCTGTGCGAGATAGCTGTGCTCCGCGCCCGCGAGCACGATCACCCAGCGGTCGCCCGCGTTGACGGGCCCGCTCAGGTCGATCTGGCGCGAGGTGGCGGTCGACGGGTCGAGCGTGCCGGCGCTGGACGACTCGACGCGGAAGCTGGTCGTGAACGCGGCGCCGTCGAGCCGCGTGAGCGTCAGGGTCGTGCCCTCGCGGCCGGCCGCGAAGCCGGTGCCGCTCGCAGCGATCAGCGCGGCGAGACCGGCCGCGACGTCGGCGAGCGTGTTGCCCGCCGCCGCGGTGTAGCGGTACTCGGCGCTGTCGACCACGACGATCCAACGCTCGCCGGCGTTGACCGGCCCGCTGAGCTCGATGGTCGTGGCGCCGCCGCCGATGACGACGATGTCGCCCTCGCCCAGGACGTCGATGCGGAAGGCCGTCGTGAAGGTCGCCTTGTCGGCGCGGGCGATCACGAGGGCCGCGCCCTCGGCGTCCGCGGAGAAGCCGGCGACGCCGTGGATCAGCAGGACGAGCGCAGCGACGATCGACGTCGGGGTGTCGGACGCGAGCGCAGTGTGCGCGTACTCGATCCCGTTGAGCGTCACGATCCAGCGATCGCCGATGTAGACAGGGCCGCTGAGCGCAATCGATACGGCCGGGCCGAAGGTGCCGCCCCCGCCGACGATGCCCTCGGAGAGCGGGAAGTTCGTCTCGCCCGGGAGCCGGAACGGGTCGTTCAGGAACCGCTCCTCGCTGACCTGGATGCCGCCCTCGATCGTCAGCGGGCCGCGCACCTGGTTGACGCGCTCCTCGAGCGCCGGGAAGACCAGCGCGTCGGTGCCGTCGATGAAGTCGTCGTCGATCGCCATCACGGTGACGAACTGCTCGACGTTCCAGTTCGACGACGTGAAGAGCAGCTGCGCGGTGACGGCGGCGGCGCCGGTGCTCGCCCGGTTGATCCCGAAGGAGGTCGTGAACAGCGCCCCGTCCTTGCGGCTGATCGTGAGGACGCGGCCGACGACGCCGACGTTGTAGAGGCTCGAGCCGGCGAGGATCGCGGCCTGCAGCTTGTCGGCGATCGTCGCGAGGCTGTCACGGAAGGTTGGAATTCTTTCGGATGGGTTGTTGGGAGATCTCAGAAAATCCGCAGATGTCTTACGACCCAGACACTGTTGGATCGGGTTTGATTATACCGACCCTGTCCGGAAAAATTTTGTCCTCAATCCCAAGACACAGTTGCTTTGTGCTGTCGATGTGGAAGGCCTCGTCAACGAGTATCTCATAGGCATGGGCGCTGCCAAAGCATTGGTGCGGTGGCTGAATCCCTTCAAGGACGAATTTCTCCGGTTGCTGGTCACCAAGGGTGTCCCCGATGTGCAAGCCTATTATGGATTTGTCGAATTGTGTTTTCTCGCCCAGTGGATGAAACGGGCATTTTTTGAAAGAGATTGGAAAGCGATTAAGCCCGGCTATTTTGAAGGGTATCGAAGACTGTAGGAAGAAGGAAATGAGCCTTGTAACGAATGGAAAAAATTAGTATCCCTTACGCCTTTTCCCGAAAAGACCGTTGGATCCGGTCAAGCAGAGAAAACCGATTGATCACGACAATGAATACCTTTCGCATGTGCCCTTCCGGACATTGAACGGGACGGACCCCATGCCAGGATTTATCCAATCGTTGAAATAACAGGCTAAAATTTCCAATTGCTGTTGAAGACAAGGACTGTGAGAAATCTTCAAAACGGGGAGCGCTTTTTCGGCTAAACCGCCCTTGATCGTCTAGAATAACGGTTTCCCCACCCCAGGCCGGATCCCAATCCTCTTTCGTGTTGAAGTAAAAAATATGAGATCCGAGTTTATGTTTGGCATCACAATGCGGAGAAACCGAACATCCATTGGGGGTATAATGCCAATGAAAATGCAATTCCAGGGACTTGACTCCGAACAATCGTTTTAAAAAATTTGGAGTAAGCTTCTCCTTGAAGTTCGGCCAGAAATTGGTGCCAATGGGGAGAGAGAGGTAAGCCTTCGCGATACTCTAAGGTATAGCGATCGTGGCTTTGTTGCCCATGAGCCCGTTTGACTCCAAACCGATTTTCAAACAGGGAGACATCGGGAAGTGTCTCAACCAGGCGTTGATAACCCCAATCGGTCAGGAGACCTGACGGATTCATCCAGGGGTAGGGTTTAGCTCCCTGAAAGGATTGGCGGGAAATAGCTTCTAGTGCGGAAAAGTTTAGATAAGTCATTGTTTTTCAAAATGATTTCTAAGGTAGGAACGCATGAAGTACGCGTTGAGTGTAATCCTGTATTTTGGGTTCCCACCGGATGTAGGAGTAATCTACGAAATTTCCCTCTTCGTCAAATTTGCATATGACAGGTTCAGCTGTTTTTAACGTGACCTTTTGGATGTCTTGATCATTGATTTTTGAAAGGTACTTTAACAAACTTCGCAGGCTATTTTGATGGGCAATCACCAGAATATTCTTGTCCTGCAGAAGGGCCGGGAAAATTTCTGTCTTCCAATAGGGAATAAGCCGGTTTTGTGTATCTTCTAAACTTTCCGAAAATGGAAGGTTCTGCGGGTCTATGTTTGAATACCGAGGGTCATTTCCCGGGAAACGGGCATCGTCCTTAGTAACTTCAGGGGGTTTGGCTGAAAAATGCCTTTGCCAAATAAGGATCTGCTTTGCCCCATACTGGGTGGAGGCTTCCCACCATGTTAACCCTTGTAAGGCTCCATAGTGACGTTCATTGAGTCTCCAACTGTTATGAACAGGGATAGATTCCTGCCCCATGGTGTGTAAAACAGTTTTGAGTGTTTCCGTAGCCCGGCTCAAAAGAGATGTGAAGGACAAATCAAAAGCCATATGTTTATTTTTCAGAATTTGAGCCGCCCTCTTGGCTTCGATGATGCCTTTTTGGCTTAAGGGCGTGTCTGTCCAGCCAGTGAACCGTTTTTCACGGTTCCAGAGACTTTGACCGTGACGCAAGAGAACAAGGTAATTAGGGCGTAATTTCACTGAATGAGCCGACAAAGAAAAATCCGGTAATCGAGCTTGGTATTTATTATTGATGAAAAAATGTATCTCACAGAAGCCCTGTGTCAGATAGAAAAGTCAAACAGGGTACAGTATAGCAAATACAATGGGAATCAGGACAAAACATGTTTACCATAGAAAGAAGACGGATGATTTGCGGGTATAAATCATTGAAACGGGATTACAGCATCCTTGGAGCCTGTCGGACTTAGGAAGAATTGGCTGCAACAGTGTCTCAGGCATCCGAGTCAAGCCCAAAGTTAGTTGGAATTCTCCATGGCTCCGGGGTTTCAATTAGGCGACGTTTCTTGCTGTGGCCTTCTCAATGTTTAATGCTCGTCGCAGGGCCTCACGCAAGCGGGGCAAGTGCCGATAGCCCTTGACCTTGCGGAGCCGCGGCTCGATATCCAGCAATGCGGTGGCCAACCAGCGCTGTCGCTGATGGGAATTCGTCCAGCGATCAACCTTCGCACATCGCTCTTCCACCAAGGCATTGATTGACTCCAAGCAATTGGTGGTTTTGAAGGAGGCGCCCAACACGGCAAACACCCCTAACCGATGCAGGGTGAGCGTTTCCTCCAGGCCTTCTGCAAGACTCCGGGCCGCCGATTGGTTTCGGGCTTCCAGATCTCGCTGCAGCCGGTGCAGTGCCGTCGTTGCTTCCGCATACGTGGGGCGCTGATAGGCCCGTTGCAAGCGCGTGCGCCACGCGGCCTGCTCCCCTTTGGGGAGATGCCTCACCACATTCTCCCGCTTGTGCCACTGGCACCGCTGTACCAGCGCCGAGGGCCCCAAAAGCCTGCCGCACCGCGGCCCGCAAACCTTTCCCGCCATCAATGATGACCAACAGACCCTGGGAACGATCCAGGCCACGGTCACACAACCCCTGCAGAAAGGGCGTGAGGACGTGCTCGTTTTCCGTCCCGGTTTCGACAAATCCCAGGATGTGCTTCTCCCCGGTGAGCGTGATGCCGACGGCGATCACCATCGTCATGTCCGCGAAGGTCTTCCCATCAAGAAACACGGCCACAATGTCCAGCTCCCTCAGGTCCCGCTCCTGCAGCGCTTTGAGCTGCTTGGTACTGGCGTGCGTAAACGCGCGAGACACCGTCGAGCTCGATAAGCCAATCGCCCCTGGGACGGCCGCGGCGGCGGCCTCATAATTCCGACAGGAAATCCCATAGAGGACCCGCTTGAGGAGGACTTCATCTACGGTCCCCGTGTCCCGGAGGTGCTCGAGGGTCTGCAAGGAGATCTCGCCTCCAGCTCCGTGTTGCACACGGGGGATCCGAAGCGGATGCCGTTGGCCCGCCAGCAGCACACTGCCGGGATTACTCCCATGCCGCCGACCGGGCAAGTGCGGAGATTTCCGAGCATAGCGGGCACCAGCTAACGTAGAGACCTCCTCTTCCAACACCGTCTGAACATGCAGCAAGCCCAACGGGATGAGGGCGCGAATACATTCGACCTTCGTCTCCACATCGAACCCCTCATACTGCTCTGGGCGAAGGACCCCCACAGGTCCTAAACGGCGTGTCTTCTTGCTTCGCTTTTTCGTTTCCGTAATACTGCTCATGACGTGGCTCCTTTCTGTTGCTGGGAAAGATGTCGATTCTTCGTCGAACGCCATCTCACCACAGCGGGAGGAGCCACTTCAAATTCCAACTAGACTTAGCACACATTCCCTCCCTAAGATTCCTGTAAACTGCGGTGATATCCCCGATTCCCAATCGGAGGTCCAAATTGGCCTGGCTAAACTCTATGCCACGATCGCCAAGTTCTCTGCCATGGTCAGGCAACGTCAGGATCTGAGCGACTGCCGTTGATAAACCTGCAATACTTTTATTGGGCACTAAAATCCCATGACCAACCTTTTTTAAAAGCTCGGTTTCACACCCTGTGTCAAACCCTACTATGGGTAAGCCCATAGCCATGGCTTTATAGGTTGAAAGATTGGTCTCCTCAAATATCATGGTACGAAGGTATACTGTGGCGGCTGCGTAATAAGGTAAGAGGGTCATCTTTATAGCCTACGAGATGCACATGAGAAGAAATTCTTAACGCTCTTGCGCGGTCTTCTAATTCTGCACGTTGCTTTCCATCACCAACCAAAATCCAATGGAGTTTGGGAAATTGCAGCAAAAGGCCAGGAAGGGATTCCAGCGCAAATATGTGCCCTTTAGATGAGTCCAGCCGACCGACCGAAAGGGCAATAAGAGTATCTGAAGGCAAATGATATTTTTCTCTGATTGTCTGATGAAATTGCTGCCGTCTATGTCGCACCGCATTAATTTCTTCAAGATCTAGGATTCCACGAAGAGGAACAATTTTGGAATCAGGAATGCCTACTGAAAGCAATTCATCCCGACATCGGGAGGCAGCCGTGAAGAAACAATCGAATAAGATATGAAATCTTGCGTACAGTCTTGGCACCCATGGTTTTCCTTCATCAACCATTTGGGAAAAGAGGGACGGAACCAGATGTACCACGGGGCGCCGCAATATGACTTTTAAAGGTATACCTATGGTCAAGGCATAGTTCGAATGTATATTGATAATGTCAGGCCGAAACCAGATTAATGATTGAAACACCTGCCACAACGTTGACGTGTAACGTACAAGAAACCATGTCTCAGGCCTACGATCCAAAAATTTAAAGATTCGCCGCTTAGGAACTTGGCAATAGGCACCTTTCTCTCGCAAAAGATCCGAATAGAGCCATTTTCCCTTATCTGGTGAAAAGGTAATGACCATGTGTTTGACTTTATCCGATGGGGTCAAGCGCACAATATCCCAGAGCAATCTGGTTGTGCCATAGCCGGTTATTCTGTCAATCAGGTGGAGCACACGGATGGGCTCCTCATTCCTTGACACTTTCTTTCACTTTTCCGCATGCCGGTCTGCTTCTGAGGTGGTTTAGTTGAAATGGACCCATCAAAGAAAACAGCATTTATCTTGAGAAGGAGATGTTCAATGGAATCGACACCTGTTGAAGGTAGAGCAGAGTATTGAATGAGAGGTGGTGACCTGATCATCGAACGGGAAGGTTAATGTACAAATCCCCAATTTTTAAGAGGAAATCAAACTGGATCTCACTAATTTTCAGCGACATTTGCCTAGGAGTTACAGACCTATTTCTCGTAATTAGGCCATCACTACTGAGTGAATGGTCTTATTGATGCAAGGTCTAATGCCATGAATAAGGGGAAGCCGCTCAGAAGTCAATGGGACGTTTATGGGGGCTGTGTTTAGTGCAGGATCACATTGAATTTTTGAACCAATATCTACAATCTGGATTTGAATAGTGTAGAAAGGAATGAATATTTTTTTTCGTCCTAAATTCATCAACTGCTTTTTTACAACCATCGTATGTTCCGTAGTCATCAATAATAATTAGACCATTATGTACAACTTTGTCATAAAGATATTCTAAGCACACTTTTGTAGAAGCGTAAAAATCTCCATCTAATCGTAATATTGCTATTTTTTCAATTTCATTTGCATCCTTGGGGAGAGTATCTTGAAACCAGCCTTTGTGGTAATGAATGTTATTCCTGTCGTATCCTATAAGACCTTCTAATAAATGTCGGTTTTCATCAAGAGTTCCTTTGCCTCCAAGGCTATCATACACTCCTTCAAGGGGTATTAATCTTCCTTTTACTTCAAGATCATTTTTTCCGACCAATTCCTTAATTTTATTAATTGCATGTTCGCCATCTATCTCGGGATCTGGTTCACAGATGTTATCAAAAATATCAAATAAATGAATATGTCTTCGGGTGTGACTGTGTTTCAAATTTGCCAGAGCCATTAAACCCACACTTCCTCCCTTCCAAACACCACATTCAACAAAATCCCCTTCGATATTGTTTTTTTCGAAGAACACTGCTTGTTCATATAAGATTGCCAAATTGAAATATGGCATCATTGAGTAGGGTCTAATAATTTTTATTTGCTCAAATATCTCCTTGCTATAGTCAAATTTAAGTGTTTTTTGATAGTCCTTATCCATAGACTTTTTGTCTAATTTCTTTATTTTAAACCCGAAGGTTTTCAGTAGTTTAGGAATTAAATTTTTGTTCATGACCAGTTTAGGGGGTAAAAGATTTCCAGTAGGACCTGGCACAGATTTTACGCCGAGGGTTGCGTTGCCGCAAAATCCGGGACCTTCCCGGCCCATTGTTTACTACTGTTCGGTGATCAGCGTCATTGCCTCATTTTTAAACTCTCTTTCTAGGTGGGTTGCTCATCGAGCACCCCATTCTAAAGATATACCCTCTTTTCGAGATGTCCATTTCAATTAGACCACTTCAAACTGTACTTTTTCCTTTTCCATATGACACACCTTTTAGTCTAGGATGGCGTTTTTAAGATGCATCCGTAACATCAGGGAGGAGATCACAACTACAATTGGACCCAAAAATGATAATAATGTTGAAGAGATGTCAGCTGGTAGCCAGACCTTTCATAAAATTTACAGGCCGGCACATTGTCTCTCTGGGTAACCACCTCTGAAATGTTAAGACAATTTGATAACATCCATTTATGTATAGTCTTTATCAATAATGAGCCAATACCTTGGCCTTGGACTTCCTTTTGAACCCCCATCAAACCAACTTTTCCAATTCCATTCTTTGCAGACCCGGTAACCACACCGAGATATTTGTGTAGGTTTGAGGAATCCGTCACAATAAATACAACATCAGCGATTTCATGTAAAGTGCTGCGATTAATCCAAATATGGTACATGCTTACAAATTTTTCCCTTGAAATCCATGGATCTACGTGGAACCTGGAATGGCCACCTCCGAGCAACGCCAGCGCCAATAACTGCTGATTGGCTGGTAGTTGAGGATATTCAATTACTTGAAAAGTACTGTTCAGATTCTTAATTGGGCCGAAGGCGAATTCGGAACTCAGCTTCTGTTGATACGTGACTTTTCTATCTACAAGGGAACCTGAAAAACTTCGAAGGAGAGTCAAAGGTACAATTCGCTCGGGGGCAAGTGGCCCAGTAAATTAAGTGATAGCCCTTTTCTTTGGCATAGGCCAGAATATCCCCAAGCTCAATGTCATTTAATTCTGGAGAAATAATCCGCGCAATGGGAATCTCAAAATGATGAGAATCCCAGGGTAGTGGCACAAGAGACGCTATAAGGTTATCCTTGATTTTCTATTCTCACTTGATGAAGGTGGATTAACCGCTTGACCCTCGCTGTCACTACTTGACGAATCTGAGTCGCAGGTTGTTTTTCTAATTTTAGCTTTATTTTTCCTTTCACTTTTTCTAACCCTTCGGTCATACATTTTACGATGTATTCTTGTTCCTCTTCAGTCATTTCGTAATAAAATGGCAAACGTAGAAGTCGACTGCTCAATTGCTCTGTGAGGGGAAAATCGCCCTGGGCATACCCAAACTTTTTCCCCATGGGCGAACTGTGCAGCGGAACAAAATGAAAGACTGCCAAAATGTTCTGTTGTTTTAAGTACCCCATAAGGGCATCTCTTGTTTCCATATCTGGAAGAAGAATATAAAACATATGGTAATTGCTCTTGCAATCTTCTGGTATGTTCGGAAGACTCAGTAGCCCTTGAACTTCAAGGGATCTCAAGAGCATCCAGTACTGTTTGTAAATAGCCTTTCTGCGCTCCGCAATTGAGTCTAACATCTCCAATTGGGCATAGAGGAATGCGCAGACGATTTCACTTGGCACATAGGACGATCCAATATCCACCCATGTGTACTTATCAACTTCTCCTCTTAAAAATTCGCTCCGGTTTGTTCCCTTGTCTCGAATAATCTCGGCCCGCTTTATCATTCCGGGGTCGTTGATGCAGAGTGCCCCTCCCTCCCCACAAATGTAATTTTTGGTTTCGTGGAAACTATAGGTACCGAAATGCCCAATGGTTCCGAGTGCCCGATTGTTATAATACGCTCCCACCCCTTGCGCCGCATCTTCTATGACCAGGAGGTCATGCTTGTTTGCAATCGTCATAATGCGATCCATTTCGCATCCGATCCCGGCATAATGAACCGGAATAATGACTTTTGTATTGGGGGTAATCGCTTCCTCTATCCGATTTTCATCCAGATTCAGCGTGTCGGGCCTGATATCCACAAACACCGGTTTGGCGCCCAAACGAACAATCGCATTCGCGGTCGAAACGAAAGTATAGGACGGGAGAATCACCTCATCGCCGGGCCCCAGATTACAAAGCATCGCGGCCATTTCAAGCGCTGCCGTGCAGGAAGGCGTCATGAGCACTTTGTGAATGCCGAACTGTTTCTCGAAGAGTTGCGAGCATTTTTTAGTAAAATGCCCATCACCAGCCAGATTTCCCAATGTCACTGCCTGCGCAATATAGTAGAGTTCTTTTCCGGCAATGAAGGGTTTATTGAATGGTATTTGCTTTTCCATCTTTTTCTCTCCATTCGAGGAAATTAGTAAAAAGTAGGGGAAATGAGGGTCAGACTCGATTTTTTGCACTGTTCACTATTTTCAAAAACGTCCTCATGAGCCTCTGTCTGATGAACATCCTCTCCTGGAAAAAAGGGAGGAATGTGAAAAGAATTAGGTGGGTTTATGTTCCAGCCAGGCTTGAAACATCAATAAGCTCCACAAGAGGACTTTATGATCTTTCCACCCCGTGAGATGTTGTCGCCAAATCAGGCGGACGGCTTTCGCGTCAAACATGCCTTGTTGGGTTAATCGGTGTTCATTCAGAAGATCCTCGGCCCAATCGCGCAAGTCATCGCGCAACCATTCGGCAATCGGCAAGCTGAATCCTTGCTTCGGGCGTTCAACATAGTGGAGGGGCAGGTATTGTTGCAGGACTTTTTTTAGAATATGTTTCCCACTTTTCTGGGGAGACACATGCATGGAAACTGGAAGACTCCAGGCAAATTCCACTAACCGGTAGTCCAGCAAGGGGCAACGAATTTCAAGGGCAACAGACATACTGGCCCGCTCCACCTTAACCAGAATATCGTCCGGCAAGGAGGTGGCGAAGTTGAAAAACCACATGCCATGAATAGGATCCCTGAATGGGGGCCAAAGGCTGGGGGTGTTCAAATAGGTGGCTGTGGGCGGAAAATTCGGGAGTAGGTCCTGAATGTTGGAATACCGGATGTACCGCCTAGCCATCATGTCCACGGGAGAGGAGGCTGGAAGCCATCTGGATTTTTTTTCTAATGTGGCCCACGGCGAATTGTGAGGGGTGAGGGTGCTCGAGGGGGCCGTTCTGAACAAATCCCTGGCGAGCCATGCCAGGTTCGAAGCGTGCTTCAGCCCTTTGGCGTACGCCCGCCGTGCTGGGATGGGGATATGTTTCCAGGTATCCCAATAGCGCAGGCATTTCTGGTATCGCGTGTATCCTCCGAACAGTTCATCCCCCCCATCTCCGGATAAGGCTACCTTCACGTGCTGACGCGCCAGGCGAGAGACTGCCAGCGTGGGAATTTGTGAAAAGTCGGCGAACGGCTCATCGTAGATCCCGGAGAGATCCGGAATGCAGTCTTGTGCGTCTTTGGGGGTTAAATACCATTCCGTATGATCCGTACCCAAATGCGCCGCGATGGCTTTGGCAAAGGGGGCCTCATTAAATTTTTCATCCCAAAATCCAATGGAAAATGTTTTGATGGGTCTGGTACTGGCCATTTGCATCAAGGCCACCACCATGGTTGAGTCAATTCCCCCCGATAACAAGGCGCCCAATTCGACATCCGCGATCATCCGCCGCCGCACGGCGTCTTGAAGGATGGTGGCAAGTTCTTCAAGGGCTTCCTCGAATGTGCCGGCAAACCCCTTCCGTTCGGCCTCGAGGGCGATGTGAGGCGCATCCCAATATGGGCAAGGTTCCAGAGTCCAGGGGGGAGTCTCGGGAGTGAGGGACAGGACACAGCCGGGTGGTAATTTGCGGATGGCCCGATAAATGGAGAGGGGTGCGGGAATCCAGGAATATTGAATGAATTGGGCTATAGCACCTGAGTCCAGTTCTGTGTCGAAGTCAGGATGGTGATGGAAGGCTTTCAGTTCGGAGGCGAACAGAAATGCCTGACCCGCCCAGCCATAATAGAGGGGTTTCTTGCCAACGCGATCGCGGGCCAGGGTTAACGTGCGTTGTACCGTATCCCACACGCCAAAGGCGAACATGCCATTAATGCGGTGTAGCGTGGTCCGGACTCCCCAGGTTTCGATCGCGGCAAGGAGGACTTCGGTATCGGAATGGCCGCGAAAATTCAAGCCTGCGTGTTCCAATTCCGTTCGTAATTCCGGAAAATTATAAATTTCCCCATTATAGGTCAGGACAAAGCGTCCACTGGGCGAGTGCATGGGTTGCGAGCCGGCTGGAGACAAATCCTGAATGGCCAATCGGGTGTGACCCAGGCCGATTTGGGTTTGACGGTCATACCAGATGTCCGTCCCGTCAGGTCCCCGGTGATGTAATGATGCGGTCATTTGACGCAGGACCCCGCGAAGCCAACTGTCGGATTCCTGTTTGTGTCGATTAAAAAAGCCGGTAATTCCACACATTCAATAGGTTCCTTATTCTAAGTAGTTCCCCAGGTCACTCGGAAGGGTACCGGTCTGCATATTGTAATTCTGGCGCAGGCCCGTACTTCATCAAAAGAATTACCCTACTGACCAGGATTTCCATTGTTTTATTTCGACCGAAAGGAGAAATTTTGCTTGACGGGATTTGTGAGGAAGATTTCTCGCCTTGCTCGAAATACGGATTTCTCCGAGCCTCCACCGAAAGACCCGGAACAGGGTTCGAAATAACTGAGGGTGGACCTGGTTTTCTAAACAGAGAATGCGAGGAAAAACGCCGATTGGTTAAGGGGGCGCCTCCTGGTAAAGGGATGCTGGCATGCATTGATTTTGTGACGGACATTACAAGCCTAACCGTTGCAGCCATCGCTGAGATTTTTTTTTCAACCGTATCCGGGCAAGCCGGACCTGCCATGTTCGCTCAAGCCACCACAGGCGACGGTAAATAGCCTGAAGGCTTGGTCCTTCCCCTACATCCATCTTCGGAGAGAAGCCGGGCGAGAGTTCTCCTTGCTGAGGTTTGTGTGCGACAATTCTGATATGGCGAAAATCGCTGCTGCGGTGTGGATCCAGTTCGCACTCCAGCAATTCGAACCCCGTGGAGCGAATATACCGTGCGGTCGTATGTACGGTCAGTTGAAATTGATGGGCAGGCCCTGAATCGAGTGCCGAACGTTTCTTGTGCCGAACCGGATGAAGAACATCCTTTTCGTCCAGGAAAAGGTAACCCCCCGGCTTGAGAACGGCAAAGATGCGTTCCAGGAGTCTTCGGGGTGACAGGACATGGGCCAGGACATGGTGGTTGAGCACATTGACGACATCCACTTGGCCATCCGGTGGCAGAGGAAATTGATGGAAACGTGAGAACGGCAAATCCAGCACAATGGAAAGTCCCCTGACCTGTCTGGCGTAATTGGCATTGGCCTGAAAGGGTTCGACACCCAGGACTTCCGCCCCGTCTGTCTGGAGGATGGAGGTCATCGCACCCGTGCGAGCTCGCAAGTCAAGAATTTTTTTCCCACGGGGTTCAATGAAACGTTTGATGATCTTGATGCCCCAGTGTTCCGCGAGGGCTTCCTCTTTCCCGCGATCGTCATCCGGTGGAAAAGCAGAGCCTGCTCTTTGGATGGAGCCGGGGTCGTTGGCAAAAGTGTCCTCATAAAAGTTGTCTAACGCTGCTGCAGAAAGTTGGGGCCAGGCATAGATGAGGCGGCATTGTGTGCAGATGGCGAGGGGGCATCTTCCCGCCGACCCTTCAGCTAAGAGCAAGGCTTCCTCGGAATGACACAGGTCGCATCCGTCCGTGCGGATCGGTCTGGCCTGTTGTTGAGATCGGGAGGCTGTCAGGGTTTCCTTCATGGAGAATCGCTCTTAAAACATGACGATTGGTTTCTCATTCAAACCGAAATCAACAGTAGAAAGTGATGAAATCTCCCCTTGTTGTCATTTCCTCCAACGGAAGAAATCTTTTGGGTGATGCGGTGGCAGGATAGGTCAAATTTGTTCGGAATATTACAACCTTTACCATTTCTTTCTTGCAGTCCCTCTATTTGCGGGGTTCCCATGTCCTTTCTTTTCCATGCGCGGCTCAATGGCTGAACTTGGTTCTATGTTCCTTGTGAAGGGGTGGTGGAAGAAGGTTGTTGGGATGAAAAAGTAAATTCCGCCAGCTTGAGGTCCCACATGGTGTCGATACTGACCAGGTGTTCATCGAGAAGGAGTCCTCCAGTTCGTTTACCCATGATGCTCCTTCCGTGTAGAAGACAGTTTCGTGTCATTACGTAAGCAACTCCGTTCCGGTGATAGACCGGGGTGAGTTGTTGCCTCGCAATGATTTGGCTCCCGTTAGGGTCATAATAGTCGATTTTACCTGAGTCAAGAGTCAGTTGTTTGAGAGGGTGTGACTTGGAATCCGTTTCGGACACGGTCCATACGGCGTCCCACTGCCCGGTCACGAGCATCTCGATGGCCCGGATGACGTGCTCCGGCCGGCGAAGAGGGGATGTCGGCTGGAGCATGACCACGATGTCGTATCGTACATGGTCCAGATACTCCATTTCTTCTAACGCATGGATCAATACCGGGGCGTCTGATATTCGGTCCCCTGAGAGGTCAGGAGGCCTGAAGAACGGTGCATCCAGGCCGGAGTTTTTTGCGATCTCGGCAATTTCAGGATGATCGGTCGAGACCACAGCCCGGTCGATGATAGGTATCTCTCCAACCAACTGTCCGACCCTGGTTACGAGTGGAACACCAAGGAACGGAGCCAGGTTCTTGAGGGGAATCCCTTTGCTGCCTCCCCGTGCCGGACACACAGCCAGGATTCGTTGTGTCCCTATCATTGGGCCTTTTTAGCGGTCGGCCGCATTATTGATACAGACATCATTTTTGTTGGAATTGTCCATGTCCTGTTGCGAGAGGGTGAACGATTCCCGATTGAACGGTGCGTGAAGGTGTTCAATGGTTTGTGAAATGGACATTTAGCTTCTCCTGAAGATTTTCCACGATCTCTCTAAGTTCCTCCAGATTGGTAACATGGAGTGAGGGGATTTGCCTGAATCGGCTGTTCTTACCCAGTATGACTCCGGCAAAGTGGCAGCCCAATTCAGCGGCAGCCTCCCGGTCATCCTCACTGTCTCCGACAAAGAGTAT
This sequence comes from uncultured Nitrospirales bacterium, assembly GCA_963785905.1. Lineage (GTDB taxonomy): Bacteria > Nitrospirota > Nitrospiria > Nitrospirales > UBA8639 > Nitrospira_E. Next base: position 19,457 of record CAWAXJ010000053.1, read on the forward strand.
CTCATCCGGTTTTGCCTGAGCCAGCTCTTGGATGTGCCGTAAATTTTCCAGTTTACTTGCGGAGGCTCCGTATATCCCGGAGAAATAGTGCGTGAGGTGTCGTAATGTCACAAGGCGATTCAGGGCTTTGGTCGGCGTTCTGGAGTTGAGGTATAAGGGAATCCCTTCACTCGAAAGCCATGGCAGGATTGTCTGAGGCCCCAGGTACTTCCGGGCATCTGACAATAGCTTTTTCGCAGGCGGCTGTATAGGTCTCGGCCCATTGTGCCCCAAGAATCTCCGCGCCGGGTTGTGGAGGCGTCAACCCTTTGGCTATGAACTCGCGGGCAAGTGCACGGGTGATGCCGTATCGATCCTCATTGGAGCACCGTTGAAGGACTTCCGTGACAGTACGCCCGCTGGGATCATAATCCTCGACAATCTCGTAAAAGGACTGAACCTTCACCCGGTTGGAATCAACCAGTGTTCCGTCAAAATCGAATGCGACGCAAGCAATCATTGCGCATGAGGATCGGGCAAAGGCACTTCGGGAGCCTTCTCCGATGATGGCTGTTGGGCAATTTGAAAACGTCCCCAATGGTCGACTATCGTTTTCCGTTCCGATCGTTGCAGTTTATTGATTCGTTTGTCGGCATAGAAGGAGTCGTTGTTGTAGTGAGTGGTGGAAACTTCTTCAAACACAACCCCGGTGTCGGTCCAAAAGGAATGCCATACTCCAGGCAGGATAAGAATGGTTTCGCCGGGATGTAAAATGCGGGGGTATCCGTCGATGTTGACGTGGAGAATGCCATAGAGTATTTGAAACGTTTCCTCCTTCCTCGCATGATAATGCGAAGGATGACGCTGCCCCGGCAATTGGATGACGAGTTTTTTGCAATACTCCCGATTGATGCATTCGATAAGGACCGCGCCGGTTTGTCGAAAATTTTCGAGTCCGTAATGGTGCGAATATTCGACTTTAAACTCACTGCCTAATTGAATGTTGGCTTCGTTGAGCAAGGCTTTGACTTCGTGAATCGCTTGTTTAAGGGTCACGAGACCTTGATTGACCGTGATCTCGACAGCGTCCCGCATGACCGGTTGATCCGGCGTCATGTCCTGGACGGACGTATAGCCCTCTTTCCATGCACCGCTTTCCATCTGCCCTTCGACGTAGGGCATGGCAAAATACACAAGGTCCCGTGTGAGTTCCCGGCCTTTTTTAATGAGCCGTTTGGCATAGACCCCCCGTCGAAGGCCATCCAGGGAGGCCTGTTCCACTTCGGAGGCCGGTGGTCGAGTTTTGGGGCCACATAAGACTTTTGCCCGATTATAGGCTTCCAGCCAGGTGTCCACTTGCTGTGCTGTGGAGGAGTAGGCATTCAATTTGATGGATTCGGTTTCCAGTCCGATGTGCCGTTCGAAAAGCCGGGCTCCAAGGGCCACAGCAAGTTGAACGGGAACCGTGTCTCCGGGGTTTTCATGCGTGGACCAGCCGATGGGAATATTGGGATACCGGTTGCGCAACACTTGTATTTGATTCAAGGTCATCAACGGGTCAGGAGTCGGGTACACAGACACGCAATGCATTAATGCAAATTGCACGGCGCGATGTTGGAAGAAACTTACCACATTGTCGATGTCTTCCAATGTCAGGCCTCCGGTTGAGCACACCACCGGCGGCCCGGCGCCGGCAATTTCTTCCAGAAGCGGCCAATCCTTGGCTGAGCAACTGGCGACCTTCAACACATTAAAACCCATGTCGACCGCAATATTGACAGACTCTTCATCGAAAGGGGTGCACATCGCTAACAGCCCTTTGGCCCATACTTCATTGAGAAATGTTTGAAATTGAGCCTGGTCCAATCGGGTGGATTGAAATCGTTGGATGTATTTGAGTTCGCTGTTCGATTGATGACTGGGATGGATAAAGGTGTCGAGCTGGCGGAATTGGAATTTAATCGCAGCCCGGACTTGCCGGTGTTTGACCACTTCGGCCATTGATTGGATGATTCTCAGGCCGTGTTCTACGCTTCCCTGGTGGTTGTTGGCCAGATCCAATATAAATAAATCATGGAAATCGAAATCTTGGTCTATCATGATTGTACCCTTCCTCTGAAGATCTACAGGATTTCCAGTGCCTGTGGTGTATAGCCTTTCCGATAATCGATGCGTACGGTTCGTTTCTTGGCTGACGAGAGGTGCGCGGCGGCAACCACCAACATGGTTTCCAGGCCTCGGTCTAAGGCGAGAACGGAATCTTTTTCTTTGCCTGTCATCACGGACTCGATATGCTGCAATTCCCAGATAAAATCATCGGGGCGCGTTTTTTGAATGGTGCGGAGTTGGCTGGCATCCTTGCTGGTTTTCCATTCGACTCTATCGACCCCCGGTTGATGTCCGATCGTGAGTTCCGCAAACCCGTCACTTCCTTGAATCCTTGCCCATTTTCGGGAAGGGGAGGTGATGACGTCTTGCACCACCCGCCCGATTAACCCTGTCTCGGTTGTCAGGCTGAGCAAGCAGAGTTTATCGTACTCCACCATATCTGTCTGGACATAATCCAGCGTCGCGGACACTTCGGTGATCCTGCCCTTGCCCAGTCCTCCACTCAAAAATTGCCACAAGTTGATGGCATGGGAATGTTCCCCGCTGGCCCCTCCTCCCCGTTTCCAAGACCCCAAATAACTGTCTTGTGGACCCTGCAACCATGGATGGGCCGCGAAGATGCCGCCCCAATGTTCCCGAAATTCCACGTCGATGGTTTCAATGGTCGATAATTGGCGGCCGGCGCGGAGGGTTTCCTGTGCGGCCTTTCCCACGACGTGGTCATATCCTACGAAGGCCAATGTCCCAGACTCGGTTACCATATTTTGTAATGTTTGGGCCTGTTCCAAGTTCGGAGGACAGAGGGGTTTTTCCACGAGAATGGCTTTGGGCTTTTCCTCAAGAGCTGCGAAGGCCAGAGGAAGGTGGGAGTCCGGAGGAGTTCCAACGACAATAAGATCGAACTCTCCTCGCGGAGCCGTTTTGACCAGGGAAAGCTTGATGGCCTCATCCCATTTTCCATAACGGGTAGGATAAATGGTTTGTTTGGTTCGATCCAACGCCCCTTGGTCCACATCGCATATGGTGACGTTCCATCCCAGGGAACGGGATGCATGGGCCAGGTGATTGCCGATGGACCCGGCTCCAAAAATTTTCACGTTATACATGGACCCTCCTTAGAGTGTTCATCAGTTCCGGTATGTGGGTGGATTTCCATATCCGCATGATTGCGATGGTGAACATTCTTTATTCTTGAGTAGTTAATCAGGAAAAACTTCAAAAATATTGTTGCGCAGGGGCTTGACTCGTGTGTGTTGAAACCTTTTTAACACATCTTGGAATCGCACTATGCGTTCCTCGATGTGCGCCAGAGTGATTTCAGGAAAAATGTGATTAAGGTAATTATACCGTTGCGACCGGTTTTGATTCCCCATGCGAAATTGCGCATTGAATTCACGTCGTAATTTTCTGCCAAAGGCATGAGATTTTGCCACAATTACCCTTCCCCAATTCGGAGTGGGTTGTGGAAAAGCATCATCGAATGCTTTTAGTGTATTCACGATATTTTCTGACGCAAACGGCCCCTGAAGGGAGGCGAGATATTGTTCAATTAACCGGATTTTGGCTTCAGTACCATTATCCTTTGCAAATTTGCCCGATGAAAGTGACATGTGAATAAGATCAATTAATTCCCGGGAGGAGGTTGCCCGTCGGCTGACGGCATTTGGCAGGTGCTTGTCAAAACAGTCGGAACTGATCGGTTCATATGAAAAAACCGGACGCTTCAGGACATATCCTTCCAGACCGGTGGTGCAGCTGTTGTGAATGATGGCATCGGCTGCCAAGAGCCAGGGAATTACATGCCCTTCTATCTGCACATGGACATTGGCATGTCCGTTTGCGGCCAGCCTCCATGTTTCGTGGCTTTCAGATGGATGGGGACGGATCAGGATGGTATGAGCGGGAAAGGCTGCGGCCATTTGACCCACCATTTCCTGGAAGTGCTGGAATAGGGTCAGACGGTGCCGGGCCATTCCAAGATCGAATTCGTCCACGTCCGATGGCGAGACCGTCGCCCGGTCCAGCGCCTTTTTTTCATCGCCTTTGTCGGGTCGAAAGTTATTGAGTTTGCCGAAGTTCGTATTAATCAGAATGATCTTGCCGAATTTTTCATGGATGGACTCGACCTGGCTTGTCCAATAGGGGCGTAGTTCCGGCCGTAGCAAGTCCACGCGTGGATTTCCTGTTATATGGATGGGCATCCCATTGTAATTCTTTTGCATTTTCCAGATTCTGGCATTTTCAGGTCCCCAAGCCAGGAATAATTTAGGTTGAGGAAAGACTACAGTTCCCAATTTTTCTTTCACATACACTTCAGGAGAACAATAGACGATCGCTTCCTCGTCTGCTCCCACAAGGGTATGGCCTAAACGGGCGAGTAGTTGGGCTGTAATGTGATTTCGGTTGTGAAGATTGATAGGGAGGTAAATAGATTTTGGGAAAGAAGCTAGATTAAGGTTAATTTCCCGCTTGGCCCCGAGAATAACGGAAAATCCACGCTCTGCGGCGAAACAGGAAAGCAAGACTTTCGCATCAAATTCTCTATTGAAGATTTCAACAGGAATGATCAGACGGTGTCGAGGTTTGGGCATGATAGCCAATATAGAAATCTCAGGAAAAGATCGCGGTGGATTTTCAGCGTTGATCAAAAATTCCCAGGGTGGCTTTGACTTTTTGGGCGACGGTCTCGCTTTCGTTTAAGTGCGGGCGTTTTCCATTCTCAATGGGCTCCCCGAATGGACGGGCGATGCCTTTGTTGATCAGTGATTCGTGAAACTTATGGAGATCGCGACGAGGCTGAATCAACCCGGTCCGGATCAGGCGGGCGCAAATCCGTTCGATTCCTTGTTGGGGACGAACGGTCCCGCGTTTATTTAATGGCCGGGAGTGGGCTAATTGCACTATCCCTTCATTGAGCCGCACCCTCCATGTTGGTGAATGTTCCGGAAGGGGGACAATATACACCGGTTTGCCCAAGGAGACGGCCTCCGCCAACATCGATTCGCTTTCTCCCGTGACGATAATCACGTCTGCGCCGGCCAGGTAGGCGAAATAGGGATTGTCAGATTGATTTGGCTGCCATTTATGAACAAAATGATCAGGTGCCAAGGTTGATTCAAGAGCGTGACTCAGGTCTTTGCCCGTTCGGGGAGACGTGACTGCAAAGATTTTCCCATGGCACTTTTCGGCTAAGTCTTTGAGTTGGCTTCCAATCCCGCGAGCCATCTCTGGGGTAAATTTGAATCGTGCGGTAGACCCTCCTACGACAAAGACTATGCGAGGATGTGGGGCGTTGCCGAAAAGATCAGGCCAACGCTGCCTGACTTTCTCTAAGCTTTCATGGGATAATCCGTTCAACGGGGCGAGTGTCTCAATCCGGTGAGGATGCGGCGGAAAGCCGTAATAGGTTGGCGTTATCACGACATCAAATAGGTCAGCAGGCCCTCCTCCTTTTCGCCCCAATTGAATGATACGCGTTCTCTCCTGACTTTGTTCACGAATCCATCTGGCAATTGGTGCCGGTCGCCACCCTGTAGAAATCACGAGGTCAGGCCAGGGAGAACAAAGGGGAGAAGAGCGAACTCGATTTAAGCCTATAATATTTGGGGGGAACAGTCCCCACAGTAGTTTTTGGATTTTATGCCACCCGTAAAATCGCAACTGTTTAATTTCATAAGGCCATCCCAACGACTTCGCGAGTACTTCTGATTGAGTGGTATGCCCAACTTTGCCGTCTGAGAGTATCCAGATTCGGGGCGGATGGCCAATCCAATGGCCTCCACAACGGATAAGCTTCTGTGAAATCCCTTTAGAGGTTTGTGTGTGGAACACAAACCTCCAGTGAATAGCTGGATAGCGGGCGCTGATGGATTCAAACTGACTCATCCACCAGTTAAAATCTCCTTTCAACCCGAGTTCAGGAGAAATGGATTGGTCGCGATTGGTATTTTCTATCGCCACATAGACCATCTTGTTTGCACGATGAAACATTTCTTCGATGACCCACGGAATATCTTCGTCCGGGACGAGATGAAGTCCTCCGGGTGATAGGACAATATCGAATCGCTGGGAGGGTAGAGAACCAGAATCTTGATGACAAAAGTCCAAAGCCGTCATGGTTGATGGGGAAAGGCCGGTAGACCGAACGTGTTCGGGGAAACGTTCGGAAAGTCCCCCAAAGTAGCAATACAGAAGAGTCTTGGCCTTGAGGGTTTGCATCGTTTCTTCAAGGTCATGCACTGTCTCGACATCTTGGATCGTGGACGGTGTAGTGTAAATGGCCTGGGGATCTCTTGCCTGTTTGGCGAATCCAGTAAATCGTGAGGAAGGACGGGACTGAGAGAATAGAAGGAATCCTCGTTCATTTGCACTGCGTTCCAAGTTAAACCAAACATCGCCTTCGGGGCTTTTCTGGTATACAAATTTCTGAGGGAAGGGCTGCCAAGGTTGTGTATGGAGAGCCGTATAATGGAGGAGTTTAGATTGTCCTGCCCGATATTCTTCGTCCCGGGCATTCCATTCTGGCTCCAATTGACCCCAGAGATCTGGTACGTCCACAGCCCGTTGTACCAGCGTATTTTTTTTCTCGAATTTGGCCGCCTCAAGGGTCCAGGTTGTGGCCATTTTTTTGCAATCCATGACCATTACGGAAGTATCATTCGGAGCAATGGTGAGAAAGCCGTGCTCATGCAACTCGTGATCAAATAATTCTCCCGGGTCAGTCAGGTAAATTTGGTCCACATCGTTATAGATCGCTCGTCCGGTCTGGCCTGAAATGCCGGAATCGCAAAGCGATAATTAGTGAATCCCGTTAGCCACCGTCCTCGATCGAATCCTTCTAATTCCTTCATGAGGAAAATTTCATATACCCGGCTTGGATCACGAACCTGTTCAATCGACCAGACCAGGATGCGTTCAGCCCGGTATTGGGCCGCTTCACTCCCAATGAAAATTCGTACGGGGGGTTTTCCGGATGAGGCCATCCCTTCTCTGACCTCCAAAACTATTTTTTCGGGGATGGCCCGGATGCCTTTGGGTCTAGATCGGTAGCGTGGCATTGGATTTTTTGGGGAAATGTCAAAATGCTGGGTTTAATACGTAATCGAAACGCCAGCATTTTTTAATTAATGATTGCCTCTGGTTGTACATGAGAGGGATGAGTGAGGTTTTGAGTTGCAACAGGCAGTGTTGAAAATGCAGAAATTATTTTTTTTATTTGCTTCTCGGTATGGGCTGCGCTGACACTGCATCGAAGGAGACATTCGCCGTTTGGGGTGGCAGGAGGAATCATGAGGTTGACATAAATGCCATTTTCCAACAGTTCTTGCCACATGGACAGGGCCAGTTCTTTGGTGGGGATCATGGCGGCTATAATAGGCCCGACCTCTGCCCCAAGTGTATACCCACTCTGCAGTAACCCATCATACAATTGATGAGCATTGGTCCAAAGCCGGCGACGAAGTTCCGGATGATCCTGAATGATTTGAATGGCCGCTTTTGTCGTCGCGATAACAGATGGACAAGAAGACGCCGTGAAAATATATGGACGACTGGTGTATCGTATGAATTCGAATTCCGGATGAAAACTTATTCCGAACCCTCCAGTGGAGCCTAAACTTTTGCTGAATGTCCCGACGATGCAATCGACGTCTTGTTCAACCCCTGTTTCCTCGGCCAAGCCACGGCCATGTTGTCCGAGCACGCCCAACGAATGCGCTTCGTCAACGACCAGGGTCGCTCCATATTTCTTCTTGACTTCCACGATCTCGGCCAGCGGGGCTCGATCTCCCAGCATGCTATAAATGCCTTCAACGACAATTAAGGTCCGGCGGCTTCGGGGACCCAATCGGCGGAGCCGTTTTTCCAAATCTGCCACGTCATTATGTTTAAACCTGATGATTTCTGCGCCTCCCAGCCGGCATCCGTCATAAATGCTGGCATGGGAATCCCCATCAATTAAAATAGTATCCCCAGGTCCTGCAAGAGAAGAAAGAACCCCAAGGTTGGCTTGGTAGCCCGTGGAAAAGACGATCGCATAGGGGGCTCCATAGAAACCGGCAATGGCTTTCTCTAACTCCACATGGCTTGAAAAGGATCCATTAGCCATCCTCGATCCTGTTGTTCCGGTCCCTTCCCGGGCAAGGGCCTCCTGTCCAGCCTTGATGCAGTCGGGGTGAAAGGTCAAGCCTAAGTAGTTGTTTGTGCCAACGAGGATGGTTGTGCGGCCTTTCATGATGGCTTCTGTTGGAGAAAGAATATTTTCGACCGTCACGTGAAAAGGATTCACCCCACTTTTCAGTAAGCTGTTTCGGGCTTCTTGAATAGGAAGAAATTTGTCAAATAGGGACATGATTACCCTTTCAGTAACTTTTCAATCTCTTGACCTAAGTCCTGGACGGTTCGGATATTGGGAAGGTTATTCAGAGGGATGGAAATATCAAATTGATCTTCGATTTTTAATAGGACCTGCATGACTTGCAGGGAATCCAGTCCCAGTTCAGCGACCAGCTCGGTTTTTTCTTTTAACCGAAAGCCTTCTTTGGTAAAAGGCTTGAGTGTGTCGAACAGTTGAGGGAGGATGTCAGAATAACTCATCATTATAAATGATAACATAGCCCCGTTTTAGAGAGGAAAAGACCGGCCGTTTTTCAATTTTTTTGAGATGGCGTGAGCGTATCCGATGTAAACAAGCGGCGCAAGCCTTCATTGAGGGAAATTTGAGGTGTCCAGCCTAATGTCTGTGTGACGTGGGAGTTGTCACAGACCCAATTGGGGTGAAGGAGCTCAGCAACCTTCCCACCAGTGAAAATCGGTACATACCCAAATAGATGTGAAAAGGTTTCATTGCTTTTTCCGAGTATTTTCAACATGACCGGTGGAATGCGCAAGCAAAAATGTAGGTGAGGATTCGAAAGACGAAAGACCTCGCCCCAGGAATATCCCCCCGGGAATCCATCGTCGATCTCAAATGTATGAAAGGGCGGCCCTCCGTTTTTCAGCCAAAGAATGACGGCTTTTGCGAGATCGTCGACATGAATTAAGGAAAATTTGGCATGAGAAGGGCCGAGTTGTATCCCAATCCCTTTGCGTAACAATTTAAAAAGAGGAAGAATCGTGCGGTCCTTGGGCCCATACACTGCGGGTGGACGAAAAATAGCCCACTCAATTGCACCGGCCTCACATGCTAACACCGATTCACCTTCATGTTTACTCCACGCGTAAGGCGAAAGGGACGGCTCACGAGCGGCTAGAGAAGACAAAAGAACAAACCGTGGAAGAGGCGATTGAGCAAGACATGCCTTGATAATATTAGATACCCCGATCACATTGGTCTTATGGAAATCCTCTCGACGAATCCCTCGAATGGCGGCGGCGCAGTGGATGACCCCACCGCAGTCTCTGACCAGGGCGAGAAGGCTGGCAGGGCTTTCTAAATTGCCTTGGACGGGTTCAATTCCAAGATCTTGCAGTTCTTGAGCCTGGCGTGTGGTTCGAACCAGGCCACGTACATGCCACCCGGCTTGGCTGAAATGTCGCGCAATGACTCCACCAATGAAACCGGAAGCCCCGGTCAGGGCAACGGTAGTGCGCATAGACAGTGGGAGGAAGCTTGAGGAAGAATTGGCTGGTCTTATGCAGACCTAGCTATGGTGGACATCATTGGAACTAACTCTTCCCATTGTATACGGGACAGAAAGTCAGATTTGGCACGAGAGCGGGATAATTTTCCAGATGACGTACGAGGGAGAGTTCTGGGTGGAATGAGTTCAATATAGCAAGGAATGGACAACTCTTTGTGTGCGAGGGAACGTAAGCGGTTGACCAAGTCCTCCCGCTTTTGGATGTCCGTCTCGCGACATTGAACGATCAGAATGGCTATTTCATTGCCATCGGGTCCGGAAACGGAAAAAGCGGATGAATCGCCAGGCCGAACTTCCGGTTGTTGCTCTGCCAGAAATTCCAGGTCCTGAGGCCAGATATTTCGTCCATTAATGATAATCATATCTTTGGACCGGCCAATAATCACCAGACTGTTTTCGACCCAATAGCCAATGTCGCCCGTATTGAGCCATCCATCGGCTGAAAGCACCTCCATGGTCAAGGCCGGATCTTCAAAATAACCGGACATAATGCTTGCACCACGTACAAAAATAGTCCCGCTCTCTCGTTCTTCAACGACATCTCCACTCATATTTCGTATTTGGACTTCATAACCAGGTAGAGGAACCCCGCAATTCACAAATTTGCTGCATCGAGCCAGGTCGTCGTCAGAAAAAGATGGAACGAAAGGAATTGCCTGCTTGTTATTGGAGAGCCTCTCCCCATCAACCAGATCAACTTCGAGCCCTTTATGAATGGGGGCAAAGCTGATGGCCAAAGAACATTCAGCCATCCCATAGCATGCCAGGAAGGCTTCAGGCTTAAACCCGCTTGTATTCAGGGTTTGGGCAAATCGCCAGAGACTATCGGCACGAATCGTTTCTGCTCCAACCCCGGCTATCCGCCAGGAACTGAGATCATAGCGTTCATTGGAGTCTTCGCCAAGCCTTCGAACGCAGAGTTCATATCCAAAGGAAGGGCTGAATGAAATGGTCGCCTGACTCCTTGTCATCAAATTCAGCCATTGGCGGGGACGCATGGCAAAATCGCGTGTGCTCAAATAATCAACGGAAAGTTGGGAGGCTAAAGGGCCAAGGACAAATCCGACCAGTCCCATATCATGGTAGAAGGGAAGCCATGAGACGCAACGGTCACCTGGTCTGACCTGTAAGCCATGCTGGATGATCCCGGATAAATTTGTCATCACAGCCGACTGAGTAACCTCGACCCCTCTAGGCCAACGCGTACTGCCAGAGGTGTATTGAATATAGGCTAGTTCATGTGGCTCCAGTGGACTGAGCGGGCCATCTGCTTCTTTCAATGCGGCAAAGGTTGCAGGATCTCCAATGAGTGCCAGGTCCAGGCCAGCCGATGCTTCTTCCAAAAACGGTAAAAAGCCTTCAGGGGACATTGCGATAGAAACACGGCAGTTTTGGATCAGACGTCTAAGCTGGGTAACGTATGCCTGATGTCCCCCTAAATGCAAAGAAATTGGGAGGGGGACAGGAATCAGGCCTGCATACTGACAGGCGAAGAAAAACCGAATGAAATCTGGTGTAGTATCTGCGATTAAGGCAACCCGCGCTCCACGTGGCAAGCCAAGACCATTCAGTCTTCTGGCCAAATCTTGAGCCTGTTTTTGCAGGGCAGCATATGTAACCACATGGGTTAATTTGCCTCTCCCTGAATAAAAATTACACCCTGTTTCCCCTGAAGCCGCATAATCAAGGGCCTCTGAAAGTGTAGGGAAATTCCCATGTCTGAGTCTAAGCTGGTGATTAGTTGTAGTGGCGTTCATTCTGTCTCTGGAATTTAGGCAGTCGTGTTTTCAATAAGTTAATATAAAGCATCTTGTTTAGTAAGCAATTGTGATGCCATTATATTTACTCAATAAGCTATTACGAATTAAGGGAAATTGATGGCATTATTTCGCCTTCAATTTCCATTGTAGCAAAAAAACATCAAATGGAGTCTATTTAGCAACAGGCAACGGCATTATTTTATAAGTACTATTACTGTTATTCGGTTTTATGAACCCAGTTTTTTTTGAGGTGAGTCGCAATTTCCTTGTTCATATCTTGAGATGTTTCATTGGGATTTTTAAGGAGGGGTGGACCAGGCCATCCATGGTCAAAAAATTGCTGAAGGGAGAACGTGTGCTCCATTCCATAGCGAGGGATTACATGGAAATGGACATCAGGATCGACCATCATCAGCATGAGATAATTTATTTTTTCATATGAAAAGGCTTCTGATACACTTGCCTCGATTTCCCGAATAGCATAAGGGAGTTCCTCAAAAGCCTCAGGGCTTATCTGGGAAAACGCGCTGGCGACATCTTGGCAAATTAATACAAGGGACCCGAGCGTCACTTGCTGTGGTCGTAGGACCACGACCCATTTTTGATATTCTTTGATGAGGGTGGCAGGGTATCCGAACTTTTGCAAGGTGGCATTCATGGCCTCTCCTTTTGTTCACTAACTTTGGTCAATAAGGATGGGTAACCTTGAGGCGAGTCTTAAAGGTTCTTATAATCAATCGACAGCCTTTCAAATAAGTGAGCACCTGCAGACGGTAGTTGCATCCAATTGAACAGAGGGTAGGATACTGTATGTTACAAAGTCAGTGGTACCAACAGAAGTATCATCTTGATCGAATGTCCTTTCAGGATCTCCTCTGGGCCTATGTTTCTTATCCCGGCATACAGGTGTATTTCTTGTTGTTCATGGGAAGTAGTATTTTGGGGATGATCATCTACCGTAGTGATCCGGCTTCTCCAATGCTCCTGGGGTTGAGCGTTCTGGGGACTCTCATTGCCTATCCCTTTGTGGAATATGGGGTCCATCGATTTATTTTGCATGGACGGTATCTGTATCGATCACCTTGGACGGCCGCCCTGTGGAAACGAATTCATTACGATCATCACCAGGATCCGAATGACCTGCGGGTCTTATTTGGGGCGTTGTCCACAACCCTTCCAACCATTGTCATTGCTACCTTACCGATTGGTATGAGCATCGCTGGTTGGTCAGGGGTAGCTCTTTCGTTTGCTACTGGGCTGGCGTGCTTTATGGTGTACGAATTATGTCATTGTATGCAACATTTGCGCGTGGCTCCCAAAAATAAATTTTTACGGCAGATCAAGCGCCACCATTTGCTGCATCATTTTCATAATGAACAGGGAAACTTCGGCATCACGAGTATGTTCTGTGACCGGATATTCGGCAGTTTGTATGGGAGTTCCGAGGATGTGCCTTTCAGTCAAACCGTTTCCAATTTGGGCTATGCAAACCAGGAACGATTCCACTATCCCTGGGTGGCTCAGTTATCCGAACAGAAGCACTAACCCTAGGAGGCAAATGGTGGTCGAGAACGGTGACTTTCATTGCGCCTTACGAGTCCGCACTCCCGGAGTGTGTGAGGATGGGCGGGGAAAGGCGTTTTGATTCGGGTTGAACCGGTCAGTGACCGTGCCACCCTCAAAGAATTTATTCACCTTCCCTGGAAGCTGTACCACTCAGATCCCTATTGGATTCCCCCTTTACTCGTTGAACGGCTCCATACCTTTTCCCCTAAGAATCCCTATTTTCAGCATGCCCGGTGGCAATGCTGGATTGCCTACCGAGGGCAAGAGCCAGTTGGTCGGATCAGTGCCCAAATCGATGATTTGCATTTGAGCCGGTACAAGGATCAGACCGGGTTTTTTGGGTTACTTGAAGCGGAAGATGATGCCGGTGTCTTTCACACCCTATTTCAGACTGCGGAAGAGTGGCTACAGGCTCAAGGGATGACGAACGTTCGAGGGCCATTTAATTTGTCGATCAATCAAGAATGTGGTCTGTTGGTAGATGGATTTGATTCTCCACCCATGATTATGATGGGACACGCCAGGCCTTACTACTCAGAGTGGGTTGAACGCAATGCCTATAAAAAGGCTCAAGATCTTCTTGCCTATCGGATTGGCATTCATTTTACCTTTCCCCCGGGGGTGTCCTTGTTTCTCAAAAAAGCTAAAACTTCTATGCACATTCGTCCATTGCGGCGGAAGCACCTGAAGGAGGATTTGGCTATTATCCAGGATATTTACGAAGAGGCATGGTCGGAAAATTGGGGATTTCTTCCGTTTACCGGTGCAGAATTTTCCGAGATCGGACAACAGCTCAAACTTTTGGTAGAAGATGATTTTGTGCAGATCGCTGAAATAGACGGAGAGCCCACCGCGATGTTGGTAGCCTTTCCCAATATTCATGAGGTCATCCAGGATCTGAATGGGCGTCTTTTCCCATGGGGGTGGTTGAAGATCCTATGGCGGCTGAAAGTTTCCTATCCCCGATCGGGGCGGGTCGCCTTAATGGGGGTTCGCAAACGATTCCAATCCAGTCCGATGGGTGCGGCGATGGCCTATGGCTTGATTGAGGCTGTGAGGGAGGCAGGACTTCGTAAAAATATTCAGCAGGTCGAAATGTCATGGATTTTGGAAGATAATAAACGCATGCGTCACATCCTTGAATCCCTCGGAGCCGAACCGTATAAGACGTATCGAATCTATCAAAAAAACCTCCAATGATCACAGGTGTCTTATCTATGAGTCTTTATGGGTCTTGAGCACCCACCCGTCACGGCTCTGGTGTTGGCTGGGGCCAGAACGGATGGAGATCCGGTTGCCCGGATGGCAGGGGTGTCCAATAAGGTATTGGCACATGTGGGTGGGGAACCCATGATCTCCCGTGTATTACAGACTTTAGAAAAGTCACACACGGTGGGAAAGCGGATTTTATGCGGACCTTCGTGGGAAACAGTTCAAGGCAATCCTTTCCTTGGGACGTTGATTGAGTCGGGAAAGGTCCAATGGGTCGAACCTCAACAAGGCCCGAGTTTGAGCGTTGGGAGGTTTTTACACGAGCATCCCCGGGAATTTCCCATTTTGATCACGACTGCTGATCATGCTTTATTGACTGCCGAGATGGTTGATTATTTTCTTTGCGCGGCGAGGCAATTGAGGGCGGATGTCGCTGTGGGGCTCGTGCCGTATTCATTGGTCGTTGCATCGTATCCCCAATCCAAACGAACAATCACCCGGTTTAGGGGCGAACGGTTTTGTGGGTGCAATTTATTTGTCCTCTTTACGCCAAAGGCCGAGCGAATGGTGGAGTTTTGGAGTCACATTGAGCGGGAGCGAAAGCATCCTCTTCGCTTGATTCGAACCCTTGGGGGGCTGGTCATGGTCCGCTATGTGCTTGGCTGGTTGTCCCTTTCAGATGCACTGGATCGGCTCGGTCGGCGTCTCGATCTTCACGTGAAAGAAATCCTGCTTCCGTTTCCTGAAGCCGCTATTGATGTGGATACTCCTGCAGACCTTGCCTTAGCGGAAAAAATCCTTGAGGAACGCCGAAAAGTATAAGATAGCATGAAAACCGATTGACGGTGAGCGCGTATTTCATGAGTTGAGACAGGCCTGTTCCTCGAAAATCAGCCACCGTGAGAAATCGATGGAGAAACACTGAAAGGTTGATAAATTTTCAACAGGCGCTCAGCCTGTTCTAAATCGGAAGGATTGTCGATCTCGGCCCAAATCAATCCCTTAATGGAAAAGGTCGACACGTGACCTTGTTGGGCTAATTCGTCAATGAGTGATAAATACCATTGCTTGAGCGCCTCCGGTTTTCGAATGCGTTGGTCCATCGTTGAACAAAATAACCGATGCCCCTGGTCTTGAAATCGAATCATGCCGATGGACTCCCCGTTGACCTGCTCGATCGGGAGCGTTTTGCCGATGCGAATTAATTGTGTGCCACGTAGGATTACCTTCATGTCGTCCGCATCGTAGCGGGGTTTTTCATCGGTCACCAGGGTGATCGGAGCGGAGGGCGCTTGCAGCAGACCTTCCAGGACCGCTGATTCAAATAACGTGTCGCCATTAATTAGCACAAAATCCTGGGTCATTTCGTTCCGCGCAACCCA
This sequence comes from uncultured Nitrospirales bacterium, assembly GCA_963785905.1. GTDB lineage: Bacteria > Nitrospirota > Nitrospiria > Nitrospirales > UBA8639 > Nitrospira_E. Next base: position 35,105 of record CAWAXJ010000053.1, read on the forward strand.
ACAACTTATGAGGTTATCGGCCAGGGCAAAAAATGGATTATAAATAGTATGAATGGAACTTGCCCCCACTTGATCGGCCAATAAGGCTTCGACTTTATCAGCTCCAAAGCCGACGACGACGTGAATTGAATCCATCCCGAACCGGATCAATTCCTGAACTTGCCACTCCAAAATGGAACGCCCATTAATGGAAACGGTGCATTTGGGCTGGTCGGTGGTTAACGGCAGCAACCGTTTCCCTTGCCCCGCACTCAAGATCACGGCTTTCATCGTATGAAATCTCCTATCCTGGGATGCCCAATGAATAACGTTGTGTTGAGGTTTGTCGGATGTTAGTCGGATATCTCGTCCGAGAGGTACTGAAGCCATCAATTGTGATCTGTGGGCTTTTGGTGGCCTTGTTTGCCGGATATAGTTGGGTCACGTTGTTATCCAAAGGCGTCAATGCGTTGTTGCCCGTGAATATGATTCTCACGTTAATTGCCTTAAAAGTGGGAATTGCCCTTGAAGTCTTAATTCCTATTTCGTTGTATTTGGGGGTTATCTTAGGGTTTGGTCGTTTGTATGCCGATTCTGAAATGAAAGCCTTTATGGCGTGTGGTGTCAATCCGTATCGGATTCTTCTGACGGTTTTTGCCCTTTCCAGTTTGGTGGCTGTGCTGGTCAGCATATTTTCCTTGTATCTCCGTCCCTTGGCTTATGAGCAAAGTTATCGATTAAAAGCTGAAGGAGAGGCTGGATTTCTTATCAGCAATTTGGATGCCGGGCATTTTTATGAACGACGCAATGGTTCCCTGGTATTTTTTGCGGAGGATATCGATCCACGCCACCAAAAATTAAGTGGGGTGTTTGTTCAAAGTGAACATGGGGATGATATACAGGTCTTTTCGGCCAAGGAAGCTCAAGAGTATATGGATCCCCAAAGCGGTATCTCTGTTCCGGTGCTTTTTGACGGGTTCGAATATAAACTGACAAGGGAGGGGGAGATCAAGCACATTTCTGGTTTTTCACGGTTAGCGATCTACCCTCAGGAGCTTGAAGCAGAGTATAAACGGAAAGCTGAATCCACGCAAAATTTATTAAAATCTGATTCTCGCAAGGATATCGCAGAACTTCAATGGAGGTTTTCAACCCCTTTTTCGGCTATTCTCATGGGACTTTTAGGTGTGCCCTTGAGTCGCGCTTCTCCAAGACAGGGAAAATATGCAAAAATTTTTACAGCCACGATTATTTTTTCCGTGTATTACTTTACAGGGTTGATGGTGAAGACCCTTGTGGAACAAGGAACGCTTCCTGTTATTCCCGGTCTTTGGTGGATTGTTTTTGCGTTAGGAACCTTACTGGCATATTTATTGACACCAGCGCGTTTCACAAAAGTCACGTCCTAAGAGTCTTGAGTTCCTTCGACCGGAAGATTCTCAGCTTTTCTGAACAGGAACATTTAAGGCCTTACGTAAACCACGGGTTCCTCAATATCCTCATGAAAATTCTCAATCGGTATCTGGCGCTCAGTTTACTGAAAGGATATCTTCCCGTGCTGGCGATTTTTTTGGCGGTGTTCAGTCTCATCGTATTTGTTGATGAACTGGATGAGGTGGGTAAAGGTCGCTATACCTTTTGGAGTGCCAGTGAGTTTTTGGTGCTGACCCTGCCAAGTCGATTCGTATTTTTGGCCCCATTTGTGGCGCTGTTGGGAAGTATCATGGCCTTAGGTGGTCTCGCCAATGGCCGGGAACTCGTCGCGATGCAAGCCGGTGGGATTTCTCCCTATCAAATTGCGTGGTCGGTCATAAAGGTTGGGGCCTGGTTTATTTTGGTTGTGGGGTTCTTAGAAGAGGCTATAACTCCTCCTCTGGACCAGGAAGCCTATTTAAAGCGATCGATGGCTCTGTCGGATTCAGGGGCGTATAAAGGAAAGCAGGGGTTTTGGTTTCGGGAGGGGAGGCGTTTTGTCAGAATTCATGAGATACGCTATGGAGAGATTCCCCAGGGAATCGATATTTTTGAATTCAATGATGAGGGACAAATGACTACCTACATGCATGCCCAAGAGGCGGATATTGTGAATCCTCAGAAGTGGACTCTGAAAAATATTCAAAAACAGGTCATTCACGGGTTTAATGTTTCTCAAGAGCATCTGGTGAGTTTGGAATGGAATTCTCCACTCAAACAGAAAGAAGTGCGGTTGTTGACACTTCCTGCTTCCTCATTGGCCCCTTCCGAGCTCTATCAGTACATTGAGGTCTTAAAACGGAAAAAGCAAAATTCTCTCAGATATGAGTTAAGCTTTTGGGACAAGCTTCTTATGCCCTTAAATACGGGGCTCATGATTTTAGTGGCGATACCCTTTGTCTTTGGTCCGCTGAGAATGGCTGCGGCGGGAAAGAGGGTCTTTATTGGATCCTTAGCAGGTCTGGGATATTACTTAGTGACGGAAATTTTTAAACATGTTGGAATCTTGTTCGGAGCATCTCCTTTCTTGACGACAGTCGCTCCCTTTCTCATTTTGTCAGGTATCACCGTTGTTTTTTGGCGCCGTCATTTATATTAAAAGAGGTGGAAAGTGCTCTCTGGGATCATGCATGATCAAAGAGAAATCGCCCCTCCGCGGTGGCTGCCCATACGCCGTGGCCGGCTGAAAGCGCTCCGATTAGAGAAATGGATTGGGTGTGGGGATCATAATCGGGTTTGGGTCGGTTAGCTCCTCTCGAACGTTTGATCGACTTCATATTCTTACATGTGTGAGGTAAACAAGCCGTGATAATTCAATGAGTGTGTATGCCTACATTGTGGATGATCCAAATATCCGATTGTGGAGTCTGACCTCTCGTACGCGATATCAACGGATGTTACATCGGATGGGGGTCAAGAACATTCTGGACAACATCAACGAGCTTTCATCCAATAATTCTGTTCTCATTCTTAAAGGGGATTTTTTATATGATGAGCGAGTGCTCTCATTTCTCTTGAACCACAAAAATGTCGTCCTGGAAGTTCAGGCAGGTGTTGGTCTTCTGCCGGTCGCGGCTCATGTTGATGCTGCTCTGGCTTCCTCAGCGTGGCGTGGCATTCATCAGGAATGCACACGAGACATCGCGAACCTGCAATCCTTAACCCTCAAGGATCTTTCAATTTCTTTTTCAAACGAATTGCGAAAATCTGATCATCCCTCTGTGTTCCCTATTCGTGAAGATAACCGGGTGGCACTGGAAGAACATTTATTTACGGGATCATATAAAGGGGTCACCGATCTGGTGACAAAGTTTCTTTGGCCGGTTCCGGCCAAAGGGGCCACTCGGCTTTGTGCGCTTTGGGGGATTTCTCCTAATCAAGTGACATCGCTGAGCTTATTACTTGTTATTGCAGCGGGAGTGTTGTTCACTTTTGGGCAGTTCTTCTGGGGACTTGTCCTGGGCTGGATAATGACGTTCCTCGATACGGTGGACGGAAAATTAGCTCGAGTAACGGTGACCTCCAGCAAATGGGGAAATATTTTTGATCATGGCATTGATTTAATCCACCCTCCTCTTTGGTATTTAGCCTGGGGAGTTGGTCTCCCCGCATTTTCCCCTTTTCTCCCCTGGTTGACCGTGGAAATAACCGTTGGAATCATTTTCATCGGATATATTCTGGGACGAATGGTTGAAGGGATTTTTCAATGGTGGTTGGGGGGCTTTGTCATCTTTTGTTGGAAACCCCTGGATTCCTATTTCAGGCTGATCACGGCTCGACGTAACCCTAACCTCATTTTATTAACTGGGAGCTTTCTTCTTGGACGCCCGGATTTGGGTTTGGAGGCTGTGGCGATTTGGACGGTTGGCTCCACCATGATTCTTCTCGCCAGGCTGCTCATGGCGGTTTGGGAAAAAGCCACTAGGGGTTCCCTCACCTCCTGGTTGGCTGAGAATCGATCCGGGGAATCGAAATTCCTTGGCGGTCAGAATGTTTACGAATCCTCCTACGACGTTCGAATAAGATCATAAGCATTCAGGCCCGACTCCATTGTTGACCGAAATCTTAAGGTTGGTTGATTTTCTCTTTATCAACTTCCCAGGTTCCAACCCTATGCAGGTATGAGATGCCTATTGGGGTCCTCCATAATCCGCTCAGCGGGCGCAATAAACGGCAGCCTCTTCTTTTTCAAGCGGTATACGCCCGGCATCCCGAGGTGCAACATGCTGAGGTCACCACTCCCGCGGATATCATAAAAGCCCTGGAGACATTTGCGCACAACGAGGTGAATCTGGTGGTGGTGATCGGAGGAGATGGCACGATCCAGGCGACGGTGGATGCGTTGTTCACCTATCGACCTTTTTCAGAGATGCCGCTCCTGGCGGTTATTCCGGCAGGAACTGCGAATATGATTGCCGGGGATGTGGGGCTGGGAAAATTTGAAGAGGCCACACTGGAACATCTTTTTTCATGGATTCAGTCTTCGGTATCCGCGATACCCTTGGTCAACAGGTCGATTCTTCGACTTCGGCTCCCCTCTAACCAGAGACCAATTCATGGGATGTTTTTTGGCGCCGGAGCGATTTGTCATGGGACGCAGATGGGTCGGAAAACGAAGCAATCAGTGGGGCGATTAGGAGAATGGGGAGCTGGACTTATTTTTGCCAAATTTCTGATGAGGTTGGTCTCTGGATCCCAAACCGGCTTGCAACCCGTGTCTGTGGGTCTATCGATAGACGGCGCCGCTGCCATAGAACAGAAGTGTTTGATGTTATTTGTGACCACATTGGAGAGGTTATTTCTCGGGATGAAGCCTTTCTGGAATCCAGATTCAGGTCCTCTTCATTATACCGGCGTCATCGTTCCTTACCGCTATTTATGGCGGATCCTCCCACGTGTACTTCGAGGGAAAGGGCATCCATTGGCTACGAAGGCCAATGGCTACGATAGTCAAAATCCTAGAGAAATTCGATTGCAGCTCACCAGCGGGTTTGTGCTTGATGGGGAGGTGTACGATCCGCCTACTCAGGGTCAGCCGATTGTTCTGGATTCCGGTGGCGAAGTGTCCTTTATCCGCTTTCAACCCCAATACCGATGAAGTCTTCACCCCAACTTTTGGATTTGGTGAGTCAACCAAGTGAACGGGTTTTACCCGAAGGCATAGACGCCGTGGGTCGTGTATTAGTGGAAAAGTATGGTCGAGCCACCATGGGAATATTATTTTACGGTTCTTGCCTGCGGGCCAGGTCTGATCAGGAAAGTTTGGTGGATTGTTATGTCTTGGTGGAGAATTATTCAGCAGCTTATCCATCGAAGTGGTTGGCTGTTGCCAACTGGGTATTGCCCCCCAATGTTTTTTACCTGGGTGTCCCGTTTGCTGATCGGATGATCCGCGTGAAATATGCCGTGCTTTCCTTGCCTGATTTTGAACGAAGCGTCACGTCGCAGTGGTTTCATTCGTATTTTTGGGCAAGGTTTGCCCAGCCAACCGTTTTGCTTACAGGAGCAAGCTCTGAAGTCAAACAGCGAGTTTTCCAAGGGTTGGCCCAAGCCGTCAGGACATTTTTAGAAAACACACTTCCTCGTATGCATCAGGCATTTACGGCAGAACAATTGTGGCAGACGGGGTTGCTGTTGACCTACGGAGCGGAACTCAGGTCTGAACCTCAGGGAAGGGTACAAACCCTATGGGCTCATGATCGCGAGTATTATGAACAGGTCACCCAGGCCCTGCTCATGACTCAGCCATCTTTCCGGATTGACAAGGGAGACGGGCCGCCTCAATATGCCCTGACCTACGATAATCGAGAACGTCTGTTGAACTATCTTGGATGGGTGATTCGGCGGATCCAGGGGAAATGTTTATCGATTCTCAGATTGATGAAAGCGGCCTTTACCTTTCAAGGGGGTGTTGACTATCTCATCTGGAAAATCGAGCGACATTCCGGGGTCAAAATTGAATTAACTTCCGCCCAACGGCGCCATCCTATCCTCACTGGGCTCGCGACATTCTGGCGATTGTATCGGCAAGGGGCCTTCCGATGACCGGTGAGCCAAGCGTTGAAAAAGTCGTCTCTTACAAGAAAATGGGCTTCTGGATGTTCTTCTATTGACGGTGTAGTAGTTACTGGTCGCGGTTGACCATGTAGCAGGCGGTAATGGCCAGAGATCGTTTGGCGGTGCACGCGGGGAAGGGCTCGAGGTCGAGGGTCGCGGCTTCCACGTATTCTCGTGCTCGAGCCGTGGAATAGGACAGGGAGCCTTGTTTCTGCATTAATTGGATTATTCTGGTGACGTCATCATCCTGAATCGCATGCGCCAAAATCTTCTCGGTGATCCATTGGTTGTCCTGAGTGGAACAGGTTTGGAGAAGATGGAGGAGGGGAATAGTGATCATTCCCTGACGGATATCTTGCCCGAGAGTTTTGCCAAGTTTTGACCGGTCTGCGGCGTAATCCAACCGATCATCAGCCAATTGAAAAGCCATTCCCAGGTGGTATCCAAACCGGTAGAGGGAAGCCTGTTCTTCTACGGAAGCGCCCCCCACGATTGCCCCAACCTTACATGAAGCGGCGACAAGGGCTGCGGTTTTATATTCAACAATTTTAAGGTAGTCGGCTTCTGACAGGTGCGGTTGACTATTGGCACAAAGTTGAAGAACCTCACCTTCAGCCATCTTTCGACATGCATCCGCCAAGGCTTCGTTGATGCCATGATTGTGAAAGGTGGCAATCAGGGCCATGGCCTGAGAATACAAATAATCACCCACAAGAATGCTGGCTTGGTTGCCCCAGATTTTTCTGGCGGTTGGTTGTCCCCGTCGTAGATCGGCTTCGTCTAACACATCGTCATGCAGTAGTGTGGCCGTATGAATAAATTCGACGAGACTTCCCAGCAACAAAAAGTCTTTTTGGAGGAATCCACTGAGCCGGGCACAGAGAATCAGGAGAAGAGGGCGAATGCGTTTGCCTCCGCTGGCAAAGATATGACCAGCGACGGTATTGATTAACGGGGCATGCGATTCAAGATGTTTGGTGATTTGGCTTTCAACCTCGATTAAGTCTGGGCGAAAGGCTTCCCACACATCTTCCATGGACTCCAGGTCTTTAAGGGCTGGTTCCTGATGCATGGCGGCGATACTAGGGGGTCGCCTGTGGATTGTCAAGCTGAACCGAAGCCTGAAAATCGAATGAAAATCTTAGAAAAAAACAGGGAATGTGAGGGAAATATTTCATTGGGGGAAAGGGACTTACCTTGACAGATTTTTTGACCATCGATTAATGTTGTTGGTTACAATTTTGATTCGTTCTTCTCCTTACTCTTCCGTCATTCTCCGGGACCACATAACGGCAAAAATGGCCCATTGAGTCTCTATAAGGGGTGGCGTGTCTCTTTATAACGGTGACCAGCAACATTATTTAGGTGAAACGTGAAACAGGTGGACAATCGATCAGAGTTGATCCTTCCAGGATTCCCTTCCCCCCAAGGCCTCTATCACCCCGGGAATGAGCATGATGGCTGCGGAATCGGGTTTGTCGCCAATATCAAAGGACAGAAATCCCACGATATTGTCGAAAAGGGGCTTCAGGTGCTTGCGAATCTGACTCATCGTGGTGCTCAGGGATGTGATCCCTGTACCGGAGACGGGGCGGGTATTCTCTCTCAAATTCCGCATGATTTTTTCCATCGGGTTGCTGCCGAAATTGGTCTCGATCTGCCCACTGCCGGGGCCTATGGAGTTGGCATGGTGTTCCTACCGCAGGACCCCAAGGCCCGTAAACAGAGCGAAGCCCTCTTTGAAGACATCATTCGTGAAGAGGGGCAGGAATTTTTGGGGTGGCGGGATGTGCCGGCCAAAGAAGATCAAATCGGTATTCAGGCTCGAAAAACAATGCCCGCCATTCGGCAGTTTTTTATCGCACGTGCATTACTGAATCCGGCGCAGTTCGAACGCAAACTTTACGTCATTAGTAAACGGATTACCCGGGCAGTTCGAGAATCCGCCCTACCTGGGAAAGAATGGGTCTATATGTCCAGTCTCTCTGGCAATACGATCGTCTATAAGGGGATGCTGTTGCCGGAACAAGTTTCCCTGTTTTATCCCGATCTTGCGGATCCCACATTTACGTCGGCGTTAGCAGTCGTGCATTCTCGCTTTAGCACGAACACCTTTCCTACCTGGTCCTTAGCGCATCCCTACCGGTATTCCGTCCATAACGGAGAAATTAATACACTGAAGGGGAATGTGAATTGGATGCGCGCCCGGCAGGGGAGGCTTGCTTCGGATCTGTTTGGAGATGACCTCAAAAAACTGTTTCCGATTATTGATGATTCCACCCAAAGCGATTCTGCCTGTCTGGATAATGCGATTGAATTTTTGGTCATGGCCGGCCGGTCGTTGCCTCACGCCATGATGATGCTGATTCCCGAACCGTGGGTGGGAAATCCACAAATGGATTTTGACCGGCGGGGATTTTATGAGTATCACGCGGCGGTCATGGAGCCGTGGGACGGACCGGCAGCGGTGTGTTTTACCGATGGAAAGCTGGTCGGCGCGACATTGGATCGAAACGGACTTCGGCCATGTCGATATCAAATTACGAAAGATGATGTGGTCGTGTTGGCTTCAGAAGCCGGAGTGCTCCCTGCTGATCCTCACACCATCCGAATGAAAGGGCGCCTTCAACCGGGTCGGATGTTTGTCGTGGACACCGTCCAAGGACGTATTCTTGACGACGAAGAAATTAAAGCAGAGATCACCAAACGCAAGCCTTATCGTCAATGGTTAACACAATATCGCGTCTCTCTGGATGAACTGCCTGAACCACTCAATGTGCCCCAACCGGATCATCCGACACTGCGCCAGCGCCAACAAGCCTTCGGGTACACCGTCGAAGAACTGAAAATGGTTCTGCATCCCATGGCCGTGAATGGGGAAGAGCCTGTATCTTCGATGGGAACAGATACCCCCTTAGCGGTTTTGTCCGAACGGCCGCAACTCCTCTTTAAATATTTTAAGCAATTGTTCGCACAAGTGACGAATCCCCCTATCGATCCGATCCGGGAGCATCTGGTGATGTCCCTCGTCACGAATATCGGTCCTAAGCCGAATGTTATTGCAGAGATTCCAGAGGCCTGCCGACGGATCAAATTGCAGCAGCCGATTCTCAGCAATGTCGACCTGCAAAAGATTCGCATGATTGGGGATCCTCACTTTAAAAGTAAAACGCTTTCCTTGCTCTTTAAAGTCGCAGAAGGACCTGATGGGCTGGCTGCGGCTCTTGACCAGTTGTGTCAGCAAGCATCGAAAGCTATTAAAGAGGGTGAAAAATTCTTGATTTTGAGCGATCGGGGAGTCAACGCCGAATTGGCGCCAATCCCAAGTTTATTAGGGGTATCGGCGGTTCACCATCATCTGGTTCGGGAGGAAACCCGAACGGAGGTTGGATTGATTCTGGAAACCGGGGAACCGCGTGATGTACATCATTTTGCGTGCCTCATTGGATATGGAGTTGGGGCCATCAATCCTTATTTGGTGTTTGAGTCTCTCGTGGATATGGAACGGGAAGGGTTTTTTCCTGAAAGCGTCGATGCTGCGACGGCGGAATTGAAATTTATCAAGGCGGTGAACAAAGGATTGCTGAAAATCTTCTCTAAGATGGGTATTTCCACGGTCCAATCCTATTGTGGAGCTCAAATTTTTGAGGCCATTGGCCTCAACAGCAAGTTGATTGATCGGTTTTTTACAGGAACGGCTTCACGGATCGAGGGAATCGGTCTTTTCGAGGTGGGAGAAGAAACCTTGCGACGGCACGCGCTTGCCTATCGTCCGGTTCCCGTGCGTCAATTGGATTTTGGCGGAGAAATTCATTATCGGATTCAGGGAGAACATCATAATTGGAATCCTGAAACTATTTACAAACTGCAGCATGCTGCCCGGGCGAATGATGCCAAAACCTATGCAGATTTTGCAGCTTTGGTAAATAAAGAGGACCAGCGGCGCTCGACGCTTCGCGGGCTGTTTGAGTTTAAATGGGCGGCCGACCCGATCCCTCTTGAAGAAGTGGAACCCGCCAGCGAAATTATGAAACGGTTTACCACTGGGGCCATGTCGTTTGGGGCAATCAGTAAAGAAGCGCATGAGACATTGGCCATCGCCATGAATCGCATAGGCGCCAAAAGTAATACTGGAGAGGGCGGTGAGGATCCAGAACGATTTAAGCCTTTGCCAAACGGGGATTCAAAAAACTCATATATCAAGCAGGTGGCGTCCGGTCGCTTTGGGGTGACGGCGCATTACCTGGTGAATGCCAAGGAGTTGCAGATCAAAATGGCCCAAGGGGCCAAGCCTGGCGAAGGGGGCCAATTGCCGGGACACAAAGTGGATGAATTTATTGCCAGGCTTCGATATTCTACACCCGGGGTTCAACTGATCTCTCCCCCCCCTCACCATGATATTTATTCTATTGAAGATTTGGCACAATTAATTTTTGATCTCAAAAATTCGAATCCCGAAGCGGCGGTTTCCGTTAAACTCGTGTCCGAAGTCGGCGTAGGCACAGTGGCGGCAGGAGTATCTAAGGCCCATGCCGACAAGGTGCTCATTAGCGGTGATTCGGGGGGGACGGGGGCGTCTCCTTTATCGTCCATTAAGTACGCAGGAATTCCGTGGGAATTGGGTTTGGCTGAAACGCACCAGACGCTTGTGCTCAATGACCTGCGTGGACGTATTCGGGTGGAAACCGACGGACAACTGAAAACCGGCCGTGATGTGGTCATTGCCACGCTCTTGGGGGCGGAAGAATTTGGTTTTTCCACAGCGCCCTTAATTGTCGAAGGCTGCATCATGATGAGGAAATGTCACCTCAATACTTGTCCGGTGGGAGTGGCCACGCAAGATGGGGAGTTGCGAAAACAATTTACGGGAAAGCCCGAACATGTTGTGAACTTCTTTATCTTTGTGGCTGAAGAGATTCGTTCCATTATGGCTAAGCTCGGATTCAGGACCATGCGCGAGATGATCGGCCGTGTGGATAAGCTCAAAGTGCAAAAAGCTGTTGATCATTGGAAAGCGAAAGGACTGGATTTGTCCCGGTTATTGGTGAAGCCTGATGTCGGGCCTGAAGTGGCCACTTCTTGCGTGCAAAACCAAGATCACGGTCTGAAGGGAATTTTAGATAATCAACTGGTGGAATTGTGTCAACCCGCCATTGAGCGAGGTGAACCTGTTTCGTTGGATCTGCCTATACGAAATGTGAACCGGACCACTGGGACCGTCCTGTCCAGCTACATTGCACGAAAGTATGGGCCGGACGGGCTCCCTCCCGATACGATTCAAATCAGATTTACCGGCTCCGCCGGACAATCCTTTGGAGCATTTTTATCGAAGGGAATTACGTTAACTTTGGAAGGCGAGTCGAATGATTATTTAGGGAAAGGTCTCTCCGGAGGAAAAATTATTGTGGTGCCGCCGAAGGGCGTGACGTATTCACCGGAAGACACGATTCTCATCGGAAACACGTCTTTGTATGGAGCGACCGGAGGAGAAGGGTATTTTTATGGTATCGCGGGAGAACGGTTTGCGGTTCGGAATAGCGGCGCACGAGCCGTCATTGATGGAACCGGCGATCATGGGTGTGAATATATGACTGGAGGTGTGGTGGTCGTACTGGGAAAAACGGGACGCAATTTTGCGGCTGGGATGTCCGGAGGCGAGGCCTATGTCTTGGATGAGGATGGACAATTCGCTGCTCGCTGCAATATGGGCATGGTGGAATTAGAGTCTGTTGTGTCATCTGAAGATAAACAGACGCTTCGTATGTTGGTAGAAGCTCATTTTCGATATACCGAAAGTGTCAATGCAAGCCGGGTTCTCGAATCATGGGAAACGATGTTGCCGAAATTTGTCAAAGTTATGCCGAGTGATTATAAGCGAGTGCTGCAGGAACGGAAAACGGCCTTGGCAAAAGAGCATGCTCAACGGGAACGGGAGGCGGTGAGCCGTGGCTGATCCTCGTGGTTTTTTGAAATATAAACGGGAAGGACCCCAACGGCGGCCTGTTGAGCTTCGGGTCAGGGATTGGAAGGAATTTTACGAGCCTTTTCCCGACGAAAAGTTAAAAGTTCAAGGGGCCCGCTGTATGGACTGTGGGGTTCCATTTTGCCAAGGTCTTACAGGCTGTCCTGTAGTCAATTTGATCCCCGAATGGAATGATCTGGTGCATCGAGGCCGATGGAAAGATGCCCTCAAGGCTCTCCATGCGACCAATAACTTTCCCGAGTTTACCGGACGTTTATGCCCGGCTCCCTGTGAGTCGGCTTGTGTGTTAGGTATCAATAGCGATCCGGTCTCTATACGGGTCATTGAGTGGAATATCATTGATAAAGGGTTCGAAGAAGGTTGGGTCGAGCCTGTCCTCCCAGTTGTTTCCTCCGGGAAACACATTGCGGTTGTGGGCTCTGGTCCCGCTGGATTGGCTGCAGCACAACAACTCGTCAGATCAGGTCATGGCGTGACAGTATTTGAGAAAGCCGATCGGATTGGTGGATTGCTTCGCTATGGCATCCCCGACTTTAAAATGGAGAAGTGGGTGGTAGACCGGCGTTTGGAGCAGATGCGAAAAGAGGGAGTGGTGTTCGAGCCTGGCGTGTGTGTTGGAGTTGATACGGACCTCCACGCACTACGTCGTGACTATGATGCGTTGCTACTTGCAATGGGGGCGGAACAACCTCGGGAACTGCCGGTTCCAGGAAGAGATCTCAAGGGCATTCACCTCGCCATGGACTATCTCATACAACAGAATAAGCGCGTGTCGGGGGATACTGTTCCTGGAGAGCCCATATCAGCTAAAGGTAAGCGTGTGGTGATAATCGGGGGTGGTGATACCGGTTCAGATTGTCTAGGCACAGCTCATCGTCAAGGGTGTGTGGCTGCTCATCAATTTGAGTTGTTACCTGAACCACCACCGAGGCGGGCTGAGTCGACTCCCTGGCCCGTATGGCCGATGCAATTACGAACGTCTCATGCCCATGAGGAAGGGTGTGATCGCGACTGGAGTATCTCAACCACCAAATTTTCAGGGAAGAATGGTCAAGTTACCAAACTCCATGCGATCCGGGTGAAATTTGAACACGGTAAAGTGATTCCTGTGCCGGGCTCCGAGGTAGAAATGGATGTTGATTTGGTATTATTGGCGATGGGGTTTGTGGGGCCGGTGAAAAGCGGCCTATTGGATTCTCTGGGACTTCAATACGATCAAAGGGGGAACGTGACGGTTGACGAACACTTCATGACCAATATGGATGGGGTGTTTGCGACAGGGGATACCAAGCGCGGGGCCTCCTTGATTGTTTGGGCCATCGCAGAAGGGAGAAAAGCTGCGGCTGGCGTTCACCACTATCTGCAAGCCGGAAAATCATTCCGGGAGCACTAATTTTTACCTCCTAGGGCCATTTCCCCCCTCCACATCTTTCCATATTCCCTTTCTAAATTCTGAACAAAGTGCGTGAATTTGAGATCTCTGTAAAGATCATCACCTATGTCAGGCATTCATCAAGAATTTGTTCGCCGCGCAGACCGAATTCCATTTCTGGGTCTTGGGTTGTCGGTGGATGTGTATTCTCCTGATATCTTTGAATTATGTGAGGAACTTCAAAATCGACAACTTTCGATGGCCTATCTCGAGATATTTCATGCGGCGTCGGAGGCCTTGGAGATCGTTCGTGCGCGGCTTCCAGGCATCCCTCTGGCCTATCATGCAGAGGGGTTGTGGGTCACTCAGCCTGATTGGGAAACCGCATATGCTTCTCAAGAGCGACTACTGGCTGCTGCCCATAATCTCCGGATATTACAGGCACATTGGGTGAATCAAGAATGTGCGGCCAAAGAAATCGCCGGCTTTGCCTTTGGGACGTATTTGCCTCCCTTATTTACAGGAGCCTCTGCGGAAGTCACCGCCTATCATGCGTGGAAGGCTCAACTGAGGTTTGATCAATGTGATTGGGGGGGACGCCCAGAGGCGCCCTTACTGCTGTTGGAGGGGCCTCCCTTAACCTATTTTTCGATGGGTGATATTTCTTATGCGGATTTTTTTACAAGAGTTGCAGCCCTGGCACCCTGTGGTTTGGTGCTGGATTTAGGTCATGTGTGGACAGTGTATCGGTACACGGCTGCTTGGCGGAGCCATAGTCTGGAATCATTTTTTGAAGCATTTCTTAAACAATATCCCTTGGAGAGGGTCATCCAAATTCATATTGCCGGCCTAGGTTGTCATCCTGCACTTAACAAGCCGGCGTCAGAAAAGCCTCGGAACCCTCCAGCGTGGATAGATGCCCATGAAACGTCCATTCCGGAAGAATTGTTTGTACTGTTGGCTCGGGTATTACGAGAACCTCGGCTGACTAATCTTAAAGGGGTCGCCTTGGAGGTAGACAATAAGCAGATTCCTCTCATTTGTCGTGAAGTGAAAACGATGATGGAGATTATGGAACCTCTTGTGAATCGGCGGACATCGATGCCTGTGCCTGCCACAGATTTTCATCACGAAATAGGCTCTCCAGTATGTGACTTTGAACCTTCACGGGAAACGCGGGACACCTTAACGAGCCAATATAAGAACTATGTTGAACTGGTTACGGGGCACGTTAGAAGCAGACATAATATCCCCCAAATAGGAGACGCGGACATGGGGGAGGAGCTTCGTGATTATGCCACCCAATATTTGCCTTATGAAATTATCTCATGGGGTGGAGACATGAGAGGAATGTTTCCTCACACTTGCCAAATGTTGGATCAACATGGGTTCTCGTTATACCAGTTCGTCGAATTTTGGTTTGCCCATTCTCGAGCGTCGGAGCCTGAGTATGATTTTTTTCTTCTCAAAATACGACCTGTTTGTAGAATTTCTCGATCAGGTGCTTCCATGTGCCGTTTCCACGGTTAAACAGGAAGCCGCGGTTCTTTCCCAAGGCTATCCGCTAGCGTGTCAGACATGGCTCAGCGACTGAACAATTTTTTGCTGAAAACCCGGGATTTTTTCTAATTTGGGATCTTACATATGGCAGGAGCCAGAATGAGTCAGGTGATGATCAATAGAAGGTTTTATCCGCAGCGTGAACTAGGAATTCTTGGCCTGAGCCGCTGCTCCCTTAATCAGGGCTTGATGAATTTCCTGAATGAGGCGCAATTCAATGTCGGTAATGTCAGATTGGAGAGCTGAGAACATTTGGCCGTTTTTGGAAAGTTTTTCGAATTCGGCACGGACCCATACGATGGCATGATCAGAGAGGCCCTTTTCAATCGACAGGAAATATTGGTTGCGAAATCCTGATAATTCCAAGGACGAAGGAAGAGAAGTTTTTCGATCAGTGATATAGACAGCTTTTTGGTCGGTTTGCATGCTTGAAAGAATGGAATACCCATTTTGGGTGAGGGCATCTTCAATAATTTTCGAAACGGAGGAAAAGGAAAAGGGTAATTCCTGGGTTTGGCCGCCAATTTGTTGAAGGGTGAGGGTTTTTCTCATCTGGTCTCTTTGGCTTCTCAGCCATTTGGCTTCTCCTTCCAACTTTCGATTTTCTTGCTCTAATATTTTAATTCTGGCCCCGTCCTTTTTCGGACCACTTACCAGTTCGGCCATTTTAGCCTGTGCGTCCCGAAGTTGTTCCTGATGCGATGCCTCCCAATCTCGTAGTTGCTCTTCATACGATTCTGCCGTTTTTCTGGCCTCTTGATTTAGCAAGTTGATTTGTTGCTGCATGATCTTATTTCCCTCCTGGAGGGAATGAATGATCGACTCCAATTTGGTGACCTGTTTTTTAAGCTTGATATTTTCTGTCTGTTCTTCTTGAAGGCCAGACTCATCCTGACGACCAGAGTTATCCTGAGGACAACCGGTCAGGAAAAGAATGAGCATGCCTACTAAAACAAAAATGACTTTACCTCTAGGGCAGAAGAAAATGCCGGGCGTCTGAGTGGATGTCGGAGAGCGCTGTAAGGCTGGGATTTTCACCGGCTCAGCGCATCCGTTAAGGGGGATTTTTGTTGTGATTGGAGCAAATGGGTACCTTTTACTAGGTATTTTATGCTCAAACGATGCTTATATCAAATTTCCTATGTTGGGGGATCTTCAGTGGAGATTAATCTTTGAATCTCATTTCGTGTTTGGTAAATCTGAAATGGTGGATGTATTCCCTTCAATCTGAATGTGCTTCATCAGGAAGTAACTTTCATTAATTAAGAATTAAGGAGATTTCGATGAATCAGCTATTTCGAAAAACCTTTGCTGTTCCTCCGCTCTCCTGTAATTGTTCGATTATCGGCGACAAGGAGACAAAACAAGCAATAGTTGTTGATCCCGGAGGAAATCCTGAGCGCATATTGAGGGAAATTGATGTCATGGGATTCACAGTCTCGGCCATTTTTCATACGCATGCCCATTTTGACCATTTTTTAGCCTCCGGGAATCTTAAGCAGGCGACTGGAGCTCCTCTTTGTCTTCATCCTCAAGATCGGGAACTCTGGGACATGTTAGAAATTCAGTGCCGAATGTTCAGCATCCCTTTTGTGCCCGCTCCTCCGCCAGATTGCTGGATTGACGATGGGTCAGAGGTGAGAGTCGGTCAGTATGCTGGGACCGTGATTCATACTCCTGGCCACACTCCAGGGTCGGTCTGCTTTTTCTTTGAAAACCTTGGATTTTTGCTCTCCGGAGACACTTTGTTCCGAGGCGGAATCGGCAGGACGGATTTGTGGGGTGGAGATGGACAAGCGATTGGTCGATCGATTCGCGAACGATTATACACACTCAAAGATGACACCCTTGTGATACCCGGACATGGTTCTGAATCGTCTATTGGATGGGAACGGGAACATAACATGTTTGTCAATACGTGAAGAATCTCTATTTGGGCAGGAAAAAATCCTTGAAACCTTATTCATAATCTTCGGACTGTTGAGGGTGTTTCTGGTACTCACTTAGTGGATGTTTCCCCTGTTTTGGCTACTTCGGGGGAAGTACAAATTGAAAAAGTTGAAGTGCGGTTTTTACCCATGAGTCCGGTGGTTTTTTTTGCTGTGGGATATACAGCTACCTCCACTATGTTCGAGCGGGACCGACTGGATTTCCCGTTACATTCACGCACGCGGCTTGGAAGGGAGAATACCGAAGATGTGGAGGAATAAGAGAAGATGTTCCGCAAAAGTGGATCGCACCTACCCATAATTCGGCGACCATGGAGACGAGAAAGCATAGATTATTAGTGGAAAATGTCTTGGTATCGCACAAACATCTTCTGGTATTTATAAGAATTTCCTTATTTTTTGCAATCAGGAATCCTTATGAAAAAAACCTTGTTGCGTCCGAGAATGTCATATGCTATAACCAACCCTCTTATCAAAACTGAAACTATATAATTTAGAAAATTGGCTTGCGTTCTTAGGTAACAATTTCATTATCAACAAGCTTCTCATGAGGAGGTAGGCGATGCACAAAGTGCTTCTATCCGTCCTTTTAAGTGCGGTGTTACTTGCAGCCGGGAGTTCAGTCGCGTTTGCGCTGCAGTCAGGTGGCGTGGAAATTGGTGACCTTGAAACCGGATCTGTTGTGGGTCAGCCATTTAATAAACTGGATGTTGATCTTGCTTTGACTGCCATGGAAATTGGTGGCAAGAAAGTCTGGTATCCTCCGACCTCCATTTTGAATCTTGTTGCTGGTGCAACGGGTGGGAGAGCAGGAAGACCAATTTTGCTCAAAGTAACTAATACGATGGACAAGGAACACGGTTTTGATCTATCGGCTGATTCGGCCTTTGCCGCTCCGACATCGATGCACATTAAAATTGTTTTGGCTCCGGGGGAAACCAAATATATTGGGATTCCCCAGAGTGATCTCACGTATGTGACTTCCAACAATTTACTGAACTACAAGTGTCAATTACATCCTGCCCATCTTGGGGGGCAATTGTTGATCCTGACCAAGTAGCACAATTGCTCGATCGTATTGGTGTATGAAAAAAGCCCCATCCTTTACAGAGGATGGGGCTTTTTTAACTCCAGAAAATAGTTAAAAACTACACGTCTTCTTCACTACGTGCAATCCACATTAGCATTCAACGGAATCTTTTGAGCTGCAAAGAGTTCTCCTTCTATAACCAATAATAAAAACCGACTCTCCGTCAGAGTTTCCTCCGGTAAATTTCTGAGGCTGGTGTTGATGTCGACAATCATTTCTTCTTGAGATTCAGTTGAGGTGTTATTAATCACCCAGAAGTAATGGCTTCCATTGGGATACAGGGTAGAGACAAATCGATCAATGGTGGTCGTAATTGAAGGGGGTGCAGATTCACTGGCAGAGGAAAAGAAAACAAGAAACATCAATAAAACGAGACTTGGGAGGTAGCGCATAGTAGTCCTCCATGGTATTGGGTGATTTTCAGCTGAAAAAAGGACGTCTGGCGTTACCTCTTCATTCACATCGTAGGTTGGCTGAAATCAATAGAATTCTACATGATATCTTACCTCTGGATAACCCATTGAGCAAATATCGCAATGAGATAGGTAAGGCTGGCAGAGCAACGGTTCAGGCCGTGAGCCGAAAATTTTCTTAGGAATAATTAAGGAAAATGAAAAATACGATGCTGTCGTTTCTTCGATTTCAAGGTGTGGCCGGCAAAAAACGAATATTTTTCCTTTTGGTGATGGCATTACTCTTGATGTCCGGGGCTTTGCTCTTTAATGCGCCTGAACAAACACAGGTCATCAACGTAAACTTTCCCAGCGGTGCCGTATTGAAAGCGGAGGTTGCCGATACTCCGGAAAAATTGCTATTCGGATTGGCCTTTAGAAATGTTCTCCCTCCCGACGAAGGAATGGTCTATATTTTTGAGGAATCAGGACCCCATCGGGTTTGGACAAAGGAATTTCAATTTCCCGTTGATGTGATTTGGGTGGATGAAAGTAAGATCGTGGTGCATGTCGTTGAAAAGGCTCCTCCATGTATGGAAAGCCAATGTACATGGTATGGTCCCCCTCCTCAAAATGCCCGTTATATCATTGAGGCGAATGCGGGATTTGTGAAACAAGCAGACGTAACGCTAGGAGCACAACTGAAATTCACGTTGTTTGTTTCCTAAAGATGAAACCAGGGATTGATGACCCGATATCGGGAATTATATGGACTTCACTAAACCTAAACCGGTTGGTCCCAAGGAGGGGTTTATTTTTGTTGCGAAACTTGAGGATATCCCCAAGGGAAAGGGGCGTGTTTTCAAGGTGGAAGGCAAAAGCCTGGCAATTTTTCGCATTGATGATCGCTGCTTTGCCATCAATGATATCTGTCCGCACCAAGGAGCTTCGTTGGGTAAAGGAAGGTTAAAGGGTTTTGTCGTTTCATGCCCATGGCATCATCAGCAGTTTGATATTCGTTCGGGATTTGGTCCGGATGGAGGAGGGTACTGTGTGGTCAATTATGATGTGATAATAGATAAAGGGAATGTTTTTGTCTCTCTGAAAAAAGGTGATTGGCTGACAGGAGAGTAATTATATGCACTATTCCAGCACCAGTGATGGGTTAGCCAAGGCGAGAGAATGAATACAGATCAGGTTGAGACAAAGGAGATTCAGGTTTCCCAATACACCACGTTTGTTGTTCATTTGTGGGAGGATCGGACCCGGGGTGAACAATGGGTGCCAACATATGACCCAAAAGTGTTGGGATTAGTAGGAGATGATTTTCTTCGGACTGTTAGTAATAATGCGGTAGATTCCGGGCAGCGATCATTTGAATTTCAGGCGTTGGAGCCAGGGAGACATTGTTTGGAGTTCAGTAAAAGGATGGCCTGGAAGTTTACTTCAGAAGATCGACGGGTCTTTCAGATCATCGTAGTCCCACCTACCTCTTAAACAAAGAGCCTTCATGCCGGATATTGGGTATCTCAATGGCCAATTTTCTCCATTGGATGAGATTAAGATCTCGCCCGATGATCGTGGATTTCTATTTGGCGACGGCGTCTATGAAGTTATTCGCGCGTATCATGGGGTTCCTGCTTTCTGGGAGGAGCATTTCGCTAGGCTGGTCAGGAGCGCCAGAGAAGTACAGCTTCCTTTTTTTATAGAACAAACCGACTTTCAACATCTGTTGCTCTCCGGGCTACAGCTAAGTGGGTATCAGGAAGCTAAAATCTATATTCAGGTAACCAGAGGGGTCGCTCCGCGGGAGCATGTATTCCCTCCCAGGGGAGAAGCTACTGTTTTTTTATCATTTCGGAAAATGGTTGCCTTGCCAATGGAGGTCAGCCAAGGGGGTGTGAGTGTGATCACTCTCCCTGATATTCGGTGGGGCCGCTGTGATATCAAAAGCCTTAATTTGCTTCCCAACGTATTGGCCAAGCAAAAGGCTCAGGAGGCCAAGGCCTTTGAAGCGATTTTCGTACGAGACGGATGGGTGGGCGAAGGGGCAACCAGTAATGTCCTGATGGTAAAAGATGGTGGAATCTTCACTCCGGAACGCACTCATTTCGTTCTTGCGGGAGTAACCCAACATCAGGTAGCGGCGATGGGTCAAGCAAAAGGCCATGAAGTCCAATTTCGACCGGTTCCTATTTCAGATTTGTTCCAGTCCGACGAAGTCTTCCTCGTGGGCACAACAATTGAGGTTCTGCCGGTCATTCAAATTAATGGGCAACCTATCCGGGATGGAAAGCCTGGCCCCATTACCACAATTCTGCAGCAGCAATTTACCGCGTATATTTCCGGTCTCTCCCTGTTGTGAACCCTTCAAATTAGATTTTTTACGACGATTCCGGATAGGGGTCTATTAGGAGAGGATTTTGAAAACGATTATGGTGATTCTGGATTGTGAATCCAAAACTTCTATTTTTGCCATTGAATCGGATATTTCAATTGAAAATTGTTGGTGTAATTAGAATGAAATCAAGGCTATGCCTAACGGACTTGACAGGCTGAATCGATTGGATTACTTTTGCTCTTCCCACCACTTTCAAGGAATATTATCGACTGCTTGAACTCTAAAATATGTCGGTCGTTTGTCAGTCTATTTCATCTTAAGGAGGCCGGTCCATGTTACATGTAAAGTCTAGGAAAGGTATTACAAAACTTTCCATTGGATTACTATTAGCAGGAGGGTCCAGTCTTTTCTCCGGGGGAACGCTCCTGGCCGAAGAGGTTCAGGACAAAGTCATTCACCAGCACGGGAATGGTTCATCAAGAGTCCCCTGGATGGGCTGAACGGTTGAAAGGGCAAACAATTAGGGAGGACATCCAGGAAGGCCATCCCGAACGGGCCGCAATGGTCGAGCGTCAGCATGAGCGGATCATGCTCCAAATGAACAGTGAATCGGATGGTCAATCCCATGCCGATCATACTTCTTCCGGCTTTTACAACACGATGTCCAATATGCACCAATATGGAGCAGGAGGGCAGGATCTACTGTTGGCGTCCGATCGTAGCGTGGAACCGGTTTTATCTAATGGGGGGCGTTGCCCTTCGACTGCTCCTGTCAGGGAATATGACATTTCGGCTATCAATGCCGAGATCACTCTTAATCAATGGCTTGATTATTACCCTGGGTATATGTATGTCCTGACAGAAAACATAGACAAGGTTCGGGAAGAGGAAGCCAAAAATGCCGAGGCGAGAGAGGTGGCTGGGCACGGTGACCCAGGCGCGGTCACGAACGGTCTTCAGGATCAATGGATTCAACCATTGGTGATCAGAGGCAACCAGGGGGATTGCGTGAAATTTACCCTCCGAAATCAATTGGAGTTCGGTGAGGATGTCAGTTTCCACATTCACGGCTCGAATATGATTATCAGCAAGACCGGACTGCCTGCTACAACAACCAATCTCGACACCGTCGCCGAGTGAAGGCGAGCCGGTAGAGATGGAGTGGTATATCCATCCGGATACCCAGGAGGGAGGCCGACAGTTTCATACGTTTAGTAATGATCGGGAGTTGACGGTTATGGGGCATATGGGGACATTTGTAGTCGAACCTCATGGCTCGGAATATTTGGATCCGTTGGGGAATGGAGATCCTACTCCGATGGCCAGTGGCTGGCAGGCCATTATTAAAAACGGCACTGGACCGGATTTTCGGGAATTCGTCATAATTTACCATGAAGTGGGCGATGAAGCATTTCGTCCAGTTAACAAACATGGTGATTTTTTGCCGCAACGCGATCCCCTCACCGATACATACCGCCCTGGGGCTCGTGCTATCAATTATCGGAGCGAGCCTTTCGGTATCAACATGATGCATGTGCAGCACGAATACTTCGGATTTGAAGATGAATCGATGGGCTATAGTTCTTATACCTTTGGTGATGCGCCAACGACGATTCCACGATCGTATTTGGGTGATCCAGCCAAGTTCAGGCTGATTCATGGAGGGTCGGAGGTGTTCCATTCCCATCATCCACACGGTGGGACGATTCGGTGGCCAAGGAGTCCGCGGGCGATTGACGAAATGCCGCTGTGGCATGCCGCAAAAAACGGTCCGGTCAAATATCCAGTCATCAGAATGAAAACTGACCGCGTTGATGTGGAAGTGATCGGGCCTTCCGAAGCTTTGGATTTGGAGACGGAATGTGGGTCAGGATTATGTCAACAACTGGCCGGTGATTTCTTATTCCATTGCCATGTAGCCCATCACTATGTTTCAGGCATGTGGGGGTATTGGCGGGTATATAACACCATGCAGACGGATGATAACCGGACGGATGTGATGCCGAACCTCAGGGAATTGCCGGATAGAAAAGGCCGCATGACAGTTGGTGTGACTTCGGATCAATTGATTGGTAAGACCGTCGATTGGTTCGGGAAAACATTCACCATCGTGGAAAAGGGGAAAACCAATTGGAAGGCAGATCCGGCTGTCGTGAATATTAAGGAGTGGGTGGAAATCCAGTTGCCCGCTCAGGGGAAGCCTGGTCACAAGGATGACGAACGTGGCCAAATTATTTCTTATGATGCGACGGTTTTGGATTGGGCATGGGATGGGAATAAAGCCATGTCTGAGAAAGAAAGCACAATTGAGAATCCCAAGTACCATTCAAAGACTCCGGGGAAACGTCGGCCGATTCTATTTGAGTCCACCACGGGAAAGGTATCATGGCCCCACCTCACCCCTCATTTCGGTAAACGGGTCATGTTCCCACCAAACCACAATCCGGCTCCATGGCTGGAAATGATTCATCAGGATGAAAATGGTTTGCGAACCTCCGAGCCGGCCAAACCGGGCGAAAATGGCCGGTGGAGTTTATGTCCGCAGAATGCAGGACGAAAATATTACAATATCCATTTCATTAATACTCCCATTCAGATGGCCGGACCACAGGGCAAGGAAGATCCGATCATCGATCCTTACGGGTTGATTTACGTTCTCCATGAGGAAGAGGAGGAAACACGAAAAAATAACGACAAAAAACTTCCTTTGGTGTTCCGTGCCAATATTTACGACTGCGTTGATTATATGCTGACCAGTGAATGGTTAGATGACGACTTCACAAATTTCCAATCCTCCAAAATTAACATTCATCCCCATTTCCTCCAATTCGACAACCAGGCATCGGATGGCGTGATTACCGGTTTTTCCTACGAACAATCTGTCCGTCCGTTTACCATGCTGGAGAAAAAGACGAAAAAGGGACTTCCCGCGCCGATGAATACCGTCTTGAAGGCTAAGGCCAAAAAAGGCGATTCCAGCATTAAGGTGAAGAATGCGGCGCAATACCATGTCAATACGGAATTGCTGGTCGGTGCCGATAATGTCAAAGGCAACGAGATCCGTCGTATTAAATCCATTAAAGGAGATACGATTTCCTTCGTTCGGCCATTGCAACATGATCATCCTGCCGGAGATATCGTGACCGTGGAATTTGTGCGGTCGCGACTCTGGGCGGACGCTGACGTGGGAACGGTGTTCTGGCACGACCATGCCTTTGGAGCCACCACGTGGCCCCATGGAGGATTCGGCACCTTGATTGTGGAACCAGTAGGCTCCACCTACCATGATCCGAAGACCGGGAAGCCAATCAGGAGCGGGCCCATCGCGGATATCCACACTGTAGAACCGGTGGGTTACGGTGTAAACGGGAGTTTCCGTGAACTCATGGTCCAGGTTCATGACACGGTGCCTCATACAGTCAATATTGTCACGGCCGGTAATCCGCCGGGGCAGCCTGTAGAGGTGGCGCTGGAGGCTGGGAAAACGGTGTCCTTCATGATGCCGGAAAAAATTGCCATGACTCCCATGCCATTTCCTCAACGGGGGAACGCATACAACGGGAAGCGGCCTCAATTTCAGGGCGGAACCGATCGCCCAACGATTGGCCGTTAATCCTGATGCATCAAAAATATTCAGTAGTGCTGAACATGGTGATCCGGATACGCCATTATTGCGCGCGTACCTGGGAGATACCGTGGTGTTCCGTCTTTTGCATACCCTCATGAATGAAACCATGACCTGGACATTGTCGGGTCACACGTTTCTGACCGAGCGATATGCCGGGGATGCCAATAGAAAAAATTCAATTCATATTGGTATTGCCGAGCGATATGATTTAGTCGTTCCAAAGGCCGGCGGTCCTCGTCTGCAACCGGGAGACTATATTCATTTCAATGGCCGGTCTTCTAAATTTTCCGAGGGAGGTTGGGGAATCCTGCGAGTGTTGGATAAGGAGGTTTCCGATCTGAAACCGCTACCAGCAGGGTATTCAGGTCGAAATGAGATTCCGAAGCCCCTTCCTGTTTGTCCTGAAGAGGCACAGGTGAAGTCCTTTAATGTGGTGGCCATGGACTTTCCAGGGATGAGTTTTAATCCCAGTGCTCCGGAATCTATTGAGATCGACTTTGAGAGAACCATTGACCTGAGAAATCCTGATGCCAAGATCTACGTTCTTGAGGATGAGGTCACTAAAGTGGCAGGGGATTACCACCCAATGCCATTGACCATTCGAGCAAACGTGGGAGATTGCATCAAAGTGAATCTCAAAAATAAAATGAAGGAGAGCCGGGCTTCGTTCTCGGCCATTTCATTGGCCTTTAATCCACAAGACTCACTGGGGGCCAACGTCGGGAATAACTCAGGGGATCAAACCGTTGCCCCAGGGGAGTCGAAGACGTATACCTATTATGCTGATCCTTTTAACGGTGAGATTTCGTCCCTGGTATGGGACTGGGGAAATGTGATGCTCAATCCACGAAACGGCCTGTTCGGTGCAGTCATCATCGGGCCGAAAGGGTCCCAATATCGTGATCCAAAGACCGGCGCAGACATTTCCTTGAAAAATAGCTGGGAAGCGGATGTGATTATTGACCGGACCATTCCTGGTCATGAATCGCGCCGAAATTACCGTGATGTGGCCCTGTTCTTTCAAGACGAGGACAACATCATTGGGACCAGTTTTATGCCGTATGTACAGAATGTTGCCGGTCTTACCGGGGTCAATTACCGGTCGGAACCCTACCCTTACCGTGTAGAGGCCGGTTGTACTCTTGGACGCATGTTCCAGCCCTGTGAGGTGGATAATCCCAAGGATCCGGTCACTCCGCTGATCCAGGCACATGCAGGGGATCCTGTCAGGATTCATGTGTTCGGTGCCAATAGCGAACAAAACAGTATGTTTAGTGTAGAAAAGCATGAATGGCCGATTGAACCATTTATGCCGGGAGCCGACCAAATCAGTGTAGTCGAATTCGCCGGATCGGAAACGATCGATGTGTTAATTCCTTCCGCTGGAGGGCGTGATATGTTATCCGCAGATTATGTCTGGAATAACCAGCGATTGCCTTATTCACAATCCGGGCAGTGGGGCTATTTCAGGGTTCTTCCAAAAGGCGACCAACGGATTGTTCCCCTCGAAGGAGGTGCAAGGGAAGTCAAGCAGGCTTCGATCGATCAAGCTGAGGTTGGTAAGGTGTTGCCTGTGGCAGTGAAATAACACGCCTTTAGCATGTACATTGAAAAAAGGGGGATTCATCAAGAATCCCCCTTTTTTCTTCTCTCGAATGTTCAGTAGCATTTTTCCTATTTTCTGTGAAATCAAGAAGATGGCGACACCTGAAGAAAGGTCTCTTGTGTTATGTTCATGACGGGACGGCACCTCCCTCAAATCATTGCTTTGGCGTATAATTATGACCTATCGAAAAGTTGTAATTATGCGCTTCCTCTAAACTGAAGCTACCATCAACGACTGAACTCTGTTCTTCCTTGATAAACTGACATGAGTCCTGCCAAGGGAGCTAATCTGATGTTTATCGATTGCATTTTAATTCTCACTCCTGAGCAGAATCCCATTTAATGCCACATTCGGTTACTTCATTCCATGCATCGCTTGCCATCATCCCTTGGAATATCTCGATGAGGAAAGGTGTTTTGGGAGTAATGGGGATTTCACGTCTATACCGATTCCCAAAACCTTATTCTATGTCCCTCTTTATGGGCCTAAATGGGCCGTTGTAGGATCAACGGCTTATCTTGCCTTTGCTGAAATCTCTTGACCTCACTCATAGCCAAAGCTACGATTTGATTCTTTGGGTGATGATGCTAAAAAACATGGAATATACAGAGCTCAATCTAAGATTCTGAATACTTCAATTGTTCCATCAGTGGAGTCTTGGTAGGAAGATTATTGCGGAGGACTTTATGTGCGAAATGCAACGACGGAATGGTCTTGTGGTCATGGGCTTGTTGGTAGTTGGTCTAACTGTGTTGTTTGACACGATGGCATGGGGACTGGACGTATCCGATATACGACCGCAATGGACCGATGAGGGCAAGCGCTTGGCGGTTGAACGGGCGCAATGGCCGACTAAAGAGGAGCGTGTGTTGATACCAGCAGGCTGGTTTACCATGGGGAGTAATAAGAAAATTGACCGGGTGGCCTACCGAGCTGAAATGCCACAACGTCAGGTATATCTGGATGCTTTTGAAATCGATAAATTTGAAGTGACGGCTTTGGAGTATTTGCGCTTTGTCCTGGCTACCGACCGTCCGCCATTGCCGGACTGGAAATATGACGGGGGCAATTTCCAGGAGAGCATGGCCCAGCATCCGGTGATGCATGTTTCGTGGCATGAGGCGGATGCCTATTGTCGGTGGGCCGGTAAGCGGCTTCCCACGGAAGCGGAATGGGAAAAAGCCGCCAGGGGAACAGATGGGCGGATTTACCCCTGGGGAAATACTCCGGCTGGCCTCACTCGAGCCAATTTCGGGCGAACGGGCGTATCTGGTCCGGTGCGGGATCGACCTGAGCGATTGCTACTCTATCCGCCTATTATTTCCGTTGATAAATACGAGAACGGGGATGAGCCCCTACGGATTGGGCAAATGGCGGGGAACGTCGCAGAATGGGTGAACGATTGGTATGATCCTGCATACTATCGCACGGCTCCGGACCGGAATCCTCAAGGCCCGTCCACAGGTACGCATCGGGTATTTCGAGGAGGTGGTTGGATGGATAGTACTCCGACAGTGCGGACCGCCCAGCGAAATGGATCAGCTCCTGAAACCGAGGCTAACTGGCTTGGTTTCAGGTGTGCTGCCGATAATAAAAAAGACCTCACCCACTCGATCCCGATTTCATGAAGTTGTGAGATGCCTCGGATAGTGTTCCCTGGGTGTCCGCTCTTATTCCAGCCAAATATAACTGATGCGTTAGAGCCCTCTTTTCTCAACTTTAGGGAGGGCGAATGATCCGAGTGGTTTGCTGTTATTCCTTGCAAAAAAAATGGTAGGCTGTTTTGAAGGCGTGGTTTCTCCAAAATGAGATATTTGCAATATGGATGATGAATTTCCAATGAAGATTTTCAGAAACTCGTAAATATAGAATATAGGATGTGATTTGGGTTCGCCCCATAATGCCTTTCGGCCATGTCATTGATAAAAACGAAGGTTGCGGAATTAATTGACGGAACTTTATGGGAAGGAAGGAGGCAGTTGGAATGGTGAAGAGGAGCATGTGGGGTATTTTAATACTTATGTTGATCTCGGCAAAGGGATGGGCCTATCAAGAGATCCCCATAAAGAATGGAGGGGCGATTCAAGGGCATGTCCGCATTTCTGGGGAGCCCCCTCGACCCATGGCGTTTAATCTAGTCACGATTCCGGATGCGGTTTATTGTGGAAGGATTTCAACCGGAACAGGGTGGCGCATTGTTGAGGATTTTATCATTGGTCCCCAGGGGTCGTTAAAGGATGCTGTGGTGATGCTGAAAGGGATAGAAAAAGGCAAACCCTTTTCTTTGCCAAAGGTGAAAGTCGAAGCCCGGGATTGTGATTTTTTGCCGTTTATCAATGTGTTAGGTGACCAGGATGAAATAACCGTCATCAATATGGATCCGGTAGAACATGATATTCAAGGATATGAAACGGCCAGAGAACGAGGAGCCAGAGTGTTGTTTAATCGTCCGTTGCCCATGAACCCATTCCATCACGTGGTTGGGATGTTTGGGAAAAATGTCCACACTCATCTCCCTGGCGAACCGATGGTTGAACAAATCCATTTGCGAAAAGGACGAAATGTGTTTGTCATGCAATGTGGATTTCATCCCTATATGTTTTCATGGGGATTGGTGGTGGAAAATCCCTATTATTCGATTTCTAAAGAAGATGGAGCCTACGAAATTCAAGATATTCCTGCAGGAGAATATGAAGTTGCGGTTTGGCATCCTGGGATGAAAACCTATTTGGAGAAAAAAGTGCTGGTGGAGGCAGGTAAAACTGCGACGTTGGATTTCCAATATGAGGCACCACAGGGACGACGAAGTGTGCATGAAATGCAGGAAAATCCGCATTTTGGACTCGAAATACTTGGAGAAGGCGTTGAAATCGTTCCGTCCTTACGACGGCAAAATCCCTGAGGTATTGAGGTAATTATGAAAAAAAGAGGGATGGTGAAAATCGTAGTGATGGGTCTTCTCTGGGCCATCAATTCGACCGCTTTAGCCTATGTAGTGACTGAAGTAAAAGGAGGGGCGACCCTTTTAGGAACCGTGACCCTCAAAGGAGCACCGCCCTCACCCAAAGCCTATAACCTCATTACGTTCCCCGATCCCGAGTACTGTGGTCGCATTTCAGACGGGCAAGGATGGCGCCTGCTCAAAGATTTCGTGGTGAATAATCGAAGTCAGATTCAAGGGGTGGTCATGGTGGTAGAAGGAGTCAAAGCCGGAAAACCATTTTCCCTTTCCATTCCGCGAGTGGAAGCCCGGGACTGCCAGTTTCTCCCGTTTACGTCGGTGGTTCGTGATGAGCATGGGATTGAAGTGGTGAATATGGATCCGGTCATGCATGATATTCAGGCCTATGAGACCTCTTTGACGCAAGGGACGCGAGTTTTATTTAATTCACCTCTGTCCTTTAATCCTCGGCATCAACGGGAGAATATTCACGCCACGCATGAGCATTTACCAGGCAAATCACTGGTTCATCAATTTCAGCTGAGCAAGGGACGCAAAACCTTTGTGATGCAGTGTGGATTCCACGCCTACATGGAGAGTTGGGCTATCGCGGTGGATAATCCTTATTTCGCCTTTACTAATGAAAAGGGAGAGTATGTGATTTCCTCCCTCCCACCGGGAACCTATCGCATCAGGGCCTGGCATCCCAGCGTCAAACAAGAGCAAGTCCACACCTTTACCGTGGAATCCAATCAGACAGTTCGGATGGATTTTTCTTTGTTATCTCCTGTGGGACGTTGGACCTCGCACACCATGCAAGCCCCGCCTCGATTTACCTCCGCTGCGCTTGGACGCCCTGTCCTGATCGAGCCGCTGGTCGAACAGCAAAGGCCATGAAATGGATAGCTTTTTTCGTCCTTCACTCATAGTCATGTAACAAGAGATTGGGAAGCCTGGTTGTTTGCGCCATTGTCGGAATGGTGTCCTGGTGCCCCTCGGACTGTGCCTTTGCCGAATCCCTGCATCTCTCTGGCGACCGTCCCATTGAATTTTCAGCAAAATTAATGTGGAAAACGGGTGGACGTATCGCCAACGCCCAGCTGTTTGTGAAAAAGGATCGCTATCGCATTGAACCTTCAGGAGGAATACGAACGGAGTTTGGCTATGCGGGTGTCACGATTGTCTGGTTGGATGAACAAAAAATCTGGCATGTGTTGCCCCATCGGCGAATCGTCCTGAGCGTTCCCTTCACTTCGGATTTTTTGTTACCATTTTCTGTTCAGTTGGAAGGAGAGACGAGTCGAACGGTTATTGGCAATTCCGTGGTGGGTGACCAGCCGGCCTTGCTGTATGAAGTGGTGGTCCAAAATCGGTTTGGCCAACTCGAACGATATTTCGAATGGGTGGATCCTCAACGAGAAATTCTCTTGAAACTTTTAAGCCAGGATCGCGATTGGTTTGTGGAATATCGGCATGTGGTGCTTTCCAAGCAACCGGATTATTTTTTTGAAGCCCCTTTGGGCTACCGAACTATTGAGGCTCTGGAAGCCCGGGTTCCAAGAGGGTGGGAGTATTATGATTCAGACAGGAGATGGGATTGGAAATAAAAAGATGGGTAGTTCTTGGACGTTAGTCCTGGGAATCATGTGGCTTTTCTCAGGCTCGGTTTGGGCTGAGGAGGATCGTGATTCAGCGATTTTAAAAGCGCAAAAAGCCTATGAACAGGGAGAATTTCAACAGGTTGTTGATCTTGTGACACCCTTGCTCAAAGAGGCTTCCACTCCCTCTCAGGCATCTCGGTTGCACATTCTCGCCCTAGCGAGCTTGGGGAAAACTACCGAAGCCATTGAGGCATATGAAAAAGAGATAAAAATTTCGAAGCAGGAAGATGAAAGTCTATTGCGACAGACTGCCATTGCCAGTATGTTGCCTCTCCGTTCTGATATGCGGGATCAGATTCGAGGGGCTACTTATACAGCGTTGAAGGAAATCGATTCCGATAATGTCGTGGAATATTTAGAAGAAGGCCTGGCTGACGAATCCGGCATGATCCGGGCGTTAGTGGCCGAAGCGTTAGGAAAACGAAAGGCCGGGCAGCGTTCCAAGCGATTTCGGGAGTCTTTGAAAGACGAGGCCGGCTTGGTTCGAGCGACAGTCCTGATTGGGCTGGGACAATCCGGTGACAAGAGCCTGGTATCCATGATCGAACCGTCGTTGACCGATGAGCAGCATCTAGTCCAAATAGCAGCGGCAAGAGCATTATATGAGTTGGGTCAGAAACAATACTGGGCGCGTTTAGAGCAAGGCGCGAAAAGCGAGGAGGGCTATGAACGGGGAGCAGCTATCCGTGCATTTGGTGAATTGGAAGATCCTCGTGCAATACCAATACTGGAAAAGACTATTTCGGATAATCAACCTTCTATCCGTGCTGCGGCCATTGCTTCGTTAGGGAAACTCAAAGCTCCCGAATCTCTACCGACTCTGAAAGCCGCCTTGTTTGATCGTATTCCTGCAGTGCGGAGCGTGGCGGCTTTTAGCATGGGATATTTTGAACAACATCAAGTTTTAACCCCATTAACCAGGGCGTTGGCTGATTCAAATCCTGGTGTGCAGGCGGCGGCAGTGGCATCATTGTTACGCGTGGGAGCGCCTTATGCCGTGGTCAAAGATACTGTTGAACAGATTCTCAATGACCAGAATCCCGCCATTCGGTCTGGTGCGGTCAAGGCGCTTGGAAACGGAAAAGGTCGGGAGGTCATTGCGAAGCTTCTGTTTGCGCTCAATGATCCATTGCCTCGACCTCGGATTGTGGCTACCCGCGCACTGGGTCGAATGGGAGATCGTACGCTGTTGCAGGTTTTGAAACGCACCCTCCGGGATACCGATGAAGCGGTGCGGGTGACCGCTGCAGCAGCCATTGTGACCATTTTGGACAACGAGATCGGCATTTAGCCGAAGTGTTCGCTACGTTTTGCCGGCCTTGCTCTAAGGGAGGTAACCCAGGCGGAGGTGAGGACAAGCCTATGTTGGCCGGTTCCTCAGAAATCAGGTTTTTTAAGAAGTTTCTCAAAATAGAGCAATCTTGAAAGGGTACAGATTGCCAGGTGTTTTTTGTCATGTATGATTCCCCTTTTCTTCTGGATGTAAGCCGATCATGGATAATGGGTGGGTTCTGCATGGTTCTTTTCATAAGTCCTCTTCATGCTGAAGCAACCTCTGCGGTTGAGGCGCCCAGCCAGACGGTCATCCAATGGCATGAATGGGGGCCTGAAACCTTTCGCCGCGCGCAAGCTGAAGAAAAATTGATTGTGTTGGACCTCACAGCCGTATGGTGTCATGCGTGTCATGTGATGGATCAGACGACGTATTCCAATCCTCGTATCATACAATTGCTGAATTCCAACTTTATTCCTGTTCGTGTCGATACTGATCAGCGTCCGGATTTAGAGGCTCGCTATCGAGCCGGAGGGTGGCCGACGACCAATTTGCTATTGCCGACCGGGGAGATTCTCTTTCAAGCGAATGCATTGGAATCTGAGGAAATGGAAGCCATGCTTCTTGAGATACAGGCGGTATATGCAACCGACAAGGTGGACCTACTCCAGCAGGCCTCTCAGTTTTGGAGCCGGGTGAAGGAGAAGATTGAAGCCAGCCACTCCAATGGGAATGCCCTTCAGGACTCTATGGTTGGGCAAAGTATTGAGATCATGAAAAAGCAATTTGACGTCGTCAATGGAGGGTTTCGGGAGGCCCCAAAATTTTTTGAACCTGAAGCGATTCAGATGGCCTTTGCACATGGCTTTCTTGAAAATGAGCCGGCGGTGATCAAGATGGGATTGGACACCTTAGTAAAACAAGTGCTCTTATTTGATCCCGTTTGGGGGGGCTTTTACCGCTATGCTGAACAATCGGATTGGAGCCAGCCGCACTTTGAAAAAATGTTAACAATCCAAGCCCAGAATCTTCGAAATTATGTTGAAGCATTCCAACTCACCGGAGATCCTCAGTTCAAACGCATTGCCCTCGCTCTCATTGAGTATGTCTCGCGGTTTTTAACGGAGCCGCAAACTGGGTTTTTCTATGAAAGCCAAGATGCCGATGTCCGAGGCGCTGAGGAAGGACTTTTGGTAACGGGTACAGAGTACTATGCCCTGAGCGAGAGCAGGCGATTGGCCATCGGTCTTCCTCATGTGGATCAACGAACTTTCACAGGGAGTAATGCATTGATGGCGCGGTCCTATCTGCATGCCGCCCCGGTATTGGGAAAGCCGGAGATAGAGGAACTCGCCCTGCACACGCTTAGCCGGTTATTTGAACAACGCTTTGACGTGAAGAGGGGGCTCGCCCATGTCGAAACGGAAGGCGTGCACAGCTTATACGGGTTATTGTCGGATCACATTCTCTTTGGTCAAGCATTGGTTGAGGCCTTTAGCGCGACAGGGCAGTCGCGATTTTTGAAAAACGCTGAAGCTATTGCCGAAGTCAGTCAGCAATTATTGCAAGATGTCTTGAACGGGGGATTTTTTGATCATCCACGCCTGTCAGACACATTGGGTCTTCTGAAGCTGCCCACGAAACCGGTGACGGAAAACTTTCAAGCCGCGCTGTGGTATCTGAATCTTTATCATGTCACAGGGAACCAGGTATACCGATCAATAGCCGAGAAGACATTGCAATCTATGGTGATTTCTCGGCAACCCCTTCCTATCGCATTGGCAGGGCTAGCGATCGATCAATGGTTTCGAATTCCTGTTCATATTGCGGTAGTGGGAACACCCGATGATCCAAGGACCAAAGCCTTATTGTTGGAAAGCCGGAGACTGTATTGTCCTGCGAAAATTGTGAGAGGGTATGACCCCCAGGAGGGGCAACCGAAATGGGGTGACATTGTTTTTCCCTATGATGGACGTCCTGTGGCCTTTGTCTGCACTGATCGGATATGTTCGGCTCCGGTCTTTCAAGAAGAGGCGATGAAAGAGAGCATTGATGAAATGTTGGCAGTACTCAAAGTGCCTGTGCCTCAATGATGAGAATTGTTCCGTTGATCGGTTCCTCTTCGGAATATTTATTGAGAAGAGTCATCTTTCCGTAATTTTTCCTAAACTCGCGAACTAAAAGACCTAAGATATGATCCGAAGGACCTAGTATGGGTTGGTTTCCTTGACACGTTTTTTTTAATCCTGATATATACGGAAGTGGGTGCGGTCTTACTATCATACCAAAATCAACTGTCTTTACCTGGCCGGGGTAAAGAGGGTAGGTTGGTTTTAAGCTTTTCAAGTTTGGTTAGTTACCCTCGTCAACTCAATTTTTTTCTTAACTAGGAGGAAGAATCATGAGGAATCGTCAGTCTCTTACTATGTCTCTGTTGGTCGGTGGCATTCTGCTCGCCGCACCTTTAGTTGCTCAGGCAGGCGGAACGATTAAAGGAAAAGTCACGTTTGCCGGAAAAGTTCCGCCACCGAAGGAATTTGCGTTTTCAAAATTCCCCAATGTGGAATTTTGCAAAAAAAATGAGAGTAAAAGCGCAGATGGAAACACCCGGTTGCTTAAGGAAGTGGAAGTGGATGGAAGCAAGGGCTTGAAGAATGCAGTGGTGTCGGTTCGTGATATTGAAGACAAAGCATTTACAGATAAAGCCAAAAAAGAGGCTGCACAATTAGTGGAAGCTGAATTGTGTGAGTTTAAGCCGTATACGGGAATTGCCGTGAGCCTGGGTCAATTTAAGGTGGTGAATAACGACGCCGATCCCAGTGACCCGAAATCGGCGGAAGGCGTGTTGCACAACCCGCATAGCTTCGATCAGTTGGGTGCCAAGTCCAGCACGGAGTTCAATATCGGTTTGGCCAAGAAAGGCGATTCGTTGGATAAAAGTGTCAAACTGAAAATGTCGAAAAAGGGTTCTGTGCTGCGGTTGCAATGCGACCAGCATGAATTTATGCAAGGCTGGTATTTGCCGGTGACCAATACTCACTATAGTGTGGCCGGCGCGGATGGAACATTTGAAATTAAGGATGTGCCTGCGGGCAAGCACAAAGTCATGGCCTGGCATCCTATTGCCGGTCAAGTGGAAGCCGATGTGGATGTAAAGGATGGGGGAACCGTCGACGCCAATTTTGAGATTAAATAAGTCTGTTTCCGTCGAGGAATAGCTCTTCCGACAAGGGCAACTGGCTATCGGCTGGTTGCCCTTGTTTTTTTTGCAGCTTCGACAACTTTCCCTATCTTTAAAGATTTGACCTCGCAAAGTGACCCCGCTAAGATCGACTTCGACAATGACTCTTTATGTCGTATGTTGAGTTTGAGGCACAGTGTGACACGTGAGTTGTCCCTCGCAGATATTTTCCAGATAGGTTACTACTGGGAAACCAAAATTCTCCTCACCGCTGTTAAGCTTGATCTCTTTTCTGCTCTCAAGGGACAGTCTCTGACAGTCAATGAGGTGGCCGATGCCCTGAATCTCAACCCACGGGCATTGGAATTGGTGATGAACGCCTTAGTCGCTATGCGCGTGTTAACGAAAGAAGATAAGCTGTATGCCAATACCCCAGTGGCTGAACGGCATTTGGTACAATCCGGCTCCGATTATGTGGGCCATTTATTATTGTTGCATGATGCTGAGTGGAGTAATTGGGGGCAGTTGGAGCAGACAGTGAGAACCGGACAGTCTCCCGTGACCCAACACGTTTTTGAAACGAATCCCGAACTGGGGTCTCATGTGCTTACGGTGTTAGATCGGATCGGACGAGGAAGTGGACAGGGTTTGGCGGAACGGATCCCCCTTCATGGAGCTAAACGTTTGCTGGATATCGGTGGTGGGGCCGGAACGAATGCCATTGCATTTTGTCAGAAGTATCCCGGGTTGTCCGCCACGGTTTTTGATCTTCCACAAACTCTGAAGGTGACCAGACAACGCGTGGAAAATGAAGGGTTGGAAGATCGTATTCATTTGCAAGGCGGCAACTTTCATGTCGATGCTTTTCAAGGGCCTTATGATATTGCCCTCATGTCAGATATTTTACATTACCAGGATGGCAGGGCTAATGCGGCGTTAGTGGAGAAAGTGTATGGGTGCCTGAGTGAGGGAGGACGACTGATCATTAAAGACCGGTTTTTAGATCCTGCCAAAACGAGTCCTGCCTGGACGACAGCCTTTGCCGTCCATATTCTGGTGAACACCGAATGCGGGGAGTGTTTTACGATTCAGGAAAGTCACCAATGGATGGAACAAGCCGGATTTCGAATGGTGGAAGAATTGGAACCGCGTGCCATGATTCAAGGCACGAAATAAGGAAGGGCATGGCACTCACCTATGGATGATATCGCGGTATGGCTAAGGGAACCAGGTTTTTTCGGTACGCATGCAACGGTCGGGGCGGACGTGAGTCAACTGATGGCGGCTCTCTTTACGACGTTGTTTATTGTCGGATGGATTCAGGCCAGAAAACACAAAACTGATCATCACCACTGGCTGATGTTCGGTGGGATGATCGCCATGCTCGCTTTTTTTACCAGTTATTATCTTTTCCGCAATCTGGGTGTCTTGGCTTTTGAAGGGAAGGAAGGGTTTGGCGGGCCTCAATGGTTATACGATAAGGTGTTCGTCCCTGTATTGACCTTTCATATTCTCCTGGTGGTGATCGGCCTCATCATGGCCATTTATATGATGGTGTTGGGGTTTCGCTCACAGACCTTCGTGGAAGGTCGGCGAATCTTAAAGGAAGCGATTTTGCAGACGTCCGGACGGCGTATTGCGACAATCCTTGGAGGCATTACCACTGTTGTCATCTTGTTCTTTTTGTCACGGGTGATGACAGCTGGATTTTCCATGGGGAAATTCAGCGTGTATCTTGGCCTCATCATTCTCATTGCGATTGTGTTTGGAGTTGAAATATCTATTCAGCGGATTTGGCCTAATGGGGCCAGAAGGCATCGCGTACTCGGAAGATTCACCATGGTGATCTATTGTGTGTTGTTTGTGACCGGAACGTTTACCTATACCATGCTGTACATCCTGTATCCGGGGAAAATTGGGTGAGCCTATGGTGCAATGTGGTTGTCAATATTCCTTGCGGATCGCTGCCATCGAGGAGTTACCGTCCGAATCTGTGTTTGCGAGATTTCATTGCGATCAGTGTGGATTTTCCCTTGGGGCCGAGGGGAGTGCCAAAGAGCTGGATTCGTTGGTGCCTCACCTCATGTGGACGGATGAGGCCTTATATCAATTAAGCCGGCTTCCTCCATATTTGGTTCCATTGGTTTGTGAAGAGGTGGAGGAGTTTGCGTCTGTCAGGCAGCAAAAGGTGGTGACGTGTTCCCGTGTTGGGTCGGCGCGTAATAAGGGTATGGTGGAGTGGAGTCCCGACGCCGAGCGGCGGTTGGACAATGTGCCGTCCGGAATCCGGGCGATGGCAAAGACCGAATTGGAACGCACGGCGCTGGATCGGGGGATGCCGGTGGTCACTGTGGCGCTGATGGAAGAAGTTAAAACCCGATATTTTGGTATGGCGGCAGGGCGCTCATGAAGCTCCCTTTTTACGAATTCCCCGGAAACGCCAAAATCTGGGAAGTCCTTCGAAGCGAGTAACGGTATGTTGCATCGACTATCCCTGCGTGTCCTTCCGCAATTGAATGCGTTAGTAACGGATCCACCTGTCCGTAAGCGCAAACGTTTGGTCATGCTGGCTCCCGGTCTGGTGGCTTTTGGGATTTACCATCTTCTGAAGCCGGTTTTGCCGCTTTCAGAACCATTGATGTTGCTGGGATTCAGTGGATGCATTTCTATGCTCGCGGCGATATGGGCTTATCGGCAGGGCCGTGGGGGCACTCTTAAGGAATCCTTGCGCCAGGATGGGATTCAGCGATGGGTGTGGTTGGTGGGATGGATCGGCCTGGTCTATAGCATTCAATTATCACTGTTAGTTCTCGCGATTCTTCGAGTGTTTGTGGGATACGATTTTTTACTCCACCCTGAAGGTCCCGCCATGATGGCGATCATTATTTCATGCACGTCTGTCACCCGGGATGCCTTTGAAATCGGTCATGTGCAACGATTAACCCATCAAGGAATCATGGTCCCGACCTTTCCCGATGGAGAGGCGTTACGAAGATGGATTCCAAGAGAGATACCTGACATTGTGAAATGGGGAACATTGGGCATCTTCATGGGGATATCCGGTTCGTGGCTCCTGTTCCGTGTTGGGCCCATCGAACTGCAGCCTATGATCCAATCATTATTCGTTCCTGTTATTGTCGCCTCCATCGGATTGCTGTCGTTTTTTGGTGGAGAAGCGTTATATGCTCGGGATAAACAGGAGTCTGCACGCAGATCCTGGCTTTCATCTCTTTGGTTTTGGTTATGGCCAAATTTGACCTTTTCGGCCACTTATTTTCTTGTCCTCATGGGGATGGCTGCTTTTGTGTTCCGCGTGGAGCAGGTAACTCAGGCAGGGTTTATCGCAATGGCAGCTTGTACCGCGATGTTGATGGCGCTGTATACACTCTTTCTTGGCTGGCGCAAATCCTACGAAGAACAGCTCGTCGGCATTCCGGAATCCATTCAACGTTGTCCATTTGTGATGGGAATCCTCCAAAATACTAAAACCTCTGAGCCTCTTCCTTCCCTCGCTGATGCCAAAGCCGGGCATAGCAATTTGGTGAATTAAAATGATGCCAATCGTAAAGCCAATATTAGGCCTGCTGGTCGTTTTTCTGCTTCAGGCCGGAATCGTGTTGGGTGCGGATCCCAAGACTTTGCCGCCCAATGATGGACAGCCAAGTCAGGATATTTTTTACCAAACTCCAGGGTCTATTGAGGGTCCAGCTGTCGCGGAGAATGTTCAAAACTACTCCAGCTACCCTCTGGTGGATAACCGGTTGGTCGTCTGGTTTGTGACCCAGCAACACACCTATTTTGGTGGTTTTGTCTTGTCCATTCCCTTATTTAGTCTTTTACTAGAGTTTTTAGGATTCACACGCCAACATCAGGCATCCCGTCAGAAGTTCGATGGGCTGGCCCGTGATATTTTACGCGTGGCGTTATTGTCGATGTCCATTACCGCCTTGTTAGGCTCCTTCATGCTCGTGACCTTTGTGACGCTTTATCCGGGGTTTATGAGCTATATGGGAGCAACGTTTAAACCGGTGATGCCGGTGTATGCGGCGGTGTTTGTGAGTGAAGCCTTTCTGTTAGCACTCTATTATTACTCCTGGAATTTTATGACAACCCCGTCAAGGAAGTGGGTTCATATGACTCTTGGGGTTCTTTCCAATGGGACCGGAGTGATTTTGTTGTTG
Source organism: uncultured Nitrospirales bacterium (assembly GCA_963785905.1). Lineage (GTDB taxonomy): Bacteria > Nitrospirota > Nitrospiria > Nitrospirales > UBA8639 > Nitrospira_E. The sequence continues at coordinate 74,272 of CAWAXJ010000053.1, forward strand.
TTAGCCAATTCATGGGCTTCGTTTATGATGGCCCCGGCCGGCGTTGATGCCCAAGGTCATTTTTTAGGTAATGTGTGGCATCTTCTGCACTCCCCTTTATGGAATCCACTGAATGCACACCGTTTTTTGGCGGATATCATGTCGGGTGGAGCAGTGGTCGTCGCCTATGCGGCATACCGGTTTTTCATGGCAAAAACCTCTGAAGACCGGGCGTATTACGATTGGGTCGGTCATGTGTTTATTGTTGTTATGGTGTGCGCGCTTCTTCCTATGCCAATTGCCGGATATTGGTTGATGCGAGCGGTGTTTGAGTTCAGACAAATATGGGCATCACGATGATGGGAGGCATGTTGTCGTGGTTGTTTGTACTCCAAGCTATTATGGTTGGGGTTTTGTTTTTAGGGATTAACTATTACATCTGGCAATCGTTGGCTCGCCTTCAAGGTGGTGAACGCTATCATCCGTATTTTAAGGCGATTCTCTTTGCCTTGATGGTCTGTTTTCTTGTGTGGTTTACGCCGCATACCATCGCGATGAGTGCCAGTGAGATGAAAGCGATGGGCGCCGCACAGCATCCGGTCATTGGGCAATTCGGTGTGATGTCCGCCAAGAACGGTGCGATTAACGTCATGATCTGTTTGACAGCCCTGAGTTACATTCTCTATCGACGAGCCAATCGCGTGTTAACCGTATCGTGGGCACCAAAGGGAAATGTCCTCCTATTGTTGTTATTTTTCATGGGGACTGCCAATATCGTGTGGTTGGCAATTTACGGATTCTATATTCCGGCAAATGTTCGGGTGGGACTTTCTTCTGCCTCAAGGGATGACGACCGCTACTGTGGTTGTTGGAGGGATATTGTTGAATCGATTGTTGTTGCGAGGCGCTCATATTACACGGGCCTGTTCATTGGGGGCGAATTACCTCGCGTGGGATTGTTGCATTGTTTGTCGTGGCTGCCGCGTTTTCGTGGGTGATGGGATTGATGGGGTACATCGGTCTGCTGGCAGGTTGGAGTGGCATATTTCTGAATTAATGCCGGATCGTTCTTCATGGGCTTTTACTCCCTCCCTGGGATTTGCTGCAAAAATGGTCACCCTCAATATGATTGTATTTTGGTCATCAGTCTTTTTCGTGTTCTGGCTTAGCCGATGGGATCAACGAGTGGTAGAGACGGCGAACGGCTGAATTAGCACGGCCTTCTCCGGTGGTTCAGGTGCATTTCAGAAGAGGAATCAGTGTAATGAGAGTCTGCTCGTAGGCAGCACAATAATCTGGAGTCGCTGTTGCAAGTCGAAACATGTTGGCAACATATTGGGCATGGCTGTTACGTGGGTCTCATGGTGAATGTCCATGGTGTCGTTGAGGCTCAAGAAAGATTCCGAGCCCAGGGCCTCACCAGCAGTCTGATGGTTTTGGAGGATTTCCAGCATCCTGATGCAAAAGGATTTCCTCAGGGATGGGAGGCGCAACGGAGTACGATCACAGCCCATGAAACCTACACGATTCAAAAGGAAGAAGGGCATTTTTTCTTATCCGCGAAAAGCGCCAATCAACGGGTCTATACTAAGCAGATTACGTGGGACCCGAAAAAACACCCTGTCCTGACCTGGCGTTGGCGGATAAAGAGTGTTTCCGAGAACCCCGATTTTATTGCCGCAGTTTATCCATCTCTGGATGTCGACTTGATGTTTATTCCTGTGAACACCAAATACGTGTGGAGTGCGACGCTACCGGTAGGGTCAGTCAAAGAGGGAGGCATGTTTAGCTCCACGGAAATTGTCATTCGCAGTGGGGTTCAACCTATTGGCGAGTGGATAGAGGAGCGGGTGAATGTCTACCAGGACTTTCTGAAGATTCATAACCATGAGCCGGCCCCCCAGGCCTGGGGTATTTCTTTGTTGGGGGGACCAGGGGTGGATGTCGATTTTGGCTCCATTCAGGTTCAGACTGAATAATCATCAATTGAATGGTCCTAAATGAGGAGCCATTGTGACCGCCTCTAAAGTTTTTGATGTCATGTTGGGCATGCTGGGATTAGGTACCGTGGGCATGCTGCTCGGGGTGTTTATGGGAGATGGGTGGCTTCCCGTCACCTTGGTTTTGGGAACGCTTCTGGGGGCCGGGGTGGGTTTTTTAGGAGGACGTGGGTTTTTTTTGAGTATTTTTATCGGAACAATTTTAGGCGGATTGTTGGCCTTAGGGTTGAGTGGAACTGAGGCTGTGACAGTGGGGGCAGCGTCAGGGGCGGCAATGGGTGGATTTTTGGGAATTTGGATTTCGATGCTCCTGGAAATGTGGCAACAACGGAAACAGCCCATTTCTGAACCGGGGGTGGAACCCCCTGGGAATTCTCACCCGTAATCAATCTTGAGCCTGGTCACAAGGATGTCAAGGCGAAGGACAACATAGGAATGGAAAATCGAGGAGTCCTTATAGGAGCCATTGTGTTTGTTTTCGGCTCATTCATCATGATGATGGTATTGCTGGTGTATGAAACCTATAAAGGAAAGAAAGATCTGGAAGCGTTATCGGCTGGACAAGCTGCAAAAGTCAGGGTTTTGCAGCCCATGCCCACGCAAGATTTTTCAATGTATAAAACTCTCATCGGTGATGATGATCGTGAAATGGTGGAAATTCCTGAAGGGCCTTTTACCATGGGAATTGGGGATGGTGACCCCGACGAAGGTCCTCCTCATCCAGTGTATCTCAAAACGTTTTATATTGATCTCAAAGAAGTGACGCAGGCGGACTATGATCGGTATGTAGCCATGACGAAACGGGATAGGCCCAAGGTGCCGGTTTTTGAAGATGATGTTGCCAAGTTGGTTGGTGAGGATTATCCGGTGGTAGCCGTGACCTGGAATGATGCGTTTGGATATTGCCGGTGGGCGGGCAAGCGGTTGCCTACAGAAGCGGAGTGGGAAAAAGCTGCACGTGGAGAAGGGAAGCGGCGTTATCCTTGGGGAGATAAGTTTGAATATCAGTTTGCCAATGTGGACGGGGAGGAAGATGGCTTTCAATATTTGGCTCCCGTTGGATCTTTTGAAGTGGGGAGAAGTCCCTTCGGGTTATATGATGCAACCGGCAATGTGGCTGAGTGGGTCATGGATAATTATTTGGCTGAATATTATCAGCAAGCGTCCTATCGTGATCCTCCTGGCCCGAAAGACGATGACGTGTTTAAAGTCATTCGTGGAGGATCGTGGCGCGAATCCCGTTTAGGCGCCAGGGTTACTAAGCGTTTTTCAGCGAAGATGTGGAGGACTGATGCGAGTGTCGGGTTCCGGTGCGCAAAAGATCCTCCGACAGAATCCCTTCAATCCCCATAGGCGATAACTAGGCGCCTGACGAGCAGAACCGATCACCCATTGTTTCTCGGTATGGCTATATTTGACGGTTCAGAAATAGGGAAACATGGAAGGGCGCTTTAAACTCATTTTTCTGGTTGCGGTGTTGTTTATGACCGGGCTACCGGTATTGGGAATATTGAGAGGAACCGACCCACCCCCCCCTCTTTCAGAGTCCGATCCTCAATTACTTCCCCCTTCCGTGTTGGAACCTTCTCGTGACATTGAATCTCAAGGGACTGTAGTTGGGGAAAAAATGGTTGAAATTCCTGCAGGGGAATTTATTCTTGGAAGCAACCAAGGGGGTTTCAATGAAAAGCCTGCTCATGTGGCTAACCTAGAGACCTATTGGATTGATCAGTATGAAGTCACGTATCAGCAATATATACAATTTGTTGAGGCAACCGGGTATCGTCAACCTGGCCCGCCGTCTCGATACGCCAGGAAACTTGAAGCGTTGCGAGGGCTTAATCAGCCGGTCACCTATGTATCATGGAGTGACGCAAATAAATATTGTCGATGGAATGGCAAGCGCCTTCCTACCGAAAAAGAGTGGGAAAAAGCCATTCGAGGTACGGATGGACGAACCTGGCCATGGGGGGAAGGGTTAAAAGGCCATCCAGCGAATTTCGCGGGAGAATCTGACGGATTTTTGGTGTCAGCTCCTATCGGGTCGTTTCCACTTGACCAAAGCATGTTTGGAGTCTATGACGGGGCAGGTAATGTCATGGAATGGACGGATGATTGGTATGTTGAGGGTCTATACAGCCAGGAAGAAAAAGTTTCGAAGGGCAGTGATCAGCCCCCCTCAACATACAAAACGATGAGGGGCAGCGGGTATACGAGCCAGGGGGTAGATCTCCGGATCACCAATAGGAGTTTCATGGTACCGGACTTTCGAGATGAGACAATTGGTTTTAGGTGCGCACGTTCAAATTAGGGCTGAATGACCAGAGATTTTGTGTGGAGTGGCTAGGAAAAAATTAAAGAAAATCAAAATAGTAGAGGATGAGAAAGACGGCCAGGAGAATATTGACAACCATTCCGGCCAAAACTATAATGTCGAACACTTTTGCATTTGTACGCATGAGTAATCCCTCTTTTTACATAAACAATGAGTGTTTGAATACCACGAAAAAAGAGAGTCTGTCAATAAACTTAATTAAGTAAAACAATCTAAATTGAATTATCGAATTAAGCAGAGGAGGATTTAAAATGGGTGATGCGACAACCGTTGTGAGAGAGTCAACGGAGTTAGAGACTAAAATCGGCAAAGCAATTTTCTATCTGACCTGCGCTGTAAGTCTATGGTTTTTTTATTGGTTTGCCGGCATCCAGTGTCCCTGCTGATAGCCACTGCTAGCCATGAATTCTCAAAAGATGATTTTTATTTAATTTTCTTGAATTAAATTAAAAGGAGGAGCGCATGCAGACAATTCTGTATGTCATAGTGTCATTGGTCATCTGTTTTGGTTATTTTCAATTTTTGGATTGGATCCTAATGGATTCACAGGGGCTCGATTATTTCTATATGTTCCGTTAAGTAAAACGCTAAAGAATTATCATTCGGAGAATTTTGGTTCAACGATTTGATGGGAAATTAAATGGGTATAAACACAACACGTTTTCAAAGGAGGTAGGTCAATGGGTCGCCTGATCATTCAAATGACCCGAGGGAAGAAAAAGTTGTTTGCCTTGACGGCCTTAATCATGATGAGTGGGTTGCTCCTGCTGCCTATTTTCCTCTCCGTGACGGCCGTGGCTGGCGGGGGAGGGGCTCCAGCTGGTGGTCCTCCTGCGGATGTCGTTGCCGCACAAAAGGCGGGTGCGGAGGGAGAGGAGAAAAAGGTGGAAATGGGCCGGGATGTCTATTACAAGACGGAAGGTCCTGCCATAGGAATGCCTGCTCCTAAGACGGAAGACAACGAAACTTTTTATCCTCGGTACAACTTCGAAAGCCGTGTCCTCCTTTGGGTGGCGAATCAGCAGCATCTCTATTACGGAAGTTTTGTATTGGCGGTGCCAATCTTTTGCATGTGTATTGAGTTCGCAGGAATGGTGAGCAAGGATAAGGCGATGGCCAAGAAATATGACCAGTTGGCCTACGACTTTATCAAGATTAGTTTGACGGCCTACTCTCTTACGGCCATTTTAGGCGGGATTCTTATTTTTACCTTCCTGACATTGTACCCTGCCTTCTTTGGCTATCTGTCGGGTATCTTCCGCCCTGTCATGCATATCTATGCCCTCATGTTTGTGGCTGAGAGTGGCACCCTCTACATCTACTATTACGGTTGGGACAAGATGAGAGAAGGGGTCATGAAGTGGTTACACCTTAGCATGTCAGTAGTTTTAAATGTTATCGGGACTGTATTGATGTTCCTCGCTAATTCATGGATCGGATTCATGATGTCACCGGCTGGAGTCGATGAGCAGGGACGATATCTTGGGAACATATGGCATGTGGTGCATACCGCACTTTGGAATCCCTTAAATGTGCATAGAATTTTAGGAAACATGGCCTTCGGTGGAGGTGTGGTAGCCGCTTACGCGGCTTACCGATTCCTTTCATCGAAGACAGATGAAGAGCGAGCCCACTATGACTGGATGGGCTACATCGCCATGAGTTTAGGGGTAGCGTTCCTGATTCCATTGCCCTTTGCTGGCTATTGGTTGATGCGGGAAGTGTATGCGTATCGACAGCAAATGGGTATTACGCTGATGGGGGGGTTGTTGGCTTGGTTGTTTATTATTCAAGCCACTATGATCGGAATCCTCTTTCTGACTACAAATTACTACCTGTGGCAGGCTCTTGGTCGAATGACCGGGGGCGAAAGATTTCAAAAGTACATTAAGTATCTTGTATTTATCTTGGTAGTCGGCCTTCTGGTATTCATCACCCCGCATACTATCGTAATGAGCCCTGCTGAATTGAAAGCCATGGGTGGTCAGCAGCACCCGGTCCTGGGGAATTACGGTGTGATGTCGGCCAAAAATGGTGGCATTAACGCCATTATTATGACGACTATTTTGAGCTTTATTTGGTACCAGCGTGGGAATAGGGTGCCGACCGTTAGTTGGGCAAAGTTCGGCAATATTTTTATGGGATGTTTCTTTGTCGTTGCCCAATTAAATAATATTTGGCTAGCCTGTTACGGGTATTTCATCCCTGCGAATGTTCGTATTGGATTGTCGGTTCCGCAGGTGGCTGGCACCTTGTCGTGTCTTTTCTTTATGACGCCGCTAAATTTAGCGATGTTAAAAGGGGCAAGGCCATTAGGACCAATTCAATGGGGGAAAATTGCCCCTCGTTCACAATATGCCTTGATTATGTTGGCAACCGCATTTACGTGGATGATGGGATTGATGGGATATATCAGATCTTCGGTGAGGTTGTTCTGGCACGTAAACGAGGTTATGCGGGATAATTCTCCGTGGGCATATACCCACACCATCGGATTTGCCGCGAATGTTATTTCCTTTAATGTGCTGTTTTTCTGGATTACCATTATGTTCGTGTTTTGGTTGGGAACTCTTGGTGCGAAAAAAGTGCCGGTTACTGCGCCAGCAGGGCAACCGGTTCCATCTCCTCAGCCCGTAACTGGTCATTAAACTTCGAATGCAATTACAAACAATCATGGGGCTGCGAGAGGCAGCCCCTATAAGGTGGAGGATTGAACTGTGGTTGAGTTAATGGAACGGGCAATAGGAATGGGATGGCCAGTATTGCTCATGCTGGTTGGACTGTTAGTATATTTTCAGGCCTCTATTTCGGACCCGGTTAAGAAGAAACGTGCGAGTTTTCAGACCATAATCGGTATCCTTTGTGCTTTCTTGGCGTTTATCGCTATTTCCAATTATACGCATAATTTTCATGGTGAAAGCCGATTGCTGCCGATTTCGCTGGTGATGATCACGGTCATGGCTTTCATTATGGGTCTCTATTTTCCGAACATCAGTGCACTTATGAAAATTGGCGGCTTTATGTTTTTCGTGGCAGCCGCACTTTCCGGATACGGAAATTGGTTGCCGCAGGTGGAGGGAGGATTTCCCCCACCGGAAGTGAAGCTAGACTTTCAAAGTATGTCAGCACAGCAGTTGGGAGATGAGGGAGAAAAACTCATCTTTGGTGGAATTGGTCAAAGTAAAACTCAAGGAGCGATTGGGAAAGGGCAATGCCCATTATGCCATGGTTTCCAACAGGGGTTTTTAAGTGAACGGGCGCCGAATCTCTACGGCATTCCTGACAGATCACCAGAGAGATTAAAAGAGGCCAATTACCATATGAACAATGCGGCTGCCCGCACATCCGAACAAAAGGAAGCGTTTGTTGGGTCCGGCACAGCCACAACCGGGCAAGAGTATATAGCGGAATCACATGCATGTCCGAGTTGTTTTGTCGTGACTGGATTTGGTGTCAAAGGCTCAAACGATACGGTAAGCCCCATGCCTAAGATCCACAAGCCACCGATATCTTTGACGTTGGGAGAAATGGCGGCTGTGGACACCTGGATGTATACAAGGGAAGGAAAAGAGGCCCCAACGTATGAGCAAATTATAGCCTCTTATGAAAAATTCATTCCGGAAGCTGATCGCCCGGCTGCGGGTGGCGAAGAAGCGAAGGGTGCAGGGGGTAATATTTTGGCGGACGGGAGCGAACCCACTGACAAGCTCTTTATGAAGGCTGGCTGTCCTGCCTGCCATACCATTCCAGGAATTCAAGATGCCGTTGGAAAAGTTGGCCCTCTCTTAATGGAGGGAACGAATGCCCCTAACCGTATGAAGGATCCGACTTATAAAGGCAAGGCCAAATCGCCAAAAGAATACGTCACCGAATCGATTTTGAATCCGAGTGTGTATGTAGTGAAGGATTTTCCTGACAATCAAATGCCAAAAGATTTTGGCGTAAGATTAACGGGAGGAGCTCTCACTAAAATTGTTGATTATTTAGTGCAATTAAAAGATGGCCAACCGTTACCTCCAAAAGAATAAGGCAAATTAATTTAAGGGTTAACCCTGAATAAGGAGTAAGGAAGCATGACGTGGCTTAAATTAGTCGAAGGCTACATGCCGATGCAGATGATTACGGAATTGGCCATCTGCATATTGGCATTTTCCATTATTAATTACTTGCTCAAACGGGCTGGGATGGGTTTGCCGAAGTTTTGGGCAGGTATTTTTGTCTTCGCGTTTGTGCTGTGGTATCTCAAGTATCGAATTTATCCCCCTATTCCGTTTAGCGTTCGGGCTATTTATGGCACAGTGACGGCTTGCGGTATTTTTATGTGGGTCTCGGGTTCGCAGCAGGAATGGGAAGAATTCAAGCGGCCCATCATCAATGTTCTGGATGCTAAAACGGGATTCACTAAGGTCATGCGAATGGCCTTCTTGATCTTATTGCCTATCGGGCTGTGGGGTTTTGCGTATAATTCCTTCCTTCCAAGTTTTGACGAACCCATTGAATTGCGGACCGTGCATCCAGCTCCTCCGGCAACGACGAAAGTCCACGGAAAAACCTTTGTCTTGCAAACCGCTTCGAACCCCTACCGTATTAATCCTGAAGGAAAATACGATCAGGGCTATAGCAATGCCCACGTAGTTGACCAGTCCATGGGTCGTTTAATGAAGAATGTGAACAGTGCGGAAGAAAATCCATGGGACCCGAACGCCAAGGGGTATATCAAGCATGTGCGGGAAGGTGGAGAGATTTTCTTTCAAAATTGTCATTTCTGTCATGGTGATAATTTGAACGGTCGCGGTCTCTGGGCCTTTGCCTTCAATCCAATTCCGGCCAATTTTACCGATGCGGGAACCATCGCACAGTTACAGGAGACTTTCGTATTCTGGCGGGTGGCCAAAGGGGGAATCGGACTACCTGGTGAAGCTTTCCCCTGGGCATCCGTCATGCCACCGTGGGAACAGCATTTAACCGTTGATGAAATCTGGAAAGTCGTTATGTTTGAATACTGGCACACCGGGTATTACCCGCGAACCTGGGAATAGGGGGAGGACGCGGAAATGCACGAAATTCATTCCGATACTGGACATTTTGAAAAGAGGATGGTCATGAACGAAAAGAAACCGGCCGAATACGGAAGGCGGGGCTTCGGCGCCTGGCTCCTTGTTCTTAGTCTCATAGTTGGGGGATTGGGTTTGGCCACCGCAACCCACGCCGAGATGGCGGAAGGGTTTGCCGAAGGGAGTCGCCCGGCTCCACCATCTGCTCAACAAGTCGAAGCAGGGAAGCGAGTGTATTTTACAAAATGTGTATGGTGCCATGGAGTTAACGGTTCTGGAGACGGACCTGGGGCAGACCGTCTTTGGCCCAGGCCGCGAAATTTCAATTCAGGGACATTTAAAATCCGTCATACGGCCAGCGGCGAATTGCCACTGATTGACGTGGACTTGTTCCAAACCGTCACCCATGGATTGCCTGGTTCGGCTATGCCGTCTTGGGAAGGTATCTTGACGGAAGACCAACGGAGGGACGTCCTGGCCTTCGTGACGACGGAATTAGTCAAAGATCGTAGTTGGCAGGATACAGAGTTTGAAGAATTCCATGTCTTGCAACTTGATACAATCCAACCGGTTTCCTCTTCGGCAGAATCAATTAAACGTGGGTCAGAAATTGTAAAAGAAATGAAATGTATAGAGTGTCATGGCCTCGAAGGGCGTGGAGATGGTAATGCTTTTAACCTTAAGGATGACTGGGGTTTTTCCATTCAACCTGCGGACTGGCACAAATGCTGGAATTTTAGGGGCAGCCGTCAGGATGCCTATAATGTCAAGAATATTTTCAGGACCTTCTCCACTGGGGTTAGTGGAACTCCAATGCCATCTTTTGCCGACAATATGACGGTGGAAGATCGGTGGCATGCTGCCAATTATGTGGCCAGTTTGTGTGAACGTGATAAGGATGTAGATATTGCCGGTGGAAATGTGACGGATGAGATCGCCAAGTCGTTATCGGAAGGCAAACCAAGGGAAATTGACCCCCTTACCGATAAACCGAAGGTCAAATTCGTTGTTCCTTCAAAATTCGTTGAGGGTGAGTTACCGGCTGATGAGCATGATGAAAAATGGAATGTTGTTGACCGAACAATTGTCGCCATTGGTGGACAAATTACCCATAAGCCCAGAAACTTCGTTACCAGGATTGACGACGTGTGGGTCCAATCCCTTTATAATGAAACGCATATTTCGTTCATGTTCCGCTGGGATGATCGAACCAAGAGCGTCCAAAAAGACAGTGTGGACTGGGAACCTTATGAAGTAAATCTGGGTGATTATGGGATAGAGGAGCAGCCGCCAGGAGGGTCAAAATTCGATGATGATCCTGCTCACGAGGAATCCCTTGCTGCCAAACAAACCTCTTATCAAGTGTTTAATGACGGGATAGCATTTCAAATGCCAATTAAATGGCAGGAATTGCCGGCACCTCGTAAACCACGATATTTCTGGGGAGATGAAACTTTTCCCGTGGATATCACGAAGTGGACGGCTGATGGGAACCTGAAAGCTTATCAAGGCACAGGCTGGGATGTGGACTTTGACGACCGTGATGATTTCACCGAACAATTAAAAGTGGTGAAAGCCGAATGGGAAAATGGTCGTTGGACGGTTATTGTGACCCGTCCGCTCAAGGGAGATTACGAAGAGGATACCTATATTGAATTGGGTAGATACATTCCCATTAATTTCTTTGTATGGGATGGCCATAACGGTGATGTGGGTCGAAAGATGGCGGTTTCCGCTTTTTATTACCTGGTGTTAGAGCCACCGATTGAGAAAGAAACCTACATCTATCCTACTGTGGCGGCCCTTGGGCTGGTCATCGTGGAAGGGTGGATTTTGACCCGTCGTGCTAATCGTCGAAAAAATAAGATCTAACCAAGATATTACAATCGGAATCCTCCGAATTGAAAATGGAAGGGGGTGGGCAACCACCCCCTTTTTTTTATATGCCTATAATCCAAAAGATCGAGAATGTTTCCGGTGTTGTATTAGGGGGAGGGAAAAGTCGACGAATGGGTCAGGATAAAAGAATTCTGGAATGGGAGGGGATGAAATTCCTGGATAAAGTCTGTCTGACCATGGATAAGTTATTCGACGAAGTGTTATTGGTGACCGCGACTGCAGATTACTCTTGTGCTCATCTCCCTGTTCGACTAGTGACCGACGCCGTTTCACATAAGGGTTCTTTAGGGGGGTTATATACCGGAATTAAGGAAGCCTCACACCCTTTTGTTTTTGTGGTGGCGTGCGATATGCCATTTTTAAATTCTGTAGCTATTTCCCGGCTTTGTTCTCTTCCAGCAAGTGATGTGGTGATGGTCAAGCTTTCAACCGGTTTTCAACCCCTGCATGGGCGGTATTCCAAAGGGTGCATTCCAATCATGGAGCAGATGATTCACGAAGGAAACCTTCGGATTCAAAGCGTGGTGAATCACTCAGCGCTCTCTGTTCAAATTATTGAAGAGTCAATGTTCAGGGATATCGATCATTTTTTTTATTCTTTTTTGAATATTAATACCCCCTCTGATTTGGAATTTGCACGAAAAGCCGCTAGCCGTTTGAAATGAATCTATGTCTTCTTCCGCCCCCACCCTATTGATTTTCCATCCCGGAGCCTTGGGCGATGGGTTGCTTGCCCTGGCTGCTCTACGAATATTGAAGCATAAGTTTCCTGGGCATCGCATGATCTGGTTCGGCCATAAGGAATTAGGTGACGTGTTTGTGAATGCTCATGAGGTTCACCAGTCCTATTCTTTCGATAAACTGAATTTGCTATCGTATGGTGGGGCTAATGGTTTCCAGCAAGAGCCGTTTTCATCATTATTCGCTCGTTGTGAAAGAGCAGTAGGATGGATAAAGGACTCAGATGGAATATGGCGAAGTTGGTTGAGGACAGTGGGAATCCAAAACCTCATACTTCGATCGCCTCATGATCCAGCCTTACGGTCTGTTCATATGGCCGATCGTTATGTTGAGATCCTCCAACCTTGGGTCATGTCCGAACAGACTTTCAACCAATCAGAAAAGAATTTGCATGAGGAGTGTCCTCTTGTATTCCGCCAATCGGGAACAATAGGATATTCCTGGTCTTTCAAAGAGCCACTCATTGTTCTTCATCCAGGAAGTGGAGGCACCCATAAATGTGCCTCTCCGATTTTATGGGCTAATATTGTCAATGGCCTGATGGCTCGACCACATCGGAGAGTTTGTCTTGTAGGAGGACCCGCAGATACAGACTCTCTTCGAAATCTACACGGACTGTTGACTCACCTTAAGCCTACCCTTCTTACTGACATGGATCTGCTTTCGGTAGGGTGTTATTTGCAACATGCCAAATTGTTTATAGGACATGATTCCGGACTTTCGCATTTGGCTACCAGTTTCGGGGTTCCTTCCGTGTTGCTGTTCGGTCCCACCGATCCAGACACGTGGGCACCACGGGGAAGACATGTCACTATCATGCGAAATTCATGTCATTGCGTGGGGAAGGAGTTCATGAACCAATGTAGAGACAGACCATGTTTATCCATTCCCTTAACTGAGGTCATGGCAAAAGCAGAGGAAAAATTGGGGGGTATGAAAGCCTCCGTGTCTCGGGCTCATTTAGGGTATGTTGATGAATCTCCCCATGTACCTTGCCTTGGGTAGAAGGCTGTGCTACATTCGCCGCTGCTTAAAAAACCCATATATTCTGCATAGATAGGAAGCTCGTGGTTGAGGATATTCTCCAGAATCAAGTCATTGAAGCCATAACCGTCGTCTTAGGCAGGGCGAAGGAATCGGGAGAGCTGAGTATTGCCACGATTCCATCCCTTATTGTGGAACCTCCTAAACGTCCGGAATGGGGAGACTTTTCCTCTAATGTAGCAATGGCATTGGCCTCACAAGTCCGGCAATCGCCTTTGCAAATAGCCGGAGTTTTGGCAGAGGGGCTTCGTACTCAATTTCCAGATTTATTTGCCCGTGTAGGTGTCGCACCACCAGGATTTTTGAACATGACTCTCCATCCCATTCGGTGGATGCAGGTCTTACAAACTATTCAGGACAACGGATCTTCGTATGGGACGAGTCACATTGGAAAGGGGAAACGGATTTTACTGGAATTCGTGAGTGCCAACCCTACCGGGCCGTTGCATGTGGGGCACGGACGAGGGGCTGCGCTGGGACAGGCCATTGCTACCCTACTGGAAGCTGTTGGATTCACGGTTTCACGTGAATATTATATTAATGATGCTGGTCGTCAATTGCAGTTATTGGGTCGCTCTGTCTACGCCCGTTATCGTGAGCAGTGGGGAGAACTCTCGTCGTTTCCCGATGACGGGTATCATGGAAATTATATTAAAACTGTGGCTGAATCGGTGGCAAAGTCTCATGGGCGAACATTACTGGATTGCCCATCGGAGGTAGCCGAAACCCGCTGTTCTCAATTGGCTAGTCAGATTCTCCTGGATGGTATTAAAGAGGACCTGGCCACATTTGGAGTGGATTTTGAAACGTGGTTTAGTGAAACATCCCTCCATACCAAGGGGCTTATTCAACAGGCATTGGACGAACTTCGGCAGAAGGAGCTTGTCATACAGAAGGACGGAGCCTGGTGGTTTCGCTCATCTCAATTCGGAGATGAAAAGGATCGCGTGGTGCATAAGCAGGATGGGAGCTACACCTATTTAGCTGCCGATATTGCCTACCATCGACAAAAATTGGAGCGGGGCTTTGATACGTTGGTTAATATTTGGGGTGCCGATCATCATGGGTATATTCCACGGATGGAGGCTACCGTTCAAGCGTTTGGTTATGCCAAGGAGACATTGCGGATCGTCCTGGTGCAAATGGTGAGTCTGCTTCGCGGCGGGGAAAAAGTTGAGATGTCGAAAGCGGGCCGGGGAGTTTGTGACTTTACGAGAGGTTCTCGAAGAGGTCGGTGCCGATGCCGCAAAGTTCTTTTTCTTGATGAGACGGGCTGATTCGCATTTGGATTTTGATTTGGATCTGGCCAAACAACAGTCTTCAGACAATCCGGTCTATTATGTTCAGTATGCACACGCACGGTTAGCCAGTTTGTTTCGAGTGGCCCATGAACGGCAGGTCAGCCTTCCTGCTGTTCAGGATGTTGATCATACCTTGTTGGTGCACAATGAAGAATTAGGGTTAATCAAAACCTTGGCCCAGTACCCATTGGTTGTCGAAGGAAGTGCAATTGCCTTGGAGCCTCATCGGGTCACGTTTTATCTCCAGGAGCTTGCTGCCCAAACGCATGCCTACTACAACAAAAATCGGGTCCTCCCATCCGTGGAATCTAACGGGAAATCTGGGGATACCAGACATCGGGGTGAATCGGCGTCGAATGGGAAAGCTTTTGAATTAGGGCTGGAGCCCACTTACGAATATATTCCACCAGCTCTGACGGCAGCGCGTTTAGCGCTACTTCGTCAGGTTCAGACGGTCATTGGCAATGGCCTGACTCTCCTGGGAATTTCTTCGCCGGAGAAAATGTAACGAATCTCACGGCCAAATATTAACGAGTGACAATATCTGAAGATCAATTCATGCCACTGTCGGGTCCGAATCGTTTTAGCATTCATTGTACCCTACCATCTGGCCACGCGCGGGTTGGCCAGCTGTCTACCTCCCATGGTGAGATTGACACTCCGGCTTTCATGCCCGTTGGCTCACAGGGAACCGTCAAGGGCTTGGATCCGAATGACGTCCGTGAATGCGGATTCCATTTGATCTTGGCGAATGCCTACCATCTTTTTTTACGACCTGGCCATGAATTGATTGAATCTCTGGGAGGGCTCCATACCTTTATGCAATGGCCTGGTGCCATTTTGACCGACAGTGGCGGCTATCAAATGGTGAGCTTGGCCGATCTCTGCAAGGTAACAGAGGAGGGGGTCGGCTTTCGTTCGCATCTCGATGGCGAGTGGCATTTGCTCTCACCCGAAAGAAGTATTGCCATCCAGGTCGCTCTCGGATCGGATATTATGATGGTTCTCGACCATTGCCCGACGTTTCCGTCCACTGAACAACAAACTCGTGAGGCCGTTCTGCGAACAACACGATGGGCCAAGCGGTGTGCCGTGGTTCCGAGAAAAGAGCATCAATGGTTGTTTGGGATCGTCCAGGGAGGGGTGTTTGCTCAGTTGAGACAAGAATCGACTCACGAATTGGTCAATTTGAATCTGGATGGATTTGCCTTGGGTGGATTATCCCTGGGGGAAGAAAAAGCCGCCATGTTGAATATGATCGAGACGGTGGTTGATCAACTTCCCTCTAGTCGCCCACGCTACTTAATGGGGGTTGGTCTTCCAGAAGATATTGTGGAAGGGGTGGCTCGAGGATTGGATTTATTTGACTGCGTGATTCCAACCCGACATGGACGAACGGGATGGTTATTTACCTCCACGGGTAGAGTGTTAATTAAGCAGGCCCGTTATGCACGGGACCCCAATCCCATTGATGCCGAGTGCAGATGTCCGGTGTGTGAACGGTTTTCCCGGGCCTATTTGAGGCACTTATTCTTGTCTCATGAAATGTTGGGCGTTCGCCTGAATACGGTACATAATCTCTGGTATTATGGCTCGCTCATGAAGGAGTTACGCCTCGCGATCAGAGAGAATAAGTTCGAAGCCTACCGAAAAGATTTCTACCGTCGTCGCCAGTGTAATATGAATGAGATGCTCACTCAGGAAGTGACGACCTGACGAATCAATTGGATGAATGCGTTTAAAACTGAGGTAATTATGAATTTAGATTCCTTTGCTTGGGCTCAAGCCGGTGGGACCGGTACCGATTCTTCCGCAGGGTTATTGTCGCTCGTTCCTTTTCTGTTGATTTTTGTTGTGTTTTATTTTTTGCTCATTTTGCCACAGCAACGTCGGCAAAAAAAACAACGGGAATTGTTGGATGGCCTGAAAAAGGGCGATAAGGTGATTACCTCTTCGGGGATTTGGGGGACGGTCACCAATTTGGATAAAGATACAGCCACGCTGCAAGTTGCGGACAATACAAAAATTCGGTTGCAACGCGATCATATCGCGAGCATCCGCACGTCGAATGAATCATGATGGATCAAGGGGTAGATAAATGAAAAAACTTCGAGGAAGGTTGCTTCTCCTTCTCGTGGTCACGGTGGTGTCTGTCATCCTGGCCCTTCCTTCATTTCCTTGGCTGTACCAGAAGCTACCCGATGGGGTGAAACGGGTATTGAGCCATCGTGGGCTCTCTTTGGGTCTCGACCTTCAAGGGGGGATCCATCTGGTGTTGGAAGTTGAAGAGGAACGGGCGGTGGAAATCGCCGTTGATCGGTTCCGCAAGGCCGCAGACGATCTATTGAAGGAAAAGGCGATGGCGGTTGATGGGATTAGTCGTGAGGGCTCAAACACCATAGTCGTCACTCTTCAAAAAGAAGAGGATGGCAAAGAAGTTCGAGAGCTTCTCGATGACGCTTTTCCGAATTTTGTGTCGAAAAGTCCTTCGGGGACTCGTTTGGTATACGAACTCCGCTCCACCGAGGTGGAACGAATCAAAACCTCAGCCATCAACCAGGCACTTGAGACCCTCAGAAACCGTATAGATCAATTTGGCGTGGCCGAACCCCTGATCCAGCGGTTAGGAGTCAATCAGATCGCAATTCAATTGCCAGGGGTCAAAGATCCTCAACGAGCTAAAGATCTTATTCAAGAAACCGCCCTCTTGGAATTTAAATTGTTGGAGGAGTCCAAGGTGGCTCTGGATCTACCGCCTCAAGTGGAAAAAGGTCAAGAAGAAACCGTCCGGAAAAATTTGGAAGGAAAAATTCCTGAAGGATCAGAAATTTTATTTGAGTCAGCGGTCTCTGAACCTGATGGTCGGGCATATAGCATTCCTTATCTGGTGAAAAAAGATGCAGCCCTCATTGGCGATGTGCTGCAGGATGCACGCGTGACGATCGGTGATTTTAATGAGCCGATTGTCAGTATTACTTTTGACAGCAAAGGGGCACGAGAATTTGATGTGCTGACTGCTGCCAATATCGGTAAGCGGATGGCTGTGGTGTTGGACGGGAAGGTGTATTCGGCGCCGGTTATCCGAGATCGCATTAGCGGTGGCCGTGCGATCATTGAAGGTACCTTTACGACTGCAGAGGCCAATGATTTGGCCGTGGTGCTCCGAGCGGGTGCGCTGCCCGCACCCCTAAAAACCCTGCAGGATTTAACCGTTGGCCCTTCTTTGGGCCAGGATTCGATTGACAAGGGTTTACGAACAACCATTATTGCGGGGTCGCTGGTCCTGATCTTCATGATTGTGTATTACCGGGTCTCCGGTTTCATTGCCAATATGGCCGTTTTTCTTAATTTAATCTGTTTATTGGGAGCCTTATCAGGGCTCAATGCTACCTTGACCTTACCGGGTATTGCCGGAATTATTTTGACTATTGGAATGGGAGTCGATTCCAATGTGTTAATTTTTGAACGGATCAGAGAAGAACTTCGCCAAGGCCGTCCCGTTCGTTTGGCCGTGGATAGCGGCTATGACAAAGCTTTTTTAACGATTGTCGACTCTCATGTCACGACCTTGATCACGGGGTTGGCCCTGTTTTTATTTGGAACGGGGCCCATTAAGGGGTTTGCGGTGACCTTGTGCTTGGGGATTGCCATTAATTTGTTTACCGCGTTGGTCGGTACCAAGGTGGTGTTTGATTTTCTAAACCGCCGAAAATTGGACACGCTCAGTATCTAATGAGCTGGTTGGGTTGCATGATCGTTGCGGATATAGCTTCCTTATTAAGTAGTTGATGATTGACATGCGTCCTTTTTGAATACGGAAATTTCTTTAGGAAGGCAGCACACGCTCATGGGCATGAGATATCTTTTGGGGAGGAGCACTGTTTGGCTATGATGGAAATTCTTGGGAAAACGAATATTGATTTTATGGGAAAACGGAACATCGCCTTTACGGTATCGGGCATACTGGTAGCTCTGGGGTTATTGGCCATTGTGGGGATCCTGGTAGGATGGGCCAATTTGGGGATCGATTTTGCCGGAGGGACGGCCGTTCAACTCAAGTTTGATAAGCCACTCATGATTGCGGAGGCCAGGAAGGCCTTAGATGCCCACGGATTGGGCGCTGCGGAACTTCAGGAGTTTCCCCAGGATCGGAAGCTCTTGATTCGCTTGAAAACAGAGACCACTATTGAAGAGGAAGTCAGTAAAAATATTATTCATGCCTTTCAAACCGAATTTCCTAATCATGGGTTTGTTGTGGACTTCCGTACTTCCATTGGCCCTACGATCGGGAAAAAACTTCAGGAAGATGCTCTTATTGCGGTCGTCCTTTCCCTGGCAGGCATTATACTCTATGTGGCCGTTCGGTTTGAGTTCCGCTTTGGGGTGTCTGCGGCTATTGCGACGTTTCATGACGTCCTCGCGGTATTGGGGATTTATTTTTTATTGGATAAGGAAATTACCTTGTTAGTGGTCACAGCGCTCCTGACCTTAGCCGGGTATTCTTTGACCGATACGGTAATTATATTTGATCGAATTCGGGAAAATCTCCGTCAGAGGAGGCGTGAATCGGGTACGACGATTATCAATAATGCGATTAATCAAGTATTAAGTCGAACGTTGATTACGACGCTGACCGTTGTCCTGGTATTGGTGCCCTTGACGATTTGGGGAGGAGAAGTCTTGCACGATTTTTCCCTGGCCTTACTGGTGGGTGTGCTGGTTGGATCCTATTCTTCCATTTTCGTGGCGAGTCCTCTCCTCTTTCTTTTGCCTGGTGCAGAGGGTAAATTATTGAGCCGGGGAAAATAGATCGCCTCGTTACCATTTCTTGACATTAAGGAAAAAGGAGTACCAAAATGTAACTAATTATTGGAGTTATAAATTTTTTATGGTTTTTGTGACGTTACCAAAGTGAAACGCTTTGGTTTTCCTCTCCAACTGAAGGGCAAGACAATTCTGGCTATGGTGCTGGTCGGTCTCTTGCCCCTTGTCCTATCTCTCCTCCTCACGTATTTCGAAGAAAAACGGGCCCTTAGGGATGCTGCCGGTATCACCATGAAGGGGATTGCAGTTGAAGTAGCCCGTAAAGTGGAAACTCAAATTATTCGAGGGATTAATGAAGCCCAGCAGTTGGCCACCATTCCGTTTATTCGTAGTGCCGTCCTTAATTCTAACCGGAGCTATGCGAATAAAAATACAGACGAAATTCAGGCCATGATTCAGGAGTGGCAGGAAAACTGGCGTGCCCAATCCAACCAGGATCAGTTCCCTATTTTTATAAATAAATATGCCACTGACTATCTGATTCAATGGCATGCCATTCGGAAATCGGATTATCTCGCCATTGTCGTGGTTGATACGCAGGGAGCATTGGTGCTGAGTTCTTTCCCTCAAGTGAGTTTCTTTCATGGAAACAGTCTGTGGTGGGAGGCTGTCGTCCAGCACCATGAAGCCCAGGCATTTGTGAGCGATCTGTCGTTTGATCCCGGGTTTGGGACGCATGTCCTGAATGTTGGTGTGCCTATTTGGGATGATCGACGGCAGCATGTGGTGGGAGCAATCAGTATTCTCCTGCGCAGGGATTCGTTGTTTCGTTCGCTTTCTGAGGTGGCTGCCGGGAAAACAGGCCATGCCATGTTAACGGCTTCCGATGGAATGCCGATCCTGTGTCCGGTGTTTTCTTTAGAAGAACATGTGATGCCGGCCAGTGTGGTGAGTGCGTTTCAACAGGGTGATGTTGGGTGGTTGGTCGCAGATCCAGACTCGCATGGCGCCCAGAATTCCATTGTTGGTTTTGCCCCCCTGCATTTGGGGGTTCCGCTCGCTCCTGAAAGTTTTGGAGGTAAGTCCTGGCATATGTTGGCCAGCCAAAATTCTGCAGAAACCTATGCTCCACTGGACCAATTATTAATCAAGGTGGTCTCCTATGGCGTGGCGGTCTTTGTCATCTTGTGGGGGGCCGGAGTGGTGGTCGCAGGCCGTATTGTAAAGCCCATTCAGGCATTGTCCAAAGGGGTTGAGCAATTTGGGGATGGAAACCTTGCGGAAAAGATTTCGATCCGTACCGGGGATGAAATTGAGCGTCTGGCTGAGACGTTCAATTTCATGGCGGAGAATCTTCATCATTCGTTTTCTGAATTGAACCAGAAAGTTGATGAAATCGGACGACTGGAAAGAAAATATCGGGACCTGATTGAAAATGCCCCTGAAATGATTCATCAATTGGATCCCTCAGGACGATTTGTTCATGTCAATACGACTGAATTGCAAAAACTCGGGTATGCTCTGGGCGACATGCTTAAAATGTCGCTGTGGGACATTGTTCCAGTGGAGCAACGTGAAGGGGTGAAAGCCTATATACAGGGGTTGGCGTCGGGTGGGGCTCGCTCTATTGAAACCGTCTTTCGGACAAAATCTCAAGAGGTAATGGATGTGGAAATTCATTCGACGACTCTAATAGATCCAGGAACCCATTCGGTGGTGTATTCCAGAGGATTTGTGAGGGATATGACTGAGCGAAAGGCCCTGGAGCGTGAAGTGGAACGATACACCACTCAACTGGAAGGGATTGTAGCCGAACGGACCCAACAATTGTCCGAGTCCGAGGCAGGGTATAAGGCGTTGTTTAATTTGGCGGCGGATTCGATCTTTGTCGTGGATCGGGAAGGTCGGATCTTGGATGTCAATGCCAGGGAACGGGATATTTTGGGGTATGTCCCTTCCGATTTGGAAGGAGATTCCTTTGTGAAGCTTGTTCCGCCGGCCTTCCAAGCCGTCAGTCAATATTTATTGGAACAAGTCAGCGGTGCAGAATCGAAGGTGCCCACGACAGAGATTGAGGTATTCGACAGACAAGGCACGATGAAGTCTATGGAGATGGATCTGGCTCGGATTGACATGGGCCAAATGCCTGCGATTATGGTCCAGTTGAGGGATATTACCGAACATAAAAACCTTGAAGCCAAACTCCAACGATATAATGAAGCCCTGGAAGAAAAGGTCTCTGAGCGTACTCGAGAAATTGAACAGGCCAAGCTATACATTGAAAATTTACTGGAGAATGCGAATGACGTGATTTATACCTTGGACATCGATTTACGGTTTACCTATGTGAATGAAAAAATCGAAGCGTGGGGGTATCGAAAAGAAGATTTAATTGGTAAGCCGTATCTATCCTTGTTGTCTAAACGGTTTCGTGGACGGTATTTGAAAGAGACGTTGGATTTTGGGACGAAGCAAGTCTACGAGGTGGAGGTAGTCAGTCGACACGGAGAATTGCGATCAGTGCTGGTGAGTGTGGCCCCACTTCTCACTGATGAAGGGGTGCATAACGGCGTATTGGGCATTGCCCGTGATATCACTGAACGCAAAGACTTGGAACGACAGGTACAAAATTCTGAACGGTTAGCGTCCATCGGCAAATTGGCCGCCGGGGTTGCCCATGAGATCAATAACCCTTTGGGAGGCATTTTGAATTGTTTGTACAATATTCGAAAAGGCACTCTGACGTCTGAGCGTTCTCAAGAATATTTACATTTTATGGAGGATGGGCTTCGACGAGTACAACGAATTGTGCGTCAACTTTTGGATTTTTCCCAGCAACGCGAACCGGAATTAGCCTTGACGGATCTTCATCCAATTTTAGACCGAGTTGTGGTCTTGACCGAGCATGTATTTCTGGCAAAACGTGCTACGTTGAGGAAGGACTATGATAAGACGCTTCCGCTGGTCATGGTCGATGCGCATATGATTGAACAAGTGATCATGAACTTAATCCTGAACGGGGTTCAGGCACTCAAAAAAGGCGGGCAGGTCATTTTGCGTACTCGAATACAGGAAGAGGGTTGTGAGATTGAGGTGGAGGACACTGGCTCTGGAATATCTTTAGAGATTCGTCCTCATATTTTCGACCCTTTTTTCACCACCAAAGGCACGGGAGAGGGGACGGGACTGGGACTGTCGGTGAGTTTGGGGATTGTGCATCGGCATGGAGGAGAAATGTTGGTGGACAGTGAAGAAGGGAAAGGCACCCGCTTTACGGTTCGATTGCCGTTGGTCCGATCTCGGCCGACCATTCCGGTGAAGGTGGGCACATGACTCTTGGGAACGTCCTGATTATTGATGACGAGCCATTGATGCGAGTCTCTATGGTGGATGCGCTCAAGGCTGTCGGGTATGGCGTGCAGGAAGCGAGCACCGGATTAGAAGGATTGGAACGGTTACAGACTTTCCGTTTCAATCTAGTCATTACCGACTTGCGATTGCCCGGTGTGGATGGTCTTCATATCGTGAAACAGTGCAAAGAACAGTGGTCCGGCACCGAAGTGATTGTCATCACGGCCCATGGTTCTGTAGATACGGCCGTGGATGCGATGAGAAGCGGAGCTTATGACTACATCACTAAACCCTTTTCCATGGATGAATTGTTGTTGAGTGTGGAACGGGTGTGCGCGGTGGTGGCCCTTCGGGAAGAGAATCGCATGCTACGGAATGAATTGGAAAATAAATTTAGTTTTCAAGGGATTGTGGGGAAAAATGAGCGGATGCGGCAAGTGCTGGAGAAAATCAAATTAGTCTCTGCGACTGACGCGACGGTTTTAGTGGTTGGTGAAAGTGGGACGGGGAAAGAGTTGATCGCCAATGCGATCCATGCAAATAGCGCCCGTCGAAATCATGCATTGGTAAAAGTGAGCTGTGCGGCGCTTCCAGAAACTCTCTTAGAGGCCGAGCTGTTTGGACATGAGAAAGGAGCGTTTACAGGGGCTCTTCGGCAACGGCGAGGTCGATTTGAGCTTGCTCATCAGGGGACCCTTTTCTTAGATGAAATCGGGGAAATTTCTTCGTTAGTTCAGATTAAGTTGCTTCGTGTGTTACAGGAACGGCAATTTGAACGGGTTGGGGGTAATGACACGATCGAAGTTGATGTGCGGTTGGTGTGCGCGACGCAGAAGGACCTAAGGCAAGAAGTCGAACAAGGACGATTCCGTGAAGATCTGTATTATCGCTTGAATGTCGTGCCGGTTCAACTTCCCCCTCTACGAGAGCGTCGAGAAGATATCTTTATGATCGCCCAGCATTTTTTACAGACCATGGCGGATCGCAATCACCAAGAATCTAAGACATTATCGCGGCAAGCTCGTGAAGTGTTATTGCAATATACTTTTCCTGGGAATGTTCGGGAATTAGAAAATGCCATTGAGCGAGCGTTGGCATTGGCACAACACAATGATGAAATACAGGTCTGGGATCTCTGTGGTCAGAGTCGATGCCCCTATGCGGGGGGAGAACCGCAAAAAGGATGTGGGTTTTGTGGTGATTTTGAAGGGAGGAGAGGCGTTAAAAATGGAGCCATTGAAACATTAGCCGAAGCCCGAGAGCATTTTGAGCGTAGTCATATCCTTGAAATACTCAATCGAACCGGATGGAGTCGGATGACGGCCTCGAAAATTTTAGGATTATCGAGAAAAGGGCTCTGGGAAAAATGTAAACGCTACGGAATTGTCCGGGCAGGTGAAGATACGGATTCGGTGAACATCGATCAGAACAATGGGTAAAGGCAGTTCCTCACTTATTAAAAGGAGCGGCCCAAAAATGCATTGAAATTAAGGTCTTAAAAAGGTAAAAACGGGTTATTCCCCCCCGGCCCAGAGGGTAATGATGCGATCATTTCCGGCTGTGGCCAGGTATTTCCCATCTGATGAGAGGGCAATTCCTCGTACCGGTCCTTTATGTGACCGAAGTGTTCGGAATTGTCGGCCGGTTTGAATATCCCACATTTTGACGGTTCCATCGTCGCTCGCGCTGATGAGAACCTGGCCGTCCTGAGTGACAAGAAGGTTCCTCACCCATTCCGAATGGCCCTTCAGTGTTCGGCGTTCTTCAAGCAGTGGCATGTCCCAAAATTTAATCGTACAGTCCCGGCTTCCTGAAATCATGGTAGATCCATCTGGCGTAAAGGTTAGGGCCCCAATCCAATATTCCATGGGCTTTTGAAACCCTCCCTGGTCATCTACGTAAAATCCACGATTTTCAGTCGATTCGTCATCGGCTTCATCTCTCCAATGGCCGTTGTGCACAACTTTTTCCTCCCCGCTTGGCAACACCTCATAGAGTTTGATTTTCCCAATGTCGGTGCCTGAAACCAGGTGAGTGCCATCAGGGGAAAAAGCGGTGCAAACACTCCAATTGTGGTCGTATTGGTCTTTGCCAAGGAGTGTCATAAGCTCGGTGCCTGTGGTGACTTCCCAAATTTTAATATCTTTGTTTTGTCCTGCCCTGGCGAGCATGAGACCGTCTGGAGAAAAGGAAATACTGCAGACGGCATGGTCATAGCGCGTAAAGAGTAATCGAAGTGATTCACCGGTTTGAGGATTCCATAATCGAATAGTCCGGTCTTCACTCGCGGAGGCGATCATCTGCCCATCTGGGCTATACTTGATGTCCCGAACAAGCTGTGTATGCCCCCGTAGGGAACGAAGAAGGCGGCCGGTTTCAATATCCCATATCCGAATAAAGCGATCGTTTCCTCCGCTTGCCAGTGTTAAGCCATCCGGGGAAAAGGCCACAGACCAAATTTCTTGTGTGTGGCCACGGAAAGACTTCAGCTCTCTGGCCCCGCCTTTCCAATAGTTCAATGAATCGATAATGGGAGTCGGTTCCAACTCCGGGTTTTGGGTGATGCCGGAATTGGAACTCAGTGTGTCAGGGCTTGTCGGCTGTGTCATGAAATTCCTCGCTTGGGAAACAGATTAATCACAATAGACGTTTAGTTGTGAAGAAGGCTTCATGCAACATCTTAGGGGATTCTCTTGCCAAAAGGGAAAACCCATTCCTATAATTCAACCAGTTATGATACTAAACGTCGCTTTTCGAGGGAGTCAAGGTTCTTACCTACCAAATGCATGCGAATTTAATATTGCGGCGATCATCTCCCGAGAAACGAATTGAATCGTCTTGTGGTGATATTGCGATAAACGGAGGTTTGCTCATGGAAATTCGTTTTCAACCTGCCCTTCTTCAGGAGGTTATCGATTCATTTGCCGAGAAGACTGAACGCGAAGGCGATCCGACTTACTTCAATGAGTTTCATGAGTTTGCGGATCCCATCTACGAGAAGTATTCGCTTGATGACCGGGATCCTGAGTTTAAACGGCTCTATCAGCATTTATTTGCTAAGTGGGGGTTTGCCGAAATTCTCCGAAATGCTTTCGATGACTTCCCGGTCTTACGTGATAAAACCGGCATTGTGTTGGTGCGAGGTGTATTGAAAGAAGATCAGGAAGGGGTTGATGTACTGCGGAAATGGGGGGTGGTGGAGGAAAAGTTGGCTCGCCAGTTTGAAGAGGCTGGGAAAAGAGGGGTGGGGATTAAATTGATTCCACGGCGTTTTTATGATCCTGCCATTACCCGGTACTTGCGCCATGAGTTAACGCATATTTCTGACATGTTAGATGAGGCATTCGGGTACGATCCTGATACGAAAGTGGGGTTAAATCCAGGGGAAGAGCATTTGATTTTGAATCGTTATCGTGTGCTGTGGAGTCTTCATGTTGATAGCCGGATCGCTCGATCCGGCATGGAACCAATGTTTTCCAGGGAATACCGCTTTCGGGAATTCCGTTCTTGGTATCGGAAGATTCCTCCTGGACAGGTGGAATCAGTATTTGAGGGGATCTGGCAGGCTGATTATCTTACCCACGCTGAATTGGTTGAAATGGCGTCGGATACGATACGAGTCATTGAGAGAGCGGTGGAGGTTGAGGACAGTGAAGTCCCTGATGTACCGACTAAACCCATGCTGCTTCCAGGGTTTCCCTGTCCCCTTTGTCGATTTCCCACCTACACGTGGGTTGAAAATATGGATGAGACGCTGGAAGGGTTTGTTTTAGATTTTATTCGGGAAAATCACCCAGGGTGGGATGTCGAATATGGAGCATGCGACAGATGCGTGGAAGTATATAAACTCCGGGCCTCAGGAGTGGTATAAACACAAATATGCCCCTTTCATATTTACAGCGCTGTTCTGGGTCTAAACATAGTGCGTGAAAAACATTTCGATGCCTGAATTCCAATCTATCTAACCAGCAGGATTCCAATCCTTCATTGGGGCGAAGGACGTTTCTGCGACACTCGGTCATTTCAATTGGGGCAACTGTTCATGAATTTGTTAAACATCGCGATGCTCCAACCCCGGTTAAGAAGGACCAGCCTATTTCCGAAAAAACGGGGTGGCTTCGTCCGCCAGGGGCGGTTGAGGAGGAGATGTTTTTAGAGCGATGTACCGGTTGTTCTGATTGCGTGGAGGCGTGTCCCCACGATGCGATTCAAAAGTTATCAAGTAATGACACTCCGGTGATATTTCCTGAGGAATCTCCTTGTCAGTTGTGCGATGATCTTCCATGTATTGTCGCATGTGAAACTGAAGCCCTTTTGCCTTTACCAGATGGATCTCAGATAAATATGGGCGTTGCGAAAGTTCTGCCCAAAATGTGTACGGCTGGGAATGGCTGCAATGCCTGTGTGTCGAAATGCCCTACGGGAGCTATTTCTATGGACTTTGGATTGTTTCGGATAAGTGTAAATGACACGCTCTGTGTTGGTTGCGGGGTCTGTCAGTATATTTGTCGAACGGTAAATGACCGGGCGGCCATACGGGTTGTTTCCAGGAAATGAAGGGTTTCTGGCGTTTATGAAGATCATGAGTAAGTAAGGTTCTCGATGTGCATAGGTTGTGGGCAGTAGTGAAATTAATTGTTGGAGAATTATAAATATGTGCTTATATAAGGATTTCTGCTATAGCTCGAGTACTTTTCATCGGTCGAACTTTTATGGGAAACATTGGTCCGTTAGGGATACTGAAGTCTTGACTTCATAGGGCTGTTGTCCTATTATCTGGTCCCCTTTCCAGAAATTCCTTATGGTCCTGGTCGTTGGCTGGATAAAGTTGAAGAAAATGTTTTAAAACGTACTTAATCGAAGTTAGGTGAAATATGGCATCAGGAGTGAAAGAAGGGAAAAAGACCGGAACAAATGGGATGTCGAATCCCGGGGAATGCTAAACCAGTAAAGATTTCCCCAAAAGACGCACCTGCTGTTGATCGTGCGCTCTGTAGAAGCAAACTCTACCTGCTGGTGTCCTGGGGATATCTCTATCCAGAAGATGAAGAGTTCCTGGACTACCTTCAAAGCGGGGAATTTGTTGAAGATGGAAAAATAGCCGTAGAAGGGTTAAGAAAGGAATTGCAAAATATTGGGGGTCCCGAAGCACAAGAGCGGCTTGATGCACTGGTGGCCCATTTTGATTCAATTGAAGAATGGATCTCCTCCGAAGGAGAAAATTGGAATATTCAAGATTTGCGGGATGAGCATAGACGAGTTTTTAGCAACGTCATCGCCTTGGATTGTCCTCCTTACGAAACATTATTTGGAAATGATCATGTCTTCGGACAGTCTTACGTGATGGGTGATATAGCTGGGTTTTATAGTGCCTTTGGGCTTCAGCTCTCTCCGGATATTCACGAGCGGCTTGATCATCTGAGCGTAGAATTAGAATTCATGCATTATTTGGCCTACAAAGAATCCTATGCCATTCTCCATGATGGAGCCGAAAAGTTGAAAACCGTCATTGAGGCAGAAAAGAAGTTTGTTAAGGAGCATATTGGTCGATGGGTGCCTTTGTTTTCTGGGATGTTACAGAGAAAAGCCGATTACGGATTTTATAAAATTTTAGCCGACTTTACCTCCCATTGGATGGCATTTGATATTGCCTTTTTGGGGGTAACCCCTCAACCATATTCAGAAACCGATTACCGCCCGGCGACTTATAGCAATCCTGAAGGTCAAAGTTTTGAATGTGGGGCACAGGACCAGGGAAATGAATTGAGTCTTCTCATGAGTGAAGTTGGGGCTGATGCTTTTTTAGATAAGGAAAGCGGAACACCTGGGCAATCGGGGAATGCTTAGTGTGGATGCTATTGAGTATAGGGTTTTGAGTGTGACAGGTTTGAGGAAACAGGAAGTTAGCAGTCTTTCGGTTTTAATCTTTTATTAAAGGAGGATGCGTCATTATGAGATTGGTGCAGACGCGTAACAAACGACTGGTGTTTGGCGTTCTTCTGTCTGTCCTGGTGGTCTGCGTCGGTTTGACCATTGGGCAGATTCCGCTGGCCGTCTCGCAACCGGTAACGATTCCGGTTGGCAAAATTACTGGCCCAATCCCAATGGATGCGGCAAATCCTGTGTGGGAATCCGTACCCGGTATCGTTGCTCCATTAAGTGGACAGACGATAACTACCCCAATGCACCCGAACATCTCGGTGAAAACTGTGATGATCAAAATGGCCACCAATGGCCAGGAGATCGGCGTGTGGGCCAACTGGGGTGATCAAACATTGAATAATACCACCATTGGTCCTCAAGATTTCAGGGACCAGGTTGCTGTGCAATTCCCAGTGCAAACTGCAGGGGCTCCTCCATTTCAATGTATGGGGCAGTCTGGTGGAACCGTCAACATTTGGCGGTGGAATGCCGAATGGCAAAAGGATCTTGGGGCTGGGGTAGCAGGCATGTGGGATGTGGACAATCAATACCCTTCCATTGCCTGGGATTTCTATTATGAAGAGCCGGCTGGGGGAGTGACCTATCCGGACCGAATCGGCCGGAGCTTAGGGCCATTCAACCCAGGTATTTGGTCAGGCAACATCATGTCCGATCCGGACATGAGGCGAAGCACAGTCGAAGATTTGAATGCCAATGGGTTTAGCACGTTGACCACACAAGCCTCTCAGGATGTGGTCGGCAATGGCTTGTGGGAACCGTATGGCTCGTTGAAGGGTGGTTGCTGCAGTGGACCAACCTGGCGCGTGGTGATGAAGCGGAGTCTCAAGACGCAGGACCCCAACGATGTTCAGTTTGCGGCGGGCGCCAGCTTCCCAATTGCCTTTGCTGTCTGGGATGGTTCCAACGTGGAACGGAACGGGATGAAGGGGATTTCGACCTGGTTCACGGCTCAAATGCCTAACTAGGTTTTTTCCTATTCTGAACAGAGTCGCTCCTGATTGTAGGGCTCTGATTAAGCTTAAAAGCCTCCGGCAATTGACTCCAGCGATGGGGAAGGTTGCCGGGGGTTTTTTTATTGGCATATGATAATAAGGAAAATGACCAAGGAGAAATAAATTTTTCAAATTCTATTTGTCAAAAGATTTAGAGATTCATTGATCAAGAATAAGGTAAATTGTTGCATTGTTAAGAATCTGACGTGTATAAATTTAGAATAGGCACTATTCACGTTTTTTATCATCCCCATTACCAGGGAGCCGCGTTGTGAAAATTTCTCTTTTATTTCCTCCAAGTTGGCATCCCTCTCAGCCCTATCTAAGTATTCCCTGCCTCTCAGCGTTTCTTGAAAAATCAGGGGTTGCCGTTCATCAGCAACGTGATTTGAATATTGAATTACTTGATAAGATTTTGACCAAAAATTTTGGTTTGGATATTCATCAACGGTTAGTTGATTTGGTGAAAGGGCTAGAGCAAACGGTTAATGGAGAAACTGGTCCAGGGAGTAAGGAGCATTATGCTCGGGCCGTCGAGTCCCTTGACCGATTTCCCTATTTGATTGATGAAATTGAGCCTGCTAAGGCATCTTTGCGAGGTGAAGAATTTTATGATTTGGATCGGTATCGGGAATGTCTCTTCCTGATTGATCGGTGGTTAGAAGTCGTTTCCTCTTTATATTTCCCAACTAGGATGACGGTCGTAGACAATCAGTTTACGTATTCTATTTATTCTTCGCGGGAAATTATTCAAGCCATCCATGATGAAACTCAAAATCCTTATCTTGACCTGTTTCGAAAATTTTTCCTTCCGGACTTTTCCCACAATACACCTGATTTTGTAGGAGTTTCCATCACCGCCACCTCACAGATTATTCCCGGTTTAACCCTTTGTAAATTAATTAAAGAAATCCATCCCGAAGTTCATGTGACGGTTGGTGGTAGTATTTTTACGAGGTTGGTGGATAACCTCAGGCGATGTGACCGGCTTTTTCAATTGACGGATGACTTTATCGTGTTTGAAGGGGAGACGGCCCTGTTGGAAATGATTCATCAGTTGAAAGGGAAAAAGGACTTCAATAAAGTGCCGAATCTCATCTGGAGGCAAGATGGAAAGATTGTCGTGAATCAACCGTTTTACTCTGAAAATTTAACGGAACACCCTGCCCCAAATTATGATGGGTTTCCATTAGGTCAATATTTAGCGCCGCATACGGTGTTGCCGGTCCAATTTTCCAGAGGGTGTTATTACAAGGACTGCGCCTTTTGCGCCTTGACCTTGGACCATCAGAATTTCCGGCAAAAAGATCCCATGAAAGTCGTCGATGAATTAGAGGCGTTGTCCCGCAAATATGAAACACCCTATTTTTTCTTTACGGACGAATGCCTGGCTCTTTCACCAACCAAGCGGCTTTGTAAAGAATTGATTCATCGAGGGTTGGACTTACAGTGGACCGCGGAGTTGCGGTTTGAAAAGCATTTATCCCACGAATTATTAGCATCGATGCGGGAAGCAGGATGCCAAAAGATTGTATTCGGCTTGGAAACCTATAATGCCAGGTTAATGGATTTCATGGTAAAAGGGATCACTCAAGAAAGTGTCAATCGCATCTGTTCCGATTGTGTGGACATCGGAATTGCGGTGCACTGCTATGTGATAGTTGGATTTCCGACTGAAACGGAGGAAGAAGCTTTGGAAACAATGAATTTCATTGTTAAAAACACAAAGCTTCATTCTTCCTATGGTTTTTCCTGCCAACCCTGTCTGTTTGATCTGGAAAAGGAAGCTCCAATTATGAGTGACCCAGGGGGGTATGGGATTCAACGAATTATGCGACCAGCGTCGGAAGATTTGAGTTTAGGATTCTTTTATGAAGTGAAATCAGGAATGACACCTGAGCAGGCCGAAAAAGTGTATCAACATGTATATGAAAAGATTAGCGAAGTCGTATGTGAATTGCCATTTAATTATTCTATGGCAGATGGCTTGTTATATATCACTCGTCATAATACGCAATTGGAAGTGCAACCATCTAATGTTTAGGAATGGAAACATTTAGCATCAACTTTGCTTCAACCGCATGTTCCTCAATATCCTCAATATCTGAAGACTTGAACAATGATTGCTACTACTGAAAAAAATGCCGAATGGTTAGACAGCCCTGGGCTCCTTTTTGAATGGGGTCTTAAGAGCTTGCTCTTTGCAGCCTTATTTGAGTTAGTTTTGTATCGGTTGGTTTCACGGCTAGGCATGCATCTTGGAAAGTTAGCGGAAAAATATGAAGCGGTACGAATTGGATTTCGGACACTGTCGTCATTGGGGTTCGTGCTGTTGAATATGACCGCCATTCTGATCTTTCTCATATTGGGAATTTTGATCATTCAAAAATTACGGACCCGGCTATGGGTGGGGTATTGGGATAAGGCGGTGATTCCCTTAGTGGCCTTATTGGTGGCCTGTACGGTGGGTTATTTATTTTTTCCACCGGTTATGTTGGGAACGATTGTCTATAACCTTTTGGCGTTCGGATTGCTGGTTATCCTTTTGATGGAATACTGGAGTACTCATCGGTTATTCAGTCAACGGCTGATGGTAGGTTGTTTCTTCCTCGGGATTAGCGGGTGGCTGTATTATCAAACGATGTCCACGACCTATGGATATCTCAATATTCTTGATTCTCCCCCCCTGGTACATGAGGCCAATCGGTTAGGGGAGGCCTTAATGGTTCTTTCGAGTATCTTGGTGTTCCGGGCTTACGGAACCACCTCCATTGTTACTAAAAACAAGCAACAACGCCGGTGGGGTTTAACTTTGTTAATCAGCGGCGGCAGTGTCTTTCTTGCTCTTCTCTTCATGGATTTTTTCCTTTCTCTCTGGAGCCCGGAGGTGGCCAAGGAAGTAAGGAAGGCTGGCGAAGGGATAGGCTGGATTTTCCAAATGGGGATGGGCTATACATTTTACCTTCCCTTTGCATTTTATGTATTGGGGTTTACGTGTTGGGCTTATACCGTGATTAAGTTGGTATTGATTGGCCGGCTAGCGGGATATGGGCTTGGACTGATGTTTATGGCGGGCTATGCACTTCAATTATCGCATTTGACCTTGATGGTAGTGCTTGGGTTAATGTTGTTAAACATTGATAAACGAGGTACTTTAGGAAAGCTTCGTAAGAAAATTCATGATGGGTTAGTCTATCAACCAATTCGTCCCGTATACGGGTCAACCCAGTAGGTTAGGATACACACAATGGAAGAACAAGGTGCTGGAAGCCAAACAATGGAACCGCAGACCGGTGTAGCGACCACAGAAGAACGGCCGTTAACGGTTGATGAAGAAATTGCTGAACTTGAAAAGTTGCTCGGTGAAGAGCCGGACGACTTTCAGGCGAGGTGTCGGTTGGGTGAGCTCTATTTTAACAAGGGTCGGATGGATGAAGCTCTAGCAGAAGTTAAAAAGTCGATTGAAATGGCAGAAGGTATCCGGGTTGAAATGGACCGGTCTCTGGCTATGTATTACTCGAACCTGGGAACGATTTATGGAACCAAGGGGATGTTGGAGGAGGCTACGGCCCAATTCAAACGGGCGTTGGAATTAAATCCTTATGATGTACTCGCTCTTTTTAATGTCGGACGACTCTACAATGACAAAAATGATTTTCTGGATGCCAGAGCGTATTTCGAACGTCTGATCGAAATTTCACCTGAGGATCCGATCGCCTGGTATAATTTGGCGGGAGTGTATGAAAAATTGGATGATCCAAAAGTATCCGACTTTAATACATTGGATATGGCTATGCAGGCCTACATGAAGGTCTTGCAGTTTGATGCAAAGCATCTGGAGTCGAGCTTTAAGCTTATGGAAATTGCCTTGAACCTCAAGAAACCGGATATGGCAGTCAAAGTCATGGAAGATGCCGTTGAAAATAATCCTGATGAACCGTTGGCCTATTATAATCTGATTAATACCTATGAAAAATGTAAGATGTTTGAACAAGCGGAAGAGATCAGAAACCGTCTCAAAGATAGGTTTAGCAAGCGCTCACGGGAAACCGTAAAAAAGTGATATCCCAACAAGGAGAGGTACCATGTTTGGAAGCTTAGGTTTTACAGAATTAATTCTCATTTTGATGATTGTGCTGATCATTTTTGGGGCGGGGAAATTGCCACAATTGGGCGAAGGGGTGGGAAAAGCTATTAAAGGCTTCAAAAAATCCGTCCACGAAGCAGAGGCCTATGATGTAGATCCTCAAGCCCAAGCAGAAAATACCGCATCAGCCGCTCCGGTCAGCGCTACAACGCAAATTGCGCAACCCATGGATACCGCTTCGGTGGGAACGATTCCGCAAAATCAGTCGGAAGCGGTCCATTCCACTCCGGAACATGTGGCTGCGCCATCTAAGGCCTAATCCTGGCTGAAAAAGTGAGGGGGTTCGAAGTCTGAGGAGCTGTCTGGTATTCGCAGATTGTCACATCGGATAAATGCTAAAGGATGAATTTCCTATGAGTACAGAGACTGCATTAGAAATTGGGGTCATTGAAACCTTTGCTGGAAACGGAAAATCCCGTAGTACGGGTGATGGCAAGCGAGCAGTGAAATCTGGAATTCCCCTGCCTAATCATATTACCGTTGATCGGGATGAGCGCTTTTTTTATATTGCGGAATCCGGTTCTGACCGAATCAGGCGTGTGGATCTTGAGACTGGCCTCTTACATAACTTTGCCGGTACAGGTGAGACCTGTTACAGCGGCGATTATGGACCCTGTGGGGAGGCTGGGCTCTACCTTCCTCTGGATATCTTGTGTGATTCACACAATAATATCTATGTCTGTGATTCCGGTAGTAATCGTATTCGAAAAATTGACGCTGAGACAGGAATCATTACAACCATCGTCGGGACAGGGCAGTGGGGATTTAATGGGGATGGACCGGCGTTGGAGTGCAATTTAACGTATCCTGCGGCCATTGCACTAGATGATCAAGATAATCTTTATATTGCAGATACTCAAGCCCATCGCATCCGGCATTATGATCCTAAGACAGGGATGCTGAGGACGATTGCCGGGTGCTGGACCGCAGAAGATGATGAGCGCGTGAGTCCTCTAACGGCACAAAATCTTATTGTCCTTTCCGGTGATGCCATTGGCATTGATTTTAGCAACGATGAAGGTTTGCTACGTCCGAGGTGTTCTGACGGGCTTGATTTGGCATTATATCTTGACGACGGGAAATTGGCTGTAGAGTGCAGGTTGTACGATGTGGTCGATATTGATGTGGATCGACATGGGGATCTTTATATTACGGATAAAGGGACTAATCGAATTCGAAAAATCGACATGAAAACAGGGAAAATGTCCACTGTGGCTGGGGTCTGTCGCTATGGGTTTGACGGTGATGGAAAATTGGCGGTGAAATCCATGCTCAATGTCCCGGAAGGTGCGGTGGTGGATTCGGATGATAATGTCTACATTTCCGATTCGATGAACCACCGGGTGCGAAAAGTCGATAGCAAGACCGGGGTGATTACGACTATCGCCGGAAATGGGGATAGTGGCTATGATGATAAAAATATGGGTGGTTGCGGTGCCGCTCGCTTCGTCGCGAAAGAAGACGCCGGAATGTTGAAACATGGGGATGGTCTCCTTGCCATCGAGGCTATCGTGAACACTCCAGCCGGATTGGCCCTGGACTCTCAGGGGTACTTATATATTTGCGAGCGGAATGAAAATAAAATTCGTCGCGTAAAAATACGATAACTAAGTTTTTCGTTCTTTGGTGAAGGCGCATGGGTCTGCCTTGCTAACGAGTATCCCATCACCAGCACCGTTTTAGAGTGTAATATTTTGTATGGACGTTGAAAGGGCTTGTTTTGAGATGAGAGAAACCTCTAAAAGAGGTACAACTATTGGAGACGTTCCTGTAGCGGGTATTCAAGGTATGTTCATCCGCTTCTTTGGTTCCAGATTGTAAAGTTCTTATCGCCTTTCTCCTCATCAAAATGGTGAGAATTTATTGTTTCTTTTTGGCCATTTTCGGTCACAACCCTTGGGAATTTTTTTGCGGTTTGTACTCCAATCGATCCTATGTGACCGCCCTCTCCGTTTAAAATGGTATGATACAGAAACTCAGGATGATTGAAGCCTATTCATCATAAATTATGCCTATTAAGTGTGAAACATCCTAGAAATATTTACACGAATCATGTTTCATCCTTGCACAATGAATAAATAGAATCTCTGTTAATCCCTAAAGGAACTGACCCTTGATAACAATGCACGCCAGAAACCGGTTAGGACTTTTTGGGCTTTTTACCCTGGCGGCGTTAATCGGTTTAACCTGGTACCAGGTGCCCCTCGTGAGCTCTCAGGGCATGGTTGTTCGGTCTCATTTCTCAGCAGGGGAAGTGCCCACTGTTCCTTCCGATCCAGCCTGGGAAACAGTCGCTCCTCTACCTGTTCCATTAAGTGGTCAAATTATTACCAGGCCTGTCTGGCCAGAGCCCAGTGCCCGAGCACTCTCCATCCGCTCAATCCATAACGGACAGGAAATCGTGTTTTTGCTGGAATGGCAGGATGCAACCATTAACGAATCGTTGACCCCTGGGGTTTTTAGGGATGGTGTTGCCGTGGCACTTCCTCTGGGCGACGCCCCTGCATTTTTTTGTATGGGGCAACTCGATCACTATGTGAATATTTGGCATTGGAAAGCGGATTGGCAAAGCGACGTGGATCGGCGTGCCGAACGGGCCAAAGAATCCAAGCGGGATCAATCAGGGCCTCGTCGATTCGAAGTCATCCCGCGTAGGCCCTCATCGGTCGAAGACTTGATTGGAGGAGGGTTTAGTACTTTAACCAGCAAAGAAGAGCAGGGACGGATCCAAGGAAAAGCCGAGTGGAAAAATGGCTTGTGGCGAGTAGTGATGAAAAGGCCGCTAACTTTGACCGGAGATGATCTGGACAACGAAGCGATGCTCGTTCCCGGACGACTGCAAGCGGTAGCATTTGCAGTTTGGAATGGAGAAAATAAAGAACGGAATGGGCAAAAGGCTGTTGCCTCCTGGATGCAACTACTTATTGATCCTGTCCAGGGACCAGTCAAAAATGGATCCGGATCGGCTGAACTCACTCCTCGTTCATCATGAGGAATCTCAAGAATGGAAAGGGCTTTTTCTATAGGTAGCCTCAGGCTTATGGTAAGCCTCTTGTGCATGTGGTTGGGATTAGTCGTTCTTCAACCGGCAGCGTTTGGTCAATCGGTCAACGGGAAGATGACTAATGAAAAAGCGCTGATCCTGGCCGAAAAATTTGGAATCGATGTGGGGCCGGTGGACGAGGAGGTTCAGAAGATTCTTGGATTGACCAAAGCTGAAGGAGTGGTGGTATATGCCGTTTTTGGAAATTCTCCTGCCGAATTATCCGGAATTAAGGTGAAAGCGATCATTAAAGAAGTTGATAAGCATGAAATTAAAACACTCATGGATTTGGGAAATGCCTTGGAACAATCCCTCCCCATAAAGAATTTTACCGTCGCCACGTATGAACCTGCGGACCCGGACAACCAAGGGGTAACGGGCGGGCTTAATTTCCATTTTGTGCGAATTCTACAGGATTAACTTGGAGCGCATGAAGAAACTGTTTCAAATTGTCCTGCAGTTGGTGGAGATGGGCCACACGCGCAATAGATGTATTGCTACTGCGATTCTACTATTTTTTTGTCTGTCCGGGAACGTGTTTGCCCAACAGTCAAAGGCGATTGGTGAGGGAGAAGATAGCTGGATTGAAGAAATCGAGAAAATCTTTATTCCATCAGAACAATGCAAGCAGTGTCATGACCGACATTACGAAGAATGGAAGGGCATGCGCGAGCAGACTATGGATTTGAAAACCTTTGGTCGGGTTGATGGCGCTCTTCTCCATGGAACCGCTCTCACCTCTCCGGTATTCAAAACTGTCCTAGGCCTGTGGCTCCAAACTAAGCCCGATCAGGAGCAACGCACTCGATGCCTGTCTTGCCATGCTCCTGCCGTAACCGTGTTTCCACAGCATACCGATCGGATCATTGGTCAGGTGATGAAAGGGGGGAAACAGGTCAAAGTAGAAGGCATTAGTTGCAGTGCCTGCCACCTTATTACGGGGACTCAGGAGAACTCCCACGGCCATCCGACCTTCAAGATTGAAGCCGGGGGAACCCTGTACGGACCCTATGCTGAACCGGATGAAAATCTTGTCCACTCTTCTGGCCAAGCGGATATTTATCGAGGGGCCAATTACTGTGCCTCATGTCATTTTGATAAGGTGAAGGATGTGACCCGCCAGGATATCCCTGGAGAAATATTGAAGGGCACCATTTGTCAGGATTGTCACATGGAACGCTCAACGGGGAGTTCAACCTCACAACGTGGGGCCCTTACTCGGCCGATCGGGCGACATTGGTTTCAGGGTATTGTGATCCCGGGTATTATGCTGAGTAACAGGAACTTACAGGCCGAATGGTTTTCGAGGGTGGATATTGAAATAAAAAATGTCAAGGGTCAGGTTGAAGGAGAAGTGCTTGTTCGTAATGGTGCCTTACCTCATACCTTTCCCGGCGGCGACCCGGTCTTAAAACAGTTCTATGTCACAATTACTTTGAAAGATAAAAATGGCCTGGTCATAGATCAATATCAGGAACGGTTTGGCCGCACATTTGAGGAACTTCTTCGTGGTCCGATCCCTCGGCCATTCGTCAATGGAGGCACCACCCGACATATTCCGTTTTTATTGAAAGCGCCACAAGATTCAGAGGGTTTCCTGATTGAAGCCTCCGTCAGTTACTCCCTTATTCCAGAACCCTCAAAAGAATTAACCACGCAGTTCCTTGAGACTCTGCCCACCGATAAAGAGCGAGAGACCGCAGAAAGCATCATCAAAGACTATTCTTCCCCGCGGCTCCTGACCTTTCGCACGATGAATTTATGACCAGATGGAATTTTCAGTTTTTTTATGGAGAACCAAAAGGATCGCCTGATGACCAATGTGGATGATGCAACATCTAATATTTTGAAAATTATAAAAGGGGTGCTGTTCTTTAGTTTACTGGTATGCCTTCTGCTCATGGCGACCCCTTTTACCTTGGTTGCAAGTGAATCATCATCAAGCAAAAAACCATTGGAGAAATCCTTCCCCAATTCTGAAAAATGTAAACGCTGCCATCTACGTGTCTTTGAAGAATGGGAAGCTTCGGCTCAGTCCCGTTCTATTGTCACCGCCCCTTTCCGAGTGACATTGGACCGGTTTCTCGCTTCGACTGATGGGAAAGATCAAGCGATGTGTTTTCGTTGTCACGCTCCGCATATTGGGGAATATGGGGACCTCCTGCCTCAATTTATCAAGGAAGTCCAATCCAAGGATCCTCAGATGGATGGAGTCGGATGCCCGCAATGCCATCTTATTCAGGATGTGGACATGCAATCGCATCCTCCGACCCCAAAATTTGAATTGGGGACAACTATTTTTGGAGGATATGATAAGGCCGCTCAAAACCTGGCCCACCAATCGCAGAAGCTTGACCTGTATCGAGAGTCAAAATTTTGTGTGACCTGTCATGATTCACTCCCAGAGACCGTGCAGACTGCCAAAGGTGTGCCAGGTTGGCTGGGCCCCTGGGAGAAAACCAAAGCCGAAAGCAGTGGAAAGCCTTGTCAAACTTGTCATATGCCAGAAGCGATAGATGAATCCGCCAATGGGGAAAAAGTTAGGAAGGTGGCCAATCATAGTTTCCCTGGGAGATTTGGAAAGGTTCGTGCCGAAGCTGTCACCCTGGACTTTACCACCGCGGTAAAGGGGGACACCTCTCAAGTCAAGGTTAGTATTCATAGCCTGGTTCCGCACAATTTGCCTCTTCCGCATCCCGGGTGGTCTCGTGTGGTGGTTGATCTTTCCATTTTTGGCAAAAATCTTAAAAAGGTCTATAGCGAACAACGGTATTACGAGCGGGTGTTTGGCAATGCGGAGGGGAAAGAGACAGTCTTTGATTTTGAAGCAAAAAATGTTTTAAAAGATACCCTCCTCAAACCTGAAGAAACGCGGATGGAGGTCTTTACTTTTCCAACGCCAAAAGATGCACCTTCCATGGATGTGGTGGTGAGCCTCACGTATGCCCCTGTACACGGACCACAGGATTTTCTAGAAAAGGTTGAACAGGAGGCGGCTCTTGGGCAAAAGGACAAAGCCTTTCAGTCCGTCCAAATTGCTCAAAAGAAGTTGAATGTTCTTCTCACTAAGTAGATGAGGGTGTCTGGAAATAAAGCCATTAGGAAGTCACGGCTCCCCGGGATGCAGAGGAAACCAGTTTTGCATATTTTGCCATG
Source organism: uncultured Nitrospirales bacterium (assembly GCA_963785905.1). Taxonomy (GTDB): domain Bacteria; phylum Nitrospirota; class Nitrospiria; order Nitrospirales; family UBA8639; genus Nitrospira_E. The sequence goes on from CAWAXJ010000053.1 coordinate 114,021, forward strand.
ACGCCGGTTGTATACCGGGGTGTTGGTGGGGTCCACCTCCCCAAACGTGCTTGAATGTCCTGATCCGAAAGTTCAACATCCAATCGCCTGGCAGTAATATCTAAATGAATTAGATCTCCGTTTCGAATAGCGGCAATCGGCCCACCTTTCGCGGCTTCGGGAGCGACGTGTCCAGCCATTAAACCATGAGTGGCCCCTGAAAACCGTCCGTCCGTCAGAAGGGCGACCGATTCGCCTAATCCTGCACCAACAATGGCACTCGTCACTCCTAACATCTCCCGCATCCCCGGTCCTCCTTGTGGCCCTTCATTGCGGATGACGACCACATCTCCGGCAACAATGTCTCCCTGTTGAACTGCCCGAAAAGCTTCTTCCTCGCACTCGAATACCTTTGCCGGACCATGGTGATTTAATTTGGCATGACCGGCTACTTTGACCACACAGCCTTCCGGAGCGAGATTGCCTTTCAGAATGACAAGCCCCCCAGTCGGCTTAAGGGGGTGTGAAGAAGGAAAGAGAACTTTTTGACCGGGGGTTTCCTTAGCCGTTGCGGCTTCTTCGGCTAAAGTCCGTCCGGTGACCGTCATTTGGTTTCCATGAAGATGGCCAGCTTCCAAAAGCCATTTTGCCACCAGAGGGGTTCCTCCGGCTTGATATAAATCGGCGGCCATGAAATGCCCTCCCGGTTTCAAGTCCGCCAGGAGTGGGACCTTCCGGTTAATGGTATCAAAATCGTCAATACTCAACGGGAGCGACATTTCATTCGCGATGGCTAAAAGGTGGAGAACGCCATTTGTGGACCCGCCAGTTGTGGCTATCGCCGCGATGGCATTTTCTAGGGCGTGGCGAGTGATAATATCCCGTGGGCGAAGATCCTTCTTCAAGAGGTTAATTAGGATTCTTCCACATTCCTTGGCCACCTGGTGTTTCTTGGGGTCGAGGGCCGGCACGCCATTGAACCCTAAGGGGGAGATTCCTAAAAACTCAAAGGCGATAGACATCGTATTTGCCGTAAATTGACCACCGCAGGCTCCGGCCCCTGGACAAGCCCGTCGTTCTAACTCATTCAGTTCCTCCGTCGTCATTTTCCCGCGAGCGTGCGATCCCACGGCCTCAAAGACATCTTGGATCGAAACCGGTTTTCCATGAAATTCTCCCGGCATGATGGAGCCTCCATAGAGCATGAGGGAAGGAAGATTGAGACGGGCCAGGGCCATCACGCATCCTGGAATGGTTTTGTCGCAACCCGACAAGGCAATGACTCCGTCAAAAAGATGTCCTCGAACCACTAATTCAATGGAATCAGCCACTACCTCTCGGCTAATCAGTGAGGCCTTCATACCCTCCGTCCCCATGCTAATACCGTCTGAGACAACGATCGTGTTGAATTCGATCGGCGTGCCTCCCGCCTCACGAATCCCTTGCTTCACACTCGCCGCGAGATCGCGGAGGTGATAATTACAGGGGGTGACTTCAGACCAGGTATTAGCGACCGCGATAAGGGGCCTGGTGAAATCGTCGTCAGTTAGGCCGACGGCCCGGAGCATGGCACGAGCGGGGGCTCGGTCCGGTCCCTCAGTCAGGGCCAGGCTATTATTTTTCAAATTCTTTGACATGAAAGAGCGCTCCTTCGAAAACGACTGTGGATGAACGTTAAGGATTTGAAGCCTGAATGTCTCACAACTCTGGGAAAAGGGTCAATGCTGAATGGAGAAAAGATTTGCACGTATTCGGGCAATAGGGATCATGATTCTCATCCGATTAGGCATGAGGACGGAAATGGAATGTCGGGAAAGAGACCAGGCCTGCTTGATTATAGAAAGAAAACCGGTGTGTCGATTCTCCAATGAATGAAAGGAATGTGGCTCCCTCGAGAGATGGTTAGGAAGCGAGTTTGTGTGATGTAACCGATTTGAGGTAGCTCTGTAGCCGGACTTTTCCCCCTATTCCTGCCGATGCGGGGGTACACAACATGAGCCAATACGGATTGGTGAAATAATAGGTGTCCCCATGTCGGTAAGACTCTAACAACTGCCGTAATCTGGGTTGTTGCATCCAAGTCGGCAGGGGAGTTGAATCCATAACGGATTGTTGGAGGTATTGTTCCAAGAGTCGGTCCTCGCGGATCGAAATGGAATGGATGCATGGAATTTCCCGAATAACCGTGACGACCCCCAGTTTTTCTAAACCGGTGGCCACTGATTCCGCCGAAAGATAGGGTGCTGGAGTATGGGGGGCAGACCCTTGAAAGAAGGTGTGGTGCACACGTGAAAAAAAGGCTTCCTGCTTGGCAAGCACAATACACGCGGTTCCTCGGATAGGATGCAAGGATCCAATGAGGCGAGCCAAGGAAGCCTGAAGAGAATCATGGTCAAGGCAATAGAGTGACAGGATGGCCCAAGCCACATCGTAGGAACCCGGTACCAGCACCTTTTCAGCATGCTCCAATGAGGTTTGCCAAGCATTTCGGGAATAAAATGGCTGATGGAGGGATTGGTGACAGGTGGAAAGGCAATACTGAGAAGGATCTAAGTAATCGTAATGAAGGCGTACCGTTGGCGGAAGAAGATTTTGCAAAATCCTTGGAAATCGGCCTGTTCCACACCCAATGTCTAGAATCTGATAATCTGATCTGTGCTCAGAGAACAGTGAATCCCATTTCACGGCATCCACGATTTTTGTGTAATCGCGTTCCACAATTGAGAACCATGCATCGGGGTGTAATACGCCCTTTTGATAATAGCGAAGAGATCTGACAAGGTTCGAATGAACTGGCTGTTTGGGGGAAGAGGACTGAGAGGAAAGCATGGCGTGACTCCTGTTAAGAAGCGGGAAAAAATCTCTTCGCGGGTCACTTCACGCAAATATGATACCGGTCACACCGGTTTTGGCCGAGAGGGGAAGAAAGCTATAAATTTTCATGAAAATGGAAATTAAGAATGGGGCAGTACCTTTCGCCAACTTGGAAAAAATTCCTAAAAAGGGAAAAATCTGCCGGCTCTTATCGACATGATGGGGCAGGTTTGTTCCACAGTGATTGGACTGATAAGGGAAATAGGAGACTCTTAATGCGTCATATCACTGAACAAAGGGTGAAGTGGATGAGTCGGTTGAGGGTCCGGTGCTACCAGAGGAAGTCTGTAATTATATGCCTGGCGCTAGGGGGAGGGTTGACTCTTCCGTTTACCGGGTTTTCCAATGTGAGTGATAGCATAGAAGATCTAAGTAACGGGTCCTTCGTAATGTTGGCCGACCTGGAACGGATTCAGAGAGGAGAAGGTCAGCGCTCGATTATCCGGGATGAATACATGGTGTGCGGCTGGTCGTTTATTGCTTGTTAATCATGATGATTTCCCTCCCCAGCCTTTGCCCCACGTTCCTTCCAAGAAAACCGGTTCGGCCCTGGTGGGGTCCGTCATGGCTCTATTGGCAACGTTTGAAGCAGCCAATGTTCTTCCTCCGGAAGGAACCGCCCCGGCCAACCAATTGATTCATGGCCTTATTCAAATGCAGTCGGCCTTGGTCAAATCCCAAAATTTAGAGTTGAATGAATATGTTGCACTGGCGGTTGAACACAGGTTTGAAATGGAAAGTGCGGCGCTGTTACAGACAATTCACCGGAGCGGATTAACATCAAAGATTTTGGAGGCTCTCGTGATCTATGACAAACAACTGCCAATGTGGGATCAGCCAGCTCTTGGTCAGATCTTTCAACGTTATAATGTTTCTCGATCGGATTGGCTTTTGATAGAACACATTTTTGCCAAAGCCGACGCAATCTATCGTACTAAAGGGTCTTCCATCCACAAAATCTTTGAGCAATGGCGATCACAGTTGGCGGGAGGCAGATAGTGAAATTCAGGGATTAATCCAGAAAAACGGGTTTTCCGATTTGTGCCGATTGATAACACGCATCGGCAAGTTCCACGGCTCGTAATCCATCTTCTGCAGTAATGGGCATCGGACTCCCTGTCCGGATCGCCAGACAAAAATCCCGAAGCAAGTCAACCAGCGTTGCACTGGGAGGGCAGGGGTAGTCGATTGTCTCATTGCCCTGGGATATTCGGCGGACGATGCCGGTCGTCCAGTCGGCAAAAGCTTGTCCTTCTGCACCAATAATTTCCGCACGGGTGACCCGTCCCTGGCTGACGCGGGAAATATCAAGATAACAGGGAAGTCCACTGCGGGTGATCAGTTTGAGAGTTGCCCGATTTTCCGGTTCCTGGGAGGCAGGCCGATCAATGTCAGCTGATACCGAATGGATCTCCTCCTGTGTGAGAACACGGACCAGATCCAGCAAGTGGATGCCAAATTCCATAAGCGCCCCGAAATGGTTCCATGAGATGTTTTTCTCAGGAGAGGGGGGTCGGGTTTCGAATCGCATGGCGCAAGAGAGATATTCCCAATGGCCTAAATAAGAGGCAAGTCCTTGCAATTGCCGGATCGCTGGTTCGTATCGCAGAGTCTGGGCGGTCATGAAGGGGACGTTAGCTTGAGCGGCGGACTCCGCTATTTTCCGACCTTGGCTCTGATTGAGGGCGAGGGGTTTTTCGAGGAGAATACAGCTTTGCCGTGTTGAATGGCTTCTAAGGCAATGGGGAGATTGAGTGATGGAGGGGTTACGATCAGCACGGCCTGAATAGCCGAATCAGCTATGAGGTCGTGATAGTCCGGGTAAAAGCGGAGAGAGCATTCTGTGGCAAGCCGAAGGCCTTCTTCCATATTTCTTCGGCAGATGGCGACCAATTTCCCACCAGTCTCCATGGTGAGCAAATGATGAAGGTAACGGGAACCGTGCCGTCCTACACCAATTAATCCGATAGGAATGGGTTGCATAACGTCGCTGTGGTTCTCCTCAGGAAGCGTGAGTAAGGCAAAGAAGTTGAAGGATGTTTCTTATCCAATCAGTACCAAACAAACGGGATCGCCGACGAGTGCCGTCGGATAAGTCCGATCGTCCACTTGATAAGGAATGCCATGTGACTGGCACCAGTGTTCCACCCAGGGCATTTCTTCTACCGAGGTTGTGAGTAATCCCGGCTTGGTCAATTTGCCCATGCAATTTGCGAATAAACGAATTCCCGTTTCCCGCTCGTGTGAAAAGGCCGATGTGTCAAATGCCAGAGGGTCCGCAAGGCCGTACGAAAAAAGGACCGACAGATTGGGGAATACTTCCGGGTCATTTAACACGCTGACGATCCAAAGGTGATCAAAACTGCCTGTTGCGGACTCCGCGGAACCGAAACAAAATGGTATTCCGCTCTCTCCGCCAGCTTGGTTCAAAATATCGACTTCCCCTTGTCGAAGATTATAGGGACACACCGTGCGATTCAATTCCAGTCGCTCCATGAGTAAAACTGGAATTTCTGGGACCCCCGCGCCCACGTATAAACTCCGTCCCAGTGGTGATAAACGGGCTCGGAGGGCTTTCGCAATCGCGATACCCAATTTCTGGCATGGGCCTCGGCGATCTTGCCAAAAAGCGTCTCCCCCTTCGTCGCAATAAATCGGTCCGAGGCCGGCATAGTTCAGTGAATTGTACATTCTGGCAATTTCTTGAATGGTAGTAGCTGATAGTCTTGGGGGCTTCATAATCTGCGAATGCCTTTCAAATATTTATGGTTACCCATCCCTTTTTACCAGGTTAGACATATGAGGGAAAAGTCTTCACAATGAGGTGACTGGAGGTATCAAAGTTAACAATCGAATTCTGATACACCTTGACCAAAATTACGCTTTTGTGTATTGATACGCTATGGCATCATTAGACTGACTTTCAGGGAAATTCGTCTTTTCCCGACAGGAGTATGAATTCCTCCTATTACCAGTTTCCATTCCCCTTCCATTACTTGTTCAGACAGGGGAGAAGTGTGCGGTATTTCCCCCTAATGACGAAAGTGTTTCTATGGGAAACCAGGTGTTCTTTTCATGGTTTGGCCATAAGAACCTATAGAAATCAGTCATATTTCTCATATTTCATCTTTCAATGAATTTTCCCCAATCGCGTTTTTTTTAAGAAAAGTAGACGAAACTCTTATGGATATTCTGAATGAACTTCGTCGTGTAATCCGGTTAGAAGCTCAAGCTATTGCTCACCTGGAGGAGAGTATAGGCCCTCCGTTCGAAGAAGCTGTAAGGATGTTGCAAGCGTGTAGAGGAAAAGTCATTCTTACGGGTGTTGGAAAATCTGGCCTGATTGCCAACAAAATTTCAGCTACGATGGTGTCCACCGGCACACCTGCAGTCTTTTTACACGGATCCGAGGGGATGCATGGGGATATTGGGATCGTGGCGAAAGAGGACATAGTGATTGCGGTGGGGAAGTCCGGAGAAAGCGAAGAATTGCTTGCATTGCTCCCGTTTATTCGGAAAATAGGCGCCAGAATCATGGCAATTACTGCTCAACCGCAATCAACTCTCGCACGGGGTAGTGATGTCGTATTGCTGACACCCATTGTGGAAGAAGCCTGTCCACTGAATATGGCTCCCACCTGTAGCACCACTACGGCGTTGGTATTAGGAGATGCCCTTGCCATGGCCCTGATGAAACTTCGGAATTTTCAACCGGCAGATTTCGCCTTGTTGCACCCTGGGGGCCAGTTGGGAAAACGACTGCTCCTGACCGTTGGGGATTTGATGCGAATGGGTGAAGGGAACGCTGTGATTCGCCTCTCCCATACCATTCAGTTTATGCTGTGCGAAATGACGAGTAAACGTGCAGGTGCGGTTTCCGTGATTGATGAGGAAGATCGTTTATTGGGATTGATCACTGATTTTGACATTCGCCGGATACTGGAAGGTGGGCAGGATCTGTTTACTCTCAACATTGGGGAAGTGATGAATTCAAAGCCAAGCTGGGTGTATCAAGATGAACTGGCGGTTAAAGCCCTTCAGCTCATGGAGCAACGGGAAAAACCCATCTCAGTGCTTCCAGTCCTCGATCGACAAGAAAAAGTAGTCGGTATGATCCATATTCATGATTTAATCTCCCGTGGGTTGTAACAAAGACTTTTCTGATATTGTCATGTATTCGCCATTCATTCTCTATTCCATGAAGGGTGTTTTGGTCTAAGGAAGTATCAGAAGTCATGGTCGTTACTCGTAAAATCCTGTCTGCATCTTTCAAGCAAAGATCAACGGGGTAGACCCGCTTTTCCATAATGAATTCATCCGATGAGCAGCCACACGGACGTGGGACAGCCCGGCAATATTTCAACTGCAGGGCTTTTCCCTCGTACCACGATTTGGATTGCCCTGGGGTGGGGGCTTTGTGCGGTAGTCCTTTTGGGGTTTTCTCCCCGACTGTTTCATATCCAGGAATATTTCTTTTTCTCTCTTCTCGGTTTAGCAATTTTACTCTGTATATTGGAGCGGAAATCTCTCTGGATCTCCTACCTCGCTATATACTCCATTTCTCTGCTTTGTAGGTTGGATTGCGTTTACGATTCCCTTTTCAATTGATCCCTGGATTAGTCTGAATGAGTGGCAAAAAGTTGTGGCACAACTGGCGGTATTTTATGGCACCTGTCTGATTGTGCAGGAACAACGTGAAGATTATTTTCAAAGAAGGATTCTCCCCGTTCTATTTTTAGGAGCCATTGCCTGTTACACCTATTCTCTTATTGATTTTTGGGAACGAGGGGGAAATCTTTGGGATCGCACGATTCGCGCGGGTTTTCCTACTTTTGACCGCGCAGATTTCACATGGCTGAGCACCAATGTGTTAATGGTCTTGCCGGTGTTGATCACGGGTTTAATAGCGATCACCAGTGCGGGGAAACGATTGGCGTTGGTCTGTGGAATTATTCTATCTCTATTGGCCCTCATTTTTTCCTATAGTCGTGGTGTGTGGCTGGCGTTTTTGACTCAAATCCTTATTGGAAGTTTTCTTGTCAATAAACGACAAGCGTTTCAGTTGCTGGGCGTAACGATAGCGGCCCTCCTTGCTTTGGGAGTCGTCCTAGGTCAATTAGGCTTACATCGTGAGACCTTCGATTCCTGGACTATCAAGGCTCGATTGACGGTATGGAACCTTAGTGTCTCCGACCTTCTGGAACATCCGATTGTGGGAGTAGGGTATGGGGTGCCCATTTTAGAAAAACGTCATGGGCAACATATTGTTGAATTGGAAGCAGTGAATCCCGGAATTCCCGATATCCCGGAAAAACCGCACAACTGGTATCTCATGGTGACGACTGGAACAGGCCTGCCAGGGTTGGCTTTCTTTCTTTGGTTGTTAGCTAAAGTGGGAACATCCGTTTACGAAGAGTTTACCAAAGCCAGGACCTCAAGCAGACGGTGGTTGCAGATGGGGATTTTTCTGATGGTTGTTGGCTTCTCAATTCGCATCTTTTTCGATGACAGCTTCGGTGGGAGCCATTCATACCTATTTTGGTTACTTGTGGGGATGAGTACAGTTATTTCGAAGCCGAGGGCAGGAGGTGGGAAGCTTGTGGTATAAGTTGTTCCGAGGAAAGGCTCTCTCTATGATCGCGTTATACTAATTTCATATATTGAATTATTCAACAAAAGTGGCCGCTAAATAAGAAAAATCATCTTTTCACCCACGAAAAGGAGTGGAATAAAATAATGAACAGAATATGTGGTTATCAGAAAGTAGCTAAGAAAAGCATTCGCAAAAACTTAAAAGTCTAGAAACGCTGAAAAACTAGCAATCCGACTTGGAATAGTAACGAGCCGGTTGTGAAGTTTGTCGAAAAACTTTTCGTAGGTTATGAGCGTTCTTCATCATGTGTTGAATAATACCTTTTGTTTCTTCAGCGCAGGAAAAACGCTACAGCCTGCATGTCGAAGTCTTTTACCGTTTACCATTCAGCAGAGTGTCTATCAATCGAAAGACATACTCCTGACTTCACTCAACTCGTTTTGGAATCAAGCTCTTACGGCTAAAACACCAGGTAAGTTAAACCTGGCAGATGTTTTGCTGTAATCTTGAACTAATAAAGAAATCGGTTCCCAATGACCATCATTAGATTTTTTTATGAATCTGATGGCTGTTTCGGGATTGTCCGATCATGAAAACCGTTGAATCGTCTGTCGAGACGTAAAGGAGATTGTTACATGATGACTACTTGAAGAGTTTTCAGAAATAGGGTAATTTGTTTACCTTCCGCACAATTAAATACGTTCGAGAGGGAATATATGCAATGAATACTTATGCATATGCATATTTTCAAGTGTTATTAACCATATCCGGGATTGGGCATTTTGTGGAAGTCTGGAGAAGTGAACAGCTTCCCCCAAAAACACGTCTGATTCCTGGAGAGCAAAGAAAGGCAGATTCATGAAAAGGGAAACACTTAAATTATCATGGTGGATGCTGGGTACTCTAGCGGCTATGTTGGTCACGAGTATGGAGTCGATGGCAGCGACACAGGTCGTCACTTCTTACAATGATCTTGCGTGGGGCACCGGGCAGCTCGAAACCAACATCACCAAAATCACCTCGCCAAACGGGGGGTCAGGCCTCCCCAGCTCCGGCCAATTGGTTGATTCCAGCACCGGGAATCCGACTCCGGTGACCTTGACCGTGACGGGCGGCAACATTTGACGGTGCTTGCCATGGCCAGTCAGGGTGCAAATCCGACCAAAGGAGATGCCTTTAATATTTTTAATGGGATTGTTAGCGGCCAGGGTGTCATTTCATACATCAATTCGGCGGGCAGTCACCTAGTGCTGACCTTTACGAACATGGATCCAAGCAAGTTCTATGATTTGACCCTCTTTAGCCACCGCAACGCTCTTGGCTGGGATCGGGCGTCCAATGTCAGAATTGTGGGTGCGGATGCATTTGTGAACACGTGTTCCTTTGCATCGGATAATCCAGGTGAGGCTGACGGGGAGATTTGCGGAAATGGGGTTATTGATCCGACGACCCGCCTGCCGTCTGACAATGATAACGGCTACGTCGCAAGGTTTAGCAATATTAATCCCGGCAGCGATGGCACGGTCGTGCTGCAAATCGAGTATGATGGAACCGCAGGCAATGAATTCACCGGCAAGTATGGCAGTGCGGTTCGTTTGATTGAAACAAGTACGGGCGGAGGTGGGAGTACGTATGATTTTAATGGAGATGGCAAGGGAGACATTGTTTTTCGCAATAATAGCACCGGCCAGGTGGCGATCTGGTTGATGGACGGGTCTACCATTCTTTCCACTGGTATTCCAGGAAGTGTTTCCTTAGTGTGGGAGATTGCCGGGCTGGGGGATGTAGATGGCGATGGTAAGTCGGACATCGTTTTCCGCAATAATAGTGACGGGGCTACTGCTGTGTGGCTGATTGATGGGGTGACTCTGGTGTCTGCTGTTTTTCCGGGTGGTGTATCGTTAGATTGGGAGATCGACCAGGTAAACGATACAAATGGCGATGGCAAATCTGACATCGTGTGGCGCAATACGAGTAACGGGGTTGTCGCGGTGTGGTTAATGGATGGAGGCACTATTCTGTCTTCTGGCTTCCCAAGTGGTGTTGGGACAGAATGGGAAATTCAACAATAGGCTTGTCGTTGCTATTGAAACGTGAGTTCACCCTGATAGTTGGCTGTTCGGCTCTGAGGGGATGAACCTGGAAGGCTCCTGCCTCTAATACCACTACCTGCACTTGGGCGTTCTAAGGAGTTTCTTTCCTCAGAACGCCCAAGAGGAGAGAGACGGAGCCTCTGATAATAAGGACACTTCGGAAAAAGACAGGGTAGAAAATTTTCTGGGATTGACCTCTTAAGGTGTGTATCCTCTGAATACCAACAATCGCCTATCCGAAAGTCCTTCGTCTCCTTGCCTCCGAATATATAAAGGGGTTTTGTGAGCTCCTGATTCCTCAGTATCTTCTCTCTTCCATTAAAAATTAAACTCGTTGAGGTTTTGGAGTTTTCTTAGTTCAATTTTAGGATTTTTGTAATGCTCCCAAAAACAAGCCATCTGGGTTTGTTGGTGAGCACGGTATTAAACCAGGCTTCGGTATCCCAGGGCCATAGGTGGCTGCCCATGGTTGTCCCACCGCATCCAGTGCCGGATGGTCCATTGCGCTTCCTCAAAGGTTTGGAACTGATGCTCCCAGATACACTCATCTTTTAAACTCCGAAAGGATCGCCCAATGATCCCGTTCTACTCCGGCGTAAAGGGCGTAACGAACTCCTGCTGTAATCGATTGCTCGACACGCCTGACAAGACCGGTGAAAACCAACCCATTGGCACTCCAAAAGACCAGTGCGCCCACCCAAACCTGGCCACACACCATATGGATCCAATCCATCGCCCAACGTTCATGGCTCCGACTCGCCCGATTGAGACCCAGCCCCTGACGCGAGGGCGAGGCGTCCACGACCGCTGATGCACGAACCCCCACTTCTCTTCTGCTTGAGCACCCGCTAGGCGGCCTTCTTGTTCATCTGGCGTTTCGTCTGACCCCTCAAGTGCGCCCGGAGGTGTCGATATCCAAAGGTCGGGTACTGTTTTTAATCACCTGCCGCAACACCTCGATCCACGGTGGCTCAACTAGGCCACTTCAACCCTCCGCGTCGGAGTTCCCGCCACTTGGTGAATCCTCGAGCGCCAGACCCCGAAGATGCGCCAATTGCGTTGCTCGGAGACACCCGACACGCTAGTCTCACGCGTCGGATGTCTTCTGGGTTAACGGGTAGAGTTTCAAGGGCTCCTGTAAGAGATCGCTGTCGAGCACCAGATCCCCAATATCGCATCGTTTGCTTCTGGTTCCATTGCCACCGCCTTGGTTCACGAAGGACCATGTCCAGGATTGACCTCTGGTAGAGAGCGTCAGTTTTCAATTATGTAATGAATTTTCTCCGAATTCTCATCATCCATTTTCTGCTCGAATTGAAGATGCATTTTTCCTGCGGGGATCCAGTAATATATCTCGCAGAATAACTCATAGGGGAAAATGAGAGAAAATTATGCCATCTCATTTGCCGCACATTGGACAACATTTTAGACAAAAGAGAATAGGAGAAAATGCATTTATACCTGGTAGGAGAGCGTGTTTCCACTAAAATTATTCAACAATGAACCACAACTTTGACAGTGCACGTGAAGGTTTTCTGAGACAATCCAAAGCATTCTTTCCATTGTTATGAGCCTCTCTACCGTCATCTTCACCCAAGAAAAAAATATCATGGAAAATATAGAGGGTTTGTCATCCCGCAAGCATTAAGTGAAAGATTAAGAAAGGACTCGAAAACTTCTGAATATAGAAGTATCAGCAATCCGACTCAGAACAATAGGTTCGGGTTGTGTAAGCCACGTCGAAACCGTTTGCTTAGTTATGCGCCTTCTTTATCCACTGTCGTGAGTTTTTTTCTTCAGGGTGGGAAAGACTTCCAACGATTAATGTCACACATTTTACCGTTTTCATACACCAGGCGGTTTTCCACCCGAACATCTTTTCACGTTCCTCGTAAAAATCATTTATAATCATAATCTTCTGGACATAACCTACTAGATTAAACCTGGCAGCCATTTTGCAACAATATTAAAATTTAAAGAAATAAGCCAAGCGTTTTTCAACAGGTAATCGTCTATTGGTTTTTTATGAAAAACAGATGGCTGTTACGAAATTTTCCAGTTGAGAAAATCTTTACACTTTGAAAAGGAGATTTTTTATGTGAAGCACTTGAGTGTTCTGAAAGAGGGTAATTTATTGCATTGTCTTCCCCAGATTAAAATTACCCCCCCAAAATTTAATAGGGACTTTAAGGTAAATAGGCAGGGAATGCGTCTGCATTTCCATATTTTTCACGTATTTTTAAACAAATCCGGGATAGTTTGGATTCCTGGAGAGAAGAAGAATAGAAAAGGAGAGACAGATTCATGAAAAGAGATACGCTTCAATCTTCATGGTGGAAGGCGGGCAGTCTCGCGGCTATGTTGATGATGGGGACGGGGTCGATGGTTGTAGCAGCCGATTTTACGGCTTATAACGACCTAGCATGGGTTAGCGGTCAGTTAGATACGAATATCACCAAATTCACCTCGCCCGTCGGCGGTTCGGGCTTGCCCAACACTGGCTTACTGAAAGATTTCACGACGGGAATCGATACCGGAGTGACATTGACTGTGAGTGGGGGTACGTTTGATGGCAGTGCCCAAGGAGCTCAGGGGGCCAACCCGACCACTGGAGATGCCTTTACAATCTTTAATGGGAAGGTAAGTGGCCTCGGCGTTCTTTCCTACATAGATGATGTGAACAATTCGCTCGTATTGACCTTTAGCGGACTCAATCCTACCAAGGCGTATGATCTGGCCTTCTTTTCTCATCGAAATACCAGTGGTTGGGATCGTGCCTCACTCGTGACCATTTCCGGACAGGACGCCTTTACGAATACGAGTTCGGTCGCCACTGACAATCCCAGTGAGGCCGGTGGCGTGATCTTCTCCGGGCCGGCGGATACCTCAACCCGGTTACCGGCAGATAATGATAATGGCTATGTGGCACGGTTTAGCCAGGTTAATCCCGGCAGTGATGGCATAGTCGTATTAACCATAAGTTTTGATGGAATTCCCCTTCATCAATATGCCGGGAAATATGGAAGTGCAGTCCGGCTGGTTGAATCATCCACTTCGAATACGACGGGGCACGATCTGGATGGGGATGGCAAAGCCGACCTTGTCTGGCGGAACACCAACGGCAACACGGCAATCTGGTTACTGAATGGAACGGCGATTGCCTCCTCCGGTTTCCCGGGCGGTGTGCCGTCACAGTGGCGGATCGCAGGGGTGGGGGATGTGGATGCGGATGGCAAGGCAGATGTCATCTGGCATAACGGCACAACCGGCACGGTAGCTGTGTGGTTAATGAACGGTTTGACTGTCACGTCCGTCGGTTTTCCCGGTAGCGCCTCGACGGATTGGGATATTAACAAAGTTGGAGATGTGGACGGGGACGGTAAGGCGGACCTTGTGTGGCGGAACACCAACGGCAACACGGCAATCTGGTTACTGAATGGAACGGCGATTGCCTCCTCCGGTTTCCCCGGCGGTGTGCCGTCACAGTGGCGGATCGCAGGGGTGGGGGATGTGGATGCGGATGGCAAGGCAGATGTCATCTGGCATAACGGCACAACCGGCACGGTAGCTGTGTGGTTAATGAACGGTTTGACTGTCACGTCCGTCGGTTTTCCCGGTAGCGCCTCGACGGATTGGGACATTAACAAAGTTGGAGATGTGGACGGGGACGGTAAGGCGGACCTTGTGTGGCGGAACACCAACGGCAACACGGCAATCTGGTTACTGAATGGAACGGCGATTGCCTCCTCCGGCTTCCCCGGCGGTGTGCCGTTAGACTGGCAAATTGCGCAAGTGGGCGATGTAGACGCGGATGGCAAAGCAGACGTCATTTGGCGCAATGGCACGACTGGCACGGTGGCCATATGGCTGATGAATGGCTTGTCGGTAATCTCCACTGGTTTTCCCGGTAGCGCCACGACAGATTGGGTAATTCAGGATTAGCCCCCTCGGTTACTGAGATGAGGGATTCTTTTCAACCTCATGCTCCTTTTTCATTAGATCCATAGGGGATGAAACAGGAAGCAGCCATAGGGTAAAAAGAATCCCTCAGTGTGCCAGGTATGAGGCGCATCTAATTTGACAACTGGGGAGCATGTCGGGATGCATGATGAATGTGTCTTACGCCTTCCTGGCAATGCTCCCCACTTCCGTGTTCATATGGATACAAGTTTTTTCAGAAAGTTAAGACCTTCAAGGTTCTTTCAATGGTAAAAAATACAGACGGGAGACAGTTACCATATTTATCATTTCCTAAATGGTACTGCTGATCGCATTGTGACTTGGGTAGTCATAACGGCTCAGAATCTCCTCTCGGGCATATGGCATATAATCCCATGTCAGGTTCTCATTTTGGTATAGAGACAACGAGGGATGGGAGCTGGCAAGGTTGAATTTAGACTTTTCAGAATGGCGAAATTGTAGATAAACTTGTGCCATTGAGCGAAGATTTGCGCGCGATGGAGGCGGAGGTTGAGTAATTTCTCCTCCCAATATAAAATGATGGTATTTACAGAAAGGGGCCAGCTCAAAGTACACAGTTTTTGGCATCGATGTGGCCATTCGCAAAATAACCAGAAGTGATTAGCTCATATTGGCTCCCCTGCCAGCGGCAAATGGTTAAATTCGAAATCTATGGACTTGGCCATGTGAAACATTCCCTCGACGACCTACCCCTTTAACATTCGGCTGGCATCAGAAAATGTGTGGTAGAATATGTTCTGGCTTAAGTAAATAACCCAGAAGACGGATTTCTCTGCGCATCCTCCCCGCTTTTTCACATGTTTATGACGCAGGAGATGAAGTTGGAGGGTAATTCCAAGAGGATTGAGAAAGATGAGGCCGTCTGGCAGAATCAGAGGAGCCATGTGGTGTGAGTGTGGTTGCTAAATTATCTCGTTCTAGTGCCCTGACAAGGCTTCAACCCATTGGTTTGTTAAATTTGAATATTCGTGACAGACTATTCGTGAAAATGGTTGAGCTTGTGTATAATCTGATCCGTCGTGGGCGTTTCGGTGAAGGGGCGAGGGATGACCTTTGTTACACCCAGATCGTCGTCGAACGCTTTCGTGAGTTCTGGTCTACCTCGGAGGTCGTTCCGTCAAGCTCATCGATGAACTCGAATAACTTGTTGTCGATGGCGACTCTGGCTGTTTTCTGCCACACAGGAAATCATCGCCTTTTCGGGGGAATTTCAATAGAGCCTGATCGCATCGTGCAGCTTCGACTCAACTTCATAGCATGAATCTCTTGTATTTTCATGTTATTTAGATTCACAAAACTGGGAGATTCAATAATCAGAAAACTTCTCTTATTGTTGTTTGTTAGTCATCCTGGACATAGTCCTTCTTTCCTGCCTCTATCGAAACTGACAAAGAAGAAACTAGGCGTGGGAAGCTTGGGGTGTATGTTTTTTCTGGTATTGGTCTCGGTGGCACCCGCGTCCGCAGCCATCGTGCGGCAACCCTACTTGCAGCTCGTCACGCCCACATCCGTCACACTGGTGTGGCGCACCGACCTGAACTCGGCGGACAATAGCCGGGTACAATACGGCACGGTGTTCGGCACCCTGAACCAAAGCGCGACAGGCACGGCGGTCACCAGACCCGGACTCAATGTCAAGGATCATATCGTCACGATTGCCGGTCTAAACGGCGCCACCCAATATTTCTACAATGTGGGGACAACGAGTAACGGCGTGCAAGGGGGTGGGACGAATCAGCACTTTTTTGTGACGGCACCGATGATAGGGTCGTCCACCCCTGTGCGGGTATGGGTGCTGGGAGATTCAGGCGTTGCCGGTGCCAACCAAAGCCAGGTTCGGGATGCGATGCTGACCGAGACTGCGGCGAATCCTCCCGCTCCTACAATTATCCTGCACATGGGGGATATGGCCTATGATAACGGCACCGACTCGGAATTTACCAATAGGCATTTCGCGGTCTACCAAAATATTCTTCGCCATACGCCCCTCTGGCCGACCCTGGGCAATCACGAGTCTCCGTCGGTCAATACCTCCCTCGGCATTGGGCCGTACTATGAAGCGCATGTCTTGCCGACCAATGGCCAAGCCGGGGGCGTGGCCTCCGGCACCGAAGCCTATTATTCGTTTGATTATGCCAATGCGCATTTTATTGTGCTTGATTCCATGGACAGTAGCCGAGCCCCAGGCTCCCCGATGTTGACCTGGTTACAAAATGATCTGGCCGCGACCGGGCAAGATTGGGTCATCGCTTACTGGCATCATCCGCCCTATTCGAAAGGGCGGCCACGATTCGGACAATGCAGTCGACTCCGGTGGACGAATGAGGGACATGCGGGAGACGGTCCTGCCTATTCTGGAAGCCGGCGGAGTGGATATGGTCCTAGCGGGGCACTCGCATGTCTATGAGCGGTCCTATCTGATCGACGGTGCCTATGGCTATGGCACCTCTCCCAACTTCGCGACCCCGTCGTTTTCAACTTTGGTGGCCGACGGGCACATTCTGGATGCAGGCGATGGCGATCCTTCAGGCAATGGGGCCTACCAAAAAAGTGCAGGGGGTACGTCTCACGATGGGACGGTCTATGTGGTCGCCGGCCACGGCGGGAATGTGCTTGATTCTAACCCAAGCGGGGATCATCCCGTCATGGCCGTGTTTGACCTGGCGTTTGGCTCGGTATTGCTGGACATCAATGGCAGCAGTCTCACGTTACGGAACTTACGATCGGGTGGCGCAATTACCGACACCATGGCGATCGTCAAACCTCCTATTGGTGGAATTGCCCGTCATGATGTCAATAGCGACGGCAAAGCGGACATCGTTTGGCGGAATACCAGTAGCGGAGCTACTGCTGTGTGGATAATGAACGGTATTAATATAGCTTCAAACGGGTTTCCTGGTGGAGTGCCGTTAGCGTGGCAAATACACGGAGTAGGCGATCTCAATGGAAATGGGACTGCGGACCTGGTTTGGCGCAATACAAGCACTGGGGAGGTGGCGGTGTGGCTGATGAACGGGTCAACCATCGTTTCAAGCGGATATCCTGCCGGAGTGCCGTTAGCGTGGCAGATCTCGGGCGTGGGGGATGTGGATGGGAATGGCACAGAAGACATTGTGTGGCGGGATAACTCAGGCCTAGTGGCGGTGTGGTTCATGAATGGTGCGACGATTACATCGACAGCCTATCCAGCAGGCGTTTCGTTGGATTGGCAGATTCAACAGGTAGGCGATCTCAATGGAGATGGGAAGGCGGACCTGGTCTGGCGCAATACAAGCACTGGGGGGGTGGCGGTGTGGCTGATGAACGGATCAACCATTGTTTCAAGCGGATATCCTCCCGGTGTGCCGTTAGCGTGGCAGATCTCGGGCGTGGGGGATGTGGATGGTAATGGCACAGCTGACATTGTGTGGCGGCATGCCAGTTCTGGCGCAGTGTCGGTGTGGTTCATGAATGGGGCGACGATCATGTCGTCGGGGTTTCCAGCCAGTGTCTCGCTGGATTGGGTGATTCAGCTGGTGGAGGATCTCAATGGAGATGGAAAGGTGGACCTGGTCTGGCGTAACACGAGTGGATGTAGTGGCCGTATGGTTGATGAATGGGTTGAATATAAGCTCCACTGGGTTT